>NZ_JBARXZ010000044.1:0-5219 GCF_049647605.1 Mycobacterium sp. | reverse complement strand
ACCGCAGGCGGTCCCGCAGGGCCTCGACGCGCGAGGGCACATAGGGCTCGGGCAGCGGCAGCCGCAGGACGCGGTTCATCCGATCGTCGCGACCGGCCCGCAGCGCAGCCACCGCATCAGGTTCGTGGCGCGCCGCGTTGGCCATGATGCCGATCATGAGAAGCGTTGTCGACGTTGATGTTCCACCGGCCGAGATGAGCGGCAGCTGCAGCCCGGTGACCGGGAGCAGGCCGATCACATAGCCGACGTTGATCAATACCTGCGAGAGGATCCACATCGTGGTCGTGGCGGTGAGCAGTTTCAGGAACGGGTCGACGGAACGAGTGGCGATCCGCATACCGGTGTAGCCGAAGAGCCCGAACAGCAGCAGTAGACCGAAGGCGCCGATGAAGCCCAGCTCTTCACCGATGATCGCGAAGATGAAATCGTTGTGGGCGTTGGGCAGGTAATTCCATTTGGCGGTGCCCTGCCCCAGGCCATCGCCGAACACGCCGCCGTTGGCCAACGCAAAGCGGGCCTGCCTGGCCTGATAGCCCGCCCCCTGGGCGTCGGCATTGGGGTCGAGCCAGGACTGCACCCGAGCCGAGCGGTAGCCCTCGACCATGGCCAGCACCACGGCCGCACTGACCACCGCGACCAGTGACGTCATGAAGACCCGCAGCGGCAGACCTGCGTACCACAGCAAACCGAGCAGGATGATGCCCATGGAGATGGACTGCCCGAGGTCGGGCTGAGCCAGGATGAGTGCCAGCGCGATCACCGCACCCGGCACCAGTGGCACCAGCATCTCCTTCAGCGACGCGTGCTCCAGACGGCGGGTGGCCAGCAGGTGGGCGCCCCAGACCAGGAACGCGATCTTGGCCAACTCCGAGGGCTGCATGGACAGCCCTGCGATGACAAACCAGCCGCGAGATCCATTGGCGATGGTGCCGATTCCGGGGATCAACACCAGGATCAACAACCCCACCGACACGACGTAGCCGGGAAAAGCCAGCCGCCGCATGACGCTCACCCGCATCCGCACTGCGATATAGAAGGCAATCAGGCCGACAACCGTCCACACCACCTGCCTGTTGAACACCGACCAGGATGATCCCCGGTATTCGGCCGTGTAGGAGTACACACCGGAGGCCGACAACACCATGGTCAGTCCCAGGGTGATCAGCAAGGCGGTGATCGCGATGATGAGATGGAACGACGTCATGGGCCGCGACAGCCAGCTGCCGAATTTGGTCCCGGCCAGCCGGGCGGCCGTCTTGGCGCCGCTGGACTGCGGCTTCTCGTCTTTGCCCTTCTCGTCTTTGACGATGACAGGTGTCGGTTCGGTGTCTACAGAGTCCACGGAGTCCGACCTGAGGTCGTCGGTAGCCTCGGCGACCGCCTCGTCGGCGCCGGGGGCGGCGTCGCTGCGGTGGCGCCACCGGTTCAGGATGCTGGCCATCGTCGGGTTACCCCGTGAGGGCGCGGACGGCGGCCGCGAAGGCGTCACCGCGAGCGGCGTAGCCGTCGAACTGGTCGAAGGAGGCGCCGGCGGGAGCCAGTAGAACGGTATCGCCGGGCACCGCGAGTTCGTGGGCCGCGGCGACAACCTCGGTCATCACCCGGGTCCCCAATACGTCCTCGTCGGTCCCGTCCGAGGCTCTGATCACACGAGTCACATACGTCCCACTGGTCTCATGCACCTCAGCATCCTCCCCCGTCACAACCTGAACGACGGGGACATCGGGCGCGTGTCGTGAGATCGCCTCCGCGACCACCGCCCGGTCGCGGCCCAACACCACCACCCCGGCCAGCCGGTCGGCGATGCGCCGCACCGTCTGATCCATCGACACGCCCTTCAACAGGCCACCGGCCACCCACACCACCCGCGGATACGCCAACACCGAGGCCTCGACAGCGTGCGGATTGGTGGCCTTGGAATCGTCGACATACCGAACCCCGTCGACCACCGCCACCACCTCGGCGCGGTGCCGGCCGACGCGGAACTGGGCCAGCGCCTCCGCTATCGCCTCCGGTGGCACACCGACCGCCCGGGCCAACGCCGCCGCCGCCAGCGCATTGCGCACCCCCACCGGTCCCGCCACGCTCAGCAGCTCCACCGGCGCCAGCACCAGCCCGTCACCAAAACTGTTGTCGACCAGCATCCCGTCGCGGACCCCCAACTGGCCCGGCCCCGGCTCGGCGACGGTGAAACCGGCCTTCACCGGCGCCTCCGCCGCGGCCAGCAGACCGGCGGCAATGGGATCGTCGAGACCGACAACGGCCACCCGGCCGGCCAGCACCCGGGCCTTGGCCCGGATGTAATGCTCCATCGACCCGTGCCAATCCAGGTGATCCTCGGCGACATTGAGCACCACACCTGCCTCCGGGCGCAGCGACGACGACCACCACAGCTGAAAGCTCGACAATTCGACAGCCAGCAGTTCCGACGGCTGCTCCAGCACGTCGAGCACCGGGTCACCGATATTGCCGCACAACAGGCTGCGACGGCCCGCCGCGGTCAACATCGCCTGCAGCATCGAGGTGGTGGTGGTCTTGCCGTTGGTCCCGGTCACCACCAGCCAGCGCCGCGGCGGGCCGAACCGGCCCGACCGATCGAGGCGCCACGCCAACTCGACATCGCCCCACACCGGTATCCCGGCAGCCGCGGCCGCCGTCAGCACCGGCGAGGTGGGCGGCAAGCCCGGACTCGTCACCACCAGGCAGTACTCGGTGATCCCGGCCACCGCGGCATCGGGGCCCAGCACCGGCACCCCCTGCTCGGCAAACGGCTCCAGAGCGCCGCGCCGGTCATCGGTGAGATCGGCCACCACCCCCAGCGGCGCCAGTGCCTTCAGCACCGCCCGCCCGGTCACCCCGGCACCGACCACCAGAACGCGCGCACCCGGAACCAGAGGTTCCAGCACGTCGCTCATCTAGGCACCGATCGCACCGAGCCACTCGCCGTAGAACAGCGCCACACCCAAACCACAGGCGATCGCCGTCAACAGCCAGAAGCGGATGATCACCGTCGTCTCGGCCCAGCCGACAAGCTCGAAGTGATGGTGGAACGGCGCCATCCGGAACACCCGCCGGCCCGTCGTCCGGAATGCCAGGATCTGCACCACCACCGAGACGATCTCGGCAACAAACAGCGCACCGAGCACCACGGCCAGCACCTCGGTGCGGCTGGTCACCGAGATGCCGGCGATGATGCCGCCCAGGGCCAGCGACCCGGTGTCCCCCATGAAGATCTTGGCCGGTGCGGCGTTCCACCACAGGAAGCCGATACAGGCGCCGGCGGTGGCCGCCGCCACGATCGCCAGGTCCAGCGGATCCCGCACGTTGTAGCAACCCAGCCCGGGAGCGGTGGCACACGCGTTGCGGTACTGCCAGAAGGTGATCAGCACATAGGCCGCCGCCACCATGGCCATACAGCCGGCGGCCAGCCCGTCCAGGCCGTCGGTGAAGTTCACGGCATTCGACCAGGCACTGACCAGGATCACCACAAACAGGATGAACACCATCGGCGGCAACGCCACCGTGGCGATCTCGCGGACATACGACAGCTCCGTACTGCCGGGAGCCAACCCGTCGGCGTTGGTGAACTGCAGCACCAGCACGCCGAACAGAACAGCGGCAATGATCTGACCGAGGGTCTTGGCGGTCTTGTTCAGCCCCAGGTTGCGGGCGCGGCGCAGTTTGATCAGGTCGTCCATGAAGCCGACCAGCCCCAGCGCGGTGGCCAGGCCGAGCACCAGCAGACCCGACGCCGACGGGCCCTGCCCGTTGAGCGCCACACCCACCAGGTGAGTGCCCAGGTACCCCGCCCAGATGCCGGCCAGGATGGCCACCCCACCCATCGAGGGGGTGCCACGTTTGGTCTTGTGACTCGGGGGGCCGTCCTCGCGGATCTCGTGCCCGAGGCCCTGCCTGGTGAACAGCCGGATCAGCCACGGCGTCAGCAAGATCGACACCGCCAGTGAAATGCCGACGGTGATCAGGATCAGTCTCATCGGTCGGTATCCCCCGCAAGTTCCTGCGCCAGGGCGCTCAATCCCGCCGAATTCGAGGCCTTCACCAGCACCACATCACCCTCGGCAAGCTCCGATCGCAACAGTTCCAGGGCGGCCGACACATCGGCGACCTGGGTGGCCTCGGAACCCCACGATCCCTCCATGACCGCCCCGTGAAGCATGGCGCTCATAGACCTCCCGGTTCCCACGACGATGAGTCGACTGACATCTAATCGCACCACCAGCCTGCCGATGAGATCGTGCTCGGAAATGGCGTCCTCGCCGAGCTCGGCCATCTCCCCCAGCACCGCAAAACTCTTCCGGCGTGACGCCCCCCGTTCACCGCGGGCCATCCAGGCCAGCGCCTGCAGGCCGGCGCGCATCGAATCGGGATTGGCGTTGTAGGCGTCGTTGATGACGGTCACCCCGTCGGCGCGGGTGGTCACAGCCATCCGGTGCTTGGACACCGGGCCCGCCGCAGCCAGCGCCGCGGCCACCTGCTCGCCGGTGGCACCGCACTCCAGCGCAACCGCGGCCGCACACAACGCATTGGACACCTGGTGATCGCCGTGGACGGCCAGCGACACCGGCACGGCGCCGCCGCTGAAGTGCAGCGAGAAAGCGGGCCGGGCCTCGGCATCGAGGGTCGCCTCATCGGCCCACACATCGGCATGGCTGTTGCGGCTCACCCGCACCACCCGGGCAGCGGTCAGGCCGGCCATGGCCGCCACCGCGCTGTCGTCGGCGTTGAGCACCACCACCCCCGACGCCGGCACCGCCTGCGCCAGTTCAGCTTTGGTGTCCGCGATGGCCTGCCTGCTGCCGAACTCACCGAGGTGAGCGGTACCCACATTGAGCACGACGGCAATCTGCGGCGGGGCGATCGCGGCCAGGTGGGCGATGTTGCCCGGATGACGGGCCGACATCTCCAGAATCAGGTATCGGGTGCTCTCGTCGGCGCGCAACACCGTCCACGGGTGGCCGAGCTCATTGTTGAACGACCCCGGCGGCGCCACCACCGGGCCCAACGGCGCCAGCACCGCGGCCAGCAAGTCCTTTGTCGAGGTCTTTCCCGACGACCCGGTGACCCCGACAATCGTCAGCCCACCGGTGACCAGGCGGCGAGCCACCTCGGCCGCCAGCAGGCCCAGCGCGGCCAGCACCGCGGCACCGGAGCCGTCGCGGTCATGCTCCAGCACCCCGGCCGTCACATCACCCGGGCTC
>NZ_JBARXZ010000043.1:0-3594 GCF_049647605.1 Mycobacterium sp. | reverse complement strand
AATGACGATGATGGGCAGCGCCCAGTGACCAAATTCGTCCTCGCCGGAAACACCCATGAAAATCGAAGCGACCGACGCCACCGTCGTCGATATCAGGCGAATGTCCTCCCGGAAATGACCACGGGACCAAAGACGAAATGAACATTTGGATTTCGCGCCGATTGGAGGGGGTACTTTTTTCCGTGGAGCATCACCCCAACCGACCAGACGAAGGGCTTTAAACCACCACGCAGACGCGTTCTATATCGGTTATATAATACCGTTAATGTGAAACAGGTATTTATTTACCTTGTTTTGAAGCCTATGTGCATCGGATGCGAGTGGCAGCGTTCGCTTCCCGGAAAGCCATTTTGGGCGTCCTGCAGCCGTTCTTGAGCGCGGGAACGGGCAATCGGTCGGTAGGTGAATGATGAAGAGATGCGACCAGAGGATAAGGACTTGAGAACTTCGAATCCTTGTCATCCGACGATATGTGCGATCGGAGCGGACCGAGGAATTGGCCGACGACGCATAACGGCGAATGCCGTTACGTTTTTGCGGAAACCACGGGCCAAGGAGCGCATCCTCCGGGATGCGTCATCGACACGGTAGAAGCGATCCGAGGCGCCCGGATCGGGAAACAACTTCGACGGATCGGTCGCAATCCTGATCTTGACCAATTCCCTGCAATGAGACGTGCGAGCCATTTTGTCGACATTTCGGCATATGGTTGCGCACGTAAATGGCAGGCCGAAGAAGCGCCTCACGAAATTCCGTCAAGTCTCCTCTCTCTGCAGCAAGAGGCTCTGCTTCTTGAAAATGAAAATAGCGCTTGCCGCCGGCAGATATCGAAGTCAGCATTATTCTCATCTGCACCTTGCGTGCACAGCATCGGGATGGGTCATCCTGGAAAGGGATATGACTCGAACAAGTCGATCATTGGTCAGGCACTTTGGTCGCCGCC
The DNA here is from genome assembly GCF_049647605.1 of Mycobacterium sp. Lineage (GTDB taxonomy): Bacteria > Actinomycetota > Actinomycetes > Mycobacteriales > Mycobacteriaceae > Mycobacterium. Next base: position 2,651 of record NZ_JBARXZ010000043.1, on the reverse strand, counting down.
GCGGATAATGGAGCATTGAGCGACCACGTGCCGAGTGACGCAGGTCGAACAGGTAGGTATCGGTAGGCCGAGGGTGGGAGCGAAAGACGACGGATGAATATTGAATTTGGACCTGAGCTCGAGAATTTCCGCCAAGAGGTGGCGGCATTTCTTGATACGGCCCCAACACCGGACATTCGCGAAGCAGGCGCGAAAACGACCAGCGTGTTCGCCCCCTTCGAGCAGGCTATCGCCTGGCAGAAGATCCTCAACGCCAAGGGATGGGCGGCGCCGGCATGGCCAAAGGAATATGGCGGGACCGGCTGGTCGGTGGAACAGCGCTATATTTTCGCGGAAGAGTGTCGGAAGCGCCAACTGCCGCCGCTGTTGCCGAACTGTCTGCAGATGGTCGGGCCCATGCTGATCGACCTTGGTACCGAAGAGCAGAAGCGCAAGCACTTGCCATTGATCCTTTCCGGAGACGTCTATTGGACGCAAGGATATTCCGAACCGAACGCCGGCTCCGATCTCGCCTCGCTCCAGTGCTCGGCGGTGTCCGACGGCGACGACTACATCATCAACGGATCCAAGATCTGGACCACGCTGGCGCACCACTCCAACCGCATGTTCATGCTGGTGCGCACCAGCAAGACCGGAAAGAAGCAGGAGGGCATCACCTTCCTGCTGCTGGAGCGCACGGATTATCCGGGCATGGACATCCGCCCGATCATCGGCCTCGACGGCTTCCCGGAACAATGCGAGGTTTTTTTCGACAATGTGCGGGTGCCGAAATCGGGTCGGATCGGAGCGGAGAACGACGGCTGGTCGGTCGCCAAGCATCTGTTGAAGCACGAGCGCGGCGGCTCGGCCGCCAGCCCCGCACTGCTGCATGGCATCGCGCGGATTCGCGAAGCCGCGAAAAAGACGCTGTCGCCCTTCGGAGGCGTAGTGGCGGATGATCCCGTGTTCCAGCGAGATCTCGGCGAGTTGGAAGCGGACATCCTGTCCTATCGTCATTTCGAGCAGCTTGCGATCAGCGGCCACCCCATGGTGCGCGACGCCGCCTATCCCTCGATGAACAAGACGATGAACTCGGAATTGTCGCAGCGTGTGTCGATCATGATGACGCGCGTGTCCGGCATCGAGACCGTGCCGCTGCAACTGGAAGCGTTGACCGTCGGCTCGAACGTCGCGCCGCTGGGATCGGACTTCGATCTGGTCGCGATGCCGTATTACCTCAACACCCGCGCCACCTCCATCTATGCCGGCACCAACGAAGTGCAGCGCGACCTGATCGCGCGCACGGTGCTGGCCGCCAACCGGTAAGGACAAGATCATGGATTTCTTGTTTACCGAGGAGCAGACGATGCTCCGCGACAGCGTGGCGCGCTATCTCGACAAGACCTACGACTTCGATGCGCGTCAGGCATTATTGCGTTCGGAAGCGCCTTATTCGAAGGCGGCATGGAGCCAGTTCGCGGAGCTTGGCGTGCTCGCACTGCCGTTCCCCGAAGACTTGGGCGGCCTCGGCGGCTCTGTTACCGATCTCGTCCCAGTCGCCGAAGTGTTCGGCGAGCATCTGACGGTCGAGCCGTGGGCGTTCGCGCTGACGCTCGCCGGCGGCGCGCTAGCGACGACGGGCAATCATGGCGCAACCCACAAGCATCTCGCCGATCTTATCAGTGGCAAGAGCATTGGCGCTTTTGCCTATGACGAACATCGCGGCATCGCCACGCCTGCCCAGATCGCGATGACGGCGACGCCGTCCGGCGACGGCCTCGTGCTCAACGGCGAGAAGCGGCTTGTGTTCGGCGCGGCGGAGGCCGACTTCATGGTCGTCGCCGCGCGCGCCACTGGTCAAGTCGGCGATACGCAGGGCCTTGTCCTGCTGCTGGTCGATCCGCATGCGTCGGGCATCAGCCTGACGCCATTCCGGACTCAGGACGGACGTAGTGCCGCGCATGTGCGCTTCGATAATGTCACATGCACCCACGCCGACGTGCTGGCGAACGACGCGCACCATCTCATTGCGAAGCTGATCTCGGATGCTATCCTCGTTCTTGCCGCGGAAGCCGTGGGTGCGATGACTGCACTGCTGCGCATCACCGGCGCCTACGCCACCACGCGCAGGCAATTCGGCGTTGCCATCGGCACGTTCCAGACCGTGGCGCACCGCCTCGCCGACATGAAGATCGCTCACGCCAAGGCTTATGCCTCGCTGATGTATTCCACGGCGCTGGCCGAAGCGGGTCGCCTCACCGCGCGTGACGTCTCGATACTGAAGGCCCAAGCCGGAAAGATGGGACGGACCATCGCGGAAGCGGCCGTGCAAACCCATGGCGGCGTCGGCATGACCGACGAACTCTCCGTCGGACATTACCTAAAACGTGTGTTGGCGTTCGAAGCGATGTTCGGCACGCCCGATTATCACTTCCGCAAGATCGGCAGCACGACGAACGACGCCGTCACAACCGGTTCGGTGCAACATACGTCACCGATGGGGCCGCACGATCTCCCCGAAATCCCTTTCCGTTGATTGCCACACTGTTTGCCGTCAGCACCCTTGAGACCAATTAAGGAACTTCACGGAGGGAGGATTTCTGGTTCATCGTAGCCGTAAGGAGCGAAGATGAAACAGAAATCCGTACCGGGCAAAGCGCCCGCAGAACAAG
>NZ_JBARXZ010000042.1:0-22075 GCF_049647605.1 Mycobacterium sp. | reverse complement strand
GCGCAGCGCCCCGGTGGGGCTGGGAAGCTCGGCGCCGCTGAGTGCGGCCTTGGTGAGGTGATCCACCAGCAGTCGCTGCTCGGCGGACAGTGCCCGGATGCGTTCGCCGTCCATCTCGGCGTGGGCGGTGCGCAGCCGGCCGGACAGGTCGCCCAACCGGTCGCGGGCCGAGGGGTCGGTGTGCACCAGCTGGTTGACCACCCAGGCGGCGGTGGTCGGCTTTCGCGCCGCGGCCAGCGCCTGCGCAGCGTCGGCGTCACCACGTTCCTTGGCGTCGGCGACCAGTTCGGCGCGCAGCGCGGTGAACTGGTCGGGCCGGGCCTGGTACAGCGCAGTCAGGGCCGGGTCTGCTGAGTCCGGAGTGGCCATGTGCTCCATCATCACCGCTGAACCGGCCTACCCTGGCAACCGATGACCCTGGATTTCACCAAGCTGAAGCTGCGCCAGCGCGACGGCGTCACCTGCGGGCCCAGCGCTGCGATCGTCGCCGCCGCGATGCTGGATCCGCAGTACGCCGCGCATCTGGAGGAGTCGGGGTGGTTCGAAGCCGAGCAGGCGGCACTGCACCGGCAACTGAACTCCGTGTGGCCCCGCGCGCTGGGCACCACCCCCTGGGGGATGGTGCAGGCACTCAACGCCCGGAGCACCCGCCGATATCACTGGCGGCCGGCGCGCAGTTCCGGTGGCCAACTCGAAGACATCGCGGCGCAGGTGCGGCAGGGCTTCCCGGTGCCCATGCTGCTGGGGAAGGGGATTCCGCGGCACTGGGTGCTGTTGATCGGATTCCACGAACACCGATTCCGGATCTACGACCCCGGCCGCGGTGACGTGCTGCTGGCCACCCCCGCCGAGCTGCGCGGCGGGCTGGGGTTCCCCCAGGTGTTCGGCTTTGTGATGCCCGCACCCGGAGGCGGCGGCTAGAGCAGCGAGGCGGCGACGGCGTCGAAGGCGGCGATGGCGGGGAACAGCTTGGTGGCGTCCTGCGGCAGTGGCCAGCTGGAGAGCTTGGCGGCCACCATGTTGGCCGCCCGGTTGACGTAGATCATCTGACCGTGGATGCCCAGACACAGCGCCACGTTGTCGCCCGGATAGGGGAACCAGACCTGGTTGCGGTACATCCCGCCGGGCATCCGGTTGTCGTCCGGGCTCGCGGCGAACGCTTCCCGGGAATCGGGGCCACCGGCAAGGGTGTCCGCCACCCACGCCGGGGGCAGCACCTGGGTACCGGTCAGCGAGACTCCGCCGGTCAACAGCAGCGACCCGAACCGCGCCAGATCGCTCAGACAGGCATTGATACCGCCGTCGAACATGCCGGTGCCCACCGAGTCGACCCCGATGGTGGCGTCGGCCTGCGCGCCGAGATGCGACCACACCAGCGCGGACATCAGCTCCGGCATGCGTTGACCGCTCGCGGCCTCGCACACCCAGCCCAGGATGTCGGTTTCGGCGGAGCGGTAGTGGAACGGGCCGCCGTGCGGTGCCTCCTGACGCAGGGTCAGGAGATAGTCGTACATCGTGGTGGGCAGACCGACAACAGTGCGTGGCGCCCAGCCGATCGCCTGCTCGAGCAGGCGCACCTCGGCCATCGGGTTCAGATACTCTTCGGAAAACGCTATGCCAGAACGCATGTCGAGTAGATTGCGGACCGTCGCGCCGGCGTAGCCCGAGCTCGCCAGGGCCGGCACGTATGCGGTGACCAGCGCGTCGACGTCGACGGCTCCGGAGCCGGAGAGCGCGCCGACAACACTGGCGACCAGCGTCTTGCTCACCGACATCAGCAGGTGCTGGGTACCGGAGGTCATCCCGCCGTAGTACTCCTCGGCCAGTACCCGACCGTCGCGAACCACGATCCAGCCGTCGGTGGCGGTGGTCGCCATCACCTCGCCGACGCTGGTCTGCCTACCGTTGGTGGCGTCGAAGAAGGTGATCTCGGCCAGTGGGGCCGGGGCGGGAGGCAGTTCTGCCACCGGCCCGGTGCCGCGGGAGATCGTCGCCACCGGTAGGAAGTCGGCGATGTGCTGGAAGGTCCAATGTAGCTGCGGTGCAGACTGCCAGTTGTCGAGCGTAAGCCCGGACGGCACACGGCCTGGGTCACCGCCGATCAATGTGCCTCCTGTAGTCGAACTGGTCCCGACCCTAACCGACCGGTGCCCTCACTTGACTGCGGGAGGGGTGGATGCGGGCTCGGTGATAGGGGTACCCGCAAATCCGTTTCTGATCGAGTCGATCAGGTGGCGGGCCCGGATGGTCAGGGCGGTGCCCGACGGTGAGCTGCCCGAGGATTCGGTCTGGAGCCGGCCTTTGGTGACCAGCACCCCAAGATCGGCGCCCTTCCACCGGTAATCGCCGACGCCGTAGATCCGCAGGAAAAATGCCTCTGACTCGTTCTGCAGCTGATGCCAGTCCAGCGCGGCCCGCCGGAACACCAGGGCGCCGCTGGCATCGAGGGCGTACTGGCCGGTGCTCGGTGTGGCGGTCAGCCGCTGCACGACGTCGTCGGTCTCTTTCAAGATCATCTGGCTCCAGACGTCCTCGGATGCCAGTTCCTCCCAGCGTTCGTTGATCTCGTCGACATCCAGGTCGAAGTCGACACCCATGAACTCCAGGATGTGGAACAGGAACAGCGGTACGTCGGCGTACGCACCCGCGGTGACGTTGGTGATCGAGGATGCGCCGCTGATCCGTGGGTTGAGTTCACCCAGATACACCTCCCCGGTGTCGGTGTCGACGAGGACATCTACCTCGAAGAACCCGCGGTAACCCTCCTTGGCCAGCCGGTCGCCCAGTCGTCGTACCAGTTGTCTTGCAGTGTTGCGACTTTCGCCGGTCAGCACCTCGGGGAACATCTCGTTGCCGCACCAGCCACCCCGCGCCGGCGTCAGTTTCGGATATCCGATCAGCTCCGACATGAACGGGCCGACGATGGTGCCGCACCGGGTGAGTACCGCTTCGACGGCCACCGGGCGGTTGTTGATCCGGCGCATGACCTTGAGGTCCTCGCCGACGATATCGTCGGCGTGCTTGCGCCAGTCGACTTCCGAGGAGATGAAGAACGTGGTCTTGCCGGAATCGCCGTACGGGGTCTGCACCACGAGTTCGTCGCCGAGACCGGCCTTTTCGGCGACCTCCTGCAGACCCGCCCAATCGTCGACCCGGGTCAGGACGTTCGGCACGCTGGGGGCGCCCGCCTCGTTGCCCAGCCTGGTGGTGACGATCTTGGAGTCGAGGTGTTGACGCAGGCTTGCCGGGGGCAGGATCAGGTCATAGCCCAGTTCGCGGCAGATGTCCTCGGTCTCGGTGTCGAAGAACACCATTGCGATCTTCGGGCGCACGCCACGCGGGGTGTCGCCGTCGATGAATGCCCGGACCTCGGGGTTGGTCAGCAGCCAGTTGTTGATCTCCTCGCCGCTCTCGAATTCCTTGTACGGCTTGTGTGCCGGCGTGAAGACCCGGGGGTGTGCGCCGTCCCAGGCGTCGTAGTAGGTGATGTAGGTGAAGTTGCGCACCCAGCGGTCGAGGCCCAGCAGATTGAACGGTGTCGCTCCGATGAAGTAGATCGGTACATCATTGGTCCGAAAGAAATGCCGCACTTCGGAGATGTTCTTCAGTCGCCTTCGGGGAGTGCCGGATCCGGGGGCGAAGACGGCATCGGTGCCGACGCTGATTTCCTGCGGGACGGGTTTGTCGGCAGGAGGTTTGGTTCCGGTCTTCACTCCGGGGGTGCGGGCGGTGGCGCGACTGGTTCGGACCGGGCGATCGCTCATCTGGCATCTGACTCCTGCGTCTGCCTGTGGGACAGCGACAGTCTCCCTCGAAAACGCCGGATCCGCTGTGGAACTGGTGAGTTCAGTCGTGTCGGCGGGTGTCGGGGGAGCCGCTGCTCAGCAGGGCCGCGCAGGCGGCCACCGCGGTGTCGGCGATGGCCCGGATGTCTTCGCCATCCTCCATGGTGTGGGCTGTCAGCTCACGGAGGCCACCGAGCAGGATCACGGCCACGGGTGTGGTCACCGGAGGAAAGCCGGAACGCCGGAAGCCGGGGTTGCCGGTCAGGATCATCAGCATGTCGGTCAGCCGCTGCATACCGCGACGCTGGACGGGGCGGGCGCGATCGCCGAGCGCCGGGAACTCGCGGATCCAGGTCAGCCAGATCGCCGGCCGGGAGGCGACGGTGTCGACATACGAGGCGATGGCCTGTTCCACCTGGGTGTGCCAGTGGGCGTCGGGGTCCACCGCGGCCTGGATCTCGGTGATCATCCGGGCGTTGTCGATGTCGAGCAGCTCGAGCAGGCAGTCGTCCTTGTTGCCGAACTGGTCGTAGAAGGTGCGTTTGGAGGTTCGAGCGTGCCGGACGATATCGGCGACCGTTGTCTCGCGGTAACCGCGCTCCTCGATCGAGGCGGCCAGGCCGTCGAGCAGTCGCGACCGGAACGGCGCACCGGATCGCCCACCGCCGGCGGTGGGCGATCCGGTGACATCCAGTGCAACCACGAGGGGCATTCTCCCGCATCGGGGGCCGGAACGGGGGTCCGTACCCTTGCCATCGCTGGTACCCGGGAGTACCGTAGCCTGAAACACTCGGTACGACGCAGTACCGCGATGATCGAGGGGGTTCGATCTCCAATGACCGTGCACACAAATCGTGATGTCGAGCCTGCCGGCGGTGCCGTCGCGGCGATGCGGGTGCCGCCGACGGGACGCGCCCCGAAGTTCCTCCAGGGCCTCGGGTACGCATTTCTGCGCAGGCGGACCATCAGCTATATGACGGACCGGCACGGCAGCGCGTTCACGCTGCGTGTCCCGGTGTTCGGCAACATGGTGGTGGTCACCGATCCGGCGCTGGCCAAGCAGGTCTTCACGGCCAGCACCGATGACCTGGGCAACATCCAGCCGAACCTGAGCCGCCTTTTCGGTCCCGGGTCCGTCTTCGCCCTCGAAGGAGCCGAGCACCGCAGGCGCCGCAAGATCCTCACGCCGCCGTTCCACGGCAAGGCGATGAAGAACTACGAGGCGATCGTCGAAGAGGAGGTGCTGCGCGAGTCGCAGGGCTGGCCTGACGGCGAGGAGTTCGAAACCCTCGAGCCGATGATGCGCCTGACGCTCAACATCATCCTGCGGGCGATCTTCGGTGCCGGTGGGGTGCAGCTCGAGGCGCTCCGCCGGATCCTTCCGCCCTGGGTGACGCTGGGCTCGAAGCTGGCGGTATTGCCCACCCCCACAAGTGATCTCGGTTCCTGGACGCCCTGGGGGCGACTCGATTCCTACCGCCGTCAGTACAACGCGGTGGTGGGTGAGCTGATCGAGCAGGCCCGTCTGGACCCGGCGTTCGACCAGCGCACCGACGTATTGGCGCTGCTGTTGCGCAGTACGTACGAGGACGGTTCCCCCATGTCGCGCAGCGAGATCGCCGACGAGCTGCTCACTTTGCTTGCCGCCGGTCACGAGACCACGGCGTCGACGCTGGCCTGGAGCTTCGAACGGATCTCGAGGCATCCGGCGGTGCTGGCGGAACTGGTCGCCGAAGCGGCCGGTGACGGTAACGAGTACCGGCAGGCGGTGATCCTGGAAGTACAACGCAACCGCACCGTCATCGACTTCGCCGGGCGCCGTGTCCTGGCGCCGGTGTTCGAGCTCGGGCAGTGGCGTATCCCGCAGGGTTATTCGGTCAGCGTGGCAATCGGTCAGGTGCACGGGCACGCGGCGGATTTCCCGGATCCAGAGCGGTTCGACCCGTCCCGTTTCCTGGGTGCGCGCCCCAACACCTTCGCCTGGGTGCCCTATGGCGGCGGCACTCGCCGCTGTGTGGGTGCGGCGTTTGCCAATATGGAAATGGACGTGGTGCTGCGAACCGTGCTGCGCCGGTTTGTCATCGAGACCACCACCGCTCCAGCTGAGAAATGGCATTCCCGCGGTGTCGCATTCACTCCCAAACGTGGTGGCCGGGTGCGGATGCGCCGCATCTAGGGCGAGCCGCTTGCGGTATCACGGCCGTGACGGGAATGCTTGGCGCGCAACCATGCTCAATGCCAGCGACATTCCGACCAGGAGTGCTGCCACCCACGGCAGCCACGCTGGTCCGACGGTGGGTAGCAGCGCGGCTCCGATCGCGGCGCCGCCGGCGATTCCGGCGTTGGCTGTCGAGTTGACCCACGCCCCGGCGAGTTCCGGTGACACCGCATGGGTGCGGACCGAGCACGCCTGGTAGATCAGCGGAACTCCGCCGAATGCGCCGTTTACCACCGCCGCGGCCATCACGATGGTGATCAGGGTCGGGTAGCCGGCTCCGAAGACGGCCAGTGCGATGACGACGCCGCCGAGCGCGACCGCGGCGGTCCGGCGCGGGTTTCGGTCCACCCCTCGGCCGGCAAACCAGAGTCCGACGAGCCCACAGGCGCCGCACATCAGCAGAATCGGGCCGATCGCCGCCGGCGGCGCCCCGGCGTCGCGCAACAGCACGCTGATGAAGGTGTAGAGGGTGAACTGCCCCAGGTAGGTCAGTGTGTTCCCCGCTGCGACGGCCGCGAGGTCTCGCCGTCTTCCCGGGGGTGCGTCCTGGTGCCGTGGGCTTTCCGCGTCGACACCGGGGAGCAGGCGCTTGACCAGCAGCAGTGTGGCCACGGCCAGCGCCGCGAGCAGTCCGAAGGATGCCCGCCAGCCCACTGCGGTACCCAATGAGGTCGAAAGTGGCACGCCGAGAACAAAACCCGCGGACGCACCCCCGGTGGCGATGGACAGGGCCCGGCCCACCTGGGTGCGATCGATCAATCGGGGCACGTAACCGATGCACAGTGAGAAGAACAGCGCGTGGGCCAGCCCGCCGATCACCCGGCCGGTCGCGACCATCGCGACGGTCGGCGCCAGTGCCACCACGGTATTGCTGACCGCGTACCCGGCGAGCGTGGCCAGCAGCAGCGGCTTGCGGGGGAACCGCGCGGTGGCCAGCGTCAACGGCACGGCCAACACCGCGACCATCAGGGCGTAGAGACTCACCAGCAGCCCGGTGGTGGAATCCGCCGCGCCGAGGCTGTCACCGATCGCGGGCAGCAACCCGATCGGGAGCATCTCCGTGGTGACGGCCAGGCATGACGCCAGTGCCAATGCCAGCAGTGCGGGCAGTTGGCGGCGCACACTCTGCGGAGAGTGCAGCCGGGGCGGGCAGGTCGTCACCCCGCCGAATATACTCAGAAGCTGAGTTTATTCAACCGGCTATTCGATTTCAGTAGGGTGTGGCCCGATGACCCAGGAGCAACGGCCCGCCACCCAGCTGCGCTGGTACAGCGCCACCCAGCTGTTGGCCCTGGTGCGTGCCGAACCCGGGATCACCCGCGCCGCCGCGGCGGCCCGGCTGGGCATCGGAAGTGGCGGTGCCACCGAACTCCTGGCCCGACTGCGGCGGGAACACCTCCTCGACGAGCTCCCGGCGCCCGCCCAGGGCCGTGGCCGGCCCACCACGGTCCTGGTGCCCCACCGGCACGGCCCGCTGGTCCTTGCCGCTGAGGTGACTGCCGCCGACTGGCGGTTGGCCACGGCGGGCCTCGACGGCCGGCCCACGGTCATCGACCGTGGTGCCCACACCGGCAAAGAGTTGCCGCGACTGCTGGCAGAGCTGGGCTCGGCGATCACGGCCGCCTACCGGCGCGACGGTGACCGGATCGGCGCCATCTCGGTGTCGGTGGCCGGTACTGTCAGCGATTCGCGGCTGGTCCAGTTCAGTACGCGCGGCTGGAAAGACGTCGACCTCGCGGCGCTCACCGAGGCACTACCGGCGGACGTGGCGCTGTTGATCGGCAACGACGCCACCTTGTCGGGCCTGGCCGAGACCCGCACCGGTGCGGCCCGATCGGCGGGTACGGCGCTGCATCTCATCGTTGCCGTCGGCATCGGAGGAACGCTGGTGGTCGACGGGGTTCCGGTAGCCGGGGCCCACGGCGCCGCAGGCGAGTACGGCCACATACCCTTTGGTGATCCGCGCCTGGTCTGCCCGTGCGGGGCGCGTGCCTGCTGGGACCTGACCGTCGACGGCCGGGCGTTGGCCCGGCACCTCGGTGATGCCGAACCCGATGATCCCGTCGGCTATGCCCACGCAGTGCTCGACGGCGAGCGCACTGCCGCATCCAAAGGGGCGGTCGAAGCGGTGGCCACCGCATTGGGCGCCGGCATCGGCGGGCTGGTCAATCTCCACGACCCCGATGTCGTCACCCTCGGCGGGCTGGCGGTCGGTCTGCGGGGCGCCGCTCCCGAGTCCTTCGGGCGGGCCTATCTGGAGGGTCTGATGGACTACCGGAAGTCGGCCGCACCGCCGGTGCGCGATGGGGTGTTGGGGGCCGACGCGCCCCTCCATGGCGCCATCCTGCAGGGGCTCGATCACGTCTGCAGCGAGGCGGCGCTGGCGGAGTGGGCGCGCCGGTCGTGAATCCCTAGGCGCGCTGAGTGGCCCGCTTCGGCAGTTTCCAGCCGGGCCGCGGGAAGTGGCAGGTGTAGCCGTTCGGATAGTGCTGCAGATAGTCCTGGTGCTCCGGCTCTGCATCCCAGAAGTCGCCGGCGGGGGTCACTTCGGTGACCACCTTGCCCGGCCACAACCCGGAGGCGTCCACATCGGCGATGGTGTCCTCCGCGACACGCTTCTGCTCGTCGTCGAGGTAGAAGATCGCCGAACGGTAGCTGCTACCCACATCGTTGCCCTGGCGATCCCGGGTGCTCGGATCATGGATCTGGAAGAAGAATTCCAGCAGGGCACGGAAATCGGTCTGACTCGGGTCGTACTGGATCTCGATCGCCTCGGCGTGGCCGGGATGATTGCGGTAGGTCGGATGGTCGTTTCGGCCACCGGTGTAACCGACGCGGGTCGCCACCACACCGGGCTGCTTGCGAATCAGGTCCTGCATGCCCCAGAAGCAGCCGCCTGCCAGGATCGCGGTCTGAGTCGTCACGCCTGTACCTCCTTCGAGAAAAGTCGCTTGTAGTCGCCGTAACCCTGTGCCTCGAGGTCGTCGAGGTTGATGAACTTCAGCGAAGCCGAGTTGATGCAGTAACGCAACCCGCCCCGATCTCTGGGCCCGTCATCGAAGACATGGCCGAGGTGGCTGTCACCGTTTGCCGAGCGAACCTCGGTGCGGACCATGAAGAGGCTGCGATCACGCTTTTCGACCACGTGCTCCGGCTCGATCGGCCGGGTGAAACTGGGCCAGCCGCTGCCACTCTCGAATTTGTCCACCGAAGCGAACAACGGCTCACCCGAGACCACGTCGACGTAGATGCCGGGCTCATGGTTGTCCCAGTACTCCCCGGTGAACGGCCGTTCGGTGCCGTTCTCCTGAGTGACGTGGTACTGCTCCGGAGACAGGGCGTCGACTGCCGCCGGATTCTTGTTGTATGTGCGTGCCATGGGGTCCTTCCTGACTGTGCATTCCAATAACCTCGAGTTCTGTTGGGTTAATCCCCAACTGGGGTGATGAACTCTCGACAAACGCATCTAGAACGTGTTCTAGTTCAGTCTGTGAATGCTCCTACTTCCCTGTTTACCCGCGACGAGCTCTCCGATGCATTCGCGACGTTCGAGCAGACCGTCGATCGTGCGGCTCGAACCCAGGACTGGGACGCCTGGGTGGCGCACTACACCGATGACGTCACCTACGTCGAGCACGCGGCGGGCACCATGCACGGCCGCGACGAGGTCCGCACGTGGATCTGGAAGACGATGACGGTGTTTCCCGGCAGCTACATGACCTCGTTCCCGTCATTGTGGACGGTGTTCGACGAGCCGACCGGCCGGGTCATCTGCGAGCTCGACAACCCGATGCGCGACCCGGGCGACGGCACCGTCATCAGCGCCACGAACATCTCGATCGTCACCTATGCCGGGGACGGGAAATGGCGGCGTCAGGAGGACATCTACAACCCGCTGCGCTTTGTGCAGGCGAGCCTCAAGTGGTGCCGTAAAGCCAAAGAGCTGGGCACGCTGGACGACGAAGCGGCGGCGTGGTTCGAGAAGTATGGGTCAGCCCGGTCGACGAGCCCGAGGGACGAGGGGGAGAGAGGGCCGGGCGCGGCAAGGCAGGCTGCCCGGTGAGCGCTCCCAAGCTGGTGATCGGCGCCAACGGATTCCTCGGTTCCCACGTCACCCGGCAGCTGGTCGCAGCGGGTGAGGACGTGCGGGTCATGGTGCGGGCCGGCGCGAACACCGTCAGCATCGATGATCTCGAGGTCACCCGTTTTGTCGGGGACATCTTCGATCTGGACACCGTGAGCGCGGCGATGGACGGCTGTGACGAGGTCTACTACTGCGTTGTCGACACCCGTGCCTGGCTGCGTGACCCGGCGCCGCTGTTCCGCACCAATGTCGAAGGGTTGCGCGGAGTCCTCGACATTGCGGTGGCGCAACCGGCGCTGCACAAGTTCGTGTTCACCAGCAGCTACTCGACGGTGGGCCGCAAGCGTGGTCGGGTGGCCACCGAGGATCATCAGATCGACCGCCGTGGCCTCACCGCCTATGTGCGCTCCCGGGTGCAGGCCGAGGACCTGGTGCTGTCCTACGCCCGGGACCGTGGTCTGCCCGCCGTCGCGATGTGTGTGGCGAGCACCTACGGCCATGGGGATTACGGCATGACACCCCACGGGGCGCTGATCGCAGGCACCGTGTTCGGGAAGATGCCGTTTGTGCTGGGCGGCATCTCGCTGGAAGCCGTTGGTATCGAAGATGCCGCAGGCGCGCTCCTGAAGGCGGCCGAGCACGGCAGGCCCGGCGAGCGGTATCTGATCTCCGAGCGGATGATCACCAATGCCGAGGTGGTGCGGATCGCCGCCGAGGAAGCCGGTGTCGCCCCACCGAAACGTACGGTTCCGGTCCCGGTGCTCTACGCGATGGGTGCCGTCGGCACGGTGAAGGCCCGGCTGCGCGGCGCTGACGAACGGCTGACGCTGGAGTCCGTTCGGCTGATGCGGGCAGAGGCCGATGTCGATTGTTCGAAGGCGCGGCGCGAGCTGCACTGGCAACCGCGGCCGGTGGCGGAGTCGGTTCGGGAGGCCGCCCGGTTCTGGATGGGCATGCGGGCGGCGCGCACGTCGCGCAAGGGCGGCAGTTCTGGCTGACGTCCGGCGCTGGTGCGGCGCGGGTAGTCAGCGTTCGGCGTGGTCCTTGAGTCGTTGCAGGGTGAGCCTGATGTGCTCGCCGTTGGCCGTGGCCCGATCACGTACCCCGGTGGCGATTCCGGCGATACCGCGGAACCAGCCTGGCCTGCGGTCCCAGGCGCTTTCGGAGACCCGGCAGCCGCCGTCGGCGGGGGAGATCTCGTAGCGCCAGTGGGCCACCGGGATCACCAGGCTGCGTACGTCGAAGGCAAACGCCTGCCCGGGCTCCGCGTCGGTGACGGTGCAGGTGGTGGTCCAGGAGCGGGCGCCGTTGCGGTTGTCGCCGGAGAACACCGCACCCGGCCGGGCGCTGTCCCCCTTCTGCCAGTGCATGGCGGTGGTCTCGGCCGTCAGGGTTGCCATCACGTCGAGGTCGGTGATCAGGGCGTACACCGCTCCCGGGTCCGCTGCGATGAACACTTCAGCCGTCGCTGACGGGGGATGCGATGTGGTCATGGGCGAATGGTAATCCGGCGGTCGGCAGCCGGGGTTAGGCTGGGATGGTTCCCTAGGAGGTAGCGACATGGGTCAGCGCAAAGTCTTGCAGCCCAGCGCGGATCACCCGATCACCGTCGAGCCCACGGCCGGCCGCGTCACAGTTCGGATCAACGGCGAGGTGGTCGCCGACACTCGTGCGGCGCTGACGCTGCAGGAATCGAATTATCCAGCGGTGCAATATATTCCGGCAACGGATGTGGTGCAGCATGCGCTGACGTGCACAACCACCACCACCTACTGTCCGTACAAGGGCGACGCCACCTACTACAGCGTCACCTCCGGTGAGACCACCGTCGACGACGCGCTCTGGACCTACGAACGGCCGTACCCGGCCGTTGCCGCGATCGCCGGACATGTGGCGTTCTACCCGGACAAGGCGCAGGTCACTGTCACCGAGGACTGATCTCGAGTCGATCGAGCGCACCGTCACCTTCGACGGTCCGCACAGTGTGGGAGCTACGCTGGCGCCGCTGCGCCGCGGGCCCGGTGACCCCACCTTTCAGGTGGCCGCCGACGGGGTGATCTGGCGTACCAGCCTGCTGCCCACCGGGGCCGTGACCGCCCGGATTCAGCGCGCCGGTCGCGCCGCGGTACACGTCCAGGTCTGGGGTGACGGGGCCGCCGAGTTCACCGACGGCCTGCCGGGTTACCTGGGCGTCGACGATGACCGCAGCGGATTTGCACCCACCCATCCCACCGTTGTTGCGGCCTGGCGGTCCGCGCCGCACCTGCGCCTGGGTCGCACCGGGCAGGTGTTGGAAGCCCTGATTCCAGCGGTCCTGGAACAGCGGGTGCCGGGAGCGGACGCGTTCCGGGCCTGGCGGCTCCTGGTCACCAAATACGGGACCGTCGCGCCCGGGCCGGCGCCACCACGCATGCGGGTGTTTCCGGCCGCGCAGGTGTGGCGGCGCATCCCGTCCTGGGAGTTTCATCGAGCCAATGTCGACCCCGGCCGGGCTCGGACCGTGGTGCAGTGTGCGGCCCGGGCGGCGGCATTGCAGCGGCTGGTGCAACGCCCGGCCGTGGAGGCGCGGGAGGCGCTGAGATCACTTCCCGGAGTGGGGATCTGGACGGCAGCCGAGACCGCGCAACGAGCCTTCGGTGACGCCGACGCATTGTCGGTGGGTGACTACCATGTCTCGAAGATGATCGGCTGGACGCTGCTCGGGCACCCGATCGGCGACGACGAGATGGTCGAGCTGCTGGAGCCGATGCGTCCACACCGGCACCGGTTGGTGCGGGTGCTCTACGAGAGTGGGCTGGCCCGCGAACCGCGGCGCGGTCCGCGGTTGCCGGTGCAGGACATTCGGGTGCTGTAGCGCGACCGGGCCGATTAGGTATCGATGACGTGGGTACACCACCCCCGATCGTCAATTACCCCTAGGCAAAGGAGTGACTGTGCCTACATTCACCATTCCCGGCGTGACGGACAAGCAGGCCCGCGAGATCACCGATCTGCTGCAGAAGCAGCTCAGCACGTACAACGACCTACACCTGACGCTCAAGCATGTGCACTGGAATGTGGTCGGACCCAACTTCATCGGCGTTCACGAGATGATCGACCCGCAGGTAGAGCTGGTCCGCGGGTACGCCGACGAGGCGGCCGAGCGGATCGCCGCGCTGGGTGTCTCGCCGCAAGGCACCCCCGGTGCCATCATCAAGGACCGTACCTGGGACGACTATTCCGTCGGCCGCGACAAGGTGCTCGCTCACCTGGCGGCTCTGGACCTGGTGTACACCGGCGTCATCGAAGACACCCGCAAGGCCATCGACAAGCTCGACGACCTGGATCTGGTGTCGCAGGACATGTTGATCGGCCATTCCGCCGAGCTGGAGAAGTTTCAGTGGTTTGTCCGCGCGCATCTGGAGAACGCGGGCGGCGAACTCGCCAATGCCGGTGCGACAACCGAGAAATCAGCAGCCAAGAAGGCCCGCAAGTAGCCTTTTGTAGGGTTGCCAGGGCGTGATGGTGTTGCCCTGCCGGGCGGCCCGCTCGGCGGCCACGCTCTCCCGATTGAGACGCTGCGCCTGGCAGATCGACACCGACGAGCAGGTCAGCAGCAGGTAGCAGCCAGCACCGCGCCACCCAGCGGGGCCCCGAAGATCGAACCGATACCGCTGCCGATACCCAGCGACACCGCCAGGCGGCCGTGGTTGTCGGACAGATCCAGCCACCGGGTCAGCAGTGAGCCGAATCCCGCCGAGATCTGGGCGGTGGGGCCCTCCCGGCCCCCGGACCCGCCGGAGCCGGGGTTGCCACCGTCACCGGCGGTCGTCGGCACCTCGTAGCCGCCGAGATGGCCGAGCAGGAATTCGGTGGAGTACTTCAGCGCAAGTTGGAAGACAACGCGCCGAGTCCGGCGATGGCGCCGGTCGCGATCCCGAGGATCAACCAGTTACGCAGGGAGCCCGAGTTGCGGACGGCTGCGCCGAGCCAGCCGCCCGACCTTGTTCGGATCTGACGGAAGGTCGGGGTCCGGCATGGTCGCCCACCTTACTTGCTGATGGTGTGCTCCACGGAGCCGATGTCGTCGAGTTCCAGACGCAGAGTGTCCCCGGGCCGCAACCAGTTGCCGGTTTCCATCCCCGATCCACCCGCCAGTGTGCCGAGGCCGATGACCTCGCCGGCGAGTAGCTGTTCATCTCGGGACGCGTGCGCCAACACCTCGCCGACCGACCACTGCAACCCGGAACCGTCGACGGTGCTGACGGTCCGGCCGTTGATGATGACGGCGCCGGACAGGCTTTCCAGACGGGGCAGCACCTCGTCGGCCGTCACGGCGGTCTCCGACATGGAACTGAGGAAGTGCTTCGATTTCTGTGGCCCGAGACCGCTGGCCATCTCGCTGCGTTGGATATCGCGGGCGCTGAAATCGTTGAGCAGGACAAACGCGCCGATCGCCGCAGTCGCCTCGGTGGGGGTGGCGTTGTACAGCGCGGAGTTCAGCACGAAGCCGATCTCCAGTTCGAAGTCCAGGCCCCTGGTGTAGCCGGGAAACGCCACGGGAGTGCGGGTCGGCACGATCGTCATGGCGTTCGACATGTGGTAGATCGGCTGTTGATAGAACAGCTTCTTCGGCTGGAACAGCGGAAATGTTCGGCGCGTGAGTTTTTCGTACGCCGAGGTGATCCGGGACTGGCCTGGGTAGAAGCGTTTCAGCAGGCCGCGGGCGGCGGCGATGTTGTGCTGCTTGCAGAGCAGGAAGTCACGGAAAGACAGGGGGGTGAACGGCAGCAGCGCATCTGAGCTCTTCAGGTGGCGTGCTGCGGTGGCGAGTTCGAACTCGGCGCTGAACGGGGACGGCGCCAGCGGTGAGGGTGTGGTGAGGGTCTGCCACTGCCCGCCGTCGAGCCACTGGGTCTGCAGCGTGTCCGCGGTGCGAATCCTGCGCAACTTCATGGTGTACCACTGTGCCAGTAGGGCGGTGGTGGCGGCGGAATCGCCGATCGGCAGCCGGCCGAGACTTCGTTATGCTCGAGGCTTCCTGGCCACAATCAACTGTTGAGGGAGTGATGAGGCGCTTGTCCGCCAAATCTCGAAGACCCGTCCCACCCCGGACCGACGCCCCGACTAGAGGCAGGCCGGAGGTGGGGAAGTGTTGACAGCGTTGATCAGCATTGTGATCGGGATAGCGGTGGTGCTGTTCATCACCCTGTTCACCGGCTACTTCGTGGCTCAGGAATTTGCCTACATGGCGGTGGACCGGTCCCGCTTGAAGGCGCGCGCCCAACAAGGTGATGCGGCCGCTGCGCGGGCGCTGACCGTCACCAGTCGCACCTCGTTCATGCTCTCGGGTGCGCAGCTGGGTATCACCGTCACCGGCCTGCTGGTCGGTTATGTCGCTGAACCTCTCATCGGACAGGGCATCGGTACCCTACTCGGGGAAGTGAACGTGCCCTCAGGGGTGGGGATCGCCGTCGGCGCCGTCATCGCGATCGTGTTCTCCACCCTGATCCAGATGCTCTTCGGTGAACTGTTCCCGAAGAACCTGGCCATCGCCCGACCCGAACCGGTCGCCCGGGCCCTGGCGACCTCGACGACCTGGTATCTACGGCTGTTCGGCTGGCTGATCTGGTTGTTCGACCAGAGTTCCAACCTGTTGCTGCGAGTCTTGCGGATCGAACCCGTACACGATGTCGAGCACTCGGCGACCGCGCGCGACCTCGAGTACATCGTGGCCGAGTCCCGCGATGCCGGCGACCTCCCGCGGGAGCTGTCCACTCTGCTGGACCGCACGCTGGATTTCCCGAGCCGTACCGCCGAACACGCCATGATCCCGCGATCGCGGGTCGACGTCATCGGTGTCGCCGAACCTGTCACCGATGTGCTCACCCGGATGGCCCGGGGCCACACGCGGTACCCGGTGGTGGGCGATGACACCGATGATCTTCGCGGCGTGTTGCATCTGCACGACCTCCTGGACCCCGAGCAACGCACGGGCGACGCCGGATCACGTTGCCGCCCACCGGTGGTGGTACCGACCACGATGCATCTGCCCGCCGTGCTGCGGGCGCTCAAGGCTGCTGGCGAAGAGATGGCGCTGGTCATCGACGAGTACGGCGGCTTCGCCGGTGCGCTCACCATCGAGGACCTGGCCGAAGAGCTGGTCGGTGAGATCGACGACGAGCATGACCCCGGCTCGGGTGGGGTGGTGTTCCCGGAGGCCGACGGCTGGCTGGTCCCCGGTGATCTTCCGCTGGATGAAGCCGAACGGTTGCTGGACCGGGAGCTTCCCGAGGGTGACTACGAGACGGTGGCCGGGCTGCTCATCGATGCTTTTGGCGGCCTGCCGCCGGTCGGTCAGCGAGTGGTCGTTCCCTTGGAACCGGAGGCCGAGGACCTGGTCGCCGACGAACCCGAGCCGCCCGACCTGTTGAACATGGAGGTGCGGTCGATCGAAAAGCATGTTCCCGCATCGGTATTCGTGGCAATTCGGCCGCAGCAGCTGGAGTCGGTCCGATGAACGATCCCGTCGTCCTGATTGTGGTCACCGTTGGACTGATCGCGGCCAGCGCGTTTTTTGTCGCGGTCGAGTTCGCCCTGATCGCCGCCCGCAAGCACCGGTTGGAGGAAACGGCGGCGAGCTCGCGGTCGGCCCGGGCCGCGCTGCGCAGCACCACTGAGTTGTCGGTGCTGCTGGCCGGATCGCAGCTCGGTATCACGGTGTGCACCTTGGCATTGGGCGCTGTCACCAAGCCCGCGGTGCGCTACTGGCTGACACCGATCTTCAGTTCCTGGGGGGCACCGGCCCTGGCGGCCGACGTGGCCGGATTCGTGTTGGCCTTGGTGATCGTCACGTTCCTGCATCTGGTGGTCGGCGAGATGGCGCCCAAGTCGTGGGCCATCGCGCACCCGGAGCGGTCGGCGATCATGCTGGCATTGCCCATGCGCGCCTTCATCACGGTGACCCGGCCGCTGCTGACCGCACTCAACCGCGCTGCCAACTGGTGCCTGCGCCGGGTGGGGGTCACGCCGGTCGACGAGCTGGCCAGCGGGCAGGACCCGGAAACGCTGCGACAACTGGTCGAGCACTCGGCGACCGTCGGCTCCCTCGACGAGGGGTACCGCGACAACCTGGTCAGTGCGCTGGAGTTGGAGCGGCTCACGCTCGACGACATCGTGGCGCCGAACTCCACACCCAGCGGTGTCGACGCCGCTGCCGATCCCGACCGGATCCAGGCGGAATCGCAAGCCACCGGCCACCTTCGACTGTTGGTGCGCGACGAGAAGGCGGTTCTCGGGGTGGTCCACGTCCGCGACAGCCTGCAGGCTGCCACGGGTGTGACGGCGGCCGATCTGATGCGTCCCGCGCTGATGCTGGATCGGCGTAAACCGGTCTATGCGGCCTTGCACACGATGCGCGAGACGCGTAACCACCTGGCGATCGTGACCGACAGCCAGTCGGGTCTGGTCGGGTTGATCACCCTGACCGATGTGCTGGACCGGTTGATGCTGACCGGTGAGGACGTGGACTGATCGGTTCAGGCGTCGAGATCTTGCTGGACCAGCGCGGCTATCTCGTTGACCGTCGCCTCATCCTCTGAGGCGACGGTCACCTGAGCGCCGTTGCCCGCGCCCAGGGTCATGATCATCAGGGCCGAGCCGGCGTCGACGGGCTCGCCGCCGTCGGCCGACAGGGTTACCGGGATGCCGGCTTTGACGACGGCCTCGGAGATGATGGCAGCCGGGCGGGCGTGCAGTCCGATGGCGGAACCGACGATGACGGTCTTGGTGTGCATGATTCTCCTGAGGTGATCAGCGCCGAGATCGGCGGTGTCGTGGGTTTGGACGGTATTGCGCGGTTTCGCCGGATGGAATCAGGCGGGGACTGGGGCGGCTTCGTCGGACTTGGTGCCGATGAACTGTTTGGCGGCCACCACGGTGGCGGCAGCGACGACGGTGCCGATGGCCAGCGCGACCAGGAACCACAGCAGGTTACCGATCGCGAAGAACACGAAGATCCCGCCGTGAGGTGCCCGCAGTGTCACCCCGAATGCCATGATCAGCGCACCGGTGATGGCGCCGCCGGCCATCATCGAGGGGATCACCCGCAGCGGATCCGCCGCGGCGAACGGGATGGCTCCTTCGGAGATGAACGAAGCGCCCAGTAGCCAGGCGGCGCGGCCGTTTTCGCGTTCCGGCTCGGTGAACAGACCCGGCCGCACCGTCGAGGCCAACGCCATCGCCAGCGGCGGCACCATACCGGCGGCCATCACCGCTGCCATGATCTGAAAGCTGGCTCCGGTGCCGGCGGCCAGCCCGGCGGTGGCGAAGGCGTAGGCCGCCTTGTTGACCGGGCCACCGAGGTCGAAGCACATCATCAGACCGAGGATCACTCCGAGCAGGATCGCCGAGGTGCCCGACAGCCCGGTCAGCCAGTTGGTCAGCCCGGTGGTGACGGCGGCCAGCGGCCGGCCCAGTAGCAGGAACATCAGCAGGCCAACCGCCAGTGATGCGCCCAGCGGGATGACCACCACCGGCATCAACCCGCGGGCCCATTGCGGAACGGCGATCCGGCTGATCCACAGTGCCGCGAACCCGGCGATCAGGCCGCCGACGATGCCGCCGATGAAGCCACCGCCGACAAACACCGCTACCGCTCCTGCGGTGAAACCTGGTGCGATCCCGGGCCGGTCGGCGATCGCGAACGCGATGTAGCCGGCCAGCGCCGGTACCAGGAAGCTGAATGCCAGCCCACCCAGGGTGAACAGCACCGCGCCGAGGTACTGCATCAGACCGCCGGGGGGCAGGTCGGTCAGCGAGTTCGACGTCGCGATCAGATGACCCAGCGAGGTCGTTTCCCCGTCCGGGGTGTTGGCGATCTCGTAGCCGGCGAACAGGAAGCCCAGAGCGATCAGCAGACCACCGGCGGCCACAAACGGGATCATGTAGCTCACGCCGGTCAGCAGGATCTGCCGCGTCCGGGTTCCCCAGCCGACGTTCCCGGAGGGTGCCGGTGCGGCGGTGCTGGTGCTGCCTTCCACCCGTGCGGCGTTCGGGTTGTCGGCGGCGGCCAGCGCGTCGGCGATCATCGTGTCCGGCTCGTTGATCGCCCGCTTCACACCGGAGGCGATCACCGGTTTGCCGGCGAACCGCTGGCGGTCCTTGACCCCGACATCGGTGGCGAAGATGACGGCGTCCGCGGCGGCGATGGTGGCCGCCGACATCGGGGTACTCCCCGACGAGCCCTGGGTTTCCACGGTGAAGTCGACGCCGGCGCGCTGCGCGGCGGCGGCCAGCGAGTCGGCTGCCATGTAGGTGTGTGCGATTCCGGTGGGACATGCGGTGATCGCCACGATCGACTTCGACGCCGGCGCCTCAGGTGCTGCCGCTGCGGTGGCCGCAACCTCGGTCGCAGGCGCTGCCGCGGGTTTTGGTGGTGTCGGTTTGACCACGTCCTCGACGAGCGTGACCACCTCCTGCGGTGTGGCGGCGGTGCGCAGCGAGGCGACGAAGTCGGGGCGGACCAGCGCGCGCGCCAGGCTGGAGAGCAGTTTCATGTGCTCGGAGCCGCCCGCGTCGGGTGCGGCGATCAGGAACACCAGGTCGGCGGGGCCGTCGGGAGCGCCGAAGTCCACTGCCGGTGCCAGTCGGGCGAATCCGATGGTGGCGGAGTCGACGTAGGGGGATCTGCAGTGCGGTATGGCGATACCTCCCGGCAGACCTGTCGCCGACTGCTCTTCCCTGGCCATGGCGGCGTCACGAAGGCCGTCGGCGTCGTTGGACCGGCCGGCGGCGGCGAGCCGGCCTGCCAGCAGTTCGATCACCGCTTGTTTGTCCGCACCGGTGCCCGCGTCGATGTCGAGCAGTACCAGGCCGGTTTCGGTGATCGGGGTGGGGGGGTGGCTGGGATCGGTCATATCGGACACCTTCGGGTCGGACGGTCAGAGCTGGCGGGGTACAGACTGGGGTGCGATCGACACGACACGAACTCCGTCGAGGTGCACGTCGGTGGGTGAGGGGAGGGCCGAGCCGGGCAGCCCGGCGGCTGCGGTGCCGTAACCGACGGCCATCTGCAGTCGGTGCGGTGCCTGCGCGCCCGCGACGTCGGCACGTAGGTAACCGGCCAGGGAGGAGTCTCCGGCGCCGACGGTGCTGCGCGGGGTGATCGGCGGCGGCGTTGCCAGCCAGGCGCCGGTGTTGTCGACCAACACCGCGCCGGCGGCACCCAGGGTGGCCAGTACGGCACCGACGCCGCGGTCGATCAAATCGGCGGCGGCACACACGACAGGTCCGGGGTCGCCGTGTGCCACTGCGGATTCGAGGTCGACCGCCGATTTCCCGGTCAGGCTTGCCAGTTCGTCGGCATTCGGTTTGATGAGGTCGGGTGCGGCTCGGTGGAAGGCTGCTGCGAGTGCGAGCAACGGTTCCTCGGAGGTGTCCACGGCGATCCGGCACCGCTGTCCCCGCAGTGCTGCGACGATGTCGGCGTACCAACTGTTCGGCACCCCCGGGGGCAGTGATCCTGACAGCACCACCCAGTCCGCGGTGGCAGCGCGTTCCAGGATCGCCTCCGTGAGCGAGGTCAAGGTCGTCGCGTCCAGGGTGGCTCCGGGTTCATTGAGTTTTGTTGTGGTGCCGTCGTTTTCGGTTATCGCCAGATTGGTGCGTACGGCTCCGGTCGTGGGGACCGTGGCGTAGGGAACCCCGAGCCCGGCCAGGGCGGCGATGAAAGGGTCGTGGTCGGCGGCGGGCAACAGGGCGAGGGCATCGACGCCGGCGAGAGTGAGCGCCCGCGCCACATTGACGCCTTTGCCGCCCGGTTCGCTGGATGCCGATCTGATCCGCTGGACGGCGCCACGGGTCAACGGTGCCGGGAGGGTGACGGTGCGATCCACGCTGGGATTCGCTGTGACAGTGACGATCATGCGATGACCACCTCGACTTCGTGTTCGGTCAGCATGGCTTTGTGGGCGTCGGTGATCTCGTCGTCGGTGATCACGGCGTCGACATCGGTCAGGTGGGCGAAGCTGACGAACTCCTCGAGGCCAAGTTTCGATGAATCAGTCACTACCACAACGTAGTTGGCGCATCGAACCATTGCCCGCTTCACGGCGGCCTCCTCGCTGTCCGGGGTGGACAGGCCGTGGGTGGCGCTGATGCCGTTGGTTCCGATGAACGCGATGTCCACCCGGAGTGTGTCCAGGACGCGCAGCACCTGTTCGCCCACCGCGGCCTGGGTGAGCCCGCGGACCCGTCCGCCGAGGAGATGTAGAGATATCGAGGGCAGTGCCGCGACGCGGGCCGCGATCGGCACTGCGTTGGTGACGACGGTGAGCTCGAGGTCTGCGGGCAGCAACGCTGCCACGCGGGCGGTGGTGGTCCCGGCGTCGAACAGCACCGAGGCGCCGTTCATGGGGAGGAAGTCGACGGCGGTGCGGGCTATCGCGTCCTTGTGGTCGGCGCGGGTGCTCTCCCGTTCGGGAACCCCGGATTCGACGACGTGCAGGGCGCGCGCCGGCACCGCGCCGCCGTGCACCCGGTGCAGGACGCCGGCGCGGTCCAGGGCGGCCAGATCGCGGCGGACGGTCTCGGTGGTCACCGCGTAGGTTTCCGCGAGTTCTGTCACGGAGGCGCGGCCACGCGACATCACAAGTGCGGCGATGGCCTGTTGACGCTCTTCGGGGTACACGACGCTCCAGTGCGTTGAAAGTCTGGTTGTGTGGGAAAAGTGACTTTGAAATGTTGTTATATGTTGTTTTACGCTTGAACGTGTTGACTTGTCAAGGAAAAGTTGTAACCTGCTTCACATGACCAGTTCATCCGTACCCGCGTCACCTGCACAGGTGTCGGCAGTCCTGTCGGGCGTTCCGGTGGTCCCCGGCGTCGCGTACGCACCCGTGATCCGCGCGGGTGAGAAGGTGCCGGTGGACCAGCTCGCGGTGCAGCCCGACGTCGACGAGGCGGCCCGACCGGTCGAGGTCGGCAAGTTCACCGCCGCCGCTACAGCGG
>NZ_JBARXZ010000041.1:0-23395 GCF_049647605.1 Mycobacterium sp. | reverse complement strand
AGCTGAACGTCAACGGCGGCGCCATCGCGATGGGCCACCCGTTGGGCGCCACCGGCGCCATGATCACCGGAACCATGGTCGACGAGCTCGAGCGTCGCGGCGCTCGGCGTGCCCTGATCACGCTGTGCATCGGCGGCGGTATGGGCGTGGCCACCATCATCGAGCGGGTCTAGGGGAGAACGACAATGGCTGAGAACACCATCAAATGGGACCAGGATGCCGACGGCATCGTCACCCTGACGCTGGACGACCCGACCGGTTCGGCCAACGTGATGAACGAGCATTACATCGAGTCGATGGGCAAGGCTGCTGATCGCCTTGTGGCGGAGAAGGATTCGATCACCGGTGTGGTGATCGCCAGTGCGAAGAAGACCTTCTTCGCCGGCGGCGACCTCAAGGGCATGATCAACCTGGGCCCCGAAAACGCCGGTGAGGCGTTCGACATGGTGGAAACCGTCAAGCGGGATCTGCGCAAGCTGGAGACCCTCGGCAAGCCGGTGGTGGCCGCCATCAACGGCGCCGCGCTCGGTGGTGGCCTGGAGATCGCCCTGGCTGCACACCACCGCATCGCCGCCGATGTCAAGGGTGTGGTGATCGGTCTGCCCGAGGTCACGTTGGGCCTGCTGCCCGGTGGCGGCGGCGTGGCGCGCACGGTGCGCATGTTCGGCATCCAGAAGGCGTTCATGGAGATCCTGAGCCAGGGCACCCGCTTCAAGCCCGGTAAGGCCAAGGACGTCGGCCTGGTCGACGAATTGGTCTCCAGCGTCGACGAATTGGTGCCGGCGGCAAAGGCGTGGATCAAGGCGAACCCGGACGCTCACACCCAGCCGTGGGACCAGAAGGGCTACAAGATGCCCGGCGGCACCCCGTCGCACCCGGCGCTGGCCGCGATCCTGCCGTCGTTCCCGGCACTGCTGCGCAAGCAGCTCAAGGGAGCGCCCATGCCGGCGCCGCGCGCCATCCTGGACGCGGCCGTCGAAGGTGCCCAGGTGGATTTCGACACCGCGACTCGCATCGAGAGCCGCTACTTCGTCTCGCTGGTCACCGGCCAGGTCTCCAAGAACATGATCCAGGCGTTTTTCCTGGACCTGCAGTACATCAACTCCGGTGGCTCGCGGCCGGACGGTATCGCCAAGCAGGAGATCAAGAAGATCGGTGTGCTGGGCGCGGGCATGATGGGCGCGGGCATCGCCTACGTCTCGGCCAAGGCCGGGTATGACGTTGTGCTCAAGGATGTTTCGCTGGAGGCGGCGCAGAAGGGCAAGGCCTACTCCGAGAAGCTCGAAGCCAAGGCGCTCGAACGCGGACGCACCACCGCCGAGAAATCCGAGGCGCTGTTGGCCCGGATCACCCCGGCGGCGGACTCGGCCGATCTCAAGGGTGTCGACTTCGTGATCGAAGCCGTCTTCGAGAACCAGGAACTCAAGCACAAGGTGTTCCAGGAGATCGAGGACATCGTCGAGCCGAACGCGCTGCTGGGTTCCAACACCTCCACCCTGCCGATCACCGGTCTGGCCACCGGGGTGAAGCGCCAGGAGGACTTCGTCGGCATCCACTTCTTCTCTCCGGTGGACAAGATGCCGCTGGTCGAGATCATCAAGGGTGAGAAGACCTCTGACGAAGCGCTGGCCCGGGTGTTCGACTACACGCTGGCCATCGGCAAGACCCCGATCGTGGTCAACGACAGCCGCGGGTTCTTCACCTCCCGCGTCATCGGCACCTTCGTCAACGAGGCGCTGGCCATGCTGGGTGAGGGTGTGGCTGCGGCCAGCATCGAGCAGGCGGGTTCGCAGGCCGGTTACCCGGCGCCGCCGCTGCAGCTCTCCGATGAGCTGAACCTCGAACTGATGCAGAAGATCGCGACCGCCACCCGCAAAGCCGTCGAAGAGACCGGTGCGACCTATGAACCGCACCCGGCCGAGGCTGTCGTCAACACGATGATCGAGGCCGGCCGCCCGTCGCGGCTCAAGGGCGCCGGTTTCTACTCCTACGTCGACGGCAAGCGTGCCGGTCTGTGGGAGGGTCTCGGCGAGGCGTTCGGGTCCGGCAAGTCCGATATCCCGTTGCAGGACATGATCGACCGCATGCTGTTCGCCGAGGCGCTGGAGACGCAGAAGTGTCTCGACGAAGGAGTGCTGACCTCGACCGCGGATGCCAACATCGGCTCCATCATGGGGATCGGCTTCCCGCCGTACACCGGAGGCAGTGCGCAGTTCATCGTCGGTTACGAGGGCGAGCTGGGCATCGGCAAGGAAGCGTTCGTGGCTCGCGCCAAGCAGCTGGCGCAGCGTTACGGCGAACGCTTCAACCCGCCGGCCTCGCTGGCGTAACCACAGGTCCACAGCAGCCCCCGGTTCTTCTTCCGTATCGGAAGAGCCGGGGGCTTTCTGGTGCGCGGAGATGACGGCGACCTGGTGACGACTCGTCTAGTATGTGGCTCCACGGCATTATGTGATGGCCATACGGCAACAACAAGCCAGAGGGGCCTCCAACCCGGGTCAGGAGCCTGTTGATGATGAACAACGATTCCGCAGCATTCGGCACTCGCGTGCAGGAAGAGTTCGACCATCAGGTGCAGCGGCGGTCGGAGACGGTCACGGTCAGCGACGGCACCCGGCTGTCGGTGAAGTTGTGGCTGCCGCAGGGCAGCGATGCACACCCGACGGGAGTGGTACTCGAGGCGATCCCGTACCGCAAGGACGATGTGTCGGTGATCGACGACGAAACCCGGTTCGGTTTCTTCGCAGGACATGGAATCGTCTGTGCACGACTGGATCTACGCGGCAGCGGTGCCTCCACCGGTGTTCTGGTGGACGAGTACACGACAATCGAGCAGCGCGACATCGAGGAGGTTGTGCACTGGTTGGCGGATCAGCCGTGGTGCAACGGATCGGTGGGGATGATCGGCATCTCCTGGAGTGGCTTCAACGCGCTCCAGGTGGCGGCCAAACGCCCCGCACCTCTCAAAGCGGTCGTCACCGCCTGCTCCAGCGACGACCGGTACGACAACGACGTGCACTACCTCGGCGGGGTGCCGCTGGCGTTCTACATGAACCTCTGGGGGTCGGCGCTGACCATGATGAACATGCGCCCGCCGATGCCCGATGCCGCCGGCCCGCAGTGGCTCGAGGAGTGGACGACGCGGCTGCGGATCAACCCCGACGTCACCTCACTGTGGCTGTCGCATCCCTACCGCGACTCCTACTGGCGGCAGGGATCGGTGTGTGAGGACTACGCCGCGATCGACGCTGCGGTGCTGCTGGTCGGTGGCTGGGCGGACAACTACACCGACACCGTGTTCCGCATGCTCGACGCGCTGCCGAACGCACAGGCCATCGTCGGCCCGTGGGGACACACCTGGCCGGAACGGCCCGAACCCGGGCCCGGCATCGACTTCCTCGGACGCTGTGTCCGATTCTGGCGGCACTGGCTGCTCGGTGAGGACAACGGCGTCGACCGCGATCCCCGCTTGTGCTTCTACGTCCAGGATTACGTCTACACCCGGGAGGACCTGCCGTTTCGTCCGGGCCGGTGGTGGGGTGTCAGCGATCTCGAGCACGTCGTCAGCCCGGCGACCTTTCCATTGGGGGCCGACGGCCAGCTGGGGGTCGCGGCGCCGCCGGCCGCGACGGTGCGGCACCAGAGCGCACTGAGTGTGGGAACCCAGGGCCGGCATCTGCTGCCCATGGGAGTGTCCACCGACCTGCCCGGGATTCAGGACTCAGACGACGCCGGCAGCCTCGTGTTCGAGACGGCAACCCTGACAGAAGAACTGGTGATCCTGGGGGGTTCTGAACTTCGGCTGGTGCTGTCCAGCTCGACCAGTGCGGGCCATGTGTTTGTCAGGATCACCGACGTCGACGAGGACGGCCATTCCCACCTGGTGACCCGCGGGGCGCTCAATCTGGCACACCGGCACGGTCATGCGCCCGAGCAGGTGGCGCCGCTGGAGCCGGGGGAGACGGTTGCCGTCACGGTGCCGCTCAAAGCCAGTTCGTACCGCTTTGCGCCGGGGCATCGGCTGCGTGTGGCGGTGTCCACCAATTACTGGCCGTGGCTGTGGCCGGCCGCCGAACAGGGCGCCATCGAGATCACGCTCGCCGAAAGTGCCCTGGTGCTACCGGTCCTCGATGAGGCCTCCGGCCTGTTGGCGCCGGTGGAGCTCGGCGAACCCGTGATCGCACCGGTGCCGGGGGTCACGATGGCCGGAGATGCGGTGCCCACCTGGACAGTCGAGACCGGCGCCGACGGCTGGACGCACGTGCGGCGCAGCGCAGGTGGCACCTCCACCACGACCCTGGACAGCGGCTGGCAGATCAGCTATGAGCAGGACGACAGCTCTTACGCCATCCACGGAGACGATCCGTACAGCGCCCGGATGGAGCGTGCCATCCGGCAGCGATACACCTGGGCCGACCACGAGGTGGAGCTGACGCTGACCACCGCCATGACCGGCGACGCCGACAACTACACCGTGCATCGGGACTGCGCGGCGGTGCTCGATCGTAAACTGCACTTTCGCGAGGAGTCCACGGGAGTCGTCCCACGCGGACTCTGAACAAGAGAGCCGGGGTAATGAGTTCACCGAACGCGTCGTCACTGGACAAGGCACTGGCATTGCTGTTCGCGTTTGTCGACTCGGACCGCGACCAACAGGTCTACACGGTCTCGGCGCTCGCCGAAGCGCAGGGCATGGACAAGGCGCAGGTGTCGCGCGCGTTGGCAACATTCGCCAAGTACGGCCTGGTCGAGCGGCTGGAACCGCGCCGCGGCTACCAGCTGGGCTGGTCGATAGTGCACTTGGCCAGCCGGGCCCTGCACGCGCAGACCATGAGCTCGATCTATCCGGCGCTGTCCCAGCTGGCAACCGATTGGGATGAGACCGTGCACTTTTCGATTCGGGACGGTGCCGACTCGGTGGCGCTGGCGGCGTTCGAACCGGACCGCCGGCTCTACGTGAACGTGCAGACCGGCAGGCGGGACGCGTTGATCGGGTCCGCTGTCGGCTACGCGCTGCTGAGCAGGTCGACACCCGAGGAGCTGCGGTCGATCTTCGACAGCAGTGCCCGGCGGGCCCGCAGCGAGGCCGGTAGCTGGACTGCGGTCCGGGAGGACGTGCAACGGGCCGCCGCGGAAGGCCACAGCGTTGTGGTCAACGAGCGTGACGAGCTGGTCACCACTGTTGCCGTGCCCGTCATCGATGTCGGCAACTATCGGGACCGGGTGTACGCCGCCATCGGGGTGTCGGCTCCCGACGACCGGGTTCGGGCCCGGCACGCCGAGCTGGTCGAACGGCTGGTCGAGATCGCCGACAGTGCCAATGCTTTCCTGCGCGGCAAAGAGGCGGGGGCCGGGTGAGGATTGTCCTGCCCGCACTGCACAACACCGGAGTGCGGGCGGCCGGCGGTGGCTGCGCCTCCGTCAACCTGGACCTGGCCCGGAGCCTGATCGACGATGTACGGCCCGATCTGCTGGTGTTCCCGGAGCTGTCGAGTTGCGGATACCCGGGTCTGGTCGATCACGGCGGTGACGACGCGGCGCTGTCCGACGTCGCCGAACCCCTGACCGGGCCGATCGCCGCGAGCTTTGCCGAACTTGCCCGAAAGTCGATGTGTGCCATCGTGTTCGGGTTCTGTGAGCTCGACGCCGGGCGGCGTTTCAACACCCTGGTGCTGGCGGACCCGGCCGGCGGGCTGATCGGCTATCGCAAGATCCACCTCACCGAGGCCGAGCAGCGCCACTTTGTGGCCGGGACGCGGGCTGTGGTGGCAGACAGCCGATTTGGGCGAACCGGTCTCTCGTCGTGCTACGACAAGATGTTTCCTGCGGTCTATCAACGCCAGCGCGAACGCGGTGCACAGTTGTCGGTGATCTCCAGCGCCTGGTCTTCACGATCGGCCGACCCCGGCGGAACCACCGACACCCTCGCCGAGCAGTCACTGCTCTTCGATCGGGCGCGGGCCGCCGAGACCGGCATGGTGGTGATCTCCACCAATTACGAAGGCCCGAAGCTGCCGGGCAGCGCCGAGCGCTTCTGCGGTGGCCGGCGGGTGATCGACGGGCTGGGCCGGGTGGTGCCTCCGACCGTCGATGGGGCCGGTGCCTCCGTCTGGGACCTCGACGTCGGGCAGGCCGCTCACGCCGTCCGGGCATTCAACGATGGCGACTTCTTCACCCGCGACGGGCGTCGCGTCTTCTGAGGTGTCGCCGCGGCCGGCGAGCTGCTCGGTTCGACAATTCCGACGCTCATTCGGCGCGCCGAATTGATCACTGATTCCGCGGGACAATCAGCCCTTCGTGGTGCTAGATTCGCAACAACAGTTGATATATTCACAACCAGGAGAGCCTGTATGCGTACCGAAGGTGAACTGCTCGAACTGATCGACAGCTTCCGAGAGCCCTTCGTGGCCGTTGCGGCCCAACATGATCGAGACGAGACCTTTCCGTCTGAGAGTTTTGCCCTGCTGCGGGAAAACGACCTGTTGGCGCTGACCACCCGGCCCGAATGGGGTGGCGAAGGGTTGTGGAGCGGGCAGCGGTTCGGCACCTACTACCGGCTGCTGGCCCGGCTGGCCGCATTCGACTGCAACACCAGCCAGCTCTTGCAGGTGCACTCACACGCGCTGGGCATCCTGACCGCGTCTGCCACCGAAGAGCAGTACGCGCTGTACCTCAAACCGATCATCGAGAACCGCCAGGTGCTGGCATCCGTCGGCAGCGAGTCGGCGCCCAAAAAAGCCTCCGATGGCCTCTACACCCAGGAACTGGTCCAGAACGCCGACGGCGGTTGGACGCTGACCTGCGAGAAGCACTTTGCCTCGGTCGCCGCCGGCGCCGACCACCTGCTGATCTGGCTGGCCGTCCCCGGCGACGCCCCTTACCAGCAGCGCACCGTGTGTGTGCTGGTGCCCGCGGAAGCCCCAGAGGTCGAACTGGTCGACGAGTGGGACGTCATGGGCATGCGGGCGACCGTGAGCTGGGGTGTGAAGATCACCGGCCTGAAACTGCCCGAGAATGCCGTTTTCGGTGCGCCGGGGGACTGGGTCAACAAGGACTTCCGGACCTTCTCACTGGGATTCTCGGCCAACCACCTGGGACAAGCCGAAGGCATCCTCGAATTCTGTCTGCAGTGGCTGCGGGAACGGCCGCACCTGCAGGACAGCGAGCTGATGATGTTCCGCATCGGCAGCCTGTCGTCCAAAACTGCGATGGTGCGGGCGGGTCTGGACGCCGCCGCCCTCGAGTGGGAGCGCGGCGAGGACTTCGACCTAGCCGAGTTCAAGTCCCTACAGGTGCTGCACATGGCCAAGCAGGTGCTGCTGGAGATCTCCCAGGAAGCGTTTGCCATCTGTGGCGCCCGGGCGATCTTCCGGGACCTCCCGCTGGAGCAGGCTTACCGCGACGCCCGGGTGTTCACCTTGCACACCCGCGACGAGCACCTCACCGCCAGCCTCGGCCGTGGCCTGGTCAAGGGTGACTTCTCCGGGAAGGGCTACATCGACGGTGCCACCGTGCCGCGTGTGGGTAAGTGAGTTGGACTGCCGCACAGTCTGATCCGGCGCAGCAATGACGACGGCGCCGGCGCGTCGCGGGTACGGCGCCGTCGGCGTCCTGGCGGCCACGACCTTGAGCAGGCTGCCGGTGACGGCCTTCTCCGTGCTGTTTGTGGTCCAGTCGAAGCTGGTGTTCGACCGCTACGACGCCGGTGGAGTGGCGACGTTGTGCTTCATGATCGGTGCCACGGTCAACAGTGCAACCGCCGGTCACTGGCTGACCCGGTGGGGCCAGACCCGGGTCACCGTCGCGACGGCAACGAGCAGTGCTGCGGTACTGGCTGCCGCCGCAGTGCCCAACAGCGATTCGGTGCTGCGGTTCTGCATACTGGCCGCCTTGATCGGCCTCACCTATCCGCCGCTGCACATCGCCTCACGGACGCTCTATCCCAAGCTGATGCCCCCACCGGCATTGCTGCGGATCTACTCGTGGGACGTCAGCCTGGTCCAGATCAGCTGGATCGTGGTGCCGGTCGGTGTCATCGTGCTCCTGCGGCCGGTGGGTGCCACCGGCCTCTATCTGGCATTGACCGTGACCATGGCCGCCGGGTCCTGTTGGTATCTGCTCGCCGTCCGGCGGTTGGGCCACATCGTGGGGCCGCCGGGGGCGCGCCCCGGTGCCGAGATCCCCACTCCTGCAGCCATTCACCGAGATGCCGCCTTCTACATCTACCTGCTGGCGGCCGGTCTCATCCTGTTCGCTTCGGGGCTGATCCTGCCCGGTCTGGTCGCGGTGCTCGAATCGGACACCCGGCAATCGCTGGCCGTGCTGGTGTGGTCGATCGGTTCGGCGGTCGGAAGTCTGGTGGTCAACCGGCCCACGATCCGGCGTCACCTGCTCACCGGACTGCTGTGCGCCGCCGTTGCGCTGCTGCTGACGACCATGATCGTGGTGGCCACCCGAGGTCCGCTGCTGTTGCCGATCCTGATGTCGCTGCTACTGCTCGGCACCTCGACGGCACCGGTGACGGGCGCGGTTTTCTACCAGACCTCGCAACGTTTTGCCGCTGCCGCCCAGCCGTATGCCTTCGGCTGGATCACCAGCGTCCAGCTGATCGCCGAGGGCCTGGGCGCCGCGATCAGTGGTGTGCTGCTGGATCACCAGGCCACCGGCTGGGTTGCGGTCCTGATCATCGGCACCCTGCTGGCGCTGGCCGCCCTTCCGGCGCTCAATCCGCGGGGTACGTTCTCGATGCCGTCACCTGCCGATCACCACTTGCCGCCCACCATCCCCACCGAAAGGGACCGCGTATGACGTTCAGCATCGTGGCGCGTGATGCCGCCACCGGCCGGATCGGTCTGGCCGCCGCAACCAGCGATTTTGCCGTGGGCGCCCGGGTTCTGTGGGGCCGCGCGCGCTGTGGGGGAGTGCTGACCCAGCACACCACCGACCCGCGACTGGGCTTGCGGGGGCTCGAGCTGCTGGCCTCGGGCTGTGACGCCGAACAGACTGTCGCGGCGCTGGCCGCCTCGGCAGTATGCGCGCCGGCGCGGCAGCTGGCGGTTGTCGACGCCAACGGCCGGTCGGCCACCTGGGCGGGCGCCTACGTCGATCCGCGCCAGGCCTACCAACGGGCCTTCGACGGATTTGCCGTGGTCGGCAACATCCTGGCCGAACCCGAAGTCGGGGACGCCATTGCCGAGGGCTACCGCGATCACGCCGATGTCGACTTCGCGGCTCGCCTGCTGGCGGCACTGCGCGCCGGCCTGCAGGCCGGCGGGGAACAGTATCCCTTGGTCTCGGCGGCCCTGAAGGTCTACGACGTCGAGGACTTTGCGTATGTCGATCTGCGGGTGGACTCCTCGTCCGACCCGCTCACTGATCTCACCGAGCTCAACACCGCATTCACGCCCCTGCGGGACGGTTACGTACGCCGCGCGCTGAACCCGGATGTCAGCTACGCCAAGGACTACGCACCTGAAGCCGGCGCCCCCGAAGCCGGGTGACGTTGGCCGAGCTGCCCAGGATCTGCCGGCAGGCCGCAGTGCCCGACGGCGACATCGTGAAAGTACTGGTTGTCTTCTCCCCCAACAAAACCCAGGAGGAACCGTGGCAAAATCTCACCAGCAGTGGCAGCAGCTGGCCCGGGAAGTGAGCGCACCCACCGAGCTGTTCATCGACGGGGCCTTTGCGCAGGCGGCTTCGGGTGCGGATTTCGAGACCGTCGATCCGGCAACCGGTGAGGTGATCGCCCGGGTGGCCCGCGGCGCCGCCGAAGACGTCGACCGGGCAGTTGCGGCGGCGCGGCGGTCCTTCGAATCCGGGGTGTGGTCGCGCACCTCGGCCGGGCATCGCAAGGAAGTGCTGTTGCGGATCGCCGACAGCATCGATGCCAACGTCGACCGGTTGGCCGTTCTGGAGAGTCGCGACGGCGGCAAGCTGATCAGTGATACCAGTGAGTGGGACATTCCCGGCACCGCGGCCATCCTGCGCTGGTACGCCGAAGCCATCGACAAGGTGTACGGCGAAGTGGCGCCGGTGGGCCCGGGATCGCTGGCGGTGATCTCCCGGGAGCCGCTCGGTGTGATCGCCGCGGTGGTGCCGTGGAACTTCCCGCTGGAGATGGCGATGTGGAAGCTGGCCCCCGCCCTGGCCACCGGAAACAGCATTGTGCTCAAGCCGGCCGAAGCCACCCCGCTGACGGCCCTGTGCTTTGCTGAACTCTGCGCCGAAAATGGGCTGCCGGAAGGTGTCCTGAACGTGGTGACCGGTTTTGGTGCCGAGGCGGGACAGGCGCTGGGCCGCCACCACGACGTCGACGCGGTGGCGTTCACCGGTTCCACCGCCGTGGGCAAGTTGTTCATGGGGTATTCGGCCGAATCCAACCTCAAACAGGTGTGGCCGGAATGTGGTGGCAAGAGCGCCAACGTCGTCTTCGACGATGTCGCCGATCTCGACGACGTCGCGGAAAAGGCCACCTATGGCATCTTCGCCTGCGCGGGTCAGGTGTGTTCGGCGAATTCGCGGCTGCTGGTGCAGCGTTCGGTGCACGACGAGCTGTTGGAGAAGATCGTCGCGCGGGCCGGCGCCATGCGCATCGGCGATCCACTGGACCCGGCCTCGGAACTGGGCCCGTTGATCAGTGTCGGTGAGCGCGACCGGGTTCTCGGTGTGATCGAGCGTGCCGCCTCGGCTGCTGTGCTGGCGACCGGAGGCGGCCGACCGGATGGGGTTCCGGCGGCCGGGGCCTTCCTGCAACCCACGGTGCTGGCCGGGGTCGAGCCCGGTCACGAGCTGTTCAGTGAGGAAACCTTCGGCCCGGTCCTGGCGGTGACACCCTTCGACACCGAGGAAGAGGCCATCACGCTGGCCAATTCGTCGCGCTACGCGCTTGCGGCGTCGGTGTTCACCGACAGCGTGCGGCGCGCGCACCGGGTCAGTGAACGGTTGGTCGCCGGGACCGTCACCGTCAACGCGGTCGACGCCGTCGATGTGTCGGTGCCGTTCGGCGGCTTCCGTCAATCCGGTTTCGGGCGTGACCTTTCGCTGCACGCACTGGAGAAGTACACCGGTCTCAAGACGCGCTGGTTCGTGTCCTGAATCCCGTGCGGCCCCTCGGGGCCGCACGGGAGCACGCTCTACTCCGTGGTGAATTCCTCGGCGCGCACTTCGATGACGGTGGGCACCTTGGCGCTGAGCGCCTCGATCACCAGATCTCGCAGTTCGGCAGGGGATTTGGCCCGCACCCCGTGGCAGCCGAAGCCCTTGGCGACGCCGGCGGCGTCGTACACGCTGGCTTCGGTGCCCACGTGGGCGATGCCGGAATGGTCCATCGCATCCCGGATCTCGCCGTAGCCGTGGTTGTTCCACACCACCACCGGCAGGGCGATCCCCAGGTCGACAGCGGTGGCCAACTCGGCGACGGAGAACAGCAGGCCGGCGTCACCGACAAGTGCCAGAACAGGTTTGTCCGGGCTGGCGACCTTGGCGCCGATGGCCATCGGCAGCGCGCAGCCCAGCGCCGCGAAGCCGATCGGCATCAGCCAGGAGCGGGCCTCGTACACCGGGAACAGGTGATTGGCGGCGTAGGCCGGCTGCGTTGAATCGCCGGCGACGATCCGGTCGCGGGGCATCGCGGCGTCGAGGGCATCCAACAGCGGCAGATGCGGGGTGATGCTGGGATCGAGAACCAACTCTTCCCGGGCCGCCACGGTGCGGGTTCGATCCTGCGGGCCGGCGTCGACCTGTTCCAGCAGGGCACTGAGCGTGTCATGGGCGTCGCCGACCAACGCCAGGGCCGGGGTGAGTTTGCGGCCGACCTGCCCGGGATCGATGTCGATGCGGATCAGGGTGCCGGTCAGTTGTAGCCCGTCGGGCAACGCCCAGAAGTCGAGCTCGGAGAACTCGGTACCGACAGCAAGAACGACGTCGGCATCCAGCAGCTCATCGGACACCGGGCTGAACGTCATGGCGGCGCCGACCGTGCGTGGATGGTCCTCGGCCACAATCGATTTCCCACCGATTGTGCAGCCGATCAACGCATTGGTCCGGTCGGCCAGTTCCGTGAGCAGCTCGCCACAGTCGCGGGCGCCGCCGCCGGCGATGATGAAGGGGCGCTGTGCACCGGACAGCACCCGGGCGGCCTCGGTCACCGTGGCCGGGTCGGCGCGCGGCGGTTCCGGATCGGTTGTCACCGCAGTGGCCGCGGCGGCGGGCTGGGCCAGGACATCCGTCGGAATCTGGATGTGGACCGGTCGCGGTCGGCGGCCCGTGAGCATGGCAAAGGCGCGGCTCACGGCCGGCGCGAGATCCTCTGGTGCCAGCACGGTTTCGCTGGAAGCGGTCACCGTCGACATGAACCCGGCCTGGTCGGGAAGGTCGTGGATGGTGCCGGTCTCGCGGCCCAGCTTGGACGTGGAGACGACGCTGGAGATCACCAACAGCGGAATGGAGTCGTGGTAGGCACTGGCCACCGGGGTGGAGACGTTGGTGATGCCCGGACCGCTGATCACGATGGCAACACCGGGACGCCCTGATCGTCTGGCGTAGCCGTCGGCCATGAATCCCACACCCTGCTCGTGGCGCGGGGTGATGTGGGTGATCGGTGAATCGTGCAGCCCGCGGTAGATCTCGAGGGTGTGCACCCCGGGGATCCCGAAGACCGTGTCGACGCCGTGCGCCTCTAGCAGTCGAACGAGATGTTCACCGCAGGTCATGGTCATGAGAAGCCTTCCTGGCCGGCTCGGACGGCTGGCCGGATTTCCTTGTTTACGTGCCGTATAACCAACTACTGTTGCTACGTTATGTAGGCATTGGTCGTCAGGCAACAGCCCGGGGCAAATCCGTGGCAATCGGAGGCGACCGTGCCCATGCGAAACGACCGAACAGGAAAGGGCACCGCCGAATGCGGCTACGCGAAGACATCAAGGATCTGGAGCCCTATATCGCGGGCCGCTCGGAGGCGTCGGTGCAGCGCGAATACGGGCTGACCGACATCGCCAAGCTCGGATCCAACGAGTCGCCCTACGGGCCGTTCCCCGGCGTTGTCGACGCGCTGATTCCGCTGCTGAGCGGCCTCAATCGGTATCCGGAGCGCGACTTCGTCCTCGCCGAAGAACTGGCCGCCTTCTGGAATGTGCCCGTCGACCGGATCGCCCTCGGCAACGGTGTCGACCCCATCATCGGCAGCCTCTGCTCGGCGCTGCTGGATCCGGGCGACAACGCCATCATGGCGGCGCCCAGCTTCGTGTCCTACGCGCTGGACACCCAAAAGGCCGGTGGAGTCGCTGTCAAGGTGCCGTTGGTCGACGGCAAGCACGACGTGGCGGGAATGGCTGCCGCGGTGACCGACCGCACCCGACTGTTGTTCGTCTGCAGTCCGAACAACCCGACCGGCGATATCGTCGACGCCGAATCGCTGGCCTGGCTGGTCGACAATGTGCCCGAACACGTGCTGATCGTCGTCGATGAGGCCTACGCCGAGTACGTGGTGGACCCGCGGTACCCCGACGCCATCGGGACCTATGCGCGTGATCGCGCGAATGTGGCTGTGCTGCGGACGTTCTCGAAACTCTACGGCCTCGCCGGATTGCGTGTCGGCTATTGTGTGGCCGACGAGGAGATCGTGGGCGCGCTCGGCCGGATCCGGCACTATTTCGACGTCTCGGACCTCGGGCACGTGGCGGCCACCGTGAGCCTGCGCAATCAGGCCGAGGTGCTGCGCCGGCGTGAGGAGAACCTGCGCCATCGCAGCGACCTGGAATCGGTGCTCGATTCCTGGGGGGTGGCCCGGATGACCTCGCATACCAACTTCGTCGCGTTCGATGTCGGTGTGGATTCGGAACGGGTGGCCGAAGCATTGATGCGCCGCGGCGTGGTGGCGCGTCCGCTCGGTCCGTTCGGCGACGGCAATGTGCTGCGTGTGAGCGTGGGAACCCCTGACGAGATGGCACGTTTCACCACCGAACTGCAGCAGATCCTGCGGAACGTCCCCGCGTGAAATCCGTGTTTCCAGCACGGATCAGGTCTTGTTGACGCCCACGGCGACGTGGTAGACCGTGATGGCAACTACGCACTCATGCGTGGTGATACGGCAACCGGTACTCAAAACTCCATGGAGGAACAGTGAATAGTTCGAGCAGTTTTGCCCCGCTCGGTCGCCGGCAAGTCCTCCGTGGCGGGCTGGGTCTGGCCGGACTGGCCTTCGCCGGCGGGATGCTCAGCGCCTGTAGCTCCGGCGACACCTCGTCGTCGGGCGAGGCGGGGGCCGGCGGGCCGATCGTGATGGTCAACTACCCGGACTGGATCGGCAAGACCGAGATCGCAGACTTCAAGGCACAGAGCGGTATCGACGTCCGCGAAGTCACCGGGCTGACCGAGGGCGGCAGCGCCTCCCAAGCCGCGCAGCTCGCCCGCAACAAGGGCGACTACGACATGGCGCTGGCCGGCAACGTCCTGGCCAAGACCCTGGAACTGGGCGGGATGATCCAGGAAGTCGACTTCGCCAACATCCCGAACCGGGCCAAGATCGACAGCCAGTTCCTCGACCAGTACCCCTGGGGCATCCCGGTGGAGTACGGCAAACTCGGCCTCGCCTACCGGACCGACCTGCTGCCCGAACCGCCGCGCAGCTGGGCGGAGATGTTCGACATGGCCCCGCAGCTGTCCGGGAAGTTCACCTTCCCCGACTACGACGTCGACGTCATGTCCATGGCGATTCTGGCCCTCGGTGACGACATCAACACCGCCGATCCCGCGCAGATCACCGCAGCCAAGGACAAGCTGATCTCGGTCAAGCCCTACCTGAAGGCGTTCCTGGCCACCGATGCCGCCAAGCCGTTGATCGAAGGCTCGGTGGTGATGGCCGCACTGCACGACTACGACATGCCGGCCGCCATGAAGGCCAACGACAAGATCGCCTGGATCGCCCCGTCGGAAGGGCTGCCGGCCTACCTCGACGGGTGGGTGGCGCTCTCGGGTACCTCCAGGACCTCCGACATCGAGAAGTTCATGAACTTCCACCTCGAACCCAAGGTGTACGCCGATTTCATCAACAACACCGGCGCTGCGTTCCTGATGCCCGAGGCCGAGCCCTTCATCGACCCAGAGATCCTGAACAACCCCGCACTGGGCCTGGATCCGTCGGTGAAGCTGCAGTGGCAGAACTTCATCGACGAGGCCGGAGTCAAGCTGCGTAACGCGGCATGGGACGCGGTCAAGGCAGCCTGAGGTAACGGCGTTGACTGACAAGGGATCAGGTCTTAGAACCCGGCTGTTACTGGTGCCGGGCATGGCCTGGCTGATCCTGTTCTTCCTGATCCCACTGGGCCTGCTGCTGGTCTACTCGTTCGGCAGCGTCAACCCGCTGACGTTCCTGGTCGACTTCGGGTGGACGACGGAAAACTATGAGCGGCTGGCTGATTCGCTGTACCTCAAGGCGATCGGCCGGTCACTCATGTTGACCCTCACCGCGACCATCGGTTGCGCGGTGTTGGGATTTCCGGTGGCCTACATGATCAGCAGGGCCCAGCCGCGGTTGCAGACCATTCTGCTGATCGCCGTCATCGTGCCGTTCTGGACCAGCTTCGTGGTGCGCACCTACGCGATCTCCAACCTGATGTCCCACGACGGGATCGTCACCCGGTTCCTGCGCCTCATCGGGGTTCTCGGACCGCAGGACGATCTGCTCTACACCTCGTGGGCAGTGATGTTCGGCCTGATCTACACCTACCTGCCACTGATGATCCTGCCGATCTACGTGGCCCTGGAACGCATCGACAAGTCCTATGTCGAAGCATCCCTGGACCTGGGCCTGCGCCCGGCAAAAGTGTTGTGGCGGGTCATCGTTCCGCTGGCCAAACCCGGCATCGCGGCCGGAGCGGTACTGGTGGGAATCCCCGCAGCCGGTGAGTACGTCATTCCGGCGATCCTCGGCGGCGACAAGACCCTGATGATGGGCAATGTGGTCGCCGACCAATTCCTCAAGACCGCCGACTATCCATTCGGCTCCGCTGTGGCCGTGACACTGATGTCCCTGATGGTGGCGGTGCTGTTCGCCGCCCGATTCCGGGGCCTGGGACTCAGGAGGCCACGGGGATGAAGCGATTCAGCCTCACCAACATCGTCGGCTTGGTTGTTCTCGGCCTTCTGTACCTACCGATCGCAGTGGTGATCGCCAATGCGTTCAACGCCGACGAATCCATCAGCAGTTGGGGCGGATTCACCCTGCACTGGTTCTCCGAGGTCGCCAGCGACCAACGAGTGCTGCGTGACTTCCGGCTGAGCATGGCCATAGCCGTTGTCGCCACCGGTATCTCACTGGTGATCGCGGTGGCCACCGGTGTGGCGACCCGCCACATGTCGGCGCGCTCCAAGGCCTGGATCGAGATGTCCACGCTGGTTCGCATCATCCTGCCCGAAGTGGTGATCGCGGTCGGGTTGTTCCTGCTGATGCGCTGGCTGGACCTGCCGCTCGGATTCATGGCGATCGTGATCGGGCACGTGGTGTTCCTGTCCGCGTACGCCACCATCATCGTGCAGGCGCGGTTCGCTGCCCTGACCGACGTGCTGGAAGAAGCGGCTGCCGACCTCGGGGCCTCGCCATGGCGGACGTTCTGGCGGGTGACCATGCCCGGTCTGGTGCCCGCGGTGGTGGTGGCCGCACTCCTGAGTTTCACCTTCTCCTTCGACAACGTAGTCACCTCGATATTCCTCGGTGGCGCCCAAGCCGAAACGCTGCCGGTGCTGATCATGGGGCTGGTGCGCATCCAGGTCAGTCCCTTCGTGAACGCGATCGCCGTG
This sequence comes from Mycobacterium sp., assembly GCF_049647605.1. Lineage (GTDB taxonomy): Bacteria > Actinomycetota > Actinomycetes > Mycobacteriales > Mycobacteriaceae > Mycobacterium. Next base: position 6,601 of record NZ_JBARXZ010000041.1, on the reverse strand, counting down.
GCGGTGATGGCCATCAATCTCATCGCCCTGGCCATCGTCGCGTTCAGCAGCAGCGTGCGTTCCATCGCCGGGGTGGCCGAGTCCACCAGAGAAACAGCCGATGCCGACAAGAATTGAAGCCTCGCCGATGACAGACGCCTCCGTTTCCACCGTTCCCGCCGTCTCACTGCGGGAAGTACGCCGTGAATTCGGCGACCACGTGGCCGTGGAATCGCTCGACCTCGACATCGCCGAGGGCGAGTTCTTTTCCATCATCGGCCCGAGCGGCTGCGGAAAGACCACCACCCTGCGGATGGTTGCCGGCCTCGAGCAGCCGACCTCCGGGCGCATCCTGATCCACGACCGGGACGTCACCAAGGTTCCGGCGTTCCGCCGTCCGGTTCACACCGTGTTCCAGAACTACGCGCTGTTCCCACACCTGACGGTGCTGGAGAACGTCCAGTTCGGTCTGCGGGAACACAAAGTGCCCAAAGAAGAGTCGCGCACCCGGGCGGCCAAGACACTCGAACTGGTCGACCTCTCGGGTTTCGAGGGACGCAAGCCCGCGCAACTCAGCGGCGGTATGCAACAACGTGTCGCCCTGGCCCGCGCGCTGGTGCTCAACCCGGAAGTCCTACTGCTGGACGAACCGCTCGGCGCCCTGGACCTCAAGCTGCGCAGGCAACTGCAGATCATGCTCAAGGAAGTGCAGCGCCAGGTCGGCATCACGTTCGTGTACGTGACACACGACCAGGAAGAAGCCTTCTCGATGTCGGATCGAGTCGGGATCATGAACCGCGGCAAGCTCGTTCAGATGTCCCCGCCACGGGAACTCTACGAGCGGCCACTGACCCGGTTTGTCGCCGACTTCGTCGGGTCCTCCAACAAACTCACCGCGTCGTTGACCGCGGTGTCGGGTTCCGACTACCAGATCAACCTGTCCGGCAGCAGCCTGCGAGTCAGCGGTGCGGCCGGCCTGTCGGCGGGGACGGACTGTATCGCGATCCTGCGGCCCGAAAAGGTGCGCTGGGCCGAATCCGAACATGCCGATGTGACCGTCGAGACGACCGTCAAAGATGTTGCCTACCTGGGCTCGTCGACGATCGTCACAGTTCGCACACCCGTGTACGGCGAGTTGACGATGTCGGGTGCGAGCCGCAATCTGCCGCTGGACCTCAAGATCGGTGACGCGGTGCGCATCGGGTGGGATGCCGCCGACCTGTGGGTGGTTGCACCGTGATCGGGCGGTGACGGCACCGATGCACACCGTCGTGGACCACGAACTCCTCACGGCTCAACTGCCCGACATGCTGGCCCGGATCGAGACCATCGTCGCCATCGACTCCGGTTCGGCGAACCCAGGCGGCGTCAACGCCGTTCTCGAGGTGCTCGCAGAAGACCTGGGCGCCGCCGGATTCCGGCTGACCCGGCATCGGGTGGCCGGGCACGGCGACTGTCTGGAGGCCACCCTCGAACTGGGGGACGGCCCCACGGTGGTGGTGCTCGGGCATGCGGACACAGTGTGGCCGGACGGCACAGCGGCGGGCTGGCCGGTGCGCCGAGACGGGGACTGGATCGACGGCCCCGGTGTCGGTGACATGAAGGCAGCGCTGGTGATGGCGTCGGCCGCAGTGCAAAACCTGGCGGCCGGCGGTACCGCGGGCTGGGGACGGGTGACGTTTCTTGTCACCCCCGACGAACTACGCGGCAGCGCCGCATCGCGGGAGCTGCTGGAGCAGTTCGCCTCTCGGACCGATGTTTGCTTGACCCTGGAAGGGGTGCAGTCCGGCGGGGGAATGGTCGTCGCCCGCGGCGCCGTCGGAGCGGTCACCCTGACCGCGCACGGTCGCACCGCCCACTGCACCGAACCCGGTGGCGCCAGCGTGATCTCCGAGCTGATCGAGCTGCTGCCCCGGATCGTCGCGCTGAGCGAGCCCGAGGCCGGCAGCCTGGTCAGCATCGGTGTGGTGCGTGCCGGAACGGCTCGCCAGGTGGTCCCCGACTTCGCCGAGGTCGAGATCGACGTCCGTGGTGTCGATGCGGAGGTCGCCCAGCACGTTGTCACCCGACTGCAAGCCCTCGTCGACGAACCACGCCGGATCCCCGGGGTTCGCCTGGCCCTGTCCGGGGGGTTGACCCGGCCGGCATTCGGCACCGACCGCTCCGATGCGTTGTACGGACTGGCCGTGGCCGCCGCCGGAGAATTGGGATTGCCGAGCCGACCGATTCGGGAACGGGGCGGTTCCGACGGCAGCTTCTTCGGAGCGCGCGGTGTTCTGACCCTTGATGGTCTGGGACCGTTCTGCGAGAACTCGTGCAGCCGGCGCGAACGGGTCCAGATGACAAGCATCCCGCAACGGGGGGCGGTGCTGATGGCGCTGTTGCGCAGAGCTGCCGAGGAAGTGTCCGGATGAGCGGACCTGCACGTCGACAACAACAAGGGGGCCGGCATGGCTGAGCGGGAAACAAGCATCAGGCGCGGGATCGACGTCCTGCTGGCACTGAGTTCACCGGAAGCGACCGAGGGGCGCGGTCTCAGTGTCACCCGTATCTCGGAGTTGCTCGGTAGGGAAAAGAGCCAGGTTTCGCGATCATTGAAGACATTGGCCGAATACGGTCTGGTGGACCGGGATTCGGAAAGCCTCGCCTACTCCGTGGGGTGGCGGGTATTTGCACTTGCCGAGCTGGCATCGCGGCAGCGGCTATTGGGCTACGGCGACCGGATCCTCGAGAAGCTCAGCGCCACACTGGGTGAGCAGGCCTACCTGTCGGTGCTGCACGGCACCGAGGCGGTGGTATTGCTCTCGAAGTCACCGGCCCGCAACTTGCAGACTCTGACCTGGGTGGGACGGTCTTACCCCGCATATGCCTCGGCGACCGGGCGTGCACTGCTCTACGAGCACGACCGGGACACCGTGGAGCGGCTGTTCGCCGATGTCGACTACTCCGCCGGCGGCCCGAAACGCGTCCGCAACTTCGGGGAGTTCGTTGCGCGGATCACCCGCGACGCCGGCCGTGGCTACAGCCTTTCCGACGAGGAATTCGAGGAAGGCCTGGTGTCGATCGCCGTCCCGGTCCGCGATCACCGTGGGCGGATCTCGGCGGCCGTCAACGTTTCCGGCCCGAAGTTCCGGCTGAGCCAGCGGATCGATGAAGCGACCGCCGCCGTTGTCCGGGCCGCCGCCGATTTGTCGGCCGCCGCCGTCGCCGAGGGCGACGACAGCACGCAGAAGGAGAGCTCTTGACTGCCACGACCACACCGGAAACCGCGGTTGCCGAACAGGGCCCGCGCTGGGAGCCGCTGATCGCCTTCATCGGCGATCTGCGCTGGGACGAGCTGCCGCCGCGGGTCCGCAACCACGCAGCCCTGGTGACCGCGGACCTGATGGCCTCGGCCCTGCCCGGCCGTGACGCCCCGACCTCGCGGATCGCCGCCGAGGCCGCCGCCGACCTGTACGGCGGTGATGACGCGCTGAGCTGGTTCGACGGCAGACGGCTTTCCGTTCCCGGGGCCGCGTTCGCGAATGCGGTGATGGCCAACTCACTGGATTTCGACGACGGCCACCGGCTGACCAAAGGTCATCCCGGGGCGATCATCATCCCGGCCGCCGTTGCCGTCGGACAGCGCGTCGGGTGCAGTCTCACCGAGCTGATGACGGCGATTGTCGTCGGCTACGAGGTTGGCATCCGCGCCGGGATCGTCCAGCACGCCCACAGTCCGCAGTACCACTCCACGGGGTCGTGGGGGGCTGTCGGAGCCGCCGCCGCGGCCGCGCATCTCTTGCGTCTCTCGCCGGAACAGACTCGTCACGCACTGGGTCTCGCCGAGTACCACGGACCGATCTCGCTCATCATGCGATCGGTCGACGACCCGCAGATGACCAAAGACGGAATCGGTTGGGGTGCGCACGTCGGAGTCACCAGCGCCCTGCTGGCCCAGCGCGGATTCACCGCGGTCCATCCCGAGTTCCTCACCGTCGGTGAGTTCGGCACACTGCGCCGTACCTGGGCCATCGAGGACGTTTACGTCAAGCCGTACCCGTGCTGTCGCTGGGCACAGTCGGCGATCGCCGCGGCGCTGAGGGTGCGCGGCCAGATCGCGGACGGCAGCCTCATCGAACAGGTCGAGATCCGCACCTTCCTGGCGGCGGCCGCGCTGTCGGATCGGCGGCCGACAACCACCGAAGAGGCGCAGTACAACTTGATCTGGCCGGTGGCGGCGGCGCTGCAACACGGGCGCTACGACGTGGTGGACGTCCTGTCGGGATTCGACGACGCCGACGTCAACGCGATGGCCGACCGCACCCGGGTGGTTGTCGACCCCGAGCTCACCGCGGCGTTCCCGGATGTGCGCCGGGCCGAGGTGATCGTGACCCTGGCCGACGGCACGCGTATCGACTCCGGGCTGATGGAGGCATTCGGGGAACCCGGTGACACGCAGTGGGCCGCCGTCATCGCCGCGAAACTGGATCGCTATCTCGGCAAGCGGCTGCGGGACGGAGATCTCGAGCCCCCGGCCGTTCGCCTGGATGCCGTGGACCTCGACGGGCTGATCGCTGCCCTGGTGTACGCCGCCGGCTGACGGGGCTGCTGCCAGGTGGGAGACGGTGCCGCAGAGGGCTGTTGGAAATGTGGCACGCCTGGTTGTCTTGATGGCTCGGCAGTGTCAGGCTAGAGATCAAGCGGATGCCACGGCCGCGCATCCGGACCGCCGTTTGAGAAAGTGGGCAAAAACCGATCATGAAATCCGCTGCCTTCCCGTTCTTCAGCAATGGCCTGCGTCTTGATGCCGACCTGCACCTGCCGGACACCGCGCCACCCGCGGGCGGTTATCCAGTAGTGGTACCCGCCAGTGGATTTCAGGGTCTGAAGATCATCCATCCAGAACGTTTTGCCCGGGCGCTGACTGCCCGCGGCTACGCCGTGCTGGCCTTCGACTACCGCGGTTTCGGCTGGAGCGAGGGCGAGCGTGGCCGCCTGGTCCCCCAGGAATGGGTGGAAGACGTCCGGTCCGCGGTCGATGCGGTATCCGCCCATGACGACCTCGACGCCGACCGCATCGCGCTGTTGGGATGGGGTCTGGGTGGCGGCGTGGTGGTCGCCGAAGCGGCTGCCGACGACCGGGTTCGGGCGGTGGCGATGCTCAACGGAATCGCCTCTGGCTCACGGTCAACCCGCAAGATGCACGACGACCAATCCTGGCAGCGCCTGCTCGACCGCCTCCCCGGCGACCGCGCGCGGCGCACCACGCTGGGGCGCTCGGAAATCACCAGCCCCTGGGACATCGTGCGACTCGACCTCGACACCAAGACCGACGGCTATGTCGGTGAAGAGCTCTATCGCGCAGCTGGTTTCGGCTCCGGGGTCACCTTGGAATCCGCCGAGTACCTGTTGCGCTTCGAGCCCGTCGACGTTGCTCACCAGCTCGCGGGCCGGCCCCTGCTGATCGTGCACGGCGAGGACAACCAACTGCACAAGCTCGAAGAAGCCCAGGACATGTTCGACCATGCCGCCGAACCGAAGCAGATCGAGGTGCTGGCCGGTGCCGGTCACACCGAATGGATGCTCGACGACAATCCCACCTTCAAACAGGTGATCGAGCGCGTCGATGCCTTCTTCACCTCGGCGTTGCGCGCGGTCCCGGCAGCCGGCTGACCCGATGCGCGACTGGTTCGACGGCCACGTCCACGCCGCACCCGACGTCATCGACCGCAAGCTCGATGACTCGGATCTGTTGTGGCACTACGTAGACGGCCAAGCGCGCGGGTTTGTCCTCAAGGCACACCACGAGTCGACGGTCGGCCGCGCGGCCGCCGCGCGTCGAACCAGCGGCCTCGACGTCGTCGGTGGCGTGGCCCTCAACCACGCCACCGGCGGGCTTTCGCCGGCAACGGTTTTTGCCACGCTCCGGGCCGGTGGCCGGGTGGTGTGGATGCCGACCGCCGACGCCGCGATCCATGCGCAACGTCACCAACCACGGCTGTGTGATCTCGACAGCCGGGTCAGTGACGCCACCTTGGCGCTGCCGCCCGCTGATACCTCCGTGGCCGACGACGTGCGCCGCATTCTGGACCTCATCGCCGAACACGATGCGGTCCTGGCGACCGGGCACATCAGCGCCGACGAGGTGTTCTGGCTTGTCGAGGCCGCCCGCGCACACGGTGTTCGCCGGATTCTGGCGACCCATCCGTCATATGTTGTGCCCGGGATGGGTCTCAGCGAGATCGCCGACCTTGCCGCCGCCGGGGTTCACATCGAGATCACCGCGCACCAACTGCTACATCAACCCGGCTGCACGGCCGAGATGCTCGCCTCGGTGGCATCGGCCGCCGGTCGCCAACTGATACTGGCCTCCGATGTGGGGCAGACGAATTCGCCGTTGCCGAAGCAGGCTCTGGAATGGCTGACCGCGGCCATGGTCGACGCCGGTGCCGATCCGGCGGTACTTGCCGACGCCCAAACCGTGCGGCCCACCGAACTGTTCGGCACCGTTACCTAGTGGTCCGTCTGATTTTTAGCTGACTACTTGTTGGAGTTTTGTGCGTGCGCGTTGAACTTTGGCGAGGATGGATTCGGCTGTGGCCGTCCAGACGTAGGGCTTGGGATCGGCGTTGTGGGCGTT
>NZ_JBARXZ010000040.1:0-37819 GCF_049647605.1 Mycobacterium sp. | reverse complement strand
GCCCGGGGCTGATCGGCGTCGGCGGCTACGGAATCACTGGGGAGCGATGACACCTTGTACCTGGCTAACTTCCTTGCTCAGGGCGTCCAGTGCGCGGGACAGCTCCTGACGCTGCGGCTCGGTGACGGTGTCGTAGGACACGAATCCGTCTCCCTGACGGTACTTTTCGAGCAGGGCCTCGACCGCTTGGAAGCGCTGGTCCACCCGCTTGCCCAGGTCCGGGTTGCGCTCGTCGAGGATCGGGCGTACCGAGGCCACGGCCGTCTGGCTGCCCTGGAGGTTGGCGCTGAAGTCCCACAGGTCGGTGTGGCTGAAGATGTCCTCTTCGCCGCTGATCTTGCTGATGGCGATCTCGTCGAGCAGACCCTGTGCGCCACCGGCGATCTGGGTGGAGTCGATGGCGTAGGACGGATCCTTCACGCCTTCGTTGAGTTCCTTGACGTCAGCGACCAGCTGGTCGGCGATCTCGTTGGTGTCCGGCTGCAGACCGCTGACCCAGAGGTCCTTCTCCAGCCGGTGGAAGCCGGTCCACTTCTGGCCCTCTTCCAGATCGGCCTCTCGCAGGTCGATGCGCGGATCCAGATCGTCGGGGAATGATTCGGCGACCGGCTCGATGCGTTCGTAGTACATCCGCGACGTCGGGTACTGCGCCTTGGCGGATTCGATGTCGCCGGCCTTGATGGCGGCGACAAACGCCTCGACCGCGGGCACCAGCGCATCGCTCTGGCTGACCACGTAGCGCTTGTAGTTGTCGGCGGCTTCTTTGAACTTGCCTTCGGTGTCGACCTGAACCGCGTCGCCGCTGACGACGTAATCGGCCCGGATGCCGTCGCCGATCATGCCGGGCTTGCATGCCGTCTGGTAGGTGCCGGGCTGGGTCAGCTGCACGATCAGCTTGCGCTGCAGGCCGGGGGAGACGTTCTCCACCTCGCCCATCACCCGGTCACCTTCGCCGTAGACGTAGAACTCGGTGACCTTGGTGCCGTTGTTGGTGATGACAAAGGTGTTGGCGCCGGTGGCACCTTCGGTGCCCGACAGCGTGCACTCGGTGTCGGTGGCCTCGACCGTGATCGGGGCCGGGGCCGCCGTTCCGGCGGTCCCGGTCTCCTCGGGCGCCGCGGTGGGCTCCTTGGCCGTGCAGCTGGTCAGTGACAGGCCAGTCAGCACCGCCGCGGTGACGGCGACAAAGGGTAAGCGATTCACGTGGTCGACCTCTCGGTTTTTGTGGGTTGGCTGTCCGAGTCCGGATCAGCGGGTTCTGGGGTGTCGTCCGTGGGGCCGGCGGATCCTGGCCGTGGTGCGTTCCTGGTGGGTCGCAGGAACAGGGCGAGGATGATCACCAGATAGGCGAGCCAGGCGACCAGTTGCAGCGTCGTCGGGGTGGGCGTGACGTTGAACACGCCCTGGATGATCTCGCCGTACCAGGCCGACCAGTCCATCCAGGAACTGATGTCGAAGGCCCGGCTGGACAGTCCGGGCAGCCAGCCGACGGTCTGCAGCGCACCGATGCCGTAGGACAAGATGCCGGCGGCCACGACGATCAGCAACACGCCGGTGTAGGAGAAGAATTTGGCGAGGTTGATGCGGACCGCACCGGCGTAGATCCCGTAGGCGATCGCGGCGGCGATCAGCACACCGATGATCAGCCCCGTCAGCGGCCAGATGGTCTGGGCTTCGGCGTAGCCGACCATGAACAGCGCGGTCTCCACGCCTTCGCGGCCCACTGCCAGGAACGCCAGGACCGCCACTGCCACGCCACCGGTCTCCAGCGCTCGCGACATCTCGCCGCGAAGCTCACCGGACAGACTGGCTGCGGCTTTCTTCATCCACAGCACCATCGTGGTGACGATCGCGACGGCGATCAGCGAGGCCACCCCGGCGATTGCCTCGGCCCCGAGGCCGGTGATGGTGTTCTCACCGAGCTGGATTCCGAGGAACACGCCAACGGTCATCAAGATTGCCGTGCCAACACCGAGCCACACCCATTTGAGGGCGTCGCGGCGCTGCGACTTGACCAGGAACGCCACCAGGATGCTGACGACGATGGCCGCTTCCAGGCCCTCCCGTAAACCTATGAGTAAGCTGCCAAATACCTGTGAAGATACGCTTGGAGCTGCGGCGATCACCGAGACCGAAAGGTCTCCCAGCGCGGTCATCCTGTGTTCCCTGTCCTGCTCCTATGCACACCCGGGCGGTCCTTCGCGGATGCGCAGGAAAGCAAGGTGTGGCTCACCTAACGGTATGCCCGAACGGACGTTACACCTTTGCGGTGTCGGCCAGGTGAGGTCCAAGGACTTCATTCGCATGGGACCATGGTCACGACCGGAGTGGGTTGAGGAGTCATGTGTCCAAGCGCTGGCTACAAGCTGCCGCGGCAGTGGGTGCGGCGACTTTGCTGATGGCATCGAGTTGTTCGTGGCAGACCGGGATCCCGATCCCCGAGGGGGTGCCGCCGCCGCCCGGGGACCCGGTCCCCGCCGTGGACACCTACGCCGACGGCAGGGGAGCCGACCAATTACATGACTGGGCTGCGGCCCGGGCGCCGGCGCTCGGCATCCCGGTGACCGCACTCGAGGCGTACGCCTACGCGGCCCGGGTGGCCGAGGTGGAGAACCCCAAGTGCAATCTGAAATGGACCACGCTGGCCGGTATCGGCATGGTCGAGAGTCACCACGGCACCTACCGCGGTGCCGAGCTGGCGCCCAACGGTGACATCACGCCTCCGATTCGAGGGGTCCAGCTCGACGGCACCGGGGGCAATATGCACATCCCCGACACCGACGGCGGCGAGCTCGACGGGGACCCTCATCTGGATCGCGCCATGGGGCCCATGCAGTTCATCCCGGAGACCTGGAAGCTCTACGGGGTGGACGCCAACAACGACGGCATCATCAGTCCGGACAACATCGACGATGCCGCGCTGTCTGCCGCCGGCTATTTGTGTTGGCGCGGTGGCGATTTGGCAACACCGCGGGGATGGATGGCCGCGCTCAAGGCCTACAACAATTCCGAGCAGTACGCCAGGAGTGTGAGGGATCTGGCGACCGCCTACGCCGGCGGTCGCGCACTGTGATCCGTGACGACGGTCCGGATGCGTCCCAGTGCGGCTTCCAGATCAGCCAACTCCGGCGTGGCCAGGGCCAGCCGGAGTGCGTTCGGGGCGTTCGGGGTGAGTGAGAAGGCGTCCGCGGTGGTCACCAGATCGCTGCGGCTGTCCTCGGGCAGGGTGAGCCAGCCGCAGTACGAGCCGGGGTGGGCGCGGTAGTCGAGGCCGGATAGCCGGTCCCGGGCCAGCGCCTGACGTTCTCTGGCGTCGTCGCGACGTAGGTTCTCGAGGCGCCCGACGGTGCCGTCGCCCAGCCAGCGGGTGGTCAGCGCGGCGCTGACGCTGGAGGTGCCCCAACTGCTGGCACGCAGCACCCGGCTCAGTTCCGGGCGCAGCTGCGGTGGCACCACCAGGAATCCGACCCGCAGGCCCGCCGCCAGATTCTTGGACATGCTGCCCACGTAGACGGTGCGCTCCGGCGCCAGCGTGAACAGCGCCGGCGGTGCTTCGGGTTCGAGGAAGGCGTAGGTGGCGTCTTCGATGATGGTGAGGTCGTGGCGCCGGGCGATGTCGGTGATCCGTTGTCGCGCTTCGGTGTCCAGAGTGAAGCCCAGGGGGTTGTGCAGGCTCGGGATGGTGTCGATCGCCGTGATGGGTCGACGGGTACACAGCCATACCAGGTGGTCGAGGTCGGTGCCGGTGAAATCCGCACGGATCGGGGCCAATTCGACTCGGCGGGTGGCGGCCGACACCTTGGCCCCCGGATAGGTCAGCGTGTCCGCGGCTACCAGGGCGCCGAGCGCCCCGAAGGTGGTGTCCAGGCCGTGTTGGGCGCCTGCGGTGAGCAGGACGGCGTCTGGGGCGACGTCGATCTGACGGCCGAGGAGATAGGTGGCGATGGCGGCCCGGTCGCGGCTGCGGCCACCTGGCGGCTGTTGGCGCAAGAGGGCGGCGAGGTCGCTTTCTGCGGCCAGTTCCCTCAAGGCGGTTCGCAGCTGGTCGCCCTGGGTGGCGGCCAGCGGCTGATTGAAGGACAGGTCGACGCCGGGTTGCCGGTGGGGGAGCCGGCGGGGCTCCAGTCCGGCGAAGCCGCTGAGATCCCGCACAAAAGTGCCGCGGCCCGGCTCGCCGACCACCAGGCCGGCCGCCACGAGTGCTCGGTAGACCTTGGTGGCGGTGGCCTGCGCGATGCCGTGTTCGCGAGCCAGGCAGCGGTGGGTGGGCAGTCGGGTGCCCGGTGGGAGGGCGCCGCTGCGGATGGCCGCGGCCAGGTGATCAACGACCGAGGTGTAGCGCTGGACCCGGATGCGGCCAATGTAGCTAGGACAATTCTTTGATTGCACCATCTTGGTTCTCTGGCGTCGGTCCACGGCGATCGGTACCGCGCACTCCACGTTGATGCGCCCCGGCGAGTCGTTCACCAGCGTCGATATCCGGGCGGCCTTCCTGCGGCCGGTGTGGGGCGACACCCTGGTCGCGACCGCGCGGCCGACACACTCGGGCCGCACCGTCACCCATTACGGCTGTGATGTCGTCCGCGGAGACGGCAAGACTGTGGCGACTATCACCAGCACGGTGCTGACGCTGCGTGCCGAGCAGGCGCTCGGGCGGTGACGGGGTGGTCCGCTCTCGGCAGCGGGGGTGAGCAGGCTCTAGGCTGAGGACCGAAATCTCATCAGCAGAACGACACAAGGAGACGCCCGTGCCCATGATCGAGCAGGTCGGCGCCCGAGAGATCCTCGATTCCCGTGGCAATCCGACGGTCGAAGTCGAGATCGCGCTGCTGGACGGCACCTTTGCCCGCGCCGCGGTGCCCTCGGGTGCCTCCACCGGGGAACACGAAGCCGTTGAGCTGCGCGACGGCGGTGAGCGTTACGGCGGCAAGGGTGTGCAGAAGGCGGTCGAGGCCGTCCTCGACGAGATCGCCCCCGCGGTGATCGGGCTCTCGGCCGATGATCAGCGGTTGGTGGATCAGGCGCTTCTGGACCTCGACGGCACCCCGGACAAGTCCCGGCTGGGTGCCAACGCCATCCTCGGCGTGTCCCTGGCCGTCGCCAAGGCCGCTGCCGACAGCGCCGCGCTGCCGTTGTTCCGCTACCTGGGCGGACCGAACGCCCACATCCTGCCGGTGCCGATGATGAACATCCTCAACGGCGGCGCACATGCCGACACCGGGGTCGATGTGCAGGAGTTCATGGTCGCCCCGATCGGTGCGCCGACGTTCAAGGAGTCGCTGCGCTGGGGCACCGAGGTCTACCACGCGCTGAAGTCGGTGCTCAAGAAGCAGGGCCTGGCCACCGGCCTGGGTGACGAGGGCGGTTTTGCCCCCGATGTGGCCGGTACCAAGGCGGCGCTGGATCTGATCAGCTCGGCGATCGAGATCACCGGTCTGAAGCTGGGTTCGGACGTCGCGCTGGCCCTGGACGTCGCGGCCACCGAGTTCTACACCGATGGAACGGGTTACGCCTTCGAGAAGCAAACCCGCACCGCTGAACAGATGGCGGAGTTCTACGCCGGTCTGCTCGACGCCTACCCGCTGGTGTCCATCGAGGATCCGCTGTCCGAGGACGACTGGGATGGTTGGGTGGCGCTCACCACCGCGATCGGCGACCGGGTGCAGTTGGTTGGAGACGACCTGTTTGTCACCAACCCGGAGCGCCTCGAAGAGGGCATCGTCAAGGGTGCGGCCAATGCGCTGCTGGTGAAGGTCAACCAGATCGGCACTCTGACCGAAACGCTCGATGCGGTGGCGCTGGCGCACAGCAGCGGTTACCGCACCATGATGAGCCACCGTTCCGGCGAGACCGAGGACACCACGATCGCCGACCTGGCGGTGGCGGTGGGCTCCGGCCAGATCAAGACCGGTGCACCGGCTCGCAGCGAGCGGGTAGCCAAGTACAACCAGCTGCTGCGCATCGAGGAAGCTCTCGGCGATGCCGCCCGCTACGCCGGTGACCTGGCGTTCCCGCGGCTGTCGGTGGACTCCAAATAATCGGCTCGCCCAGCCCGGCTGGGTAGTCTCTAACCGATGGCTGACCCCAAGCGCCCCGATAAACGGCGGTCCCCGACCTCCGGTCCGGGGCGCTCTGGGGATGTCCCAGGAAAGCCGGGGCGTCCTCGCAAGACGGCGAAGCAGGCCTCGGTGGTGCGGCGCGACCAGCCGAGTCCCGCCGATCCCGACACCGACGTCGATCAGGACGACTCGGTTCACGAGCTGATCCGGCAGTCGATCGTGGTGTCGGCCGAGCGGCAGTCCGAGAAACGGATGGGCTTCACCGCACGCCGGGCCGCGGTGCTGGCCGCGGTGGTCTGTGTGTTGACGCTGACCATCGCCGGGCCGGTCCGCACCTATTTCGCCCAACGTACGGAGATGAGTCAGCTGATCGCCAGCGAAGCGGCGCTGCGGGAGCAGATCGCCGATCTGGAGGAGCAAAAGATGAAGCTCGCCGACCCGGCGTTCATCGCGGCCCAGGCCCGGGAGCGCCTGGGCTTTGTGATGCCCGGCGACATTCCGTATCAGGTGCAGTTGCCGCCGTCGGCTGCCGGACCGGAGCCTGAGGCCTTGCCCGAAGGGATCGAAACCCCCAGCGGTCCGTGGTACAGCACGCTGTGGAAGACCATTGCCGACGACCCGCACGGTCCGCCGCTGCCGCCGCCGGTTGCGCCCTTGCCCGGTGAGCTGCCGCCGCCGGGTGAACCCCTTCCGGGTGAACCGCTGCCTCCGCCGGTGGTGCCCGGTGGTTGATGGGAACGACCTCGCTGCCGTCGCCGCCCAATTGGGCCGCGAACCGCGTGGGGTCCTGGAAATTGCGTACCGCTGCCCGAACGGGGAGCCCGCCGTGGTGAAGACCGCGCCGAAACTGCCTGACGGAACACCGTTCCCGACGCTGTTCTACCTGACGCATCCGGCGCTGACGGCTGCTGCGAGTCGGTTGGAATCCTCGGGCCTGATGAAAGAGATGACCGACCGGTTGGAGTCGGATCCGGAGTTGGCGGCGGCGTATCGGCGGGCGCACGAGCAGTTCCTGGCCGAGCGGGACGCGATCGAACCGCTGGGCACCACCTTTTCCGGTGGTGGGATGCCGGATCGGGTGAAATGCTTGCATGTGGTCATCGCCCATTCGCTGGCAAAAGGCAAGGGCGTCAATCCATTCGGTGATGAAGCCTTGGCGATCCTGGCGGTCGAGCCGGGGATGGCCGGGATCTTGGTGAGGGAGCAGTGGATATGAGGGCCCAGCGAGTGACACCCGCGCAGGCGGTGCTTGCATGACGCGGGTGGCGGCCATCGACTGCGGCACCAACTCGATCCGTCTGTTGATCGCCGACGTGACCGAGGACGGCTGGTTGCACGATGTGCACCGGGAGATGCGGGTCGTGCGGCTGGGGCAGGGGGTGGACGCCACCGGTGAGTTCGCCCCGGAGGCGATCGCCCGTACCCGCGTGGCCCTGACCGACTACGCCGCTGCACTGCGTCGGCATTCCGTGACGCGGGTGCGGATGGTGGCGACGTCGGCGGCCCGGGACGCCGGCAACCGTGACGAGTTCTTCGAGATGACTTCGGAGATCCTGGGTGCGGTGGTACCCGGTGCGATCGCCGAGGTGATCACCGGGGAAGAGGAAGCCGGCCTGTCCTTCTACGGCGCGGTGGCTGAAATGGATGCTGCCGGTGCACCTTTTGTGGTGGTTGATCTCGGTGGTGGGTCGACGGAGGTGGTCCTCGGGGACGGCACCGGTGTCAGTACCGGATTCTCCGCGGACATCGGGTGTGTGCGGTTGACCGAGCGGTGTCTGCACTCGGACCCGCCGACGCCGGCCGAGGTGGAGGCGGCCCGGGGTGTGGTCCGCCAACTGCTGGGGCAGGCGTTGCAGGTGGTGCCTGTCGACCGGGCCAACACCTGGGTGGGGGTTGCCGGGACGTTCACCACCATCGCTGCGCTGGCCCAGGACTTGACCACCTACGATGCCGAGGCGATTCATCTGTCGACGGTGCCGTTGGGCCGTCTGCACCAGGTGTGTGACGAGCTGATCGCGATGACGCGCAAACAGCGCGCCGCCCTGGGGCCGATGCACGAGGGCCGGGTCGACGTGATCGGCGGCGGGGCGATCATCGTGCAGGAGTTGGCGCGGGTGTTGAGCGAGCGGGCCGGTATCGAGACCCTGACGGTCAGCGAGCACGACATCCTCGACGGCATCGCCTACTCGATCGCCTGACCCCGCGACCGCGCGTGTTTGTCCGGCGACACACCGGCGTGCGACGTGCAAAGGCGCGCGCTCGTCGGTGGTTGGCCGGTTCGGTGATCCTTGTTGTGGTGGCCGCGTTTGCCGGTTTCCCGGTGTTTGTCCGGCCGCACGTCGATGATCCCCGGCCCGCGGATGCCATTCTGGTGCTGGGCGGGACGGCCTCGGGGCAGCGCTATGTGCGGGGACTGGAACTTGCCCACCAGGGGCTGGCGCCGAATCTGGTGCTGTCGAACCCGTACCGGCCCACCGACCCGGTGCTCGACGGATTGTGTTCGCGGCCGCAGCGGGATGTCACGTTGTGGTGTTTTGCCCCCGAGCCGCGGACCACGTTGGGCGAGGGGCGCGAACTGCGCCGGCTGGCCGACCAAAATGGTTGGCGCACAGTGATCGTCGTGACCTCGACGTCGCACATCTCCCGGGCTCGCTACATCATCGGCAAGTGTTTCGACGGTCAGCTGGTGATGGTGTCGACCCCGTCGCGGCTCGGTCCGTGGGGCTGGGGCTGGATTTACGCCTATCAGAGTGCCGGCTATGTGAAGTCCTGGCTGCAGGGCAGCTGCTGACGGTGTCAGCTCTCGCCCGGCGGGACCAAGATCTCGCCTCGCGCTCCCCGGGGTAGCCGGGCACCGGCCAGGGTCAGCCCCAACACCACCATCGCCACCCCGAGTCCGAGATGCAACCAGTTGTCGGCGTTGTTGACCGGCAACACATTTGCCGGTGACTCGTGGTCGATCACCAGACCGAAGACCCACAGTCCGAGGTAGAGCGCACCGCCCAGCAGCAGGTAGGCGCGGGCGCGGGCGTACGACGACGCCAGCACCAGGCCGGCGACGCCGACGGCCACGTTGAGCAGATTGTGCAGGACGGAGATCTCGAACACCCCGAACACGGCGGCCTCCGAGCGGGGGCCGGACAACTGCAGCGAGTCGAGCCCGGTGGTGATGCCGGGGATGAATCCGAGCGTGCCCACTATCAGGAGCAGTGAGCCGACGAGGATGGCGGCGCACTGCACCGCCAACAAGCCCTCCTGAGGCCGGCGGCGCACCCGCGAACGGCTGACGGCCATAGGTCCTTCTTTCCCCGGTATTGACGTCTGCGCAGCACGAATACCCCGGTGTGCGCCGATGTAACAGCCAACGGCGGATTGGCCACGGAGCTGCCCGTCATTCCTGAAAGCGGTACCCCATACCGGCCTCGGTGAGCAGATGTTTGGGGTGCGACGGGTCGGTTTCCAGCTTGCGGCGCAACTGCGCCAGATAGACCCGCAGATAGTGGGTTTCCTTGGCATAGGCCGGTCCCCACACCTCTTTGAGCAACTCCTCGCGGCCCACCAGCTTGCCGCGGTTGCGCACCAGCATTTCCAGCATGCCCCACTCGGTGGGGGTCAGATGCACTTCGGAGCCGTTGCGGGTGACCTTCTTGGCGCTGAGATCGACGGTGAACGACGAGGTCTCGATCACCGGCTGGTCGGTGTCGGAGGAGGCTGCCGCGCGCCGCACCGCCGCCCGAAGGCGGGCCAGGAACTCGTCCATACCGAACGGTTTGGTCACGTAATCGTCGGCTCCGGCATCGAGGGCTTCGACCTTGTCGGAGGAGTCGGTGCGTGCGGAGAGCACGATGACCGGGGCGGTCAGCCAACCGCGCAACCCGGCCAGCACATCGATACCCGACATGTCCGGCAACCCCAGGTCGAGGATCACGACATCGGGTTTGTGTTCGGCGGCGCTCTGCAGCGCCTCGGCGCCGGTGGCGGCGGTGAACACGTCATAGCCGCGTACCGACAGGTTGATGCGCAGCGCGCGCAGAATCTGGGGTTCGTCGTCGATCACCAGGACCTGGGTTTTTGCCATCACAGTCCTCCAGTCGCACCGGCGAGATCGACCACAACCGTCAGCCCGCCGCCGGGGGTGTCCGTTGCCGCGATGGTGCCTCCCATGGCCTCGGTGAAACCCCGAGCCACCGAGAGTCCGAGTCCGACACCGCTGCTGGTGTCGGTGTCGCCGAGGCGCTGGAACGGGGCGAACATCTGTTCCTCGGTGCCCCGGGTCACGCCCGGGCCGGTGTCCACCACGTTGATCAGCACGCGGTCACCGACGGGTCCGGCGTTGACGCGCACCATGCTGCCGGCCGAGTAGCGCAGCGCATTGTCGATCAGGTTCACCAGAACACGTTCCAGGAGGCCGGAATCGGCGAGTACCACCGCATCGCCGACGTCCACCTTCACCCGGTCCAGCGCGGCGCGTCCCGATCCCAGGGTGATGCCGAGCAGCGCGCGCTGAACCGCTTCCTCGACGTAGACGTGGCTCAGGGCGGGCCGCACCACGCCGGCGGCCAACCGGGACGAGTCCAGCAGATTGCCGACCAGGACGGTCAGCCCGTCGATCGATTCCTCGACGGTCGCCAGCAGCTCCCCGGTGTCTTCGGGGGAGAAGTCGATATCGTTGCCGCGCAGGCTCGATACCGCGGCCTTGGCCGCGGCCAGCGGGGTGCGCAGGTCGTGGCTGACGGCGGAGAGCAGCGAGCGGCGCAGGTCGTCGGCCCGGGTGATCGCCTCGGCGCGGCTCGCCTCGTCGATGAGTTCCCGTTGCCGCACCAGTCCGGCGGCCTGGGAGGCGACGGCGCCCAGGACGCGCCGGTCCTGGGCGGGCAGGGTGCGTCCCGACATCAGCAGCCAGAACTCGTCGTCGCCGACTTCGACTGCGGTGTCTGCGGATTCGATGTCCACGCACGGATCGTCACCGACACACGACACCACCCCCGATCCCTCCCGGAGCAGGGACACCGAGCGCTGCTGATATGTCTCGCGCACCCGTTCCAGCAGCGACGTCAGGTCGGCCCCCCGCAGCACCGAACCGGCAAACAGCGCCAGCAGTTCGGCCTCCTGGGAGGCGCGCCGGGCCTCGCGGCTGCGTCGGGCGGCTCGATCGACCAGGGCGGCGACCGCAACGGCGACCACCAGCAGCACAAAAATCGTGATGGCACTGTCGGGTTCGGAGATCGTCAGGCTGTACCGCGGGTCGGTGAGGAAGTAGTTGAGCAGCATGCCGGACAGCAGTGCCGAGATGACGGCCGGCCCGAAACCGCCGAGCAGTGCCACCACCAGCACTCCGATGAAAAATAGGGCACTGTCGCCACCGACCCCGATTTCCGGGTCCAGGAGCCCGTAGATCAACGCGCAGGTCGCCGACGGCACCAGGAAGGCCGCCAGCCAGGACACCACCCGTCGTTCCCCCGGTGCCAGCCGGGACAGCGGGAACGGTCGTTTGGCCTCCTCGTGGGTGACCATGTGGACGTCGATCTTGCCGGATTCCTGCACTGTGCGGGTACCGATTCCGGCGTCGAAGATCCGCGCCCAATGGGACCGTCGCGAGGTGCCGATCACCAGCTGGGTGGCGTTGCGTTCCCGGGCGAAGTCCAGCAGCGCCGAGGTCACGTCGTCGCCGACGACGGTGTGCAGGGTGGCGCCCAGACTGGTCGCCAATTCCCGGATCTTGCCCATCTGCGGGGCGGACACCCCGGCAAGACCGTCACCCCGCACAACATGAACAACCATCAGTTCCGCACTGGATTTGGAGGCGATGCGAGAAGCCCGGCGTACCAGTGTTTCTGATTCGGCGCCGCCGGTCACCGCCACCACGACGCGTTCCCGGGCCTCCCAGGTGTCGCTGATCTCGTGGTCGGCTCGATACTTCGACAGGGCGGCATCAACCTGGTCGGCCAGCCACAGCAGCGCCAACTCCCGCAGTGCGGTCAGGTTGCCCTGCCGGAAGTAGTTGCTCAGGGCGGCGTCGATCCGCTCGGAGGAGTAGACGTTGCCGTGCGAGAGTCGACGACGTAGCGCTTCCGGGGTGACGTCGACAAGTTCTACCTGGTCGGCGCCGCGCACCACGGAGTCGGGAACGGTTTCCTGCTGGGCGATGCCGGTGATCTGCGCGACGACGTCGTTGAGGCTTTCCAGGTGCTGGATGTTGACCGTCGAGATGACGGTGATCCCCGCCTCCAAGAGCTCTTCGACGTCTTGCCAGCGCTTCGGGTTCTTGCTGCCGGGGGTGTTGGTGTGGGCGAGTTCGTCGACCAGCACCACCTCGGGGTTGCGTTCGAGCACGGCGGCGACATCGAGTTCGGCGAAGGTGCCGCCGCGGTAGTCGAGATACCGCGGCGGCACGACCTCGATTCCCTCCAGGAGTTCGGCGGTTTTGCGGCGGCCATGGGGTTCGACCACCGCGGCCACCAGGTCGGTGCCCCGTTCCAGGCGCCGGTGCGCCTCACCGAGCATGGCAAACGTCTTGCCGACGCCGGGTGCCGCGCCCAGGTAGATGCGCAGTTCACCCCGCTTGCCAGTGCTCATCTGACCATCATCCACCCAGGCGGTCGAGTGCTAGGTTCACCGCCAGGACATTGACATGGGGTTCACCCATGAATCCGAGGGGCCGCCCGCTGGTGTGTTCGGCGATGACCGCCCGCACCTGCTCGGGGCGCAGGCCCCGGGCCTGCGCGATTCGCCCTATCTGGAGTTCGGCGTAGGCCGGCGAGATGTCGGGGTCCAGTCCGCTCCCGCTGGCGGTGACGGCGTCGGCGGGCACCTGAGGTTCGGCGGTGCTGCCCGCGATGGACACAATCTGGCCCGACGTGTAGTCCGGTCCGCTGTTGCATTCCACCCGCACGCCTTCGTAGGTGGCCAGGAACGGTGTTGTGGTGGTGGCGCAGAGTTGGTTCACACTGATCACCCGGGTGGGGTGCACCACGTTGCCGCGGCCGTCGCGCTGACCCAGGACCGAGAGCACCGCGCCCACACCGTCATTGGTGCAGAACGGGCGAGATCCGTCGACGCCGTTGGCGGCGCCGATCTCCCGGCTGCGGGTGCACACCGTGGTGAGCAGGCTGGTGTGACCTTCGGTGTCGACGATGTCCTCGGGGCCCAGGTTGCTCGCTCCGGTCGACATGGTGTCGTATCCCTGGCCGGCCGCGGACGGGCGGGGCTGCAGGTACTGCGGCAGGGGGGTGCCGTCGGGTCTGCTGAACGACTGCCCGATCAGGCTGCTGCCCACAGGTTTTCCATCGGCTTCGATCAGCGAGCCGGCGGCGCCGGCGCTGAGCCCGGGCAGTTGGGCCATCGCCCACACCAGCACCGGATAGAGCAACCCGGTCAGGACAGTCAGGATCAACAACGCGCGCAGTGCCGCCCAGTGCTGGCGAATGATGTTGGAGAACAACATGTCAGGACATCCCGGGGAAGAGTTGGACAACAAGGTCGATCAGCTTGATACCGACAAACGGTGCGATGATGCCGCCGAGCCCGTAGATGAGCAGGTTGCGGCTCAACAGCTTCGATGCGCCCGCCGGGGTGTAGCGCACCCCGCGCAGCGCCAGCGGGATCAGGAACACGATGACGATCGCGTTGAAGATCACCGCGGACAGGATCGCGGACTGCGGGCTGTGCAGCCGCATCACATTGAGCAGATCCAGGCCGGGGAACAGCGTCACGAACAACGCCGGGATGATGGCGAAGTACTTGGCGATGTCGTTGGCGATGGAAAACGTGGTCAACGCGCCCCGGGTGATCAGCAGCTGCTTACCGATCTCGACGATCTCGATCAGCTTGGTCGGGTCGGAATCGAGATCGACCATGTTGCCGGCCTCTTTGGCTGCCGAGGTGCCGGAGTTCATCGCCACCCCGACATCGGCTTGAGCCAGTGCGGGGGCGTCGTTGGTGCCGTCACCGGTCATCGCCACCAGCCGGCCGCCCTGCTGTTCGCGTTTGATCAGGGCCAGCTTGTCCTCGGGGGTGGCTTCGGCGAGGAAGTCGTCGACGCCGGCCTCGTCGGCGATGGCCTTGGCTGTCATCGGGTTGTCGCCGGTGATCATCACCGTCCGGATCCCCATGCGACGCATCTCGTCGAAGCGTTCCCGCATGCCTGGTTTCACCACATCTTTGAGGTGGATCACCCCCAGCACCTCGGCCCGACCGTGATGGGCGCGCCCCACCGCCAGCGGTGTACCACCGGAATGGGAGACGTCGCTGACGATGTCGGTCAGCTGGGCCGGCACCGAGCCGCCGAGGCCACGCACCCACTCGGCCACCGAGCCGGCCGCACCCTTGCGCAATGACTGACCGTCGTCCAGGTCGACGCCGGACATTCTGGTGGTGGCGGTGAACTCGATCCACCGCGCACCCCTGAGCTCACCGGGTTGCCGGGCCCGCAGTCCGTGAGTGGCCTTGGCGTACACCACGATCGAGCGGCCCTCAGGGGTTTCGTCGGCCAGGCTGGACAACTGCGCGGCATCGGCGAGGGTGTTGACGTCGACGCCGGGCAGCGGAATGAAGTCGCCGGCTTGACGATTGCCCAGGGTGATGGTGCCGGTCTTGTCCAGCAGCAGCGTGTTGACGTCACCGGCGGCTTCGACGGCCCGACCCGATTTGGCCAGCACATTGCGCTGCACCAGGCGGTCCATCCCGGCGATCCCGATGGCGCTCAGCAGCGCGCCGATGGTGGTCGGGATCAGACAGACCAGCAACGCCACCAAGACGATGCCCGTCACTCCGTTGCCGTCGAGGGCCGGGGTGTCCAGCACACCCGGGTTGTTGGCCTTGGAGTAGATGGCCAGCGGCTGCAGGGTGGCGACGGCAAAGACGAAGATGATGGTCAGCGCGGACAACAAGATGTTGAGCGCGATCTCGTTCGGCGTCTTCTGCCGGTGGGCGCCTTCGACCAGGGCGATCATCCGGTCGACAAAGCTGTCGCCGGGTTTCTGGGTGATCTCGACGATGATGCGGTCACTCAACACGGTGGTGCCACCGGTCACCGCGGATCGGTCACCGCCGGATTCCCGGATGACCGGGGCGGATTCGCCGGTGATCGCCGACTCGTCCACCGAGGCGATGCCGTCCACCACGTCGCCGTCACCTGGGATGACCTGGCCGGCTTCGACCACCACGAAGTCGCCTCGTTTGAGCAGGGCAGCGGCAATGCTGACCTCGGTCCCGGGGTGCCCGGGCGACCAGCGGTCGAGCTTGCGGGCGACGGTGGCCGACTGGGCTTTGCGCAGTGCGTCGGCCTGCGCCTTGCCGCGGCCTTCGGCCACCGCTTCGGCGAGATTGGCAAAGATCACCGTCGACCACAGCCAGAACACGATCAGCCAGGAGAACCAGGACGGTTCCACGATGGCGAGCACGGTGGACCAGGCGGCGCCGATCTCGACGATGAACATCACCGGGTTGCGCCACAGCGTGCGCGGATCCAGCTTGCGAAGGGCGTCGGGTGCCGCCCGCAGCAGCGTCCTCGGGTCGAGCAATCCGCCCTTGACGGGTTGGTGTGGTGCGGCTGTGTCAGCGGTGTGCACCGTCGAAGTGATCATGGTGACCGTCATTTCAGTGAATTCCTTCAGCGAGGGGGCCCAGCGCAAGCGTGGGCAGGAATGTCAGAGCCACCAGGATCAGCGTCACGCCCGCCACCATCCCGACAAACTGGGGGCGATGTGTCGGCAGCGTGCCCACCGATGCCGGGGTGCTGCCCTGGCGGGCCAGGGCGCCGGCCAACGCCAGCACCAGGATCATCGGCAGGAACCGGCCCAACAGCATCGCCACACCGAGTGCGGTGTTGTACCAGGAAGTGTTGACGCTGAGCCCGGCGAAGGCCGAACCGTTGTTGTTGGCCGCCGAGGTGAAGGCGTACAACACCTCGGACAGCCCGTGTGGGCCGGTGTTGAGCATGCCGGCTCGCGGCTGCGGGAACGCCATCGCGATCGCGGTGCCGGTCAGCACCACCAGCGGGGTGATCAGGAAATAGCCTGCGGCGAGCTTGATCTCGCGCGGGGTGATCTTCTTGCCCAGATACTCCGGGGTGCGCCCGACCATCAGTCCGGCGATGAACACGGTGACGATCGCCAGGATCAGCATGCCGTACAGGCCCGAACCCACTCCGCCGGGTGCGATTTCACCGAGCTGCATGTTGAACATCGTCATCAGCCCACCCAAACTGGTGTAGGAATCGTGGAACGAATTCACTGCGCCGGTTGAGGTCAGCGTCGTACTGGCCGCGAACACCGCTGAGTCGGCCACCCCGAAGCGTTGGTCGACGCCCTCGGTCGCCGCGCCCACGGCGGTCGGCACGGTGCCATGTGCCTGCAGCTGGAAGAACATCGTCAAGCTGACACTCAGGGTGGCGATGCCGGCCATCACGGCGACGATCGCCAGACCCTGCTTGGTGTTGCCGATCATCTTGCCGAAGGTGCGTGGCAGCGAGAACGCGATCATCGTGATCAGCACGATCTGGACAAAATTGGTCCACGCCGTGGGGTTCTCGAACGGGTGCGCCGAGTTGGCGTTGAAGAATCCGCCGCCGTTGGTGCCCAGTAGCTTGATCGCTTCCTGGCTGGCCACCGGCCCGCCCGGAATCACCTGTTGCCCACCGACGATGGTGTCGACGACGGTGGAGTGCAGTGCGAAGTTCTGGATCGCGCCGCCGGCGATCAGGATGATCGCACCGATCACCGCGATGGGCAGCAGGATGCGTAGCGTGCCGCGCACCAGGTCCACCCAGAAGTTGCCCAGCTCACCGGTTCTGGTTCGGGCAAACCCCCGCACCAGCGCCACGGCGACGGCCATGCCGACAGCCGCCGAGACGAAGTTCTGCACGGTCAGCCCCGCCATCTGCACCAGGTGTCCCTGGGTGGATTCCCCGGAATAGGCCTGCCAGTTGGTGTTGGTGACAAAGCTGACCGCGGTGTTCCAGGCCAGCGCCGGTGTCATCGCGGTGCCGGGGTCGTGCAGGTGCAGCGGCAGCTTGTCCTGCAGCAGTTGGAAGAGGAACAGGAACAGCACGGAGATTCCGGAGAACGCCAGGACGCTGCGGGCGTAGGCACCCCACGTCTGCTCGGCTTTGGGATCGGCGCCGATCACTTTGTAGATGCCGCGCTCCAGTCGCCAGTCGGCGGTGGTGGTGTAGACGCGATACATGTAGTCGCCCAGCGGCACATGGATGGCCGCCAGGGTGATCATCAGGGTCAGCAGGAACAGGATTCCTGCGGTGGTGCCGCTCACTAGAACCTCTCCGGGAACAGCAGGGTGGCTATCAGGAATCCGGCGATGAGGACGGCCAGAACCAGCCCGACGCCGTTGGCCACGCTCATCGTTCGAGCACCCTCACCGCGTAGGAGAACATCGCGAAGATCGCGATGGTCAGCACGACGTAGGCGAGTACAAGCATCTCTTCAGCTCCGTTTCGTGACCCACACCTGTGGGTTCACGAGCGAGTCAACGCTCGCCGCGGCGGCTGTTGCGCGGCGTTGACGCTTTCTTGACGCCGCGGAAGTGGCTCTTTACGGAGTCCTTGCGTCGGGTGTGGTGGAGTGTGACCCGTGATGGGTGAGACAGCGCGGCGGCAGCGCTCGGGTGTTCGGGCCGCTCCACGACCAACTGCACACCCTGGGTAATCCGATCATCATCGGTGAAACAGCCTCGGATGAAGTCGGGGCAGCAAGGCGCAGTGGATCGACGCGGTTGTGCCGCACCTGCAATCACGGTTCCCGGACATCCGCGCGGTGGTGTGGTTCGACATCGACAAAGAACGGCACTGGCAGGTCAACTCTTCCGAAGCGTCCCTGCAGGCGTTTCGGCGGATGGCTGCCGATCCGTACGTGCAGCACTGGCTATTGAATTCCCAGGCGACGCGCAGCTGCTGCGCCCGCTGGCGGGCATGATGCTCGGGGTCGAGGTTCCCAGCGGTCGGCATCCAGTGCTGGTAGCTCGACTTCCCCGGTTTCCCACTGTTCCGAGTGTGGAGGTGGCGATTTCGGTGACACCACCTTCACGGTGTCATGGTTGCGTCCCGACAACTGCGATGCGCGACTCGGCGAACGCGATGCGGCAGTGTGAAACATTCTGTAGCGCAGTCGGTTAGCGGAGAGTGGTTCCAGAGTTGGCGTATTGCGCGGGCCGCCGTAGGTGCTCGACCCGCCGCAGCCGGCACGTCGATCCTCACCAACAGGATGTTCGGCGCGCCTTGGTGTCGCAGCGGCTCGATCGGCGCCGACTTCGAGTTCGGGTCCTTGGTGTGGCCGGCAGAAGTGCGGCGTCGCACCCAGCCTTTCGAGGATGTGATCGGCTGGTGGTACGCGGCCCTGGCGACACCCGCAACGGCCGTCGAGCTCCTGCACGCGCTGTCCACGCCGTGCACAGCGCCATCGCGCAGTAGGAAGTCGACGATGCTGGCTACCTCCGCGGGCGTCTCGATACGCCGTGGTGGCTCCCCGGGCCGCAAGTGGGTGAGGCCCCCATTTTGGCGGCCCACTTGTGGGCGAGGTCACTCGTCCGCTAACTTAATTAAATGTTTGATACAACGCCGGTAGGGAGTGGGCCGCCACCGCTGCAGGGGGTCCGCGTTGTCGATGCGGCCACGATCTACGCAGGTCCGATGATCGCGACACTTCTCGGCGACTTCGGCGCGGATGTCGTCAAGGTCGAACATCCGCAGGGGGATGGATTGCGACAGTGGGAGTGGCGCAAGGAAAACGAGTCGCTCTGGTGGGCGCTGGTGGGCCGGAACAAGCGCGACATCAGCCTGGCGCTGTCCGATCCGCGGGGCGCGGCGGTGTTGCGCCGGCTCCTGGCCGACGCTGACGTCTTCATCGAGAACTTCCGACCGGGGACCCTGGAGAAGTGGGGACTGGATCCGCAGGATCTGCTCGCAGCAAACCCAAAACTGGTTGTCGTGCGGGTTTCGGGTTTCGGTCAGACCGGCCCGTACCGCTCGCGCCCCGGGTTCGGGACGATCGCCGAGGCGATGTCGGGCTTCGCGGACACCAACGGCGCCGCCGATGGACCGCCAGTGCTCCCACAGTGGCCGCTGGCCGACGGCGTCACCGCGCTTGCCGGAGCTTTCGCGACCATGGTGGCGTTACGCCACGCCGAGGCCACCGGCCAGGGCCAAATCGTCGACATGTCCATCTACGAACCGCTGTTCTGGATCCTTGGAGCCCAGACCTCGGCATACGATCAACTCGGCACCCTGCCGATGCGCCAAGGCAGCCGAACGGGATTCAATGTGCCGCGTGAATGCTTCCAAACCCGCGACGGTCGCTGGATCGCGCTCTCGGGTGCCACCACCTCGACTGCGCAACGCATCATGCGTGCGGTCGACCGGTCGGACCTGGCAGAGGCGGACTGGTTCAGCGATGTCGCCGGACGGATAAAGCACCGAGACGTGATCGACGAAGCCATTGCGACCTGGGTCGGACAGCGCGACAGTGCCGACGTCTTGGCGATGTTCGAAGCGGTCGGAGCAACTGCCGGCCCGGTGTACAGCGCCGCAGACATCGCCGCTGACCCTCACTTCGCCGAGCGAGGAAGTGTTGTCACGGTCGAACACCCCGTCCTCGGCCCACTGCGGATGCAGGGTCTGATCGCCCAGCTGTCGCGGACCCCGGGCCGAATCCGGCATCCGGGACCGGCGCTCGGTGAACACAACGAGAACATCCTGCGAGACGAATTGGCTTATCCCGAAGACATCTTGGACGAACTGACCGAGGCCGGCGTCGTCGGCCCCGGGCTCCGACACATCGCGACCACACAAGGAAAACCATGACCGCTACCACGGCGCCGGTTGCGCCCAACGAACGTCTGGTCAAGCGCGTCGCGCTGGCCAGCGGCATCGGCTCGATGCTCGAGTTCTACGATTTCTATCTCTACGGAGCCCTCTCGGCGACAATCTTCGGCGCGCTGTTCTTCCACAGCGAGGACCCCGCCGTCGGCACCTTGCTCGCGCTGGCCACCTTCGGTGTGGGCTTCGTGGCACGACCGGTCGGTGGCATCATCGCCGGCCATTACGGCGACAAGTTCGGGCGCAAGAGCGTGCTCATCGCGACACTGGGACTGATGGGTCTGTCCACCGTCGGCATCGGGTTGTTGCCGACCTACGAGACGATCGGCGTCGCCGCACCCATTTTGCTTGTCCTGCTGCGCATCGTGCAGGGACTGGCGCATGGCGGCGAATGGGGCGGCGCGTCGATCATGACCATCGAGCACGCCCCGGAGGGGCGGCGCGGGTTCTACGGCAGCTGGCCGCAGATGGGCATCTACGCCGGACTGGTGCTCGCCAGCCTGGTCCTGGGGTTGTTCATGCTGCTTCCCGAAGATCAGTTCCAAAGCTGGGGCTGGCGAGTTCCGTTCATTCTCGGTGCGGTACTGATGCTTGTCGGACTGTGGCTGCGACGTGCCATCTCCGAGTCGCCCGAGTTCGCCGCGGCGGTCGCCGCTCGGGCCATCGAAGCCGAGGCGGAGAAGAAACGCATCCCGCTGGTGGAGACCTTCCGCACCGGCCGTCGCGGAATCTTCATCACCTTTTCCGCCAAGGCCGCCGAAACCTGCACGTTCTACCTGATCACTGTGTTTGCGCTGACTCTGGCCAAGCAGGGTGCGGGGGAGGCCACGGCGCGGAACGGCATCCTGGTTGCCGCCGTCTTCGCCATCCTGACAATCGGATGTTTCGGCATGCTCGCGGACAAGATCGGTACACGGACGGTGTACATGGCCGGTGCCGGGTTCATGGTGCTGTTCGCCTTCCCGTTCTTCTGGCTTGCCGGTATCAGCTCGCAGTGGACCTTGTGGCTCGCGTTGATCATCGCCCTGGCCGTCGGGCACTCGCTGATGTACGCCGCGCAGGCCAGCTACTTCTCCGCGCTGTTCGACACCAGCGTCCGGTTCACCGGTGCCTCGCTGGGCTACCAGCTGGGCGCCGCGATCGTCGGCGGGTTCACGCCGCTGATCGCGGCGTGGCTACTGCTCAAGAGTGATGGCGCTACGTGGCCCATCGCGCTGTACATTTCCGGCGTGTGCCTGTTGAGTTTCCTGGTCATGGCCATCTGGGGCAAGGTGCGTAGCGCCGCTCCGGTGATCGTCGTCCCCGACACTGCCGCGGAGGTTGAGCGATGAAAGCGACAAAACTGCCGGAATATACACGGGCAGCGGTGGTTCGGGAGTTCGGTGCCCCGATCAAGCTCGAAGAGGTCGCTGTCCCGCGGATTGCGGAACCGGGTGGACTGATCGTCGAGATCGTCGCGTGCTCGCTGTGCGGCACCGATGTGCACTGCTGGGAAGGCACGCTCGCCATCAAGGTCGAATTGCCGCTGATCCTGGGACACGAAATGGTCGGCCGGATCCTGGCGATCGGGGAGGGTGCCGACGTCGATTCAGCCGGCCAGCCTCTGCAGATCGGAGACCGGATCCTGTGGACCCACTCCTTCTGTGGACGCTGCGTCATGTGTGCGCGCAAGCGGCCCACTCTGTGTCGCAACAAGATTCCCTACGGGCAGGACACCATGGAGCAGTGGCCCCACCTGCTCGGGGGGCTTGCCGAACACTCCTACGTGTTGCCGGGTTCGCGTCGCCTGCGGGTGCCGGACGGGGTTCCCGACGACCTCGCCAGCATGGCCAGTTGCGCATTGCGCTCGGTGGTCAACGCTGTCGAGCAGGCGGGCCGGGTAGGGCCGGAACACACCGTTGTCGTCCAGGGTGCCGGTCCGTTGGGAATCCTGGCGACGGGGCTGTTCGCTCAGGCCGGTGCCGGTCGGGTGATCACGGTGGGCGCACCCGACGCCCGGCTGGAGATCGCTTCGGATTTCGGTGCCGATGAGGTGATTTCCCTTGCCGCGCATCCTGATCCGGATGAGCGACTGGCGATGATAATGCAGGCCACCGACGGTTTGGGTGCCGATCTGGTCGCCGAGTTCTCGGGTCATCCAGCCGCTTTCGCCGAAGGCGTGGAGATGGCCGGACCCGACGGCCGCTACCTTCTGGTGGGCCAGCTCGGAGCCGGCACCACCACCGTTGCCCCGGGTACCATCACCAAGAAGAACCTGACCGTCATCGGATCCTTCTCCGGCGACATCTCGCACTACCGCACCGCACTCACCATCCTCGAACGTTACGCCGATCAGCTGCCGTTCGACCGGTTGATCAGCGGCCGGTATCCACTCGCCGACATCGACACCGTGATGGGCCGGATGCAGAGCTTCCAGGAGATCAAGCCCGTTCTATTGCCGCAGGAGGCCAAGTCATGACAGCCACCACCTACCGTCACAGCGATGTCGCCGTACTGGCCGACGCCGCAGCTGATTCCGGTGTCGCTGACCTCTCGATGTTCGTGGCCGGCAGGCCCGCTGTGGCGCTCGACGGAGCCACGTTCGAGTCCTACGAGCCCCGTTCGGGCCGGGTCTGGGCGCGGTTGCCCCGTGGTGGGGCAGCGGATGTCGACAGTGCGGTGCGCGCGGCACGTGCCGCGTTCGAAGGGCCGTGGGCCGCTGTGTCCGCAGCTGACCGTGGCCGGTTCCTGTTGAAGATCGCCGCGGTGGTCGACCGGCACCGCGATGAACTGACGGTCATCGAATCGCGCGACAACGGCAAGCCCGTCCGCGAGGTGCGTGCCGAAATCGACGCTGTGGTCCGATATTTCGAGTACTTTGCCGGAGTCTGTCAGACCATCGTCGGTGAGACCCACCCCCAGGCGGCGACAGCGTTCAGTTACACGCGGCGTGAGCCGGTCGGCGTGGTCGGGGCCATCGTGCCGTGGAACTCGCCGTTGCTCATGTTGGCCTGGAAGCTCTGCCCGGCGCTGGCCGGCGGCAATACCATCGTCCTCAAACCCGCCGAAGAAACCTCTGTCTCGGCAGTGGTGTTCGCCGGTTTGATCGCTGAGGTCGGGCTGCCCGAAGGCGTGTTCAACGTGGTCACCGGAATCGGGGAAGAGGCCGGTGCCGCGCTTGTCGCCCATCCCGATGTCGACAAGATCGCCTTCACCGGCTCCACCGAGGTGGGACGCCAGATCGCCGCCGCCGCGGCCACCGACCTGAAGCTGGTGACCTTCGAGCTGGGCGGGAAATCGCCGACGGTGATCTTCGCCGACGCTGATCTGGACGCCGCCGTGCACCGGACCGCCTACGGCATCTTCTCGGCAGCCGGACAGTCGTGTCAGGCAGCCTCCCGGATATTTGTGCAGGACTCCATCCACGACGAGTTCCTGGACAGATTTGCATCTTTGGCGCGCCGGATCCGTGTCGGCGACCCGCTGTCGGAGCGGACCCAGATGGGCGCGCAGATCTCCGCGCAACACCGGGACCGGATCGCCGGGTATGTCGAGAGCGGCACTCAGGAGGGCGCCCGGCTGGTCTGCGGCGGCGTCCGGCAGACCGAGCCACCGCTGGCCGCCGGCTACTACTTCTCGCCGACCATCCTCGACGGCGTGAACCCGTCGATGAAGATGATCCGCGAGGAGATCTTCGGGCCGGTCACCGGCGTGATGACCTTCAGCGACGAAGCCGACGCCCTCGCCAAGGCCAACAACACCGAGTACGGGCTCGCCGGATCGGTGTGGACCCGCGACGTCGCCCGTGCCCACCGGGTGGCCGCCGGGATCGCCGCCGGATTGATTTGGGTCAACACCACCCGGACCATCAATCACCTCGTTCCCTTCGGTGGCTACAAGCAGTCCGGGTACGGGCGCGAGGGCGGACAAGCGGTGATGGAGCATTACACCCGGACGAAGTCGGTGTGGGTGGACCTTCAGGAAGACCTACCGAACTGGTATGCCGACTGATGCAGAACCCCACTGTCATCATCT
Source organism: Mycobacterium sp. (assembly GCF_049647605.1). Lineage (GTDB taxonomy): Bacteria > Actinomycetota > Actinomycetes > Mycobacteriales > Mycobacteriaceae > Mycobacterium. The sequence continues at coordinate 13,921 of NZ_JBARXZ010000040.1, read as the reverse complement.
CGCCGGACAGTCTCAAGGGCTGTCTGTCGGCAGCCGATGCCGCTGCAGCGGTGGCCTCCGGCATCATCGCGGTCTGTCCCGAGGCTGATCCCAGGGCACTGCCGCTGTCCGACGGCGGCGAGGGGCTGGTGGACGTGCTGGCGCACGTGCTCGGCGGTGAGTTACGCAGCGTGACTGTCGCCGACCCGTTGGGTCGCCCAACCGATGCACGGTACCTGGTGCTCCCGGATGGACGCGCGGTCACCGAGAGTGCGCAGGCCATCGGGTTGACCCTGCTGACCGCCGCCGAACTGGACCCGTTCGCCGCCTCGAGCCGTGGTCTGGGGGAGCTGCTGACTCACATCGCGACGGCTCCGGATGTTCGGGAGATCGTGTTGGGCGTCGGTGGGGTTGCGACCGTCGACGGTGGCGTCGGTATGCGAGAAGCGTTGCAGCAGTTGTCCATTCCTATTCGAGTAGCCTCCGATGTGCGCAATCCGCTGCTCGGGGAACGCGGCGCCGCCGCGGTGTTCGGTCCGCAGAAGGGCGCCTCACCGTCGGATATCGTGCACCTCGAGCGCAGGCTGGCCGAGTTGAATCATCCCCGGGCGGTGGCTGAGCATCCCGGGGCCGGCGCTGCCGGCGGGATCGGCGCCATGCTGCTCGCCATGGGGGCCACCATCGAGTCCGGTATCGATTTGGTTCTCGCGCTGACGGGTTGGGTTGATACTGCCGCTTCGGCGGATCTGGTGATCACCGGCGAAGGCACCGTAGACCTGTCCTCGACCGAGGGGAAGGTGGTTTCGGGTGTGATCGCCGCGGCCGGCGCTCACCGGCTACCCGTGGTGGTGTTCGGCGGGCGGGTGCACCCCGAGGGTGCCACCGCGCTGCGTGACCTCGGAGCCGTTGACGTACGACCTCTCAGCGGCAGCATCGCCGATGCTGCCGACGACTTGTACGCGTTGGGTGCCGATGTGGCCTTGCGCAAGGATATTTGGAATCGAGCGGCGCTATGACCTCGGCATTACCTCTCCTGCGCACGCTGTTGTTTGTCCCGGGCGATCGGCCGGACCGGATCGCCAAAGCGGCTGTCAGCGCGGCGGTCGGTGTCGCGATCGACCTCGAAGACGCGGTGGCGATGTCTCAGAAGGACGTGGCCCGCACCGCGGTGGCCGCCACGCTTCCCACATTGGGAGTCGAGGCGACCCCGGTGATCTGTGTGCGGATCAACGCCGTCGATTCCGGTCTGGCCGAAGACGATCTGACAGCTCTGGAGCCCGCATTGGGCCGAATCGACCTGATCGTGGTCCCGATGAGTGCCGGCCCCGACGGAATCCGGCGCGTGGCGGAGCTGTTGACGGCGGCCGAACAGGCAGCGGGCAGTGATATCGGCCGCATCGGCATCATCCCGCTGATCGAGACAGCCGCAGGCATTCTCGACGCCCGGGGTATCGCCGGTGCCGACGCCCGGGTCCACACCTTGGCGTTCGGCCCGGCGGATCTGTCCCGTGAGCTCGGCGTCACCCCTACCTCCGACGGAGATGAGTTCTTGTTCGCCAGATCGCAATTGGTGCTCGCCGCCGCGGCCGCCCACTGTCCGCCCCCGATCGACGGTCCCTACCTCGATCTCGGTGACAACGACGGCCTGGCGCGGTCGGCCAGCCGAGCCCGACACCTCGGGTTCAGTGGAAAACAGGTCATCCATCCGGCGCAGATCGCCGCCGTCGCCGGCGCCTTCGCCGCATCGTCGAGCGAAATCGATTGGGCGCGTGAGGTCGACGCCGCATTCACCGCCGCTGAAGCTGACGGCGTGTCATCGATCAGGCTGCCGGACGGTACCTTCGTCGACTACCCGATCGCCCGCCGTGCCCGGGCGATTCTGGCGGGTGTCCAGTGAAGATCACCGTCACCCGGACATTGCCGTCCGCTGCGATGTCACCGTTGACCGGCCTCGCCGAGGTGTGGGTGAACCCTCACGACCGCCCGCTCACCGCCGATGAACTGCGCACCGCGGTGCAGGGCGCGGACGGGATCGTCAGCATGCTCACCGATCGCATCGACGAGTCGGTGCTGACCGCGGCCGGACCACAACTTCGTGTGGTGGCCAATACTGCCGTCGGGTACGACAATCTCGACATCGCCGCGATCGCACGACACGGCACCGTGGCCACCAACACCCCCGGCGTGCTCGTCGAGTCCACTGCCGACCTGACTCTGGCGCTGCTCCTGGACGTCACACGCAGGGTCACCGAGGGCGACCGGTTGATCCGCTCCGGCCAATCCTGGGCGTGGGACCTCGGATTCATGCTCGGTGCGGGTTTACAGGGCAAGCAACTCGGCATCGTCGGCATGGGACAAATCGGCCAGGCCGTCGCCCGCCGGGCCACCGCGTTCGGGATGCGGATCGTTTACCACGCACGTCGTGAACCCGAGGGCGCCATCGGGACCCGTGTCACTCTCGAGGAGCTGCTGAGCACTTCAGACATCGTGTCGCTGCACTGCCCGTTGACGGCTGACACCCATCACTTGATCGACGCGACGGCACTGGAGGTCATGAAGTCGGAGGCCTACCTGGTCAACACCGCCCGCGGCCCCATCGTCGACGAAAGCGCACTGGCCGAGGCGCTGGCCGACGGCGTGATCGCGGGCGCGGCACTCGATGTCTACGAGCACGAACCCAGGGTGCACCCCGGGCTGCGTTCCCTGCCGAATGTCGTGCTGGTGCCCCATTTGGGATCAGCCACGATCGAGACCCGGAGCCGGATGGCCGAGCTCGCGGTGAAGAATGTGGTGCAGGTACTCGAGGGGGGAAGTCCGCTCACTCCGATTCCGGGTACCGTCTCTATGACATAGCCGGTCCCAGGGCGAGAGGAAACGATGGCAACCCCACCGGAGCCACTCCCTACGACAAAGGCAGAAGAAGCGTTCCTCGCCATCCGCAGACTGATCGAACGCGGTAGCCTTCCCGGCGGTGCCAAGCTCACCTTGGCGAGCCTGTCCGACGAATTGCAGATGAGCCTGACGCCCATCCGGGAAGCACTCCGGATGCTGCAGGCCAACGGTCTGGTGGAGTACAAGCGCCACCACGGTCACGTGGTGACGCGGTACTCGATTCAGCGCGCCGAGGAGACCTACCTGTTGCGTCAGACCCTCGAACCGTTGGCCACCAGATTGGCGGCGGCCAACGCGACCGTCGACGAGCTGCGTCAGATTCGGGAGTTGCAAGAGGAGTTCCGGCTGGTGGTCGACGGCGATCCGACACACTTTGCCGACGTCGTCGACCTCAATGCGCGATGGCACCGCAAGGTCTACGCCTCTGCGCATTCGGTGCTGTTGGACGAATTCATCGACCGGCTGTGGACCGGCGTGCCGTATCAGGCGATCTGGTTCGTCCAGCGCCGCCACCAGTCGGTAGCCGACCACGACGCGGTGACTGTCGCCCTCGAGAAACGGCAAGGCGAGCCGGCCGAAGTGGCCATGCGGGAACACATCGGACATGGCAAATCGGCCACGATCGAACACCTTCGCGCCATCGGCGCACCGGAGGACTGACCCGATTCTGGCCTGTCGCTGCAGCGTCAACACTTGCGGCGCAGTCCGTTTCGTGCTGAGGGAAACCTCTGCGAGACGCCGTTGTGCACGCGGAGGCGCCGTCCTTGGTTTATCCAGTTGCAACGACACTGGCGCGAGCCTGACGATGAGGATCGTGGCGAACACCAATCCCAGCTATGACGTGCCGGGCGCCAGGCAAAAGGAGTGATCACGATGTATCCCCTCCCTGGGGGCAGCGAAGTCGTTGAAGTCACGAAGAATTGGACGCGACGCCCGCCGTGGGTGAACAACTATGCACCCATCAACTGAGCCCGCGCCTGACGAGACTTCGACGGTCGCGGACTGCGAGTTCGCGGCCGGGGTTCTCCAGAACCTGCTTCATCGGATAGAGGTCCGCAACGCTAACGCTGCCGCCTATCCAGGGCCTGGACGGTGCATATTCCTGGTGTCTCACGCGTGGACGGATGGTTCGTCAATTCGCCTGGTCTACGTCACGCCCCCCCTCGGATCGCACCTGGGGCTTGGCCCGCGACACCCGAAGATCACTCATAGACCCCGGCCGATGGAACGAGGCCGACAACCCGGCGCTGTACTACTACCTACTCGACCTAGAAGAAGATTGGCCAGGGGCAGAATCTCGAGAGCCCGGCGAAGATGACGATCTGATCTGGTGGCGCGGATACCCGCTTACAGGCCTGCCAGGTCATCTCTCTGAGCTTCCCGAGGACCATCGCCATACACCCCCGCCTCTTGACTCGGCCTGGATCGATCCCCCGCCCCCTGCGATGGAACCGCGCCGATACGCAGATCCCAACGGCCCGCTTCCGCCTCGGTGACACGTAGCGTCCCTCTGGGTGCCTGGTAGGTCTGAACTGGCTTTCGGCCTGGACAGTGCGGGTCAGGTGCGCGGATTTCTGCGGTGTGTTCGAGGCGTGATCACCCGGGACGAGCGCGCGGGCATCGATGACCGCTGGCACAAGCGTGTCAAGGGCCCGGATGGCACGATGCGCGCCAAGCGGTCCGCGCTGTACGGCAAGGTGTCGCGCCGGCGAGTGAGATGGTTCGACAGCACCGGAGGTGAGCGCACCAAGAGTGTTCAACGTAAGCCGGATGCTCAGGCATATCTCAACGGGTTGACCGCAGATTTTCAGCGAGGTGAGTCTGTGGATCCGCGGAAGAGTGCGGAGACGTACGGGTCGGTGGCTGAGCAGTGGTTCGCCACCAAAGAGCACCGGAAGCCGAAAACCGTTGCCGGATATCGCTCGTTGCTCGAGACCGTGGTGTGGGGGATCGAGTGCTGACGGTGCGTTCTTCAGCAACGGCGGTCACCGGCAAAGGCATTGTCGAGTCAACAACGAAGACAAACCCCGATCGTCACGTGCCAGTGCCTGCACCATTCTGGAAGAAGCTCACGGTTACCCGCCGACCGGCACGCGCTGGCGTTCCCCCAGCCGCAAGGGCGGGTCCCTGCCGCTCGGCGAGTACCGCTGGCCACTCGACAACGTGTCCGACGAAAGTTGGGACCGAAGGGCTGATACCTCACGGCCTCAGGCGCACCACGGCGTCACCGGCGATCAGCGCAGCGCTGAGGTCGAGGTTGCGCAGAGACTCCCGGGGCATCCAACGGCGGCCATGACGCTAGCGACCGTTACAGGCACCTGCTCCGCGAAGCGATATGGCAGCCGTACCGGGCCAGGTCATCGACCGCACTGCGCTATACGGGACATTCGAACGAGGCTGAAACGGCCTGAAGTACGCTCTCACCTGCATCGCCCCCATAGCCCAATAGGCAGAGGCAGCGGACTTAAAATCCGCACAGTGTCGGTTCGAGTCCGACTGGGGGCACCACTGTTCTTGCAGGCTAGAGGTGGTTTTCGCGCTGCCTGACCACGGCGCTGCCCGCAGTTTCGGCCCCTGCCTGGCACGTCTTGCCCATCTCCGGGGCGACTACTCGGTATCTCAGAACTTTCCATGACGTTGGCGGCCGCGTTCGATGCGGTGGGTTGGCGAATCCGGCCGCCAAGCCTCTGGCGTTGATCAAGACCCACGCCGAGCGGTGCGCCAATTCCTGTCCCTTCTGACCACAACCACGCAGGGCCGCCGCGTTGAGCCCAGCGGAAGCTCGCCTGGTCGCTCGCCGCGAGCAAGCGACTGGCCCGACGCTGGTCGAGTTCTGGTCGCACGGGCCGATGAAGTACTCGCCGCACTCGACCGGGCGCAGGCGGACATGGACGCCTACCGAAACACGCCACTCGGTATCGTGCGTGTCGCCATGTTCCCTTCCGGGGTCGCAGCTATCGGTGTTGAAGTCTTCGGACGCGATATCGATCAGCCCGCCGCGAAGGCACCGGCCCAGCTCGCCGACTTCGATGCGGTCGTCGTCCATCGCGACGAGCGTGATGCCGCCCAGTGGGGATCTCGGATTGAAGTCACCCCGCTGCTTCGAGAACCTCTTGAAATCTTGTCGCCACGCCACTACCGCCTATCCAAGCGCAAGCGAGTGCCGCTGGGAGAACTGGCCGACGAACCCGCGATCAGTGTCGAGGGCGGCCTGATGGTCGACGACGTATTACGCTCGTTGGCCACCGTCTCCGGAGTGCAGCCACGGATCGTGCAACGAGTCAACGATTTTCGGGTGACTGAGGAGCTGGTCATGGCTGGTGTAGGAATCGCACTTATGCCGCGTCACGTCCTCACCGCTCGCGAACTTATCCGAAAACCGCTTAGCGGAATCCGTATCGCCCGCCGAATCGAAGCCGTCACCCGCGCCGGCGCTACCACCGGACCCGCCGTCAACGCGGTCATCAGTATCCTCAAATCACTTGCGCAGGACACGATCGAGGCAAACACCCGGCCGCAATGACGGCTAAGCGGGTTGGTTCGCTACAGGGAACGAGACGCGCGTGCTCGTCGCTGGGAGGGCGCTCTTTTGTTATCGAGACACGCGTCTGAGTCGTTGGGCACAGTTCGATTACTGAAGATTGTGTTGACTCTCGTCGGCATTGACGGCTAGTGGTCCCTGGGTGCGGTTCGGCCGACCGATCAAGTCGCCAAAGCACGAAGCCGCTCATGCCCACTCAAGAAAGCCCACCAACCACACGCAACAACAACCTCAGGCAGGTTCGACGATGTTGGTGAATCCGGGATTGGTGATGTGGGGATCGCCGGAATAGTAGGTCACGTGATTGTCGGTGCCGGAGACCTCCAGCATCGCAGCCGAAGTGACGCGAACGATGTTGCCGCTGCCGGCGACGCCAACCCGAAGGCAATCACCGGTGACCAGCACCGTGTTGTCGAGCCCGCTGACGGTCACCGATCCGCCGGCGCAGATGACGGTTCGGGCAACGGCGTTGCCGGTCACGTGCAGACTCTCGTCGGCATTGACGGTCGAGGGTTGGTCCGCCAGCACCGGGACAACCGAGGCCGCCGGCGGCGGTGCGGGGAGCGACGGGGTGCGCAACGGGGCGAGTATGCCGCCGCTGCCGGACTCCTCGGAGGGCAAGATTTTCAGGCCGTCGCTGACCCCGAAGTACACGTACAGGCCGATCGCGGCGGTCGCGACAACGGTGAACACCCGCCACCACCGCAGCAGCCGACGTCCCCAGGGCATCGGCGCAGGCGCAGGATCGGGCAGCGAATGCTCCACGGGCCGGGTGTGGTCCTCGGGGTCGTCCTGCTCATCCACGCGCCGATATTCCCACATCGGCAGCAGCTGGCCGAGCCCCGCTACTCCACGGTGAAGAACATCGAATGCCAGCCCGTCGACCCGTCGGGCACCGGTCCCGGGGTGATCACCGGCAACCGTTGCTCCGCCTGCATCGTCCCGGAACCGTCGTACGCCCGACAGGTCACGGTGTGCGACCCGGGAAGCAGCGGGCTGGTGAGCCGGAACATCCGCCAGGTGTTCACGCTGACCTCGGTGGCCAATTCCGCTGGCTGCCAGGGCCCTTGGTCGAAGCGGACTTCGACCTTGCTGATGCCGCGGCCCTGAGCCCAGGCGGTGCCGGCCACCGTGACGTCGCCCCCTGGCACCCGCTGAAAGGATGTGGGCGCGTCGATGCGGGAGGAGATCTTGATCGGCGCGACGCCCGGCGGTCGGCCGTCCCATCCGCGCTGCACCCAATAGGGCTGCACGTCATAGGTGGTCAGTTCCAGTTCGGTCAGCCACTTGGTGGCCGAAACGTAGCCGTACAGGCCAGGAACGACGGTGCGGATCGGGAAACCGTGTTCGGGCAGCAGCGCTTCGCGGTTCATCCCGATCGCCACCAGGGCGTCGCTGCCCGTCGCGCGCAGCAGATCCAGCGGCGTGCCCAAGGTGAATCCGTCAACCGAATGGCCCACCACTTGCTCGGCGCCGTCCTGGATTCCGGCTCGGTCCAGCAGCTCCAGCATCGGGACACCGATGAAGTTGGCTGTTGAAACATACGGTCCACCAACTTCATTGGACACACACGTCATCGTGATCGGAAGCTCCACCAGCGGCATGGACCTCAACTCGTCGAAGGTGAACTCCACCGGGTTGTCCACCATGCCGGTGATGCGCAGCACCGCATCTTCGGCGCGCAGTTGCGGCACCGCCAGATTGATGTCGATCCGGTAGAAGTCGGTGCTCGGGGTGAGGAACGTCGGTGTGCCGAATTCGGGAAACGCGGCTCCCGCGGGAATCGAGGGAGCGGCAGTGGTGGGGATCAGTGCACCGACGGCGCGCCGCGACGCGGCGATGTCGACGCGTTTGGCGAGTGTGAACCCGCCGGCGCCGGCGACCAGCGCGCCGGCGGCGGCCACCAAGGAGCTGACGAGGAACCGGCGCCGGCCGAGCCCCACTGCCGAACCAGCGTCTGGATCGTCGATCACAGCCGGCGGCTGGGCACGCCGATGCAGCCACCAGAACACGCCGGTGCCGGCCACCAGCGACGCCAGAGGCGCCACCAGTCCCAGCCGTCCGGTTGACTGCTCATGCACTGCCAACGCCCCGAGGACGCCCAGCCCGACGATGGCGATCAGGCCGGGCACCACGCTGCGGCGGGAGATCAGCCCGATCAGCAGCCCGGCAACGGCAAGTGTCACCGCCATGCCGACAAGGAGGGCGTTCTTGTCGTTGGTACCGAAGTGCTCGATGGCAAATTCTTTGACGGCTGCGGGGGTGCGGTCGATGGCCGCATTGCCGACGGCAAGGACGGGTGAGGCGGTCGGTGCGAGGACCAGCCCGGAGGCCAGGTGTCCGGCTCCGAGAGCGGCGCCTACCGCGATCAGGCCGGTGACTGCTGCTCGGGCCGCAGGTAGCGGGGGCGTCGAGGTCATAGTGGTAGTTCGTTGCCGACAGGTTTCCGGGATGGCCGAGGCGCATATATTAGGTATCAATTTGCGACTTCAAACGAATGTTGACCGTCGATGCCGCTGTTTCTGGGTACGGTTCTTGTGCGGGCGGTGCACGTGAGCAAATGAGGGAGTTTGGTATGCGGGTTGGTCTTGGCCCTTTGGCTGCGACCGGTGTGGCAATCGTGAGTGCCGGCGCCATCGCGATCATCCCGGTTTCACCGCCGCTTCCCGACGTCGTCGAGCCTGCAGTCGAGCTCACCGCGGATACCGACTGGTCGGTGATCTTCAGCAAGGCCGGCCAAAACGCCGGAAGCCTGACCAATTCGTACTTTGACCCGCTGTTTCCGGTGCTGCAGCAGATCATCGTCAACCAGATCGGCTACCTGGGCGACCTCCCCGATATCCCTGCCATCGCCGAACAGATCGTCATCAACATTGCGCGTGGGGTCACCGCGCCCGCGGCGCCGACCACCGACACCCTCGACGCGCAGCACACGTTCCTCTACAACGCGCTGCCGGTCATCACCTCGATCCCGTTCGCGGAACTCTTCTTCCAGATCTCGCCGACCGGACAGCAGCTGCTCGACTTCTCGACATCGCCGGTCAGCGGTGTCCTGTTGGGTTTGGTGGGCCCCGGCGTCGGCCCCGCGGTGGTCCTGGGATCCAACCTGCAGTCGATCGTCAACGACCTCACCGCCGAGACCCCAGATGCGGCCCGTGCGCTCGCCACGCTGCTCAACACCCCGGCGCAAATGACCGACGCCTTCCTCAACGGTGGCGTGCACGTCGACATCACCGAGCTGGCCGAGGCGCTGGGCCCCAGTTTCGGGGTGTCGTTCCCCAAGGGCACCAAGGTCGGCGTCGCCTTCGGAGGTCTGTTCAGCCCGGGTGGCTCGGTGTTCAACGCCCTGGACATGGACTACGACCGAGACATCTTCGACCTGCCGATAATCCGGTTCAACCTCGCCAACGGGCAAGGCCCCGGATTCTTCGGATCACTGATCGACATGCACCAGACCATCGCGAAGGCGATCGGCTGGAACGGCACCGGCAACCCGCTGGCACCGGCCGAGAGTGATTCGGGGCGCAGCAGTTTGGCCCCGGTCGACGAGGTACCCCGATCGGTTCTCGGCGAGCGAGTTTCCTCGGTGACCACACCGGTCGCCGAGACGGACACCACGGCAGCCGAATCCAAGGCGACGGCAGCCGACCTGAAGTCAAAAGTGGCTGTGGACCCGACACCGTCGGTGGTCGAGTCGGGGGAGGCAGCGCCGGATCGGGAACCCGTTCTGAGCAAGGGAATCCGGGCCAGCAAGGCATTCTCCGATGAGGACACCACGTCCAGCGAGGGTGGCCGGCACCGGGCAAGCTCGGACCGGTCGACCGTCGAAGAGACCGACAGCGGCGTTACGTCCGGCAAGCCTGGCAGACATGCCAAGGCCGACGACGACACCGATTCCGGCAAGTCCACCAAGGCTGACCGGCCGGCCAAGTCCGAGCGATCAGCGAAGGCCGCCGCGAAGTCAGGCGGCAGCGACTCCGAATAGGAGCCGACGTCCCGGCGCGTCACGGGGACAATACGCCAACATCGCGAGATGATGCGGGTGTGGCTGATGTTACGAATGTGACTAAGGATGAACCGGCGTCGGACGTGCCGAACGAGCCCGTCGCCGCTGCCGAGGCGGACCAGCCTCAGGCCGCTGAGCAGCCGGTTGAACCCGTTGAGCAGCCAGTTCAACCCGCTGCCACGCCCACTACGCCGCAGCCGCAGTCGCAGCAGCGGGTGTGGGTGATGCCCAAAGCCCCGGTCAACCGCAAACGTGCCGAAAAGCTGGGGCGCCTGGCCCTCGACGCCATGACCAAGACCGGCAAGGTCCTCGCCGGTATGGCACGGGGCCTCGCGCGGGTTGTCACCCAGCTGTGGCGGGCGATCGACGCGATCCCGCGGGCCCTGCAACTGTTCTTCGTCGCCGGTCTGCTGATGCTCCTCGGCGTCGCCGGTTCCGTCGCACTGGCCAACACACTGGGCCTGATCTGCACTGTTGTGGTGATCCCGGTGTGCTCGATGACCCTCGGCGCACTCGGATACCGCTGGTACAGCGGGCTCGGCGCCGAGCAGGCTCAGCAGGCGGACGCCCCGGCCACTGCACCGGCTACGTCGGACTTGCAGCGTTCCGTCGAGTACGTCGACAAGAAGCTCGCCGTGGCCCTGGCCTCCTTCGGCACCGAACATCACCAGCAAGCGGTGATCGCACTCTTCCAGGCCAAGACTGCCGTGGAGCTCACGTTGGGAACCGAGCAGGACGACGAGGCCTATGGCGACGTGCCGTCCCCCGTCGACGGCTCGCGCCCGCGGATCCGGGTCGGCGCATCGTCGAAATCGCTGTTGCGAGAGAGCAATTCCCTGGCGGCCTCGTGAGTGGACACAAGCTGACCGGACAGGTCGCCCTTGTCGAGGACGATTACACGCTGGTCATCAATCGCGGTGCTCAAGCAGGGGTGACCCAGGGGATGGTGTTTGCGGTGTATTCCGACACCGGTCAGGTCATCACCGATCCGGAATCCGGCAGGGAATTGGGACGGCTCCGGCGCGAAGAGCTCCGGGTGCGGGTTTTCGACGTGCAGCCGCTGTTCGCTAGGGCACACACCGTTGCCAAGACCGACGATTTCTACGGCCTGCTGCAACTCCCGTTTGTCGAGCAGACGGACGAGCACATCGTCACCGTCAATGTCGGTGACGCCGTCGCCCTGGTCGGCGGCCAGGCCGCTGCACGACGGTCGAACTCCACCGGCACCTAGAGAAACCACCCGAGGTCTCCGGGTCGGGGATCGTCGGTGGGTGCTGTTTCCGCCGGGCCATCAGCCCGTCACCTAAGGTTTTCTTGAATCGAAACCAGTGACACATTCGTCAATTAACCCCATTCTGTGTGCCGGATTGCAGTTTGCCAGCAGGCTGAGCCGCGAATAGCCGGGGGATCTTGATGCGCGTGACCAACACTTCGACGGCGGCGTTGGGTCGGCATCGCGTCGCTGCAGCCAATGGCAAACGGACGGCGGTGCCCAAGCATCACGAGTCCACGGCCGCCGGCTGGGTCGGGGCCGGGGTGTTTGCGCTGGGTGTGGGTGCGGCCCTGGTTGCGATGCCCGCGGTGGCACAGGCGGACACCACCGGGTCGTCGGACTCGAGTTCGTCCAGTTCGTCGTCTGGCTCGGATGGCCAAGCCTCGAAGTCGAAGTCGCCAGCCAAGGACACCGCCGCGCGCCCCACTCGCGACGCCGGCCCCACTCGGTCTGCCGGCAAGAGCGACTCCCGGGACGCGGATTCCTCTGACGGTGAGTCGAGTTCGTCGACCAAGAAGACGGCACGGTCGCAGCACTTCATCCGGGAATCCGACACCGACGACGGTGCAAACCGTTCGACTGTGAAAGCGCGGGCCAAGAGCGGAGACGATGCCGAGGAGGCGTCCGCTACGGCGGTGGTGACCAAACAGGCGCCGGTCAGGGGCGGATCTCTGTACGCTGCACCCGCAGCCAATCTGGATCGTGCGGCCATCACGACGATCCCGAACCTGTCGCCGTTCGGAGCGGTTCCCACGCCCGAGTCGTTTGTCGCCTTTTTCATCAGTAACGGCACCGCCGCCAATCCCAACGGCGGCATCCTGATCGGCAACGGCTTCTCCTGCACCGCGGCGACTTGCGCCGAGGATCGGGTGTGCAACGGCGGCAACGGCGGCCTGTTCGGTAGCGGTGGCAGTGGCTTCAACGGCGGCAGCGGTGGCGCGGCCGGCTGGTTCGGCAATGGCGGCAACGGTGGTGACGGGGTCGCCGGACTGAAGAACGGCTACGGCGGCAACGGCGGCGCCGGCGGCTGGATCCTGGGCAATGGAGGCTTCGGTGGAGACGGCGCATTGACCGTCGACGGGTCCGAAGGTGGTGATGGCGGCTCGGCGCGCATGTTCGGCAACGGCGGAAATGGTGGCCGTGGTGGAGTCGCCGAAGGCGCTGCCGGCAAGGTCGGCGGCGACGGCGGAACCGGCGGCCTGATCTACGGCAATGGCGGCCATGGTGGAGCCGGTGGAAATGCACTTGCCCACAACGGAACTGGTGGCAACGGTGGCGACGGCGGCAACACCGGGCTGCTGTCGTGGTGGGGTATCTCCGGCGACGGCGGCCACGGTGGCGCAGCCGGGCACGGTGGCAACGGTGGCAACGGCGGTAGCGGCGGATACCTGTCGGTGTACGCCGCCGGCGGCAGGGGCGGTGCCGGCGGCAACGCCCCCACCTCGGGTCGCGAGGACGACCAGGGCGGCACCGGCGGTAACGGTGGTACCGGCGGACTCTGGGCAGGCAACGGTGGCAGTGGCGGTAATGGCGGAATGGCCAGTGGCACCGGCGGTAACGGTGGCAACACCGGGTTGCTGTCGTTGATCGGTGAGGGCGGCAACGGCGGCCACGGTGGCTTGGGCCAGACCGGAAAGCCCGGCACCAACGGGACGGCGCAGAACCTCAACGGCGGCCACGGCAGCTACGGCGAGGACGGCGGCGCCGGCGGCAATGGCGGCAACGGCAGCTGGGTCTTCGGAACCGGCGGCAATGGCGGCAACGGCGGCGAAGGGGGTCGTGGCGGCAACGGCGGGTACGGGTATTACGCACCGGCCGTCAACGATGGTGATGGCCGCAACGGGGGTAACGGCGGGCACGGCGGTGACGGTGGCGCCGGCAGCGCTGTCGCCGGAAAGGCCGGTACCGGTCGATATCTGTTCTTCATCGCGTCCGGCGGACAGCAGGGCAACAGCGGGGCCGGCGGTCAGGGCGGCAACGGCGGGAACGGTGGCCAGGGCGGAGTCACCAATGCGTCGAGGGCGTCGGTGGCACCGGCGGTGTCGGTGGCAACGGTGGTACCGGCGGCGGCGGTGGCATCGGCTCTTACGGTGGTTACGGCGGTAATGCCGGAAACGGTGGAAACGGCGGCACGGCAGAGGTTTACGGAGGAAAGGGCGGCGCAGGCGGCCACGGCGGCGACGGAGCCGACGGTGGCGCCAAATCGGCCAGCCGACCCGCGGGAACCGGC
>NZ_JBARXZ010000039.1:0-41307 GCF_049647605.1 Mycobacterium sp. | reverse complement strand
GTGCCACGCCGCTGGAACCACCGGCCCTGGCAGAGGTTTTCGCGGCGACCGGCGGGCGCGGGGCCGCGGCGGCGATCGATGCCGTGGGTAACGACACCACCATGACCGAGGCGTTGGGCTGTGTACGGGCCGGCGGCACCGTATCTGTCATCGGAGTCCACGACCTCAACCCGTTTCCGTTTCCGGCGCTGATGGCCCTGGTGCGCAGCGTCACCCTGCGGATGACAACCGCACCGGTTCAACAGACCTGGCCGCAGCTGATCCCACTGATCCGCGCCGGACGTCTCGACACCGGCGGGATCTTCACCGATTCGGTATCGCTGGACTCCGCACCGCAGGCGTACGCCAAGGTCGCAGCCCGGACCGCGGATTGCGTGAAAGTGACCCTGACGGTCTGACCCGGACGAGGATCTCCCGACCGTCGGCCGCCGGCATGCTGAATCTCAGCAGCGGCTAGCGGGCCGTCGGGTCGTCATCGTCGATGATCTCGTAGAACGAATCCCCGTCCTCCGGGGTGCCGTCGATCTGTCCGCTGGTGCGCCGCGCCGACCGTTCCGGTGGTGCGCCGCCGGTCAGCACGTCGGGAACCTCAGCTGCCAGTTTCTCGTCGAGGGACTGTTCCTCTTCGACTTCGATCCAGCGCTCCGGCGGATCGGCGACGATATCGCCGTCGTCGTTGCGCACCTCGTCGGAGTCCAGCGATTCACTGGGGCTCAGCGTGTTGTCGGGCCCTTCATCGTCGTAGTCACCGTCCACGCGCACGAGTCTGCCCTATCCCGCACGACATCAGGCCGGAAGGCCGGGAGTTTGCACCCGAAGTATCCGGTACCGGAGGTATTGACTAACCAGCAGTCAGGTTCCTACCGTGGGAACATGGTCGCGCCAACCACCCCAGGACCCACCCGTGAAGAGTTCTCCGAGCGACTCCTGAAGGGCTCGGTCAAGAGGTCGTACGCACCTGTCGTCGACATGGACTGGGACGCACCGCTGGATCCGGACAAGTTTTTCCTGCCCCCGGCGGTGGTGACGATCTACGGCACCCCGGAGTGGGAGGCGATGACCCGCGAGCAGCAGATCGAACTGTCCCGCCAGGAGCTGGTGAACATCCTGTCGGCGGGTATCTGGTTCGAGAACATCCTCAACCAGGCATTGCTGCGCGACCTGATGCACAAGAACCCGACCGCCAGTAGCACCCACTACGCCCTGACCGAACTCGGTGACGAGACCCGGCACATGGTGATGTTCGGCAAAACCATCGCCCGCATCGGCGGAGTCCCGGTGCGGCCCAAGCTGTTCCAGCGCATCCTCATCAACGCGCTGCCGTTCACGTTTCGTGGCAGCGTGCTGTGGACCGCCGCGCTGGTGGGCGAAGAGATCTTCGACGCGCTGCAACGCCAGATCATGGAAGACCCCGACCTGCAGCCGATCGTGCAACGGCTGATGCGCATTCACGTCACCGAGGAGGCGCGCCACATCCAGTTCGCCCGCGACGGGCTACGCAAGGCCGTCCCCACGATGCCGCGGTACCGAAAGTTCTTGCTGGCCAACCTGCACGGCGCCGGCGGTCCGTTCTACCGGATGCTGTTCACCCTGCCTGTCCAGTACTACCGGGCCGGCCTCGACGGCTCCCGGATGCGGCGAATCGCGCGAGACAGCCCGCATTTCCACGCGATGTGCGTAACCTCGTTCGCCTCACTGCACGCCTTCTTCGAAGAAGTGGGCCTGATGGGACGGATCGGCCGGCGGATGTGGCGGCGGGCCGGATTCCTGTGACGGCCATCGTCATTCACGACCCTGCGGACCGGGCCCGATTTGACCACGCCACCGAGACCTGGACGGTGACGAGCGCCGACGGACGGTGCGACACCGCTGCGGTGGTGATCGACGCCCGGCGGTCCGACGACAACACCGTTGCCGTGCACGGTGTCCCCAACTACTTTCGCATCCCTGGACCCGACATCGAACGCCAGACCCGGCTGGTACAGCGATGCCTGGACATGTTCGAACGCAGCGGCGCCGCCCGCATCGAAGCCCGCTCGCGGGTCACGGCACGGCGCTGGCCGCCCATCCCCCTGACTCACCGGTTTCACCTCAGCGGCGCCACCCCATCCGAGGAGGACGTCTACGACGGGCCGGTGACGGTCAGTCTGCCCGGTGGAGACGTCACCGGGCGGGCCCGGCTCTCGGGGCACCTCGAAGCCGTCGACGGCCGCTTCCACTGGCGCGGAACCATCTCCGGAGAACTGCCGCTGGACCTACTCACCGGAGCGCGGACCGTCACCTTGTCCACCCCCGGTCATCGGGCAGCGGCGCGCATCACCGAACGAACCCCTTGGGGGTCCTACACCGTCACCGGTACCGACGCCCCGCCGTACCCGCTGAGCTGACCCATGCCGCCGACAGCACGCCGCGGAGTGGCGAATCAGCCCATCTGGAATTCGTCGAAGGCCGAGATCAGATCTGGTGCCAGCATCGAGGTCCCGCACTGCGCGCGAAGGCCGTTCAACGGCGCCGTGATGTTCCGCAGGTCGAAGTATTCCCCGGGGTTGGCCAGGAAGTACGCCCGCACCGTCTCGCGTCCCTGCTCGCGCGGCTGGGTGATGGCGTTGGACAGCGCATCATTGGCGCCGGGGTGGGCAGCCAGGTATTGGCTCGCCGCACCCGATACCGCACTGATGGTGCCGATCGCCTGGTCGGCACGGCAGGGCTGCGCACCGGCTACGGGGGCTGCCAGCACTGCCACCCCCAGGCTTGCTGCCAGTGCGCCGCCAGCAGCACGAAAGACGGTGTTACCGGTGAGTTTCATCGATTGGGTGTCCTTTGCCTCGGCCGTCCCCGACCCTGCTCCCTCAGTTACCCGGATCGCTCCCGGACAAACCCCGAACCAGCCGCCGGCTGCTCCGACACCTTGTCATCAACGCAGGTCGACACCCGATCTTTCTCTTCCGAACGTGATGTTACCCACGAGTAACCCCAATCTCAGCTGCCTCGGCTATCGTCGCAGCCACGGTCCCCCAAGACACGAGAGGAGGCCCGGATGAACGAGCTCAGGTATCTCGACCTGCACGGCGATCGCGTGGCCTACCGCGATCTCGGCCCGCGCAACAGCCCTGAGACGTTACTGCTGATCCACGGGATGGCGGGCAGTTCGGCCACCTGGCAATCGGTGATGCCGCGACTGGCCCGCACCCACCGGGTGATTGCGCCGGACCTGCTGGGCCATGGCGGTTCGGACAAACCGCGGGGCGACTATTCGCTGGGCGCTTTTGCCGTCTGGCTGCGCGACTTTCTCGACGAGCTCGGGATCCTGCGCGCCACCGTCGTCGGGCAGTCGCTGGGTGGCGGTGTCGCCATGCAGTTCACCTACCAGCACCGCGACAAATGTGAGCGATTGGTGCTCATCGGCAGCGGTGGCCTGGGACCCGAGTTGAATTGGATGTTGCGTCTGCTCAGCACCCCGGGTGCGGAGTTCGTGCTGCCGGCGGTGGCGCCGGCGCCGGTGCTCAACATCGGTAATTTCATCAAATCCTGGCTGTCCGCGGCCGGAATTCACTCCCCGCGCGGCGGCGAGATGTGGAATGCCTACTCCTCGTTGTCCGACCGCGAGACCCGGCACGCTTTCCTGCGTACGCTGCGCTCGGTTGTCGACCACCGCGGCCAAGCCGTCAGCGCACTGAACCGGCTACACCTCAACGTCACGGTCCCGGTGCTGTTCATCTGGGGTGACGCCGACAGGATCATTCCGGTCAGCCACGGCTACGCCGCCCACGAGGCGCTCCCGGACAGCCGGCTCGAAGTGCTCCCCGGCGTCGGACACTTCCCGCACGTCGAAGCCCCCTGGGAAGTCACCGAGATCCTCGAGGACTTCCTTGCGTCGACAGATCGGCGCTCGGTCGCGGTGACTCGATGCTGAGCGCAGGAGACAACCGATGAGCCTGGTGTCGACGGTGGCCGCCGGACCGTGCCAGGTCAGCCGGTCCATCGAGATCGACGCACCGGCGGCCGAACTGTTTGCAGTGGTGGCCGATCCGCGCCGCCACCACGAGTTCGACGGTTCCGGAACCGTCGGCGCCAACATCAAAGTTCCTGCGGAAGTGGCCGTCGGGAACCGCTTTTCGACGAAGATGCGGATGTTCGGCATCCCGTACCGGATCACCAGCACCATCACCGCACTCAAACCGGGCGAGCTCGTCGAGTGGCGACACCCATTCGGCCATCACTGGCGGTGGGAATTCGAACCACTGTCCCCGACGTCGACCCGGGTGACGGAGACCTTCGACTACCGGGACACCGGAACCTTCAAAGACCGGACCCGCTACTACGAGCGGCTGGGTTTTGTCAGGTCCAATACCGCCGGCATCGAGGCCTCACTGCTCACGCTGCGGGAGCGCCACTCCCACTGAGCGGACCCGCTCAGTAAGCGATGAAGAGGATCTCGTCGCGGGAGTAGTCGTGCCCGGGATGATTCTCCGCCAGGTGCTTCTGCGTCTTCTCGACCAGATCATCCTCGTCGGTGCCGGCGATGGCCTCGCCACAGGGGCAGTTCAGGTGCGTCTTCATGAGACAGGTCTACCTGAAGTGTCACAACCAGGAAAGCCCAGAGTCCAACTCTGCCGCGATCGTGCGCAGCCCGGGCCCCGCCCGCAACTGGGGTGTGCCAGAATCCTGCCCATACATACATCTTCTATGAATAGCCCGGCGGCGCCGTGAGCTGGCTCGACATCGCACTGTTGCTGATCGCCGGAGTCGCAGGCGGATTGACCGGAAGCATCGCCGGACTGGCGTCGGTGGCCACCTATCCGGCCCTACTGGCCGTCGGATTGCCGCCGGTCACCGCAAACATCACCAACACCGTCGCGCTCGTCGGCAACGCCGTCGGCTCGATTGTCGGATCGCGCCCCGAACTCCGTGGCCAGGGACCGTTCCTGCTGCGGACCGTTCCGATCGCCGCGCTCGGGGGCGCCCTCGGCGCGGTACTGCTGCTGTCGACTCCGGCAGAGGGTTTCGAGAAAGTGGTGCCCCTGCTGATCGGGTTCTCCGCGATCGCGATCAT
This sequence comes from Mycobacterium sp., assembly GCF_049647605.1. GTDB lineage: Bacteria > Actinomycetota > Actinomycetes > Mycobacteriales > Mycobacteriaceae > Mycobacterium. The sequence continues at coordinate 36,254 of NZ_JBARXZ010000039.1, read as the reverse complement.
GTGGCCGCGCCGAGATCGTCCGACATCTGTGACGGACAAGCCGCGCCGCAACCGCGGCATACTGCTGCTCGAGGCTGCAGCGATCCTGCTGATCACGGTCTATGGCGGGTACTTCGGGGCGGCGGCCGGGGTGCTGTTGCTGGCGTTGCTCCTGCGGGCCGGCGGGCCGACCCTGCCGCACGCCAATGCCTCCAAGAACGTGATTCTGGGCGCGTCCAACGGGACCGCCGCCGTCATCTTTGTCCTGGTGGCACCGGTGCACTGGCCGTCACTGGTCCCGCTGGCCATCGGGTGCATCGCCGGGTCACGACTGGGCCCGATCGTGGTGCGGCACGCCCCAGCGGCACCCCTGCGCTGGCTGATCGGCGCCGCGGGTATGGCCCTGGCGATCAAGCTCGGCCTCGACGCCTACTGATCAACCTGCTGCGCCGAATCCCGCGAGACCGCACCACCCGGGCGCGATGGTGCCGGACAATGGCAGTGACAACGCCGGCACAGCCACCACGACAAAGGAGGCGCCATGGAAGTCCAGCGGCAGCTCCCCCTGCTACCACCATTCACCCACCACACCGCGCTGCAGAAGGTCCGCGCCGGCGAGAACCTTTGGAACACCCGCGATCCCGGCCGGGTGGCACTGGCCTACACCCCGGACAGCTGGTGGCGGAATCGGTCGACGTTCCTGCACGGCCGCGCCGAGATCATCGAGTTCCTCACCGACAAATGGGCACGGGAACTCGACTACCGACTGATCAAGGAACTCTGGGCTTTCGGCGACAACCGAATCGCGGTCCGGTTCGCCTACGAGTACCACGACACCGACGGCAGGTGGTTCCGCGCCTACGGCAACGAGAACTGGGAGTTCGACGCCGACGGTCTGATGCGGCGACGCCACGCCAGTATCAATGACGTGTCGATCGCCGCGGCAGACCGTCTCTTCCACTGGGACAACAGCGCCGCCCGGCCTGATCACCACCCCGGTCTGGACGATCTGGGGTTGTGATCACGCTGCGATGTCAGCCGACGTACCGCAGGATACTCTCCGCGACACAGGCCGGCTTGGCCGCACCCTCGATCTCGATGGTGGTCGTCACCGTCACCTGCACGGTGCCCTGACCGATGTCCGCAGTGTCGGTCAGCACGCTCGTCGCACGGATCTTCGATCCCACCGGCACCGGCGACGGGAAGCGAACCTTGTTGAGCCCATAGTTGATTGCGAGCTTGATGCCTTCAACGGTGTAGATCTGATGCATCAACCGGGGCAACAACGACAACGTCATGAACCCGTGAACGATGGTGGTGCCGAACGGACCCGAGGCGGCCCGCTCCGGATCGATGTGGATCCATTGGCGATCCCCGGTCGCGTCGGCGAACAGATTCACCTCGTCCTGACTGATGGTGACCCAGTCGCTGGATCCCAGGCTCTCCCCCTTCGCGGCGACCAGCGCCTGGACCGATTCGAATGTGCGCATACCGGTGTTCCTTTCGTTGATGACTTCTTGTCGATGTGTTCTGTCAGCGCTCGTACCCACTACTCTCGCGTGGCGATCAACCCCTCCTGCACCACTGTCGCGCACACCGCACCGTCGGCGGCGACCATCTGAGCAGTGACCACACCACGTCCGCGGGCGCCCGCCGGCGACCGGGATTCGAGCAGGTTCCAGCGATCGACCCGGATCGGCCGATGGAACCACACCGAGGCATCGGTGGTGCCGCTGCGGTGCGTGCGATCACGCATCGAATGACCGTGCACCCGCAGTGCGGGGTCGATCATGTAGACATCGGTGACAAACAACGCCAGGCAGCTGTGCAGAAATGGATCTGCAGGAACGGAAACCGTTGTCCGCCAGTAGAGTCGCCGTACGAAGTCCGGCCCCTCGCCGACATCGACAATCCGGATGTCGAGCTCGTCGAGCGGAAGCCCGGGCGCGGGTCCCGGCGGGCCGGTCTCGGGCAGTCTGTCGGGATCGTCGGGCAGGGCGCCGTATTGCCCGTGCTCGGGCCCCGGTGAGGGCAGCGCAAACGATACCGAAGCCGAGGTGATGATCCGACTTCCTTGGGCGGCAAGGACTCTGCGGCTCATCGCCGTCCGCCCGTCATAGAGCCGCTCGACGTTGTAGTCGACGCGGGCTCCGGAGTCCCCGCCGCGCAGGAACTGCAGATGCAGGCTGGTCGGCAGCGCCTCATCGGGGACCGTGCGGCCCGCCGCAGCCAGCGACTGCGCCAGGAACTGCCCGCCGAAGGCCCGTTTGCCCTCCGGACCGCGCCCCCGCGCTTCCCACAGATTCCCGTCGCCGGCAACAAGCTCCAGAATGCCCAGCAGCGCACTCACCGAACCACTCCGCCGCCACGGCCGATCGGTGGTGTGGTCACGTCACGGCTGGCGGTCATGGCCTCTCCCCTGGTGCGCTGGACTTCTGTGCCGCCAGTCAACCAGCCCGGGCGCCCCCGGCAGTGACCCGGCCCTCGGCCGCCGGGAGTCCTGGCGCACCATCGACACCATGCACCTGTTGCTGATCGCCGACACCCACGTCCCCAAACGCGCCCGGGAACTACCCGCCCAGATCTGGGATGCGGTGGACACCGCAGACGTAGTCCTGCACGCCGGGGACTGGGTGGACGTCGCGCTGCTCGACGAGCTCGAGCAGCGGGCATCGCGGTTGGTGGCCTGCTGGGGCAACAACGACGGGCCCGATCTGCGGGCGCGACTGCCCGAACGCGCCGACGTCACCCTGGCCGGTGTGCGGTTCACCGTGGTGCACGAAACCGGCGGCGCGCCGGGCCGTGACGCACGGATGGCCCGCCAATACCCCGACACCGATGTTCTGGTCTTCGGCCACAGCCACATTCCGTGGGACACCACGGCCACGACCGGGTTACGGCTGCTCAACCCCGGCTCACCGACCGACCGGCGCCGTCAGCCGTTCTGTACGTACCTGACGGCCACCGTCGCCGACGGCTCCCTGTCCGACGTTGTACTGCACAAACTTCCCACCCGCACCTGAGATACCTCTGCAACAGAGGTATTGTGGTGGCGTGGCCGCGCCAACCGAGTTGATCAACGTGCTGTTCAGCACCGTCGGACGGTTCCGGCGGCAGATCCGCCGCTCCGCAGTCGGCAGTTTCGACGGCGCCGGAGTCCCCGCGGGCCTCACCGAATCACAGGCTGAACTGCTGCGACTGGTCGGCCGCCAGCCGGGTATCTCGGTGAGCCAGGCCGCCGCGGAACTCAGGCTGGCCGCCAACACCGCGTCCACCCTGGTCACCAGGCTGGCCACCGATGAGCTGCTGGTCCGCGAGGTCGATCCCGACGATCGCCGCGTCGGCCGGCTCCGCCTGACCCCCACTGCCCAGCGTGTCGCCGATGCGTCACGAGCGGCCCGGCGAGCCGTCATCGCCGATGTGCTCGACGAGTTGGATCAGGGTGAGATCGATTCCCTGGAAGCCGGATTGGACGTAATGGCAAAAATGACCCGGATGCTCCAAGAGCGTCAGCAATGAACAGCGACCTGGCGATCGACTGCCGGCACCTCACCCACCACTACGGTTCGTTCACCGCAGTCGATGACCTGACGCTGCAGGTCGCAGCGGGTGAGACGGTGGGCCTGCTGGGCCCCAACGGCGCAGGTAAGACGACGGCCGTGCGGGTGCTGACGACGCTCACACCCGTTCAGGACGGTGAGATCTCCATCTTCGGGTTCGACGCCCGACGACACACCATGGACATCCGCTACAACATCGGCTATGTCCCCCAACAACTCTCCGTCGAACCCGCACTGACCGGCCGGCAGAACGTCGACTGGTTCGCCCGCCTCTACGATGTGCCCCGCCGCCGGCGCGCCGGTCGCGTCGACGAGGCGCTGGCCGCGATGAACCTGCTCGACGTGGCCGACTCCCCGGCCGGCACCTACTCCGGCGGGATGGTCCGCCGCCTGGAACTGGCTCAGGCACTGGTGAATCGGCCCTCGCTGCTGATCCTCGACGAGCCCACCGTCGGTCTGGATCCCATCGCCAGAGACGGCGTGTGGACCCAGGTGCAGCGGATGCAGGACGACTTCGGCATGACGGTCCTGCTCACCACCCATTACATGGAAGAAGCCGACGCGCTCTGTGACCGGGTGGCGCTGTTGCACCACGGCGCTCTCCAGGCCGTCGGCAGCCCCGCCGCACTCAAGAGCACCGTCGGACCGGGCGCGACACTCGAAGATGTCTTCCGGCACTACGCCGGCTCGGATCTGGACGAGACGGCCACCACCCAGGGGCTGAAGGAGATCCGGTCCAGTAGGAGGACAGCGCGCCGTGGCAATTGACCAGGTGACCCCGACGTTGTTGCGCTCCCCACGCGGGTGGCGACGGATCCGCGGGTTGGCACGCCAGATGGGCACTTTCGCGCGGGTGGAGCTGCAGAAGCTACGTCACGACCGCACCGAACTCCTAACCCGGATGGTGCAACCGGCGCTGTGGCTACTCATCTTCGGCCAGACCTTCAGCCACCTCGACATCATCGACACCGGATCGGTGTCGTATCTGGCGTTCCTGGCGCCGGGGATCATCGCGCAGTCCGCACTGTTCATCTCGATCTTCTACGGCATCCAGATCGTGTGGGATCGCGACGCCGGCATCCTGGCCAAGCTCATGGTCACCCCCGCACCGGCATCCGCTCTGGTCGCAGGCAAGTCGTTCGCCTCGGGAATCCGCTCGGTGGCCCAGGTCGTCGGCGTGATGGCAATCGCCTATCTGATGGGTGTCTCCCTCACCGGGAACCCACTGCGCATCCTGGCGGCGATGGCGGTGGTGATGCTCGGCTCGGTGTTCTTCACCTGTCTGTCGATCTCGCTGGCCGGCCTGGTCCGCAACCGTGACCGGCTGATGGGCATCGGGCAGGCCATCACCATGCCGTTGTTCTTCGCGTCGAACGCGCTTTACCCGGTGGACATGATGCCGCAATGGCTACGCTGGCTCTCCGCTGTCAACCCGCTCAGCTACGAGGTGAACGCGTTGCGCGGCTTGCTGATCGGCACCCCGTCGAACATGGCGCTGGACCTGGCCGTACTCGCCGGCGCCGCAGTGCTCGGCGTGACCGTCGCCTCGGCTCTGCTGCGCCGCCTGGTGCGTTGAATCACGTTCGACAAAGCTACGCAGCAAACCACCCGAAGCGCCAGAATGTGTAAGTGAGTTCACCTGGGGCGGCACTGCCCCCACACGTTCCGCCCCCGCTACCGCCCTCATTCGGGTACTCGCTGAAACGACTGTTCCTCGGCAAGCCGCTGGTCACCACGCAGCTCAAAGACGAGAAACTCTCCAACAAGGTCGCTCTGGGGGTGCTGTCACCGGACGCGATCTCCTCCAGCGCCTACGGCACCGAGGTCGTGCTGGTGGAGCTGCTGCCCTACGCCGCACTGGCCGCATTCACGTTGCTGCTCCCGATCACCGCCGCGATCCTGTGCATTCTGGTGCTGGTCGCCGCGGCCTATTGCCAGGTGGTGATGACCTACACCAAAGCCGGCGGATCCTATGTGGTGGCCCGTGACAACTTCGGGCCCCGAGTGGCCCAAGTGGCTGCCGCGGCCCTGATGATCGACTACGTGGTGACGGTCGCCGTGCAGGCCGCGGCGGGCACCGTCGCGGTGGTATCAGCGGTGCGGACACTGGGTCCCTACAGCCTCGAGATCACCATCGGCGTTGTGGTGGCGATGTGTTTTGTCAACCTGCGTGGGCTCCGCGAAGCGGGCCGGCCATTTGCCATCCCCACCTATTTCTTCATCGTGATGATGACGGTGATGATCGTGACCGGCGTGGTCCGTCACCTGATCTGGGGTCTGCCGCAATACGATCCGAGCACCATCGCCGGGACGGTGGCGGTGGAGCACGGTGACGGCCTGATCCTGGGCGCAACCCTGTTGGTGGTGCTGCGCGCGTTTGCCAATGGCGGTGCCTCGCTGACCGGTGTCGAGGCTATCTCCAACACCGTGGGTTCATTGCGGGAACCCGCGGGCCGCAACGCCCGCAAGGTGCTGATCGCGATGGCCGCGGTGCTGTTCTTCCTTCTTGCCGGGGTTGCCTACCTGGCTTACGCCACCCATGCCACCCCCTACACCGCCGGCTATCCGTCGGTGCTCTCGGAGATCTCCCGCGCCGTGTTCGGCCCCGGCCCCGCAGGGCAGGTGCTCTACGCGCTGATCCAGATCGCCACCGCCGCAATCCTGTTCACCGGCGCCAACACCAGCTTCAACGGCTTCCCGGCACTGGCGAACTACGTCGCCGAGGATCAGTTCCTGCCACGCCAGCTGGCCAAGCGCGGGCACCGACTGGTGTTCTCCAACGGCATCATCGTGCTCACCGTTCTGGCGGTGGCGCTCCTGCTCGGCACCGGCGGATCCGTCAGCGACCTGGTGCCGTTCTACGCCATCGGCGTGTTCACCGGCTTTGCGATGGCGGGCTTCGGCATGGCCAAACACCATGCCACCCAGCGGGAAGCAGGCTCTTGGCGACACAAGGCGGTGATCTGTTTCTCCGCCGGTGTGGTCTCGACGGTGGTGGTGTTGATCTTCGCCATCGCCAAGTTCACCGAAGGCGCCTGGCTGGTGGTGGTGATCTTCCCGATCCTGGTGTTTGCCCTGATCCGGCTCAACCGTGAATACCGTGCCGAGGCAGCCATTCTGGAGTCCATCAGGGCCGGCTCCGAAGAAGTTGACTACACGCGGCTGCGGGTCATCGTGCTGGTGGCCTCGTTGGATCTCGCGTCGCTGGAGGCGCTGCGGTACGGCCGCGGACTGGAGGCCGACGAATTCAGCGCCGTGCACTTCAACATCGACGATATCCAGACCGAAGAGTTGCGCAACCACTGGAAGCACTACGGGCTGGACACACCGCTGCGCATAATCGACTGTCCTGATCGTCGGATCGTCAGGGCAGCACAGGAACTCGTCACCACAGCGGCCAGCGAACAACCCGGCACCAGCGTCACCCTACTGCTGCCGCGACGCAGTTATGCCCCGATGATGGGCTTCTTCCTGCATGACCGAACCGCCGACCGGATCGCCAGGGCGATCAGCCGGCTGCCGTTCGCGGTCGCCACGATCGTGCCCTATGACGTGCGTTCCAAAATCCGCCAGACCTTTCCCGACCGTTTCGAAGAGCGGGTCACCCGCGAACTCGAGAGGGTCCAGTCGCGATTGAAGAACGGGGGCACCGATTCCCGTGAGGAGGCCACCGCGCCGCAACGGGTGATCGCGCTGGACAATCTGGTGAGCGGGCTGCGAGCCACCGTCGAGGGCCGGGTGTTGCGAGTCGAGGAGAAGGTGCGCGACGGAGAACCGCTGCGCATCGTCGTGTTGGGGGACGACAGCGGTGATGAACTCAACGTGTTGTTCAACAACGGCCGCGGTGACGACATCGTGGCGGGTCAACAGCTGCGGATGACCGGCAAGGCGCACCAGAGCGGAACCCGGCCCATCTTCTTGGAGGATCCGACGGTCACCGTCCTGGAACACTGAGTGCTGTCGCGGCAGTTTCGATGGTGTCCTCGTCGAGCAGCACCCGCAGCGCCGCCGGGCCCAGCGGGATGAAGCTGTCGGCACTGGCGACCCGACGAACAACACCCTGGAAGTTGTTGTCGGCCAATGCTGCCAGCACATGCTGCCCGACGCCGCCGCTGTGTCGCGTCTCATCGACGATGAGGACTCGGCCGGTGGCCTCGGCTTCCCGGACGATGTCGGCGACCGGCAGCGGCGCCAGCCAACGCAGATCGGTGACCCGGGCATCGATACCCTGGCTGCGGCGCAGCCGCTGCGCCACCCGCAGGCTCATCGGGACGCCGTTGCCGAAGGTGATGATCGTGAGATCCGTTCCGTCACCGTGAGTTCGGGCGGTGCCCAGCACCGCTGTGGCATCGGCCCCGGAGGTACTCAGCCAGCCGTCGTCACCACCATCGTGGAGATCTCGGGTGTGGTACAACGCGATCGGCTCGACGAACAGACACAACGCCCCGGCCGCCGCAGCCGCGCCCGCACAGGCGCGCAGCATCAGGTGGGCGTCATCCGGGTGCGACGGCGAGGCGACGATGACGCCGGGAATGTCCAGCAACGCCGCCACCGAGTCGTCGTTGTGGAAGTGGCCACCGAAACCCTTCTGATAGCCGTAGCCCGCGATGCGCACCACTGCAGGGTTGCGGTACCGGCCGTTGGAGAAGAACCCCAGACTCGCTCCCTCCCCGCGGATCTGGTCGAGGGCGTTGTGCAGGTAGGCCAGGTACTGGATCTCGGGTATCGGCAACAGCCCGTTGAGACCCGCTCCAAGCGCAAGACCGAGAATGGTCTGCTCGTCGAGGATGGTGTCGAAGACCCGGCTCGCCCCGAACTGCTTCTGCAGCCCGCGGGTGACCCCGTAGACGCCGCCTTTGCGCGCCACATCTTCACCGAAGAGCAGGGCCTGCGGATAGGTCTCGAAGATGTCGCGCAACGCGAAGTTGATGGCCTGCGCCAGGGTCTGCCCCGGCGGGCAGGTTCGGTCCGGCAGCTTCTCCGACACGAAACGGGCCGCGTCCAGCACCGTCGTGATCGGCGCCAGGACGGCTTCGGCCGATCCCAGCGCCGGCAGATCGGCCACCTCGGCGGCGATGCCCATCACTGTGGCGCGGGTGCGCTCGTAGAGATCGAGGATCTGAGCCGGGGTCCGATGGCCGTGCTCGACGAGCAGAGCCGCCGTCGACAGGACCGGGTCTCGCGCATAGTCGGATGTGATGTCACGCGGGGTCCGGTATCCGGCTTCGAAGTCCGACCCGGCGTGCCCCATCAGCCGCACCGTCCTCAGGTGCAGGAACGCCGGGCGGCGGTGTCGGCGAACCCAGTCGGCGGCCGCGACCGCCGCGGCATGGGTGGCGGGCAGGTCAGCGCCGTCCGCGGTGAAGTAAGCCAGACCGGGCCGGTTGGCGTAGGTGGCGCCGATCCAGCCGTCGGGGGTCTTGGTGCTGATGCCGATGCCGTTGTCTTCGCAGACCAGCAGCAACGGCAGGTCCAGCTCCCGGTAGGCGGTGTTGAGCGCGGCATTGATCGCACCGACGGCGGTCGAGTGGTTCACCGAGGCGTCCCCGAAGCTGCACACGGTGATGGCGTCGGCGGGCCAAGGGCAGCTGTCGGTGAGCTTGTGAGCCCGTTGCAGGGTGAAGGCGACACCGAAGGCACGGGGTAGATGGGAGGCGATGGTGGAGGTTTGGGGAATGATGTTCAGGTCGTACCGGCCGAACACCTTGTGACGACCGCCCGCGATGGGCTCCTCCGCGGCGGCCACGATCCCCAGCAGGACATCGCGCACCGGGTCACGGTCCGAGGGCACTTGCCGCCCACGGTGCAGGAAGAAGCCGCCGGAGCGATAGTGCAGTAGAGCCGGGTCGGTGGGCCGAAGTGCGGCGGCGACGGCCGCATTGCTCTCATGGCCCGAGGAGCCGATGGTGTAGTACCCCTGGCCGTCAGCGCGTAACGCCCGGGCGGCCAGATCGAGGTGCCGGCTGCCGAGTTGAGCGTCGAAGATCCGCAGCGCCTCCCCGACGGTCAGCGCCGAACCGGGGACCACCGGTGCCGACTCGTCACCGCCTCCGGTGTCCGCGGCGCACCGCATGGCGGTGACGGCAGCGGTGAAGTACTCGTCGATGGGTTCGACCATGCGGGCTCCTCGGGACGGGACTGCCGGTCCAGTTCAACCGAACCCGGCAGCACCGTCAATGGAGTTCGGCGTCGGTGTCCACCCGTTTCACTGCCCGTCGCGACCACCGTCGTCGCAGCACGTTGATCAACCGGGTCACCAACAACCCGACCAGCAGCGCGGCCACCACTCCGATCAACTTGTACTCACCAAAAAGCGGATACACCTGAAAATGCGTCAAATACGTGTACAACGACGCTTCAGCGAGCGCACCGGCCAGCGGCGGCAGCCACACCGGGCACCGCAGCGACGGAAGCCAGATCACCAGTGCCAGCCCGGTGAACACCATCACCACCCGCAGGAGCTCTCCGAAGTAGTCGACCAGGCAGATGCCCAGGATCACCGTCACCAGTGCGCGCTGCCAGTTCTGCTGCGCTTTGGCCGCCGCCCAGCCCACGGCGAAGAACCAGAACGCCAGATAGGTGAACCCTGCCTGGGTACCGAGATCCAGGCCCAGGACGTCGTAGCGCAGCGCTACGCCGACAGCCAGGAAGATCATCGCGAACCCGAAGGGGCCGCGGCGTTCCAGCCGGTCGATCAGCGGTACCGCACACAGCAGGGTCAGCGCGATCAGGGTGTAGACGAGTACTTCGATGAACCACAACCGGCCTGCGGTCATACTGTCGTGTGGTCCCAGGATCTTGTTGGCCAGCAACAGGTTCGACAGGTGATAGTCGTCGGTGATGAGCAATGCGATCGCGATCCACACAATCGACGGCACCGCTATCCACCCGATGGTGGCGCGCAGATGCCGAATCCGTTCCGCCCGTGGCACGGCCGTCAGGCAGAACCGCCCGAAGTTGTAGCCGGCGATCCCGAGCAGGATGTGCGCGCCACCCCACAACTCGAACAGACCGGCGTGGGACCCGACGATCAAAACGATGGCCACGGCTCGCAGCAGCACACTGGTTTCCAACGAGGCCGGCAGCCAGGCCCGTGAGCTCGACGGTGTGTACCGCTCGAGCGCCGCAATCGGCAATTGCTGCCAGTTCGGCGGCAGCCCGCCGAGCAGCCGCTCCAGCCGCACCGACAACGCGACGTAGTTCATCGAGGTGCCGCCCAGCCCCAGGAACGTGCTCTGGGCGGTGACCACACTGATGTCGACCCCCACGACATCGGCGAACAGCCGCCGCAGGTCGGTGTCGGAGCGCGGCTGCTGCTGCACCGCGGCTGCACGCACCGCCGCGTAGTCCGGCTTCCCCGACGACATCACCGGCAGCTGTGGGAATCCGACGACGGTGACCGCATCCGCAGGCACACCGGCGGCGACGGCCGCGACCCCCCGTATTCGGGCGGCGCTCTCGGTCTCGCTGACGGCGACAACAAGTTGGCCGCCACCATCTTGTCCGCCACCGTCGTGCCCACTGATGTCGGTACACAGGGCGGCGACACCCCGCTCTTTGAGCAATGTCTCGACACGGCCCAGATCCACCCGCAGCCCGAACAGTTTGACGAATCGATGACTGCGGCCGATCACCTCGTAGAGCCCGTCGGGCCCGCGCCTGGCGATATCGCCGGTTCGCAGCTCGTGCACCGTCCGCCCGAGTGCCAGGTCGTCACGTTGGTGCGCGTAGCCCAGCATCACGTTGCGGCCGCGGTACACCAGTTCGCCGGTACCGCGCTCCCACCCGTCGACGGGTTCGATGTCGAAGCTGCCGCCCGGGATCGGTTGCCCGATCGAGGTGGGTCGACTGGTCGCCAGATGCGCCGGCAGATAAGCCATCCGGGCGGTGGCCTCGGTCGCGCCGTACATCACCACCAGTTCCCAGCCCTGCCGTTCGCCGAGTTCGGCGAAGTGCCGGACCCGCTCGGGCGGCAGCCGGCCGCCGGCCTGCGTGACGTAGCGCAGGTGCGGTAGGTCCAGGTCCGCGAATCCGACGCGGTCGAGTAGTTCGAACGTGTACGGCACCCCTGCGAACGACGTTGCGCGACAAGCCCGGAACAGGTCCCAGAAGTTGTCGTCGACCACGGACCGGTCGGTCAGCATCAAGGAGGCGCCGCGGGCGAGGTGGCTGTGGATCACCGAGAGGCCATAGCAGTAGGACATCGGCAATGTGGTTGCGGCACAGTCTTCTTCGGTGATCGACAGATACTGCGCGATGGACTCGGCATTGGATACCAGATTGTCGCGGGAGAGCCGCACCAGCTTCGGCGAACCAGTGCTACCCGATGTGCTCAGCAGCAGCGCCAGATCGTCGTGCAACAACTCCCCCACCGGGGGCCCGAGTTCGACGACGCTGCCGTCGCGCTCGACGACCGAGTCCGGGCCGTAGATCGACTGGAGACTGTCCACATCACGGTCCGGCGGAACCGGCAGGACAACATGATTACCGGCCAACGCTCCCAGATACGGGATCAGAGTGCCCAGCTCGTTGTGGGTTGGCAACAGCACCAGCCGGCGGCGGTCACCGAAGGCCGCAGCAGCCTCGTCGACGCGGTGGGCCAGCGCTCGGTAGCTCAGTTCCTCGGTGGCGGTGACGACGGCGGGACGGTCACCGAATGCGGCCAGATACGTCACCAAGCTCTTATCGGCACAGCTCATCCACCAAGGCACCTCTCTGTCGTGGCTTGTCGGGAAGTCAGCGTACTGTTACGCGCGCAGCGCCGGATGAGCCGCGCCGACCTGGCGAACCTCATCGGGGTGGACGGGGCCTGATCCGCCGGAACTGACAGCGTCGCCTGTCACCATGTCGTCGTGACCGCACAGCAGCCGCCACGACGACGGTTCGGCCCGGCTCATCGGATCCAGGTGATGGCGGGCCGCGACCCGCATGAGGCCCACCGCGTCGCGACGCCGCTGGAGCTGTTGTTCGACCTGACCTTTGTCATCGCATTCGGCGTGTCGGCCTCCGAACTGGCGCACATGCTGGCCGAGAACCACGTCGGCACCGGACTGGCCGGCTTTGCCTTCTCCACGTTTGCCGTCAGCTGGGCCTGGATCAACTTCAGCTGGTTCGCCTCCGCCTACGACACCGACGACTGGGTCTACCGGCTGACCACCTTCTTGCAGATGACCGGTGTGGTGATCCTGGCCCTGGGCATCCCGCCGGTGTTCGCCTCGATCTACGAGGGCAGACACGTCGACAACCGGGTGATGGTGGCCGGCTATGTCGTGATGCGGGTGGCGATGATCCTGCAGTGGCTGCGCGCGGCCCGCCAGGACCCCAGCCGCCGCCGGACCTGCCTGACCTACGTGTGGACGATCACCGTCGCGCAGGTGGGTTGGATCGCCGTGATCGTCGTCGACACCTCCGTTCCGGTGACGTTCATGCTGGTCGCCGCGATGACGCTGGTCGAGATGACCGGACCGTGGCTCGCCGAGAAGCGGATGGGCGGCACCCCGTGGCATCCGCATCACATTGCCGAGCGTTACGGCTTGCTGGTGATCATCACCCTGGGCGAGGGCGTGATCGGTACGGTCGCCTCACTGTCGGCCGTGGTGCACGAACAGGGATGGACGGCAGACGCGGTGTTCGTGACGATCGCCGGGATCGGGCTGACATTCGGGATGTGGTGGGTGTATTTCGTGGTGCCCACCGCCGAGTTGCTGCACAAGCGGCCCTCTCGGTCGTTCCCCTGGGGCTACCTCCACATCCTCGTCTTCGGGTCGATCGTGGCCACCGGCGCCGGACTACACACCGCCGCCTACTACATCGAGCACCATTCGAAGCTGAACTCGATGTACACCGTGTTGTCGGTCGCCATCCCGGTAGGGGTTTATCTCAGCTTGATCTGCGCGCTGTATGTGTTGCTGGTAGGCGCATTCGACAGGTTCCACATGCTGCTGCTGACCGTGACCGCAGCGCTGCTGGGCGTCGCTGTCGCAATGGCATCTGCAGGTGTCGATATGGCGGTCTGCCTGCTGGTTGTCACGCTGGCACCGGCCGCCACCGTGCTCGGTCACGAACTCGTCGGGCATCAAAACGCCCGGGCCGCCCTCGCACGCACCTGAACCCGGCGAGCCACCGGACACGCCCGGCGCAGGTAACGACCCGGTGTCGAATCCGCTTCTGGCCGAGGCGTAATCGTTGTCCAACCGCGACTGCCTGCCGGGGTTTCACGGGCGTTTCCACCCGAAACCACATGGTTCACTTTGATCACACGAGTAACACCGATGTAAGTCACTGAGTCATGGAGGAGCGCAGTCGTGAAGTTCGTTGAGAAGTTGCACGGGGTAGCGAAGACATCGCTGCGCCGGATGACGGTCGCCGCCGTCGCGGCCGCCGCCCTACCCGGTCTGATCGGGCTCGGCGGAGGATCGGCGACCGCCGGCGCCTTCTCCCGGCCAGGTCTGCCCGTCGAGTACCTCATGGTTCCGTCGCCGTCGATGAACCGCGAGATCAAAGTCCAGTTCCAGCCCGGCGGCCCCAAGGCCGTGTACCTGCTCGACGGCCTGCGCGCCCAGGACGATTTCAACGGCTGGGACATCAACACCCCTGCCTTCGAATGGTTCGAGGGCTCCGGCCTGTCGGCGATCATGCCGGTCGGCGGACAGTCGAGCTTCTACTCCGACTGGTACCAGCCGTCGCAGGGCAACGGCCAGAACTACACCTACAAGTGGGAGACGTTCCTGACCCAGGAGCTGCCCACCTGGCTGGCCGCCAACCGCGGCATCTCCCCGTTCGGCAACGCCGCCGTCGGCCTCTCCATGGCCGGCTCGGCATCGCTGAACCTGGCCATCTGGCACCCGCAGCAGTTCACCTACGCGGCGTCGCTGTCCGGCTTCCTCAACCCGTCCGAGGGCTGGTGGCCGACGCTGATCGGTCTGGCCATGAACGATGCCGGCGGCTTCAACGCCAACAGCATGTGGGGCCCGTCGTCGGACCCGGCGTGGAAGCGCAATGACCCGATGCTCAACATCAACCGGCTCGTCGCCAACAACACCCGCATCTGGATCTACTGCGGTACCGGAACCCCGTCGGAACTCGACTCCTCCGGTGGCGGCGTCAACCTGATGTCCGCGCAGTTCCTGGAAGGCTTCACCCTGCGCACCAACCTGACCTTCCGCGACAACTACATCGCCGCCGGCGGCCGCAACGGCGTCTTCAACTTCCCGCCCAACGGCACGCACAGCTGGGGATACTGGGGACAGCAGCTGCAGGCCATGATCCCGGACATGCAGCGGGTGCTCAACGGAGTTCAGCCCCCCGCCTGATAGCCAGCACACCACCGAAGCGGCCCCTGTCATCGACAGGGGCCGCTGCGGCATGTACGCCCATTCTCACGTTTGGGCGCAAAAGAACGAGCAGTCCTCGCCATTTCGTCGTTCTCGGCGAGGGAACTCAGTTGGCCAACCGCAGCCGCAGCCCCGTCGCCCGCACTACCCGTCGATCCAGCGCAGCACGCACCGCGGCCTCGGTACCGACCACCCGGATCTTGTGCTTCGCCCGAGTCACCGCCGTATAGAACAACTCCCGGCTCAGCAGCCGCGAATCCTCCGACGGCAGCAGCACAGTCACCTCTTCGGCCTGGCTGCCCTGACTCTTGTGGATCGTCATGGCATGCATGGTCTCGACCTCCGCGAGCCGGCTGGTGGCAAAATCGAGCACCCCCGTCGCCCCGGAGATCGCCGCACGTAGCCCGTCGCCGTCGGCGACCGCCACCCCGGTGTCCCCGTTGTACAGCTTCAACCCGTAATCATTGGCCGTCACCAGCACCGGGCGGCCGACATACCAGCTGGCCCAGAGTGTTTCACCGGTGGCCTCACTGAGCCAGCGCTCGATCTGCCGATTCCACTGCCGGACGCCGTGCGGGCCGTCCCGATGTGCGCACAGCAGCCGATGATCCTCCAGCGCGGCCAGCGCAGCCGCCGCATCACCGCGAGCCGCGGCGTCCCTGATGCGCACCGCGTGGCGCACCAGCACATCCCGCAGCCGTGGCGTCGGGTCGGCATCATCGATGTACTCGATGTGCTCACCACCGGCTCGCAGCACCTCCAGTACCGCGTCGCCGTCGCCGCGCCTAATCGCCTCGGCCAGCAATCCGATGGACTCGCCGAACCGGTGCGAGGTGTGTAGCCCGGCAACCTCGAGATCGCTGCGGGCGCCGAGCCCGTCGACCAGATCCGCCAACACCGCTCCGGCCTCCACCGACGCCAGCTGGTCCGGATCACCGACCAGGATGAGCCGGGTTGCGGGACGCACCGATTCCAGCAGCCGCGCCATCATCGTCAACGGCACCATGGACGTCTCGTCGACCACGATCACATCGAAGGGCAACCGATTTCCGCGGTGATGTTTGAATCTCGCCGACGTGTCCGGGCGCGCCCCCAACAGCCGGTGCAGGGTGACCGCCTGCAGACCGGACAACCGAGCCCGATCCAGCGGTCCGAGATGATCGACCTCGGTCGCCACCGCGTGCTGCAGTCGCGCCGAGGCTTTCCCGGTCGGTGCGGCAAGCGCGATCCGTGGGCGGGTCCGGCCGGCCAACTCGGCTTGCTCGGCCAGCAGCGCGAGCAGCCCCGCAATGGTGGTGGTCTTGCCGGTACCGGGCCCTCCGGTCAGGACGGTTGTCCACTGCGACAACGCAATCTGGGCGGCGGCTCGCTGCTCGACGAACTTCGGCTCCGGGAACACCCGATCCAGCCCGACGGTCACCGCCGCAGCGTCCAGCGGCACCTGATGCTCACGGGTGGCCAGCAGATCAGCGCATACCTGTTCTTCCTCGCGGTGGTAACGATCGAGGTACAGCAGTTGCTCGTTGTAGAGCCGCAACACCGGCGGCGACCCCAGCAGCGGGCTGGCTCGAACCGCCGCCAACCACGCCCGAAGCTCAGGCCAGGGCAACTCCGTGCCGATCTCGTCGGCCACTGTGGTGAGATCGACGCACACCGATCCCGCCCGCAGTCCCCGCACCACCAGCGCAACGGCCAGCACCACGGTGTCGTCGGATTCGCCTGCCAGCTTGGCCAATCGGCTCGCGACGTGAACGTCGGCCGCCTCCAGCACACCGGCATCGTTGAACTCCCGCAACAGTCCGCCGGCGTCTCGGACACGCCGCCAATCGTAGGGATCCTCGAATTCCGGCATGGTCACGACGGTCCCCTGTCCAGCAGATCCGATATCGCCACCACCAGGTCGGCCGGGGGCTGCCAACTGAACACCCCGGCCGGATGTCCGTCGAACAGCGGGGTCTGCGGTCCGCACATCCCGCGCAGAAACAGATACTGCACCCCGCCGAGGTGCTGTTGGGGCCGGTAGCCGGGCTGGCGCCACCGCAAAAACCTGTGCAGCACAACGCAGTACAACAACGCCTGCAGCGGATAGTCGGAATGCAGCATGGCCTGCGCCAACTGCTTCGGTGCATAGTCGGCGGCGGTCAGAACCCGCCCGGGCTCACCCAACCGGTTCGTCTTGTAGTCGACCACCAGGTACCGGGGCCCGTCGGCGTCCCGGATCCGCAACACGGCATCGATCGATCCGGTCAGATAGCCCCGCAGCGTCTGCGCGCCCAGCCCGGACTCCCGCAGCCTCGAGGAGTACGTCACCAGCGGGTCATCGGTGGGCAGATGCCGCCGCAACAGCTCTCCGACATCCGACAGCGTCGATTCCACTGCCGCATCACCAAAATCGCCACCGGCCAAGGGGATCTCGAAGTCCAACTCACACAGCCGGTCGGTCATGGCCACGTCCCGCAGAGTGGCACCCGGCGCCAACGGCCCCAGCGGGGTGCCGTGGACGGCGACCAGAGCCACCGCAATATCTTCCGGCGCAGCCTCGACCGGCCACCACGCACTGTGTTCACCGACCTCGGCGACGAACTCACCTGCGAGGTCGGCAGCGGCCGGGTCGGCGGTCTCGAGCACCGCGTGCACCAGGGAGCCGAACGCGGTGCCACCGGGCAGGGTATCCATGGGTGAGATGACGTCGGCTCCGGCACCGGCAGCTCCGGGCGTCACCGGGATATCCTCTACCTCATCGTCTTTCGGGCCGTTCTCGGGTTCACTGCCGACGCCGGGCACCTCAGGACCGGCGCCCGCCCGGATCAACGCCGAATACGAGGTGCGCCGCCAGCCGGTGTCGATGCCACGATGGAAGTGCCGTACCGCCAGACCGGTGGGCAACTCGGTGGACGGAATCGCAGGCGCCGTCACCACCACCGAATCCTCCACGGCGGGACCGCCTTCGGCAGACCATTCGGCAAAACACTGCCGGGCGTCGTCATCGGAGATTCCCCGCCGACACGCATCCGGCACGTCGGCATCCCCGCGTCGGCGCCCACGTAACAGCCGGGACAACCCGGCATTGACCTCATCGCGGGTGGGTGCCCACCACGCCACGACCTGCGACTGTGCCCGGGTGAGGGCAACATAGGCCAACCGCAGCCGTTCCTGCGTCTCCTCGGCACGTGCGGCATCGGCCGCGTCATAGAAATCCTCGGCGGTCTGACCGCCGATGTGCAGACACCTCCGGCCCCGCTCGTCGTGGTAGGCCACCACATCCGGAGTGCCGACATAACGGTTGAAGTGGAACGGCAGGTACACGATCGGGAACTGCAGCCCCTTGCTGGCCCACACAGTCATGATCTGTACGCCGGCGGCGTCGCTGTCGAGACGCCGGTTCCGTTCGGCGCCGCGGGCCCCGGACTGTGCTTCGACGCAGCGCTCCCGCAGCCAATCGCGCAGCGCCGGAACCCCGAGACGCTGCTCGTGGGCCACATCGAGCAGCAGCTCACAGACATGTGCCAGATCGGTCATCAGGCGTTGCCCGCCGCGGCGGGCGAGTACCCGCTTGCTCATCCCGGCGACATTGGCGGCCTCGAACACCGCCGCCACACTGCGCTCCCGGGCATGATCTGCCCACTGGCGCAACACATCGGCGACCTCATCGGTCAACGCGTCGTCACCACGGGCCAGGTCTTCGATCGCGCAACCGAAGAACGACGTGACCGCGGCGGCGCGGACCAACCCGCTGCGGTGGGTCTGATCGAACGCGGTGAGCAGCGTGAGCCATTCTCCGGCGGCTTCCGAGGAGAAGATGTTGGAGTCTCCGGTGTACACGGCGGGCACCCCGATCTCGGTGAGGGCACCGTGACAGCGGCGGGCATCGGCGTGGCTTTCCACGATCACCGCGATATCCCCGGCACACAGGGGCCGGCCGTCGAACGTGGCGCCGGAGACCAGCGTCGCCGCAATATCGGCTGCCATGTCGGCCACAATATGCTTGCGCGCCTCGTCGATCGGGATGTCCTTGTTACGTGAGTATCCCAGCGTGGCTCGACTCACCACCCGCAGCCGGAACGGCGCACTACTGGGCGTTCCCGACAACCTGCTGCCCTGATTCGCCGCGTCCACCTCGTGGACGACGATCTCCGGGCTGCCCAATTCCGCACCGGAAAGCACCGTCTGCACACCGGCGACCAGATGACTGTCGCTGCGCCAGTTGGTCGCCAACGTGAATTTTGTTCCCGCGGTGCGCGACGCATCGAGGTAGGCGTCGATATCGCCACCGCGGAACGCATAGATGGCCTGCTTGGGATCACCGATCAGGATCAAGGTGGCATACCCGCGGAACGCCCGGTCGACCACCTGCCATTGCACCGGATCGGTGTCCTGGAATTCGTCGATCATCACGATCCGCCAGCGGCGCCGCATCCGCTCGCGCGCCGGTGAATCCTCGGGTTCCAGCGCCTCGGCCAGCCGCGACAGCAGATCGTCGAAGTGCAGGATGCCCAGCCGACGCTTCCGGATTTCCAGCTCTTCCAACACTTCCCGGGCAAATTCCAGCCGAACCTCGGCGATCGATCCGGACTTCGGTGTGGTGGGCCGTAATTCGGTGCCCGCTTTGTCCACCACCTCGGTGGCCAGCCGCAGTGCGTCGGCCCGGTCGAACGCCGGCACCGCTGCCTGTCCGCCGAACCGGCGTAGGTAGACATCGTCGACAATCTCTCCGACCAGGTCTCCGAGATCCTCGACCAACCTCACCCCGGCGTCGCTGTCACCGGCGACGCCCAGCGATTTCAACACCAGCGCGCAGAACTCGTGGGTGGTGGCGATGGTAGCGGAATCGAACTGCGCCAACGCATCCCGCAGTCTGATATGCCGCTGCTGCCGTTCGGGCTCGGCGCCTCGCAGCAGGTGAGCGATCAGCTCGTTGTCTGGTGTCGGCGCCTCCCCGCACGTCTCGAACGCCCCTACTGCCGCCACGATCTGGTCGCGGACACGTTCGCGCAGTTCGGCGGTCGCGGCGCGACTGAACGTGATGAGAAGCATGTCATCGAGGGTGGCGTGCCCCTCTGCGAGGTAGCGGGTGACCAGTCCGGCAAGCACAAATGTCTTGCCGGTGCCCGCGCTGGCCTCGAGCACGGTCGTCGAACCCGGAGACGGCAACTCTCCGAGCAGATCGAAACGCCCGATCATCGGCCCCGCCTCCGTTCGGCCTGCAACAACGGTAGCCAGAGACGGGCCGCGAACGCGCCCAGCCGGGTGTCCTCACCCGGCATCTCCTCACCCGGGCGGGGCGGAGTCAGCAATGATTCGAACGGCGCGGGCGGGCCACCCCATACCCGCACATTGGCCGCCTCATCCTGATCGCCACCGTACTTGCTGCGCCACGTCCGGCCCGCCGCCTGCCAGGGATCACGACCACGGGACCGGTTCTCCGCCCACGCATACGACGTCTTGATCGGCAGCGGCAGCGGCTCACGACAGCCGGCGTCATACAGTGCCACAAGATCTTTCAGAACCTCGGCGGGATCCGGCGGGAGCCCGAGGACGCGGGTCAGCACCCCCTCGCCACTGCGGCCGATGCAGACCGCGGACCAATCGACAGCGGGCTGCGCGACGGCCAACGCCAGGATCCGCACCCAGGGCTCCAGCAGATGCCGCCCATCGAGACGGGAGAACGTCGTGGTCACCACGGAGGCACCATGCACCGGGGTCACCGTGCCGGCCAGCCGCCGGTTACCGCCGAGTGCGACATCAACATCCACCGCCACCGGCGTGACCGCCCGGTACGGCGCCTCAGCCTGGGCGAGTACGTCGGCCTGATCACGAATCTCTTTGGCCAGCCGCCAGCCGAGCTGACCCGGCGGGAGGGTGCCGCGCCGCCATTCGGCGTTGAGCACCCAATTGCGATCCTTGCCGCGCCGCAGATCCGACAGCATCTGCTCACCCACCTGCCACTTCTGCAGGCCGTCCAGTTCGATCGGCATCGCGTCGGAGAGCACCTCCTCCTCACGCGGCAGTGCCATCTCCAGCGTGCGGAAGAACCCGCGCACCGGGTTCTTCACGAAGGCGATGAGATCACCCAGGGCCACATCGCCGTCCGGCGCAGCCAGCAGCGGGCCTTGGGGGAACGGCGGTGTGTCGACCTGCTCCCCGGCGGCGGCCCGGGCGGCAGTCAGCACCGTCGGATCGAAGGTGAAGGGTGTCGGAACACCCAGCCCGCCCGGAGTGACATTACGAATATCAAAGGGCTGCAACGGATGTTCCACCACAACCCGGTGCCGGACGCCGGCCCCGGTGGTTTGGTCGAGGACGTCGAGAACCTCGGCCAGCGGCACCGCCGGCGGACGGCGATGCCCACTGTGTTCGTCGGCGCCGGTGTAGGTGATCACCAGTTTCTCCGTCGCCGACATCACCGCGTCCAGAAACAACTGGCGATCCTCGGACCGGACGTCGCGCTCGCCGGTCATCGGGCGGCGCGCCAGCACATCGTCCCCGTCGGCGAGGTCGATCCTCGGGAACACGCCGTCATCGAGTCCGACCAGGCACACCACCCGGTGCGGAATCGAGCGCATCGGAACCATGGTGCAGACCGTCAAGGTGCCGGTGCGGAAATTCGCCCGAGTCGGCCGGCCGGCCAACTGGCGATCCAGTAGCGCCCGAATATCGCTGAGCTGCAACGGTGTCGATTCGAAGCGGCCGGCGTTGGCGATGATCTCGGTGAACTCACGGTCGAGCTGACCGGTCTGCCAGCCGTCGCTGCCGTCGGCGCGGGTCAACAGGCCCACCCCGTCACGCAGAGTGCCGATCCAGTCACGCAGCGGCCCGGTACCCGCCAAGGCGTCGATCACCGCGGCCAGCCGGTCGACGAACTCCGCCAGTCGGCCCGCCAACTCCACCTTGTTGCTGCCCACATCGTCGAGGGGGAGGGTGGTGTCCAGCCAGGCCTGCGCGTCGTCGGACATCGCCACCCCGGCCAGCACCCGATCGATCCCGAACCGCCAGGTGTTCTGGACGTAGTTGTCCAACCCGAACCGCTTGCGGTGCTCCTTGTCTATCCCCCAACGGATCCCGGCATCACGCACCCACGCGGTGATCGATTCGAGGTCATCGTCGGTGAACCTGAATCGGGCGCGTACCGGCGCAGCTTCGGCGAGGTTGAGCACCGCGCTTGCGGTGGCGCGCCCGTCGGCCAGGGCCAGCACCTGGGCCGCCACCCCCAGCAGCGGGTTGGTCTGCACCAGTGCCCGGTCGGCCAGCTTCACCCGGAGCCGGTGCGCCGGGTGGCGGTCACCGACCACCTCGCCGAGGCCGAACCCGGCGACGATCAGCGGCGCGTAGTTCTCGATGTCCGGGCACATCACCAGGATGTCGCGTGGCTCCAGCGACGGGTCGTCGGCCAGCAGACCGAGCAGGACGTCACGCAGCACGTCGATCTGACGGCCCGGGCTGTGACAGCTGTGCACCTGCACCGACCGATCCTCGTCGGACAGGGACCGGCCGTCGGCACTGACCGCATTGGCCGCGATGTCGGACTGCAACCATCCCAGCAGGGTGTCCGGCCGCGGCCGGGCACCACCGATGTGGTCATCGTGGGTGGCGGCGGGCAGACTGCGGCGCAGCTCGCGCACGTCGCGGCCCAGCGTCGTCAGGATCGGATGCGCCGCGTTCAGGTGAGAGTTGTCGTCGGCCCGTGGGATCGCCCCCCGGGTGCCGGTGAAGTCTCGCCACAGCGCATCGCTGGCGTGGGGTAGCCACAGATGCAGATCGTGATGGGTCGACAGGGCTTCGAGGAGGTCGATGTCGGTGGCCGAGAGCCGGGTATGGCCGAACAGTGACAGCCGCTCGGGCAGTTCGGCCGGGGCGGTACGCAGCCGGGTCAGGGCCTGTTCGTGGCGTAGTGCAGGGCTGATGGCCGACACCCGCTGTGTCACGGCCCGCCACAGCTGCGGCTGCCAGCTCAAGTCCGGGTCCAGGACGGCTCCGGCACCGTCGGTATCGGCGCCGTCGGCCCAGTCCGCCAGCATTCGGGGCCGTTGCGCGGCGTAGGAGGCGAACAACCCGGCCAGCCGGCGGGCGGTGGCGTAGCGGCGTCCCTTGCGCAGGGTCGCTTCCTCGCCGGAGGCGAAGTGCCCCAGGTGGGCGGCCAGGGTCGCGCACCAGGGTTCGTCGAGTTGGGTGTCGATCACATCGAGCAACGGCCACACCAGCACGTCGGGTGCCCACGGGTCTTGGTCGGCGGTGCCGGTGATCTCGGCTATCAACGTCCGCGGCGACCTGAACACCACACCCGCGCAGACCCCGTCCTGGCCGGTGCTGCGGCCCAGCACGTGCGACAGCCGCTGGCTCAGCCAGCGCTCGACACCGCGCGCCGGGACCAGCACAAGATCCTCGGCAAAAGGGTCGGGCAGCGGTGTGGACAGCAGTACCCCGAGCCCATCGGCGAGCAGATCGGTCCGCTCGGCACGGTGGATGTGAAACGCCACTGGTTCCTTTCAGCGCGAGTGCCGATACCCGACACACCGCCCCCTAACGTACAAAACCGGGCGTCTGGCCACCTGTCAGGCCGGTGGGCTCCACGCCACCGGCAGCCGTTTGATGCCGTGCACAAACGCCGACTGCAGAATCGCCGGCTCTTGAACAGCAACGATATCGGGGACCATCCGGTGCAGTTCCTCGAAGGCGACCCGGATCTCGCGGCGCGCCAGATTGGCGCCCAGGCAGAAGTGGGCGCCGCCACCGCCGAACCCGACCTGCGGGTTCGGGTCCCGCCGCACGTCGAACATCCAAGGGTCGACGAACTTGTGTTCGTCCCGGTTCGCCGAGGCGTACCACAGGGACACCTTGTCGCCGGCTTTCATCGAGACGCCCCGCATCTCGACATCCTGGGTCAGGTTGCGTCGCATGAAGATGATCGGCGAGGCCCACCGGACGATCTCCTCCACCGCGGTGGCGGCGACACCGTCGAAGTCGTCCCACCAGGCCTGGCGTTGTTCGGGATACCGCGACAGCGCCACCATGCCGTGGCTGATGGCGTTGCGGGTGGTCTCGTTGCCGGCCGCCGACAGCAGGATGAAAAACGATGCGATCTCCGCTGAGGTGAGCCGTTCTCCGTCGACTTCCGCCTGTACCAGATTGGTTGCCAGATCATCGGCCGGATGCGCCCGCCGGTCCTCGGCCAAGGCGACTCCGTACGCGGCGAGATCGGACGCCACACAGACGATTTCGTCGAAGTCGTGGGCCACTTCCGGATCGCCGACGCCGAGCAGCACCGAGGTCCAGTGAAAGATCTGCGGCTCGTCTTGTGCCGGGATGCCCATCATGTCGCAGATGATCTGCAGCGGCAGCGGCCCGGCCACCGCAGTGACAAAATCGGCCTGTCCGTCCGGATGGTCGCGAATCATGTCACCGACCAACGCGCGCGCCCGGTCGTGCACGCTCTGTTCGATCCGGCCCACCACCTTGGGAGTGAAAGCGCGGTTGACGATGGACCGCAGCCGCTGATGCCGGGGGTCGTCGAGGTTGATCATCGAGCCCAGGAACTCGGCGAGTTCCACCGCGGTGTCGATGAGCGACGTGCTGGTGGGAACGGAGCTGAAGATCTCCGGGTGCCGGCTCGCGTGGTGGACGTCGTCGTACGACGCCAGCGCCCAGTGGCCGGGGCCGGCGGGAAACCCCTCGATTTTGGGCACCTCGAAGAACGTGATGGGGGATTCGCGGCGCAGGGTGGCAAACGCGCCATCGCGGACGTCATCATCGAGCGCCCAGAACTTCAGCGAGCCGAGGTCGATGTCGGCCAGCGGCATCGCGGGCGGTGCCACCCCGTTTCGGCGGTGTGCGATCCCCGGAAGAACAGTTGTGGCCATGGCTACCCCCTCGCCCGAAAGTGTGACATTGGTCACTACTGCACGTCTAGAGTGCACGTCTACCCCACTTTCGCCACACCAGTAACACCAGCGAGCGCGCACTTTTGTCCACAAATGTCGGCGTGTCACCGACCAAACACGCGCGCTCGCGTGTAGTGGGATCGGGAGACAATTGCGGCGCGGTCTGAGTACCTTCAACGCATGACGCCCCGCCTGCGACGCCAGGAGCGCAGCCTCGTTGCACTCGGTGTGACCGTCATGGTCGTCGCGGCCTCCGTTGTCGGGGTCAGCGCACTGCACCGGGCCCGCGTCGCATTCGACGACCAGCACGCCCGCAACTTCGCCGTCGGCGACTGCGTGGTGGTGCCCTCATCGAAGCCCAACGAGGTGCGGGCGAAACGCGCGTCCTGCATCGAAGATCCGAGCTACACCATCGGCGCCACCACCACGGCCGCCGGCGCCTGCCCGAGCCTGGAATACCAGCGCTTCGCCGTCGATGTCGCCGACGAGATGACGGCAACCCTGTGTCTGGTGCCCAATCTTGTTGCCGAACACTGCTATCTGATGCTGATGCCCGTCGGCGCCCTGCAACTCGCCGATTGCAAGAACACCGCGATAGATCCCGGGCGCGGAGTACTGGTGCAGGTCAACCAACGACTCGACGTCCACGACCAGCAGGCCTGCCCCAATCTGGGCAATCAGTACGTGTGGCCGTATCCCTCACCCAAGCGCACCTACTGCACGGAAACCGTTCTCTAGGAAGATTTCTCCACTTCGGCCTTGATCCGGTTGAGAGTGGTCGTCATATCGCGTTTGTTGCGCCGGGTCCGCAGTTGGCCGCCGAGAACGCCGAACACCGTCGCCAGTATCGACTCCGTCATCCGAAACGACTCCGTGACATCGGTGCCCCCACCGGGAGCCGGGGCAAACGCGTAATGCCAATTGTTGACCGACCTGTCACCGACGAGCACTTCGAACCCGAACTCCCGGCCCGGTTCACACGCAGTCACCCGACAGGTGGTCCAGTACACCGGCCCGATCTCGTTGCGGCGGACATGACCGCGGAACTTGGCCCCCACGGTCGGGCCGGACGCGCCATCCAGCCATTCGGATTCGAACACCTCCGGCGAGAACCGGCCGGTATTGCGGACATCGGAGACAAGATTCCACACCTCATCGGCCGGGGCATTCATGTGGACAGTCACCGAAGCATGCATAGCGCGATCATAAGCGCGCGCGGCCTCAGATCACCCAGATGTCAGCGTCGCGATCGACCGCAGTGGGATCGGCAGCCAGTCCGGCCGGTAGCGGGCCTCGTAAGCCGCCTCGTACACCGCCTTGTCCAATTCATAGGCGGCCAGCAGGGCCGACTGCTCTTCCGGATCGGTGCCGGTCCCGGTCGCGTAACCGCGGCAGAACGCGGTGCGGTTGCCCTCGATCCAGGCCTGTGCCATCGCGAGCGCATCCTCGGCGAACCCCGTTCCCACCAACGGCTGATATGCCGCGTATTCGTACGACCGCAGCATGCCGGCGACGTCGCGGATCGGTGAGTCCGGCCGGCGCCGCTCCTCCAGCGGGGCACCGGGCTCACCTTCGAAGTCGATCAGTAGCCAGCCCTGCGGCGTCCGCAGCACCTGGCCCAGATGCAGATCTCCATGCATCCGTTGCACCGTCATCGGCACCCCGGCCAGCTCGCGGAACCGGCTCTCAACGGCCCCGGTGTACGGCGCCAGATCCGGCACTTGCGCTACCGCGGCCGCCAACCGGCCCAACGCGATGTCGACCGGGAATTCAGCTGTAGCGCAACCGAGTTCATCCGACAATGCCCGATGCACCGAGGCCACCGCCGCACCCAGCAGGTAGGTTTCGTCGGTCAGGTCGGCCCCGGCCTCACCGCCGTACAACGCGTGCGAACTCGACGTCGCCATATCCCAGCCCTCGACGGCGCCGGCCGCAAAATCGGTGACCATGCCCAGCGGGCACGGCCGGCCATCCCACACCGTCTCGTAGGCCCCGAGCAGCCGAGCCACATTCGGGTTGCCCACCCGGCCCAATACCCGGTTGATCTCGATATCAGGATTGATCCCGGGGCTGACGCGCCGAAACGCCTTGAACATCGCCTGATCACCGAAGATGACGCTGGTGTTGCTCTGCTCGGCCGAGGACACCTTCGCGGTGGCCTCGACGGGCAACTGCGCCTGCGGTTCCCGCACGAAGGTGACATCGCCGCATCGGGCCGACGAATCGATCAGCGACAGCAGCCAGGACGCCGCCGCCGGGTCGTGCAGCCCGTCGTACCCGGTACGGCCCCCGGCAACTCCGATCGTGACGGCATCGACACCGGCCAGCACCTCGGAATCCCACACCACCAGCACCTGGTAGCGCTCACCGGGTCCGTCGGCGTACACCGCGTCGAGCAGCACCAGGTCCAGGTCATCCCGCAGCGATGTCACCGCCCCCGGCCGCGCCGAGATCAAGGTGCGATTACGGCCGGCATACCAGCGTTGTTTCGGCAGCCAGTCATCGAAGAGCAGATCCACAGAAGACATCGTTGCAACAATTACCCGAACCCGCGCAAGCTCAATCGGCGCCGGTACAGTTCGCCACGTGCGTGCCACCGAGATCGTCCTGCGGTTCATCGAGCAGCAGCTCGAGACCGGGGAACTCCTGGTCGGTATGAGGCTGCCCGGCGAACGTGGATTGGCCGAGCAGCTCAACGTGTCCCGTGGTTCGGTCCGCGAAGCCCTACAGGTGCTGGCCGCCATGGGAGTGGTACGCCGGTCCGTCGGCTCCGGCCAGGACGCCGGCGCCATCCTGATCGCCGAGCCGGCGGCACCGCTGGACGCGGCACTGCGCCTGCACGTGGCAACCCGCGCCTTCCCCGTCGCCCAGGTGGTCGAAACCCGGGTGCTGCTCGAATCCTGGTCGGTGTCGCGCGCAGCAGCCATCCCCGACGCGCCGCTGGACGACGTACGACAACTGCTCGCCCAGATGGACGATCCGGATATCGACGTCCACGAGTTCCTCCGGCTGGACGCGGATCTGCACGTCGCGATCGCCGCCCTGTCCGGCAATGCGGTGGTGGCCCAGATGATGGCGTCGCTGCGCGGCTCGATCGAAAGCTACGTACTGGCCGCCGTCCCCCAGATCCGGGACTGGCCGACACTGATCGACAAGCTGCGCCGGGAACACCACCAGGTGGTCGACGCCATCGAACGCTCCGAGGTCGACGAGGCCACCCTGGCCGTCACCCGGCACATCCACGAGTTCTACGAGTGCTCGGGACTCGGCTAGCCCGGTCGACGAGCCGGGGAGGGACGAGCCGGGGAGAGGGCCGGGCTCAAACTCGGCTAGCCCGGTCGACGAGAGAGGGCCTCGCTCAATCAGCCACCACCAGCACCGGCACCGCATCCACGCCCACCGTCACCCGGTCACCCGGACTGAACTGCTGGGCCGCCGAGCTGGGCATTTGGGCGACAACAAGCGCGCCGTCGGCCAGCGTGGTGCTGACCCGTGACACCGGCCCCAGGAAAGCCACCGCCGTCACCGCCGACGTACCCTCGGAATCCGGTCGCACGGTCACCGATTCGGGCCGCACCATCGCCATCCCTCTGCCGGCGCCGACGGAACCGGCCAGCGCGGGCATGCTCGTGCCCAACACCCTGGCAGTGCCGCCGTCCACCTGTGCGGTCACCTTGTTGTTGAGGCCCACGAATTCAGCGACGAACGGGGTGGCCGGGTTGGTGTACAGCTGTGCCGGCGCGGCGATCTGCTCGAGCTTGCCGTGGCTCATCACCCCGACCCGGTCCGCGACCGCCAGGGCCTCCTCTTGATCATGGGTGACAAACAAGGTGGTGGTCCCGACCTCGAGCTGGACCCGCCGGATCTCCTCACGCAGCTGCACCCGGACCTTGGCATCCAGCGCCGACAGCGGCTCGTCGAGCAGCAGCACCCTGGGTTCGATGGCCAGCGCCCGCGCCAACGCCACCCGCTGCTGCTGGCCGCCCGAGAGCTGGTTGGCAAATTTATGGGCATGATCGGTCAGCCCGACCAGCTCCAGCATTTCCATGGCACGAGAAACTCTGTGCTGCTTGGCTTTTCCACGCAGCTTGAGGCCAAAAGCGATGTTGTCGACGACCGTCAGGTGTGGGAACAAGCTGTACGCCTGAAACACCATGCCCATGTCACGTTTGTTGGCCGGCGCCTTGGTGATGTCGTGGCCACCAACGGCGACCGTTCCCGTCGTCGGCTCATCGAGGCCGGCCAGAATCCGCAGCGCGGTGGTCTTCCCGCAGCCCGACGGCCCCAGCAGCGCCACCATCTCACCGGGCTCCAGATGCAGGGTCAGCCCGTCGAGCGCCTGCACCGATCCGTACGTGCGGGTCAGGTCGAACAAGTCGACCGCCACGCCTTGCTCTCGACCCGATCTCATGTTCCTCCTGACGGCGCGCGGCGCTTACGTCTCCCGACGAAGGACAGCGCGAGTAGCAGCACAAAACCGAACAACAACACCGCCAGCGAGGCCGCCACCGAGGTGGGGCCGTCGCTCTTGCCGATCGCCACGATCTGCACCTGCAAGGTGTTGTAGCCGGTCAACGATGCGATGGTGTATTCACCGAGGACCACTGCGATCGAGATGAACGACGCCGACAACACCCCCGACCACACATTCGGCACGATCACCCGGGTGATCGTGGAGAACCAGCCGGCCCCCAGTGAGCGGGCCGCTTCGGAGAGAGTCTGCAGATCGATCGACGACAGCGCCCCGTCGAGCGCACGGTAGGCAAACGGCAGCACCACAACGACGTAGACAAACGTCAACGTCAACGCCGATTCTCCCAAGAAGTAGGTGACCCACAGGTAGACGTTGCGCAGGCCCACCACGATCACCAATGCCGGAATCGTCAACGGCAGCAGGCACAGAAACTCGACCAGCCACTTGGCCCACGGCGCCCGCAGCCGCACCCAGATCATCGTCGGCAACAGCAGCGCCAACATCACCGCCACGGTGAACACCGCCAACAGCAGCGAGGTGATGATCGAATCGAAAAGAGCGTCGTCGGAGATCAGGTTCTGCCACGCCTGCAGTGTTCGCCCACCCTGCATGAGATTTCGGGTGGAGAAGTCCGCCATGGCGTACAGCGGGAACAGAAAGAACAAGCCGAACAACACCCAGAGCCCACCGCGAAAAGCCTTGCCGGTATTCATCGCAACCACCGCGAGGTACGTCGCACCAGCAAGTTGTAAGCCGTCATCACGATGGCCACCACAACGATCATCTCCAGCGCCAAGGCGTAGGCGAACCCGGACTGCCCCAGCACCACCTCACTGGTCAGTGACGCCCGGATCAACAGGGGCAGGATCGGGCTGCCCTGGCTGACCAGCGCCGCGGCGGTGGCATAGGCGGCAAAAGCGTTGGCGAACAACAGCAGCACCGCACCCAAGAACGCCGGCGCCAATAGCGGCACCGCAACCTCGCGCCAGTACTGCCAGGTCGAGGCCCCCAAACTGATTGCGGCCTCACGCCACTGCTCTCGCAACCCCTCGAGCGCGGGAAGGAACACGATGACCATCAGCGGAATCTGAAAGTAGGTGTAGACGAGGATGAGTCCACTCAGGCCGTACAACCAACCGCCACCGGCGAGGTTCCAGCCGAAGAGATCCACCAGCCACACCGTCAGCACTCCGTTGAGCCCGATGGTCGCCAGGAACGCAAACGCCAATGCCACCCCGCCGAACTGGGCCAGCACACTGCACAGCGACAGCGCCGCCCTCCGGAACGCCGACGTTGCCGGGCGGGCCACGATCAGCCACGCCAGCAGCGCCCCCAACACCGCTCCGATCACCGCGGTGCTGCCCGACAACAGCAGGCTGCGCCACAACGCGGACAACGCTGTCGGCGAGAACAGCGCAACCACCCGATCGGTCGTGAAGCCGTCGTCGTCGATGAAAGCACTGACGATGACCGTCGCCGTCGGGACGATCAGAAAGACCCCGACAAACGCGAAGAACGGCAGCAGCGGCAGCCCGTGACCCAACTGCCGCAGAACCTGCCGGTGAGGCGACGACATGTCAGCCGACCGCGGCGGCCCAGTTCTCGGCCAGGTACTTCGAGGCCGTGGCCGTCTGTTCCTGGGTCAGGATGGTGGTCGGGCCATCGATGGCAGGCAGCTGCCGCGCGGCCTCGGCGTCGATGGTCCCGGCTTGGATCATGGCGTCGGCGCGCACCGGGCGCACCCCACCCTCGGCGTAGAGGTTCTGGCCTTCGTCGCTGTAGAGGAACTCCTGCCACAGCCGTGCGGCCGCCGGGTGCGGGGCGTCCTTGTTGATGGCCTGGTAGTAGTAGCCGGCGACGGCGGCATCGTCGGGCACCACGGTCTGCCAGCTCGGCAGCTTCTTGGTCTCGTTGGCATTGAGGTAATTCCAGTCGATCACCACCGGCGTCTGCCCGGATTCGATGGTGGCCGGGGTCGGGTCGACGGGCAGGAAGTTGCCCGCCTCGTTGAGCTTGCGGAAGAACTCCACGCCGGGGGCGACGTCGTCGGCGGAGCCGCCCTGCGAGATCGCCACCATCACCACACCCGAGAACGCCGCTCCGGCCTGCGTCGGGTCACCGTTGAGTGCCACCTTGCCCTGGTACTCGGGCTTGAGTAGGTCGTCGACGCTTGCGATCGGGGGCACCTTGGCGGAGTCGAAACCGATCGACATGTAGCCGCCGTAATCGTTGACCCACCGACCGTCGCTGTCCTTGAGCTCCGCCGGGATCGAATCGAAGGTCTCGACCTGATACGGCGCGAACATCGCGGTGTTGGCCAGCGCCACGGACTGCCCGAGGTCGAACACGTCGGGCGCAGTGCTGCGGCCCTTCTGCTGGTTGGCGGCGTTGATCTCGTCCTGGCTGGACGCGTCGGGCTGCGCCGAGTTGACCTTGATGCCGTATTTGTCGCCGAAGGCGCTGATGAGGGCGCCATAGTTGGCCCAATCCGGCGGCAGCGCAATGACATTGAGTTCGCCCTCGGCCTTGGCGGCCTCGATCAGGCCCTCCATTCCGCCGAAATCCGCCGCCGACGTGGCAGCTGCGGCGTCGACGCCGGATTCGGTGCGCTGCTCACCGCCGCTGTCTTTCTCCGGCGGTGAGCACGCCGCCATCGCGACCACCACCGCTGTCGAGACACCGAGCGCACCGCATGCTCTGAACAAACGTCGTGGGGTCGAGGCAGATGTCATGGACGTACCTTCCGATGAGCAACCGACGGCATCGTGACACCTCGGTTGATCGCACCTGGCGTCTGAGTGAACGTAACCGGCGTACCGACTCCGCACATGCAAAATCCCCCGACATCCATGTTCTGGATGTCGGGGGATTCCACGATCAGTTCGGGTGAATCAGCCGAGCAGATGTGCCTGCAGGTCCGGCTTCATGGCCTGCAGCTCCCGGCCCCAGTACGCCCAGTTGTGCGTGCCGTTGTTCGGGAAGTTGAAGACACCGTTGTTGCCGCCGGCCGCGATGTAGTTGTCGCGGAAGGTCTCGTTGGTGCGGATGGTCAGGCCCTCCAGGAAGGTGGCGGGCAGGTCGCCGCCGCCGAGCTCGTTGGGCTGGCCGTTACCGCAGTAGATCCAGATGCGGGTGTTGTTGGCGACGAGCGTGGGGATCTGCAACATCGGGTCGTTGCGCTTCCAGCCACTGTTCGGGTCTTCGGTCCGGCCCCACATGTCGTCGGCACTGAAGCCACCGGCGTCACCCATGGAGATGTTGATCAGGAACGGCCACCAGCCTTCGGAGGGGTTCAGGAAGCCCGACATCGAGCTGGCATAGGTGAACTGGTTCGGGTGGTACGTCGCCAGGATCAGCGAGGCCGAGCCGGCCATCGACAGACCGATCGCAGCGTTGTTGGTGGCACGCACCTCACGGTTGGCGGCCAGCCAGCTCGGCAGCTCCGAGGTCAGGAAGGTCTCCCACTTGTACGTCTGCGTGGGCCCCTTGTTGCGGGCCGGGGCGTACCAATCGGCGTAGAAGCTCGACTGTCCGCCGACCGGCATCACGATCGACAGACCCGAATCGAGGTACCACTCGAAAGCCTGGGTGTTGATGTCCCAGCCGTTGAAGTCCTCCTGGGCGCGCAGACCGTCGAGCAGATACACGGCCGGTGAGTTCGGCCCGCCGCTCTGGAACTGCACCTTGATGTCCCTGCCCATCGACGGCGAGGGCACCATCAGGTACTCCACCGGAAGACCGGGACGGGAGAAGGCTCCCGCAGTGGCGGTCTGCCCGGTGACACCGAGCAGTCCGGGAAGGGCTGCCGAGGCCACCGCCGCGACGGTGAGGCGACGAGCCCAGTTGCCACGCATCTTCGAGAAGAATTTCATCAGTTGTTTTCCAGCCAATCTGTGCTTACGACTCTGTGTTTACGACCTTGCGCTCACGACTCAGCGGTCGCCGCGACTTCAACTTCAGACGTTTTCGTGTTCACACATGACACTCCCCTGCTGGGGACCCTACAGGGGACACCCAGCTCGCAATAGTGGACGCTAGCTGATAAAGGGCCACTTACGCGACCCATAATTTTGCCGAGTTCCGGCAAATGTGCCATCGAAGCCACCTCCGGTAGCGTGAGACCAATGGTCCGACCTGCACAAACAGTGCGTAGCGAGCGCACCCGCGAGGCTTTGCGACAGGCTGCGCTGGTGCGGTTCCTCGCCCAGGGAGTGGAGGCGACATCGGCCGAACAGATCGCGGCTGACGCCGGCGTCTCACTGCGCACGTTCTATCGGCATTTCACCTCCAAACACGATTTGCTGTTCTCCGACTTCGACGCGGGACTGCAGTGGTTCCGGGCGGCGCTGGCGGCACGCCCGGCCGGGGAACCGGTGCTGGCAGCGGTTACCGCCGCCATCGACGCCTTCCCGTACGACGCCGACGCGGTCACCAAGATCGCCGGCTTGCGCGCCGACGAACTGGACACCGAGCGCATCGTTCGCAACATCAGGCAGGTAGAAGCAGATTTTGCGATTGCCGTAGAGGCACATCTGACGCGCATCCAGCCCGACGGCGCCGAGCCCTCCGGGGATCGTCGGCTGCATCTCACGGTGGCCGCAAGGTGCATCGCCGCGGCGGTGTTCAGCGCCATGGAGCTCTGGATGGTCGGTGAGGACCGGTCCCTCCCCGAACTCTCCCGGCTGTGCCAAACCGCGCTGTCTTCTCTCGAAACCGGCATCGTCCACGACCTAGTTTCGTCATAATTGACAAAACTTGCGAGTGAAGGAGGGCTGCCATGCCCGATTCGAGGTCCCATTCGGACGACACCTTCGACGCGATCGTCGTCGGCGCCGGACAC
This sequence comes from Mycobacterium sp., assembly GCF_049647605.1. Classification (GTDB taxonomy): domain Bacteria; phylum Actinomycetota; class Actinomycetes; order Mycobacteriales; family Mycobacteriaceae; genus Mycobacterium. The sequence continues at coordinate 2,193 of NZ_JBARXZ010000039.1, read as the reverse complement.
AACGGCCTGACAGCAGCGGCCATCCTGACGCAGGCCGGACTGCACACGGTCTGCCTGGACGCCAAGCTCTATGCCGGCGGCATGGCCTCGACGGTCGAACTGTTCCGAGAAGACGACGGCGGCTACCAGTTCGAGATAGCCGGCTCCCTGCAATTCCCCACCTCGCTGACCGTCAGCCAGGAACTCGGACTCGACACCCTGCCCACCGTCGACCTCGACGTCATGTCGGTATCGCTGCGCGGTATCGGCGACCCGCCCGTCATCTACTACACCGACCCGATGCAGCTGATGACGCACCTCAACGAGGTACACGGCGCCGAGGCCGTCAACGGCATGGCCGGCCTGATGGCCTGGAGCCTGGCTCCCACCCGAGCGCTCGGCCGCTTCGACGCCGGAGCGCCACCCAAGACCTTCGACCAGATGTACGCCTGCGCCACCAACGACTTTGAACGTGCCGGCATCAACGATCTGCTGTTCGCCTCCGTCTCCGACATCCTGGACCGCTACCTGCCGGACAAGGAGAAGCACGGCGCACTCCGCGGCATGCTGGCCTTCCTGGCCGTCAACACCACCTACCGGGGGCCGCAGACCCCAGGCAGCGCCGCCGCACTGGCCTACGGACTTGCAATTCCCGACGCCAACGCCACGCTGATGAAAAAGCTGCGTGGCGGTATCGGCGCGCTCACCACCCACCTGCGGGAATTATTGGAATCGGCAGGCGGACAGGTGCGGTTGCGCAGCCGGGTCGACCAGATCCTGGTCGCCGACGGCCGGACTCGCGGGGTTCGACTGGAGGACGGGTCGACGCTGACGGCACCGATCGTCATCTCCAGCCTGGCCCCCGACCTGACCGTCAACGGACTCGTCGACGCCGGGGCGCTGCCCGGCGAGGTGCGCGACCGGTTCGCCCGGATCGATCACCGCGGCAGCTATCTGCAGATGCACTTCGCCCTGGACGGCATCCCGGAGTTCGTCGAACCGTACGAACTGCTCAACGACCCCGCCATGCAGTCGGCGATCGGGCTGTTCAGCACTCCCGAGGAACTGCAGGAGCAATGGGAGGCCAGCCGCCGCGGAGTGGTGCCCGCCGATCCGGCGATCGCCCTGCAGATTCCCTCGGTCCACGATCCGGCGCTGGCACCCGAGGGCAAACACGCGGCGTCGGCGTTTGCGCTGTGGTTTCCGCTGTCCGGCAACTACGGAGACGCCAAGGCCGCCATGGGGCAGGCGGTGATCGACAAGATCACCCGCATCGCGCCCAACTTCGAGAGCCTGATCAGCCGACACACCACCTTCACGCCCAAGCACATGGGCACCATGTTCGGCGCCCCCGGCGGGGACTACTGCCATGGACTGCTGCACTCCGATCAGATCGGTATCAACCGGCCGGGTACCCGTGGCTATGTGGACCATCCACTGCCCATCGAAGGGCTGTATCTCGGCGGCGCCGGATGCCATGGCGGCCCAGGCATCACCTTCATCCCCGGATACAACGCCGCACATCAGGCGCTGGCCGATTCCCGATAGCCGGTTCGCTCGTCGCGGGCATACTGGTTTTCATGGGTAGCCCGCCGATCCTGTTTCTGCACAGCTTCTTCGGCCGCCCGTCGCTGTTCGGCCCGTGGCTCGACTACTTCACCGCTGCTGGCTACACCTGCCACGCCCCTGCCTTGCCCGGCCGTGACCCCTCCGACGACACCGTGCTGGCGCGCACCAGCATCGAAGATTGTCACGCCGTCGCGCTGTCGGCCTACGACGCCCTGGGCGAGCCGGCGATCGTGATCGGGCACAGCTTCGGCGGGCTGCTGGGACAGAAGGTGGCGGCCGCCCGTTCGCCCGCCGCCCTGGTGTTGTTGGCATCGATCCCGCCCGGTCCGTTGATTCCGCAGGTGTCGGTGTTGCACCATCTGGCGCCGCTGCTGCCCTCGATCCTGCGGGGACGCCCCTTCTTGCCGTCGGAGTCGACCCTGCGCTCGGTCCCCTTGAGCACGTTGTCGCGTTCCGAGCAGGATCTGTTGTTGCCGCGCCTGGTCCGGGATTCCGGCAAGGTGTTCCGCGAGATTTCACTAGTGGTCCGTCTGATTTTTAGCTGACTACTTGTTGGAGTTTTGTGCGTGCGCGTTGAACTTTGGCGAGGATGGATTCGGCTGTGGCCGTCCAGACGTAGGGCTTGGGATCGGCGTTGTGGGCGTT
>NZ_JBARXZ010000038.1:0-12836 GCF_049647605.1 Mycobacterium sp. | reverse complement strand
GCAGGCGGCAGCGGGGGCCGCGGCGGCCTGTTCGGCGGCAACGGCGGTAGCGGTGGAAACGGCGCTACCGGCGGTAACGGCGGCGTGGGCGCAGTCGGGGGTACCGGCGGAAGCGGTGGCACAGGTGGCGCCAGCAGTGACAGCACTTCGCCCATTGCGGGCGGCGGCGCCGGTGGCGCTGGTGGAACCGGCGGCGTCGGTGGTGACGGTGGCAACGGTGGCAAAGCCGGCTCCGGAGGCGGCTCCGGGCTGTTCGGCAAGTCCGGCGCAAAAGGCACTGCCGGTGGTAGCGGAACCGGCGGCGCTGGTGGCCAGGGTGGAACCGGCGGTAAAGGCGGAAACAGCGGTAGCGGCACCGCCGGCGGGTCGGGTGACTCGGGTCAAGGCGGTAGCGGGGCAAGTGGGAAAAGCGGTGGAGCCGGTGGAACTGGTGGGGCCGGTGGCGCTGGTGGCGCCGACAGCTGACCCACTGCGGCAGCGGTAGTCTCTCCGGTCAGCAACTCTAAGAGGTCGACACGACGATCCGTGCCGGCAATGCTGTACCGGAGAGCCAGCTGTCGAGGGTGCGGGCGAACTGCCCGGGGTGATCCAGGGGCCAGTTGTGGCCCATACCGCGAACCACTGCGTCGACTCCGTTGATCATTCGCTGCCGCAACGCTGCTGCTGACTGATGCACAAACGGCAGTTCGGTGGCGCCCGTGAGGAACAACGTGGGCGAATCCGATTTGTCCAGGCCGTCAGGAAGGGTGAAACCTGCTGACGCCACCACGATCTCGGAGAGTTGCTCGGCGGGCATGAGAGGCTCCTCAGCCGGTGCCTCCTCACGCCACGTCGACGGGTTTGCCAGTTGTTGTGCCGTTTCCTGGATGGACTGCGCGATCTCGATGGACCGCGACATCCCGGCGAACGCACCCAGCAGGAGTCGGGTCAGCCATACCCCCGGCATGGTGTTGACGATGGCACCGCACAGCAATGCCCGATCGACGACCTCTGGGGCGGTCGCAAGTAACTGTGCTCCGACCTGCGCGCCGAGAGAGTGTCCGATCAGGTGTGCTCGACCGGTGTCCACGCGGGAGCGGATCAGATCTGCGACCGCAGAGGCGGTTTGGCCGATGTCGAACGGCCCCTCGCGGACGCTCTCGCCATGCTGGGGCAGATCCGGTAGCAGGCAGCGGTACTGCGGCAGATGCGCGACCACGGGTTCCCATGACCGGCCGCTGTGCTCCGCACCGTGCAGGAAGACGAGGGTGGGAGCACCCGCCGGACCGGATTCGCGCACGAACAGCCCCATGGCAACGATCGTAAAGGGGCGGCGACCTACCGCGAATGCTCGGCCTTGCTGACGAGATACATGGCCTGCCCCGGAATCCGCAGAATGCGGATCCTCCGAGGGGTGCCGAACCCGGCTTCGTGAAGCCAGCCGTACAGCCGCGCCGGGGGGTGGACCTGCGCGCCAGAGCTCAGATACACGAACAGCCCCAGGACGTTTGCGGCAGCCGACGTGCGGCGGTTCGGCTCGGCGAAGGCATCCATGACTGCCAGCACACCTCCCGGCGCCAGCGAATCGTAGATCCTGCCGAAGAGTTCGCGGGTCTGTTCGGCGGTGAGGTGGTGGAGGAGGTTGAAGCACAGCACGGCGTCGTACCCGGTGCCGAAGTCGTCGCGGGTGGCATCTCCGTCGCGGTGCCGAACCCGGTCCGCCATCCCCGCTTCGGCGATGATTTCCCGGCCGATCGCCGAACTGCCTGGCAGGTCGAGCACGGTTGCGGTCAGCTGCGGATTGCGCCGGCACAGCTGCGCCGAGTACCAGCCGTGGCCGCCGCCGAGGTCCAGCAGGTGTCGAGCTCCGTTGGGCAGCCGAACTTTGCCGGCCACTTCGTCGGCGCTGAGCCGGGCTAGTTCCAGTTGGCCGCGGATATAGCGCCGCCAGTAGGGATCATCGGACGGCGCGTCGTGATGTCCGTCCGGTTGCCCGGTGCGGGTGACCGTCTCCAGATCTGACCACCAGGCCCAGTAGTCCGATGTGCCCGCAATGTACTGCGCGACCGACAGCGCCGATGCCGGGTCCAGCCAACGCCGCGATGAGCGGCTGAGGCGGTAACGCCCGCGCCGAACGGTGACGTGACCGCCCGAGCGCAGGCAGTCCAGTAGGAGCCGGGTCGGTACCGGATCCAGATCCAGATGAGCGGCAAGGTCTTCCGCGGTGGAAGGTTGCTGTGCCAGGCGCGCGGTGATGCCGGTACGGACGGCGGTGATGACAACCGCGGACAACGCCATACCGCCCCACGCCTCGGCTGCGGCGGTAGGAACGATGCCGGCTCGCAGCGCAAGCCACTCGGCGGGGTTGGCGCTTCGCAGAGCAAGCCTCACTTTTCAGGACCTTCCCTCACGAAATTTATTACCATGACTGGGTTCTACCTTGCGCTGCCTCGCCAGTTTTTGTGGACGGGCGCACGCAGAATTGAGGGGAACCCGACAATTACGGTCAACATCCGGACAGCAGCCCATGTCATGAGGCGGACGCGAGCACTCGTCATCGCCGGCCATCCTGGACCGTCGGTGGCGATCACGGCGCTGGCTGCCCTGTTGGCGGCGCAGGCGGCGCCGGCAGGCATGGGCCCGGTATTGACGGCCCCTGCCATGCTGGCCGGCCAGCTGTCGGTCGGCTGGTCCAACGATGCCATGGATGCTGCTCGAGACGCCGCGGCGGGCCGGACGGACAAACCAGTGGCCACCGGGGCCATCAGTGTTCGTGCAGTCTGGGTCGCGGCGGGCACAGCGCTGGTGGCGGCGATAGTGATGGCATTGGCCATCAGCGTTGCGACCGCGGCGATCCTGGCGGTCATCGTCGGCGCAGGTTGGGCCTACAACCTCGGCTTGAAGTCGACACCGGCGTCCGGGCTGATGTACATCCTCGGGTTCGGCCCGATTCCCGCCTATGCGGCCAGCACCCTGCCTGGACAACCCCTACCGACCTGGTACGCAACCGCGGCGGCGGCTTTGGTTGGCCTCGGTGGTCACTTCGCCAACGTGCTGCCCGATCTGGTCACGGATCGAGCAGCCGGGGTCAAGGGCCTGCCACAACAGGTTTACGCGCGCTGGGGCGCCGGGGCGGTACGGGCGATCGCCTTGGTTCTGCTGTTGTCGGCGTCCGTTCTGCTGGCCGTGGCGTCGAGCCGCCAGTGGGTGGGGCTGGCAGGGTTGGGCGCCGCCATCCTGCTCGCACTGGTCGGCGCCCGGGGAACCGGGCGCGTGCCGTTCGCGGCGGCGTTTGGTATCGCGGCCGTCGACGTCCTCGTGTTGGTGGTGGGTGGCTATGCCCAGATCTGAAGGTACCCAGATCATGGCGGTGAAATCCGCCTTCCCTGCACACCGGTACCCGCAGGCCGAGCTCACCTCGAAGGTGGCCGAGCTCTCCGGGCTCGGACCGGCAGAGCGGATACTGCTCGACCGGTTGCACTCGAAGTCCGGCGTCGAGTATCGCCACACCGTGCTGTCGTTGGGGGAGTACCGCAGTCTGCGCGGGATCGAGCTGGCCAACGATCGCTACATCGGGGAGGCCGTCGCGCTCGGGGCGCGGGCTCTCCAAGGAGCCCTCGATGCTGCCGGGCTGACCGGCCGGGACCTGGACCTGTTGATTGTCACGTCCGTCACCGGGGTGGCCGTGCCGTCGATCGACGCCCGCCTGATCCCCCAGCTCGGGCTCCGCCCCGACGTCAAGCGGCTGCCCATCTTCGGGCTGGGTTGCGTCGCCGGTGCGGCCGCCCTGGGCAGGCTGCACGACTACCTTCTGGCCTGGCCACAACACCGGGCGGCACTGCTGGCCGTCGAGCTGTGCTCGCTGAGCTGGCCGATGGCGGACGTCACGACGGCGGACCTGGTCAGCAGCGGCCTGTTCGGCGATGGAGCGGCCGCGCTGGTGGCGACCGGCGCGCAGTCCGATGACGGGCTCCGGGTTGTCGCGTCACGCAGCGAGGTCTATCCCGAGAGCAACGATGCCCTGGGTTGGCGGCTGGGGCAGGACGGTTTCCGCATCGTGCTGACCGCCGAGCTGGCCGACATGATCGAACGGCACCTCAACGGCAGCGTCAGCAAGTTCCTCGCCGAAAACGGGCTCACCGTGCAGGACATCACCGTCTGGGTGTGTCATCCAGGCGGCCCGAAAGTCATCGACGCCATTCAGAACAGCCTCGACCTGCCGGACGCTGCCGTGGAACCGAGCCGGCGCTCGCTCGCCGAGGTCGGCAACCTGTCCTCGGCATCTGTTCTGCACGTCTTGGAGATGATCCTCCGCGAGAAAACACCGTCATCGGGATCCGCCGGGCTGATGATCGGACTCGGCCCCGGGGTCAGCGTGGAACTGGTGCTGCTGCAATGGTGATCTACTACGTGCTGCTTGTTGTCATCACCGCCGAGCGGCTGGCCGAACTGTTGGTATCCCAGCGGCACGCAACGGAACTGCTGCGCCGAGGAGGGATCGAATACGGCAGACGGCACTTCCCCGTCATGGTGGGGCTGCATGTGGCGCTGCTGGCAGGCTGTTGGGTGGAACCGATTGTTCTGAACCGCGACTTCATTCCGGTTCTGGGGTGGTCGATGATCGTGATTGTGTTGGCGGCCAATGCATTGCGCTGGTGGTGCATCGCCACCTTGGGTACCCGATGGACCGCCAGGGTGATCGTCATTCCCGGTCTGCCGCTGGTCAATACCGGTCCGTACCGGTGGTTTTCGCATCCGAACTATGTGGCGGTCGTCGTGGAGGGGGCGGCGCTGCCGCTGGCCGGCTCCGCCTGGATCACGGCGGCAGTGTTCACCACACTCAACGCCGCGCTGCTGGCGGTCCGGCTGCGCTGCGAGACGCGCGCGCTGGCGGCGGCGGCGCCACTGCGTTAGCCAGCGTAACGCTCAGCTAACCCGATGGTCCGACTGGTGAAGGTCTCGGTCGGCCGGCCTCAGTTGGCAAAGTGCATCTGGTTCACATGTGTGGCCACCCGTAACGCGTTGGCCGCCACCGTCAGGCTCGGGTTCAAACCCGCGCTGGACGGGAAGAAGGACGAATCCACCACATAGAGATTCTGGACCTCGTGCGCCCGGTTCTGCGGATCCAACACACTGGTTCTGGGGTCAGTGCCGAAGCGGCACGTTCCACAGACGTGCCCCAGGTTGGCGTTGTCTTTGCCGCTGCCCAGCGTGGTAGTCCGGAACGGCTTCAGGATCTCTTTGAACTGTTGCATGAATACGGTGTGACGTTGGATCTCACTTGCATGCAGGCGATACTGGATCCGAAGCCGCTGGCGGCCATCTGTTTTCGGCGAATCGGATGGCAGAACTCGGTTGTCCAGATACGGCAGGTCCTCCATCATCGCGGCCAGGACGAGTCCGCCGGTGAAGAACTTCTCGTAGATCCGACGCACCACCGGGCTCATCATCCGCAGCGCCTTGCCTTGTGCGCCGGGACGGTTGACCAACCACTCCATCGGCGGTATGGCGCCGAATGACTGAATGGTGCCGTACTTCTGGCCCTCGGAGAAGTAGAAGTCGTTGAGACCGATTTCCTTGTTCGCGGCTGTGATCGAGCTGTCGGGCTGGGGCCAGATCTCGATCGGGTCCAGCAGATGACGCATCAGGTTGCGCCCCACCCAGTCCGATCCATTGGCCAATCCATGTGGCCAGTCACCGGATCGAGAGTTCAGAAGCAGCGCCGGCGTGGCAAGTGCACCTGCCGCCAGCACCACTACCTTCGCCTTGAGAGTTAGTATGCCAGAGGGGCTTTCGCAGATCAGCTGCCGAACTTGTCTGCAGTCGGCGTCCAGATGCACCACACGGCATTCCGTCAACAAGTGAGCGCCGTGTTCGGTGAGGGCCGGCACCAGACAGTTGCGACCGGCCTCGTTCTTGCACGCCCTATCGCATAGGTAGGTCTGGCAGGTGGCACAATCATCGGTGTAGTCACACGCCATCGGCAAGTGATAGGGATGCAAGCCACGCGTCTCGAGGTGGGTGACGAGCGGCTGATTGTCTGCTGAAAACGGTGGTGCCGCAGGCAGACCGACCTCGGTTGCCTCCGGTCGCAGCGGATCGGGTTGGCCACGGACCCCCAGCAGCCGTTCGGCCGCTGCATACCAGGGTTGCATTTGTTCGTACGTGACCGGCCAGGCGTCCGGCACTGTCGAATCGCCCGGGTCGCGAAAGTTCTGTCGGGGAGTGAAATCCTGGAAAAAAAATCGCTCACAGACCATTCCATACAGTGCCGAGGATCCACCCGTCCCGCTGCCGATGAAGGGCACGAACCGCTTGGAGAAGCGCTTGCTGATGTCTTCGATTTCATCGGTGGATCGTCCGGCCCGGGCAAGCGCGTCGTAGTAGGCCACGGCGGAGCGGGCAGCCGGCGGCTCCGCCACTTCTGGCATTCGTGCGCGAATGGTGCCGGGAACGCCCGGCAACGTGGAGCGACCTTTCTCGACAAACAGCACCCGGCGGCCTGACCGGGCCAGCTGGTAGCCCAGCATCCCGCCCCCCATGCCGGTCCCCACGACAATTACGTCCCACAAGACGTGCTCCGCCTCGCGATCGGACAATTCGCCGTCAGCCACAATCGAGCTCCTCAGCGCCATACTGCCCACAGCTCTACCATGCCTGGGCGATTCGGGATCGTACCATTCACCGTGGCGAAGATGCGGCCGAGAAACGAACATTCGAATCCAATGCCCGGACTCTCCACCCGCAGCTCTGAGAACCGGCAATAATGGCCGATGCGCTTCCACCATCGCGCCAAATGATCGGGATCGGAAAGGCCAGAATCCTGCGATGAAATTTGTGTTGGCAAGCTACGGGAGCCGCGGCGATGTCGAACCCGCCGTTGTGGTCGGTCGTGAACTGCAATTGCGCGGCCACGACGTACTCATGGCCGTCCCGCCCAATCTGGTCGGATTTGCCGAGGCGGCTGGTCTCACGACAGTGGCCTGTGGCCTGGATTCGCGGGCCAGTATGGCCGCCCAGCGCAAATACTGGACCATTTACTTCCGTACTCCTTGGAAGGTCAAGGAGCTGACCGCGATGGCGCGTGAGACCGAGCAATTTGCCGCCGAGTGCTGGGCGACGATGACCGAGACCCTCAAGACGGTCGTCGACGGGGCCGACCTGCTGGTCACGGGCCTGATTTTCGAGCAACCCGCCGCCAATGTCGCGGAGTTCTACGATATTCCGCTGGTGACCTTGCACTACTTCCCGGCGCGGGCCCACGGACAGCTCTTGCCTTTCCTGCCGTCTCGGCTGAGCCGCCTCATAATGACCACCAACGACTGGGCCGCGTGGCGTGGGACTCGTGCCGCCGAGGACGCCCAGCGCCGTGACCTCGGGCTCGCGAATGCGACCCGCCCCGCGGCGCTGCGGATTGCGGATCGCGGATCGCTGGAGATCCAGGCCTACGACAAGGTGTGCTTTCCCGGGCTGTCCGCTGAATGGGCGGCCTGGAATGCGCGACGCCCTCCGCAAAGACCGCTTGTCGGCGCGCTGGCGATGGCATCGCCGACGGACGCCGATGAGGAGCTCGCCGCGTGGATCGGCGAGGGGACCCCGCCGATCTTCTTCGGCTTCGGCAGTGTGCCCATCGACGACCCCGCGGACACCGTTGGCATGATCGCCGGCGCATGCGCACGGTTGGGTGAACGGGCGATCATCGGTGCCGGCGGGACCGATCTCGGCAATGCCATGGCCGGTGTCCGCGGCTCCGCGCACCTCAAGGTGGTGGGGGCGGTGAACTACGCGACCATCTTTCCGCTCTGTCGCGCGGTTGTGCACCACGGCGGCGCGGGTACCCTCGCCGCATGCTTGCGGGCGGGCGTTCCTCAGCTGATCCTCTGGACGCTGCCTGATCAGCCGTCATTTGCTGCACACCTGAAACGGTTGAAGGTGGGTGCTGGGCGGCGCTTTTCGAGCACCACCGAGAAAACACTGATTGCGGACCTGCGCAAGATCCTGAATCCCCAATGCACGACACGGGCTCGTGAGATCGCCTCCAGCGTTACACAACCATCGGAAAGTGTCGCGGCTGCTGCTGATCGAGTGGAGGAATTCGCACGCCTCAACTGCCTATCTGATTGACGACCGCGGCAATTGTGTGCCGGCGTGGGTGCCATGCGGCCGTGGCCGAGTCTGTCCGGTTTCAGCGCCAATCGGGGAATCGCGTGACGCAAATGCTCCGCCGAACTCTCGCGCATGGCAACGCCTCGGTGTGGACGTCGCGAATCGGGGTCCTCGACGCTCGTGGTTGTGCTGGTTGCCGGTCTCTGCCCGGTGCCGGAGGGCCCGTGCTCTGGAGGGGCAACTGTGTCGCAGTCGCCGTGATCGGTACTGGTGAGGGGCTCGCGGTGGCAGATAGCGCTCGGCCGGCGCCTGGAATCGGGGTACCACACCGGCTGGATCGTCGCGGCCTTCATGGCAACTCTCGCCGGCGGTGCGCCACCTGCCGGATGTCGGCGCGGCGCCAGGCGGACTAATCATGAACAAAAGCTGGGGTCGCGCTGCTTTTGAAGAAGTGGGGGTCTGTGAACGCTTCCGCTGAACGTAGTCGAGGCGGCGGCCAAATCGAGTTCCTGGCCCTGCTGACGCTTACCGGTGCGGCACCGTTCTCGGAACAATGGAGAGATAGCTGAAATGGTATTCCAGGGAACTGGGATCGGCTCCCGGTGGCCTGTTCTTCCGTGTATGTATTTCAATGTTCGGACGCTACCGAATTACTCGGAATTGCACACAATGGAGCGGAATATGTCAGATTGTTCTTCGGGATATCGGATGGGGATCAACAATTATATATGTACGTCAGAGTTAACTGAAGAATTGACCATCACACCGAGAAATACATGACTACGTTGGTCACGGTTGGGGGCGGTCAACTGACGACCGATGCGCTACACGAGCGATTCGATTCTGTCAGCCGAATCGATGACGAATTATGACACGAAGCGCGGGTGAGAAACCTTTCCAATTCTCGAACGTTGAACGTGGACAGTGATTTAGACTCCCCGCGAGCCCGGGCGGGGATGAGGGCTCCGGCTTCATCTGTCAGAAGCCGCAGGGAACTGAAGGGCTGACCGAGATGGTTGAAGGTGTGTTCGGGCGTAGCGACGCCGAGGTCGACCTCCTGGTCCGCGGCATGCGGTCGGGAATCGCAGTGGTGGGTTTCGGTTACATCGGCACGGTGATCGGCGCGGTTCTCGCGGATAGAGGCTGGCCGGTGACGGGAATCGACGTGCGACAGAACGTCGTCGACGAAATCAACGAGGGCAGGACGGCCGTACCGGAGCCGGGGCTCAGCGAGCTCGTCGCGAACAACGCCGGCATCGGCAGGCTTCGCGCCACAACCGATTTCGGAGCGATCGCGGACAATGACTTCATCATCGTGACTGTCGGGACGCCGCTAGGGCCGGACTTTGAGCCCATCGTCGACGACATCACGGCAGCGGCGCAGGCGGTGGCCCAGTACTTGCGGGCCGGCCACCTCATCATTCTCAAGAGCACAGTGCCCCCGGACACCACGGAGAAACTCTTCCTGCCGATCCTCGAGGAGGTATCGGGGTTGCGGGCCGGGGTGGATTTTGGGCTGGCCTTCTGCCCCGAACGGCTCGCCGAAGGTCAAGCCATTCATGAACTCACGTCGATTCCCGTTGTGGTCGGCGCCGTCGACGAACGCAGCGCTCGCGCGTGCTCGACACTTTGGCGGCACGCGCTGGGAGTTGAATCCGTTGTCGTCGACGACCCACGCACTGCGGAGATGGTGAAACTTGCCGACAACCTCTGGGTCGACCTCAACGTTGCGCTCGCCAACGAGCTGGCCAAGGTATGCGACCGGCTCGGGATGGACGCACTACAAGTCATCGAAGCGGCCAACACCATGCCCAAGGGCGGTCGCGAAGCGAACATCCTGAGGCCCAGCATGGGAGTTGGCGGATACTGCTTGACGAAGGATCCGTGGTTCGTCAACCATCTGGGTCAGAGCGTCGGATTGGACCTGGAGATCCCGCGGACGTCGAGGACCGTCAACGACACTATGCCGGCCTACACCTATGGACTGCTCACCGAGCTGCTTTCCGCGCAGGGCAAGACGATCGAGGACAGCAAGATCGCAGTGTTGGGCATCGCGTTCAAGAACAACACCGGTGATTGTCGCCTCACCCCCACCAAATACGTTGTCGAGATGCTCGAGGAATCCGGTTGCAAGCTGTCCGTCCATGATCCCTGGGTGCCCGAGGAAGAGGCTCACACGGTGACGTCGGTTCCCCTCACCTCGGATATCGAGTCGACGGTCAAGGATGCTGACGCCTTGGTGGTCCTCGCGGGACACCGACAGTTTCATCAGATTCCGCTGGTCCGGCTTGCGGACCTGACGGCAGAAGGATGTGTGTTTCTCGACGGACGCAACAGCTTTGACCCCGCCGCGGTACGCGCCGCCGGGTTTGTCTACAAAGGGATCGGCCGTTAGCGCCGATCGTCGGCCAGGAATCGGTATGCACTAGTGGAAGAGCAACTATGTCTAATGTCGTCGTAACCGGCGGTTACGGCTTTGTCGGGTCGCACCTGGTCGACGCCTTGCTGGAACGCGGAGACACGGTGACGGTGTTCGACTTCGCACGCAACACCCGCGACCGCAGTATCGATTTCGACCGGCATCCCAATTTCCACTTCGTGCAAGGTGATGTCACCGATCTCGCGGCACTCGAGGTTGCCTTGACGCCTGAGGTCGACACGGTCTTCCACCTGGCCTCCGTCGTCGGTGTCAACAAGTATGTCGAGGACCCGCTCCGCGTTGTCGATGTCGGCGTGACCGGCACCCGAAATGTGCTCGAGCTCAGTCACCGGCACGGCACCCGAGTGGTGTTCACCAGCACATCTGAGGTGTTCGGGAAAAACCCCGACACTCCGTGGGCAGAGGACGACGACCGTGTTCTCGGTTCGACCAGGACCGCGCGGTGGAGCTACAGCACCAGTAAGGCCATGGCCGAGCACATGGTCTTCGCCATGCATGACACCCACGGGTTGCCGGTGACCGTCGTCCGCTTCTTCAATGTCTACGGGCCCCGCCAGAATCCGATTTTTGTGATCTCGAAGAGCATCCACCGGATCCTCAACGGCCGGCCGCCATTGCTGTACGACTCCGGCGACCAGACTCGATGTTTCACCTACGTCGACGACGCCATCGCCGGCACGCTGCTGGCTGCCGACAGTGATGCGGCGATCGGTGAAGCGTTCAACGTCGGCAGCATGACCGAGACGACGATGCGGGATGCCGTCGGCCTGGCGATGAAAATCGCGAGTGTCGACTCGGTGTCGAGCACCATGGCCTTTGACACCGCGGAGCGCTACGGCGCTCGCTACGAAGACATCCCGCGTCGTGTCCCGGACTCCACCAAAGCTCAACGCGAGCTGGGCTGGCGCCTTCAGGTTGACCTCGAGGAAGGGCTGCGTCGCACCGTCGAGTGGGCACGGGCCAACCCCTGGTACCTCGAAGGTTCCGCGGGAGATGAACCCTAGGACAGTCGCTGGGTGGACACTTCGGATTGTTCGTCGATCCAGTCGAGCAGAGAGCGCAGCCCGTCTTCGAGGTCCCACTTGGGGCGCCAGTCGAGCTCCTTTGTCGCAGGCTCGATGTCGCATCGTGCCGCGCGTACGTCACCGTCGCGGAACCGGCCTACGACGGCTGGTTCGGGAGCGTCACAGATGGCGGCGATCTTCCGGGCCGCGGTGTGGATGGTTGTTGGTGTACCGGAGCCGATGTCGAGGCAGCGTGGCGCCATTGTGGGCGGTTTCTGTACGGCTGAGGACAACGCTTCGACCACGTCTTCGATGTAGACAAAATCGCGCAATATCTGCCCGTCCTCGTACACCTCCAGCGTGCGCCCGTCCCGCGCGAGCCGGGCAAAAAGAGCGACTATCCCAGTGTAGGAATTGGTCAGCGACTGGCCCGGCCCGTAGACATTCTGGAGCCGCAGCACGCTGAGCTTGGTGTCGTGAGCGGCGGTCCAGGCCGACAGGATGTGCTCTTGGGCGAGCTTGGTCGCGGCGTAGATGTTGGTTGGCCGTGGCTCAGTTCGGTTGGCGCAGCTGGCAAGCGGCACCGCGGGATCACCGGTGGGGCCCTTCGGATCCCATTCCCCGGCCAGGAGCTGAGCGTGACTGCGAGGCTGTGGATAGAAGGTGTGTCCGCCGGACTGCCAGGCGCCCTCCCCGTAGACGGCCCGAGACGACGCGAGGATGAGCTGTTCGGGAACATGGGCGCAGCGGCTGAGGGCATCAAGAAGTTGGGTGGTGCCCACCACGTTCACCCCACCGTGGCGGGTGGCCTCGGAGAGTGACTGAGCGGTTCCCGTCTCGGCGGCCAGATGGACGATCTGGTCTGGTTGCATCAGTCGCAGTACGGCATCCCAGTCAGGGGCATGCGTGACGTCGCCGGTGAGTAGCCGGACGCTGGGCGGCAGGTCGATCGCTGCCCGTGCTCCGTGCACTTGCGGGTGCAAGATATCGAGCACTGTGACGTCGTAACCAGCTGTGACGAGTCGGCGAGCGAGTGCAGAACCAATGAATCCTGCACCGCCGCTGATGAGTACGGACGTTGACATCAGCCGAACCTCCTATTGGTTGTAGGCGAGTGCGCGGTCGGCGAGTGCGCCGATGGCCGGGCTCAATTGGCGGGCGTACTCGACGGTCAAGTGATTTCTGTCGAGGTAGACGAGGGTGTTGCCGACGATGACGGGGCAGCGGTCTGGGGTGCAGAACAGGTCGGTGAGGTCGGCGTAGTGTCCGCCGCCGGCTTCGGTGGCGGTGGTTTCGGCGGTGATGCC
>NZ_JBARXZ010000037.1:0-20439 GCF_049647605.1 Mycobacterium sp. | reverse complement strand
GGTCCTCGAGTACCTCGAGGACCCGACACCCGAAATCGCCGCCATGGCGGTTGTTGCCTCGCAGGCTCCGATGCCGTTGGCCACCAACATGTGTGTGGTGGCTTTCGATCAACTGGCCCCGGCCGTCGCTGCCGGAGCCGTGAAAATCGTTCTGTCGGACCACCATTACTGGGGCGGTTTACACCGATCCCGACTCCTCGCCGGTATCTGTGACACGTTCGGGCTCGGACTGTCCATGCACTCGAACTCTCATCTCGGGATCTCGCTGGCCGCGATGGTGCACCTGGCCGCGGCCACCCCGAATCTCACCTACGCCTGTGACACACACTGGCCGTGGAAGACCGAGGATGTGGTGAAGCCGGGGGTGTTGGAGATCAGGAACGGTTCTGTGGAGGTACCCACCACACCTGGGCTGGGAATCGAGATCGACGACGATGCGCTGGGTCAGCTGCACGAGCAATACCTGAAATGCGGGATCCGAAATCGAGATGACACCGCATACATGCGCAGCATCGACCCCACCTACGAGGCGGTCAGCCCGCGCTGGTGACGGCAATGGCGCCAGCGCGGGCGGTGCACCTCAGCGACCTGAGAGTCGCTCCACACCGCGCAACAGCGCGGAATGGTCGAGGTCACCGTCGCCGTTGGCAACGGCTGATGCCATCAGCTGGGTGACCACTGCGCCCAGGGGTGTCACCACACCGGCCTGGCGAGCGGCTTCGCTGAAGATGCCAAGATCCTTGTGGTGCAAAGTGATACGGAAACCTGGTTCGAAACGGTGCGCCAGCATGCCCTGGGCCTTCCGGTCGAGGATCCGGTTGCCGGCCAAACCGCCGGCAAGAACCTCGACGGCCCGCTCGAGCTCGACCCCGTGGGCGTCGACAAACACGAGCGCCTCGGAGACCAGCTCGATGATGCCTGCAACAAGAAGCTGATTGGCGGCTTTGACCGTCTGCCCGGCACCGGCGGGACCGACATGCACGATGGTCGAGCCGACGGCGGTCAGCACGGGCATCGCCGCTTCGACATCGGCGGCCGTGCCGCCCACCATGATCGACAGCGTTGCGTCTATCGCTCCTTGTTCGCCGCCGCTCACCGGGGCGTCGATCATCCGGAGCCCCCGCGAGATCGCCTCGGCGGACAGTGATCTGGCTGTTTCCGGCGCAATCGAACTGGCATCGATGAACAACGTGTCAGGCCTGGCGAAGGCGAACGCGCCGGCATCTCCGGTCAGCACCGCTTCGGCGTCGGCGCTGTCCGGGACCATCGTGAGTACCACATCGGATTGCCGTATGGCTTCTTCCAGAGTTGTGGTGCGGCCCCCGTCGGCGACAAAGCGTTCGACGGGCGCGGGGGAACGGTTGACGCCGATGACGTCATGCCCGGCGTTGCGCAGATTGCGGGCCATCGGAGCGCCCATGATGCCCAGTCCGACAACGGTCACGATCATTGAGAAATACCTTTCACTGCGGAGACGGAGGAAACGACATCTTTGGTGCGAACGGTCAACGCATCGAGATCGCTGTGTGGACTCAATGCGTCCTCCAGCAGCAGTGAACTCAGCCCCACCATGGCCGCACCGGCCTCGAGGTACTCCACGACTTGACTCGGTTTCACGCCGCCGGTCGGGAAGAGCCGGATCTCGGGAAGCGGCCCGGTGAGCTCACGCAGGTAGGCGGGCCCACCCAGCGGCCCGATGGGCGAGACCTTCACAGCGGGCACCTGTGCCCCGGCGGCACAGGCGATCTCGGTGGGTGTCAGCGCCCCTGGGACATAGGGAATCCCGGATTCGGCGGCGTAACGGACCACGCCCTCGTCGTACAGCTGGCTGACCAAGAAGTCTGCGCCTGCCGCGACGGCTGCGTCGACGTGGGCCCGGGACCGAACGGTTCCGCATCCGACCGCAACGTCGGCGGGAAGTACTCGCTTGGCCTCGCGGACCGCGTCCACACATCCAGCGCTGGTGAAGGTGAACTCCACCGCTCGCACGCCGCCGGCGACGAGTGCCGTGGAGACCTCGACGAACCGGGCGGCATCCGCTGCTCGCAGTACCACCACGATCGGTGGACCGATTTCAGGGAACGGGATCATCTAGCTCCTTTGTGGTTGCAACCGACTGCCGACGCGTGCCATCCGCATCGTCGATCTCCGGGAAACGGGGGCGAGGCAGCCATCCAGATCCGCGCCACGCTCCGAACGGGCACAAAACTGACAGTAAGTGAAGCAGAATGTTGCACCAAACCAATTTGTGCGCCGATTGATGCTCGGGAGGTATCGATTGTTTTCCCTCATTCAGATGGAGTGCTTCATCGCCGTCGCCGAAGAGCTGCATTTCGGCTCTGCAGCGAACCGGCTCCGCATGACCCAGCCGCCGCTGAGCCGGCAGATCCAACAGCTCGAACGTGAGCTCGACACGGTGCTCTTTGTGCGCACCAGCCGAAAGGTCGAGCTGACGACGGCTGGAAGTGCCCTCCTGCCGCGAGCGCGCCAATTGATCGATCTTGCAGCCAAAATGGCCGCCGACGTTCGCTCCATCGGCGAAGGTGCCTCGGGCACGCTGACCATCTCCTACACGGCGATGGCGGGACTCAATGTGCTGCCGGAGCTCATCCGGTTGATCCGCGAGCGGCTCTCGGGCGTCACGGTTCTGCTTCGCGAGATGGTCTCCACCGAGCAACTCGAGGGCCTGGCCCGGGGGACGGTCGATCTTGCCCTGTTGCGCCCGATGGTGGACAAGCCCGGGATCTCCTGGAGGCCGGTCCTCGAGGAAAAGCTGGTGCTCGCGGCGCCGTCAGAGTGGCCGTTGGCCCAAGCCGCGACATCCACCCGGCTGTCGGCGATCGAGAACGCGCCCTTTTTGATGTACTCCCCGGGAGGTTCCCGGTACTTTCACGATCTGCTCCAGGCGATGTTCGTGGAGGCGTCGGTCCAGCCGCGGATCGTGCAGTACGCCGAACAGGTCATGGCATTGTTGGCGCTGGTCAGTGCAGGTTTGGGGTGCGCGTTGGTGCCGGCGTCGGCCGTCGAGATCGCCTCGCCCAGGGTGACGCTCATCCCAGTGGCCGACGACGACCCCTCCGCGGTGCACAACTGCGTGCGACTCGATGTCGCGTGGCACGACCACGGCGTGACACCGCTGGTGTCCTCGGCCCTCGAGCTCGTCGACGAGCTGGCGCTGACGCTGCGGCGGGGTGTTCGGAATTGATGCGCTGTGCGCATTGGTCAATGCAAAATACGGCTTGGATGGAATGCATCGGCCGGTTTATTGTGACTCGAATAACAAGGCAACGAAAGGGATGTTCACGAATGTCTGTGACCGGCTCCGGCGCCAGCATCCTCGTCCGTAACGGACGGGCGTTCCAGGCCAACGGATTTGTCGTCGACGGCGACGTGTTGGTCGAGGATGGAAAGATTCGCGCGGTCGGGCCGGACGCCGCTGCTGCCGCAGCGCCCGGCGTTGCCGAGTTGGACGCGCGAGGCGGGCTGGTCGCGCCGGGATTCCAAGACGCCCACGTCCACCCGTTCCACGGCGGTTCGGCACTGATGTCGCTGGACTTGTCCCAGGTTGGATCAGGTGCGGAATGCCTGGCCGCTATCGGGGCTTACGCCCAGGCGAACCCGGACAAGGAATGGATCCGCGGAGCGAACTGGGCACTGGGCTGGTTCGACAACGGGCTTCCAACCCGGCAGATGCTCGACAGCGTGGTGCCCGACCGGCCGGCGTACATGCGGAATCGCGACGGCCACGGCGCCTGGTTCAACACGCGGGCCATGGAAATCGCGGGAATCACGGCGGATACCCCGGACCCCTTCGAAGGGCGTATCGAGCACACCGCCGATGGCGAGGTGCTGGGCATGGTCCAAGAACTCGCGATGAATCTCATCACCGACCACATCCCGCGGGCTTCCGACGCCGAGATGGACGAAGGCTTCCGCCGCGCCAATGACGTCATGCTCTCCTGGGGCATCACCGCCTGGCAGGACGCTCAGGTCGGTGCATCCAAGGAGAATCGGGACCAGCTCGATGCCTACATCCGGGCGTCGCACTCGGGCGTCCTGCGTTCGCATGTGGTCGGCGCGCTGCGCTGGACCCCGGAGCGGGGACTCGAACAGATCGACGACCTTCTGGAACGGCGTGAGCGCAGCTTCGCCGCCAACCCCAACTTCCGGGCGACGACGGTCAAGATCTTCCAGGACGGTATCGCCGAGAACTTCACAGCGGCAATGCTTTCGCCCTATCTCGATTGTTGCGGCAACGTGACCTCGAACAGCGGGCGCAGCTGGGTGGACCCGGAGTTGCTCAAGGAGGCGGTGGCGGCGCTGGCCGCACACGACTTCCAGGTCCACTTCCACTCGCTCGGCGATCGCGCGGTACGCGAATCGCTGGACGCCGTCGAGTACGCGCGAGAAAAGCACGGCGAGAAGGATCTGCGCCACACCCTGTCCCACATCCAGGTGGTACACCCCGACGATGTGCCGCGCTTCGCCGAACTCGACGTCGTCGCGAACTGTCAGCCGCTGTGGGCCAGGCACGAGGAACAGATCGACGTCTTGACCACTCCATATCTGGGCCCGCGTCGCAACAGGTGGCAGTACCCGTTCGCCGCGATCCAGCGCACCGGCGGGAAGCTGGCGATCGGTAGCGACTGGCCGGTCAGCACGGGCAACGTGGTCGAGCTCCTGCACACCGCAGTCAACCGCTCCGGTGTTGCCGCCAAGGGCGAGGACCCACTGCCGTTCCTCGGCGAACAAGCACTGTCCCTGAACGATTCACTCGTCGCGGCCACCGAGGGAGTCGCCTACCTCAATCACGACGAACACCGCTCCGGCAGTCTGGAGATCGGCAAGGACGGCGACATCGTGGTGCTCGACCGAGATGTCTTCGATCGCCCGTTGGCCGAGATCGGCGAGTCGGCGGTGGACTACACCATCATCGGTGGCGACATCGTGTTCGAGCGGAACTGACGCCTCGATGACCACAAATTCAGGCGCGGTTGTGACGCCGGCGACAGACAGTGCCGCCACCCGCGGGGGACTCCTCGTACGCGGAGCGACCAAGACCTTCCACACCCCGGAAGGCTCCATCGTCGAGGCGCTCAAGGGCGTCGACCTCGGTATCGAGCCCGGCGAGTTCTTTGTCATGCTGGGACCGTCCGGTTGCGGCAAGACCACTCTGCTTCGATCCATCGCCGGGCTCGAAGTGCTCGACAGCGGATCGATTCTGGTCGGTGGCAAGGAGATCGACCGGCTGGCACCGGCCAAACGTCCGGTCAACACGGTGTTCCAGTCCTACGCGCTGTTCCCGCACATGACGGTGCACCAGAACATCGCCTTCGGTCTGGAGATGGATCGCCGGCCCCGGGCGGTCATCGACGCGCGGGTTTCCGAACTGCTCGAAGGCGTGCGGTTGACCGACTTCGCCAATCGCAAGCCGGCGCAACTGTCCGGTGGGCAGCAGCAGCGGGTGGCGCTGGCCCGGGCGCTGGCCAAAGAACCGCAGATCATCCTGCTCGACGAACCGCTCAGCGCCCTGGATTTGAAGCTGCGCCGGGAGATGCAGCTCGAACTCAAGCGGCTGCAGCAAGAGGCGGGCATCACGTTCATCTTCGTCACCCACGATCAGGAGGAGGCGCTCGGTCTCGGGGACCGGATCGCGGTGTTCCAGAGCGGACGCATCGAGCAGATCGGCACTCCCGCTGAGGTTTACGAGAAGCCGAGAAGCCGGTTTGTGGCTGACTTCATCGGCGAGACCAACTTCGTGACCGGCCCGGTGCGCCGGGATGCCGGCGGCTGGCGGGTGCATGTCGCAGGCACGGCACTCGGTGTGGCCGGACCCGTGGACCTGGCCGACGGTAAGACGGGGGAGTTCTCGATCCGGCCGGAGCGCATTCGGATCGTTTCTCCGGAGGCAGCCGACACCGTGCCGGCGACCATCATCCGGGCCATGTACATGGGTACAGACCTGCGCTGTGAGGTCGAACTCGCCGATGGCACTGCGCTCAACATCCGGGTGACCCCACCCTTCGACGTGCTGTGCGTCGGTGACCGGGTCGGTCTGCGGATCGCCGCGCAGGATATCCGGTACGTGCCGGCCGAGGTCTCGCCGTGATCACCAAACGGGCCGCCAGGCCTGGCGAACTACCCAAAGCCGGTGCCGCACCGGCGATCCTGATAGCCCTGTTCTTCACGCTCGCCCCGATCCTGCTGATCTTGGCCTACTCGTTCCTGAGTCAGGGGCCCAGCGGGTCGGGCGCCACGCTGCCGATCACCTTCGACAACTACGAACGGTTGCTGTTCCAGCAGGATTTCTACGGGAATTCGTTCTTCGACCCCCGGTATCTGAGTGTCATCGGCACCTCGTTCGCCCAGGCGGCGACCACCATGTTGGTGTGCTTGCTGATCGGTTTCCCGACCGCGCTGTGGATCGCCATGCAGCCGCCGAAACGCCAGACCGTGCTGATCCTGCTGGTGTCGCTGCCGTTCTGGACGAACGTGTTGGTGCGGGTCTACGCGTGGATCCTGCTACTGAACAACAAGGGCGTCATCAACGGCGCCTCCGAGACCCTCGGCTTCGGAGTGCATCAGCTCCTGTACACCAACTTCGCTTCGACGATAGGCCTGATCTACAGCTTCCTGCCGTTCATGATCCTGCCGCTGCACGCCGCTCTGTCGGGATTCGACTTCCGGCTCGCGGAGGCGGCTTATGACCTGGGAGCCGGCAAGTTCACGGTGATGCGCAGGATCATCCTGCCTGCCGCCAAAGGCGGGCTGATTTCCGGGATTCTGCTGGTCCTGATACCCGCATTCGGATCCTTCATCCAGCCGGTGCTCCTCGGCGGCGGCAAGGTCCTCCTGGTGGGAAATCTGATCGAGGCGCAGTTCGGCATCGCGCGTAACTGGCCGTTCGGGGCCGCGCTTTCGATCCTGGTCCTGGCATTGCTTCTGGTCGGGCTCATGGTGGTGTCTGTCGCGGCGCGGCGAACGGGCACCACAGTGGAGGTCAAACTGTGAGCAAGACCCCAAGAGGCTTGCGGCTGCGGTCCTTTCCCGCCGTGGCCCCGGTCACCGCGGTGGCCTTCCTGTTCCTCTATCTGCCGATGGCCGCCGTTGTCGTCTACTCGTTCAACGCCGGCAAGACCGTCCTGATCTGGGAAGGCTTCAGCCTCAGATGGTTTGCGGCGGTGTTCCAGGACAACCGACTGATCGCGGCGGCGGTGAACTCGCTGGTTGTTGCTTGCGCTGCGATGCTGGTCGCGACGGTGTTGGCCATCACCTTCGCGCTGGCCATCGACCGGTGGGCCAGGAGGAACCGAACGTGGGCGAACTGGCTGATCATGGCGCCGCTGGTGGTGCCAGAGATCGTCACCGCGGTGGCATTGCTGAGTCTGATCTCGTTGATCGGTCTCCCTCCGGGCCTGCCGGCTATTGTCCTGGCGCACATAACGTTCTGCATTCCCTTTGCATTGATGCCGATTCGCGCCCGGCTGCAGACCATCAATCCGGCGGTGTTCGAGGCTGCCGCTGATCTGGGCGCCGATCAGGCCACGATGATGAGACGAATCACCGTGCCGCTGTTGGTTCCCGGTATCGTTTCCGGAGCCCTGCTGGCATTCGTGATCTCGCTCGACGACGTGATCATCTCGAACTTCTTGTCCGCCCCAGGTTCTACGACGCTGCCCGTCTATGTCTTCGGGATGATGCGACTCGGCATCAGCCCGATCATCACCGCGATCGGCACCATGCTCATCGCACTAAGCACCATCGTCATTGTGTTCAGCTACATCGCATCGAAGCGAGGGAAAAAATGAGTCCGAACCGATTCCGGGTTGCCGGCGTATCCGCAGTGGTGGCCGCCCTGGTCCTGTCGGCCACTGCGTGTTCGACCAGTGGGTCCGGCAATGGCGAACAGGACATCTCCGGTCCTTTCGAGCCGGCCACCTCGGGTGAGGTGAACCTGTACACCTGGTCGAACTACTTTCCGCAGGACGTGGTGGATCGGTTCACCGCGGAGACCGGTATCACCCTCAATATCGACACCTACCCGTCGAACGAGGCACTCGAAGCGAAGTTGCGCTCGACCAACGGCGCGGGTTACGACGTCGTGGTCCCGAGCGACTACATGGCCGAGATCTTGATCAAGGATGGTTTCGCCAAGGAGATCAACGCCGCGGAACTGCCGAACGGGTCCAACATCGCGCCGGAACGCCTCGACGACTACTTCGATCCCGGCCGCAAGTACACCTCGCCGTACCTCTACGGCACCACCGGTTTCATGTACGACAGTGACGTGATCCCGGTCGGCGAAGCCCCGGCATCGTGGAAGGACTACTTCAATCCGCCGGCGGCTGCGGGCCAGGTCAGCGTGTTCGATGACCCGATCACCGTCATCAACGCCGCGTTGCGCGCCAACGGGGCGCAGACCTGCTCCAAGGAACCGGCTGATCTGCAGGCCGCCCAGGACCTGTTGATGACGTTCAAGCCGCGGGTCAGCACGGTCAGCAACGACGGTCAGACCGATCGCATGCTCTCCGGTGAGCAGTCTCTGCTGATGATGTGGAACGGCACCGCTCACCGTATCCGGGCCCAGAAGCCCAGTGCCATCTACGTGTATCCGGAGGAGGGTCTCGACCTCTGGCAGGACAACATGATGGTGCTCAACGCCGCGGAGAACACGCCGCAGGCGCTCACGCTCGTGAACTGGTTGATGGACCCGAAGAACATGGCCGACATCGCCAATCAGCTCGGCTACAACGCCGGGCTCACCGGCATGGATGAGTACCTCAGCCCCGAGATGAAGTCGGATCCGGGTGTTGTCATCCCGGCCGAGTTCGCCGACCGGGTCGCGCCGACCCTGCCGTGCGACAACGAGACCCGCGATGCGTTTTCCCGCATCTGGGAGACGTTCAAGAAGTAGGCACTGCCGACCGGGCCGACCGGGACGGGCGTCCCGGTCGGCTGGGAAACATGAATGCTGAAGTCGCGGTGTTGGCTTCGGGCTGGTAGCCAAGCGCACAAGGAGTGTCCAATGGTCGTCGAATCGGCGATCCCACCCGGAGCCGCCACCATCGACAGCATCGAACACGTCAGAGTATCCGCGGTCCGGCTGCCGCTGCGCACTCCGATCAGCGATGCGAAGGTTCTCACCGGCCGGCAACGGCCGATGACCGAAGTGGCTTTCGTGTTCACCGAAATCCACACCGCTGGCGGGCAATCCGGTGTCGGCTTCAGTTACTCGAAAAGAGCCGGCGGACCCGCCCAATACGCGCATGCGTGTGAGGTTGCGCCAGCTCTGCTCGGCGAGGATCCCAGCGACATCGCCAAGATCTGGACCAAGTTGGTGTGGGCGGGTGCGTCGGTGGGCCGCAGCGGTGTAGCGACCCAGGCCATCGCCGCCTTCGATATCGCGCTTTGGGACCTCAAGGCCAAACGTGCGGGTCTGCCGCTGGCAAAACTGCTGGGCAGCCACAGTGATTCGGTGCCGACCTACAACACCTCCGGCGGCTTCCTGCACACGCCGATCGAGCAGGTTCTCGAGAACGCGTCGATCCTGTTGGACAGTGGGATCGGTGGCATCAAAATCAAAGTGGGCCAGCCAGACTGGAAGTCCGACATTGCCAGGGTGCAACGGCTTCGCGATCATGTTGGTGAATCTGTGCCACTCATGGTCGACGCCAACCAGCAGTGGGATCGACCCACCGCGATTCGTATGGGACGCATCCTGGAGGAGTTCGGTCTCGTGTGGATCGAGGAACCACTCGATGCCTACGACGCCGAGGGACACGCAGAGCTGGCGCGCAGCCTGGACACTTCCATTGCCACCGGGGAGATGCTCGCCAGCGTCGCCGAACACGAGCGATTGATCGACGCGCGTGCCGCCGACATCCTGCAGCCAGACGCACCCCGCATCGGGGGAGTGACCCCGTTCCTGCGATTGTCGGCCCTCGCCGAACGGCATCATCTCCTACTCGCGCCGCACTTCGCGATGGAGATCCACATCCACCTTGCCGCCGCATACCCCTACGGCACCTGGGTCGAGCACTTCGACTGGCTGGAGCCGCTGTTCAACGAACATCTCGAGATCCATGGCGGCCGAATGCATCTCTCGGATCGACCGGGCCTCGGTGTCACCCTCAGCGACCAGTCCCGGGCATGGACGCTCGACACCGCGGACTTTCGCGGGTGACTGCCGTGATGGTTCCGCAGCCGAGACGCCACCGCGCCCCGGTGGTCAGCGACATGACGGTGATCCCGATCGCGGGACGCGACAGCATGCTGCTGAACCTCAGCGGTGCGCACGGGCCGTACTTCACCCGTAACCTGGTGATTCTCACCGACTCCGACGGACGTACCGGGGTGGGCGAGGTACCCGGTGGAGAGCTGATCCGCCGAACTCTCGACGATGCCCGACCCTTGATCGTGGGACGGTCGATCGGCGAGCACCACGCGGTGCTGGCGGCGATGCGCTCGGCGTTTGGCGGTCGCGACTCCGGGGGCCGAGGAGCGCAGACCTTCGATCTGCGGGTGGCCGTGCATGCGGTGACGGCAGTGGAATCGGCACTGCTGGATCTGCTCGGCCAGCACCTCGAGGTTCCGGTGGCGGCGCTGTTGGGCGATGGACAGCAGCGTACAAAGGTCCAGGCGCTGGGCTACCTGTTCTTCGTGGGTGACCGAACCAAGACCGACCTGGCCTACCTGGGGCCCGATGATGAACCGGCGACCGCCGACGAATGGCTGCGGGCGCGCCATGAGGAGGCGCTGACGCCGGAAGCGGTGGTGCACCTGGCCGAAGCCGCCTACCAGCGGTACGGGTTCGCCGACTTCAAGCTCAAGGGCGGCGTGCTGCCCGCCGCGGAGGAAGCGGCCGCCGTGACCGCGCTGGCACAGTGCTTCCCCGATGCCCGGATCACCTTGGATCCCAACGGTGGTTGGCTGCTGGCCGACGCCGTACGCACTTGTCGGGGCCTGGCCGACGTGCTCGCTTACGCCGAGGACCCGGTGGGGCCTGAAGGCGGCTTCTCCGGCCGTGAGGTGATGGCAGAGTTCAAACGTGCCACCGGGCTGTTGACGGCGACCAACATGATCGCCACAGACTGGCGAGAGCTGGGGCACGCCTTGAAGGCCGGCGCGGTCGACATCCCCTTGGCCGATCCGCACTTCTGGTCGATGAGCGGGTCGGTCCGGGTGGCGCAGCTCTGCGATGCCTGGGGACTGACCTGGGGGTCGCACTCCAACAACCATTTTGACGTTTCATTGGCGATGTTCACCCACGTCGCTGCTGCGGCGCCGGGGGAGATCACCGCTATCGACACCCACTGGATCTGGCAGGACGGGCAGCGGATCACCGTGCAGCCGTACCAGATCACCGACGGCTGGCTGACCGTACCGGACCGGCCGGGGCTGGGCGTGGACCTCGATCTCGATGCGGTGGCCGCTGCCCACGAGCTGTACCAAAAGGAGGGTCTCGGCTCGCGTGATGATGCGCTTGCGATGCAGTATCTGGTGCCCGGCTGGACCTTCGACGGCAAACGCCCCGCTCTGGACAGGTGAGGGGCGGTGCCGCGCGGTGTCACCCGCTGTCAGCGGCCCGCTTGGAGTGCGGCGTCGATGGCGTCGGTGTGGAGGATGGTGTCGAGTATGAGTGCGGCACTGCCGATCACCGAGGAGCGTTCGCCATGGGTCGCGGGGACCACCTGCAGCGTCCGGGTCGCGAGTGCGGAGGCGTTACCGTACAGAGCTTCTCGCAATCCGGCGACCAGGAGATCATAGGCCCCCGTCATGTCTCCACCGACTACGACGACGGCGGGGTTGAGCAGGTTGACCAGCGGTGCGACCGCCTCGCCGACATGTCTGCCGCTTTCCCTGATGAGCCGGCGGGCCTCGGCTTCACCATGGTTGGCCAGCTCGACGACGTCGCGCAGGTGGCTGACGTCGTGTCCTTGCCGTCGCAGCTCGCGCACCAGTGCCCACCCGGCGGCAATCGTTTCCAGACAGGCCGTGTCACCGCAACGGCAGGTGAGTCCTTGCGCGGCAACGGTTTTGTTGTGGCCGAACTCGCCGGCCGCGCCGACGGCACCGCGCTGCAGTTCCCCGCCGCAGATGATGCCCGCGCCGAGGCCGGTGGAGATCTTGAGTAGCAGCAGGTCGTCCATACCGCGGTACTCGCCGTGCCGTTCGGCCAGGGCCATGGCATTGGCGTCGTTGTCCACCAGGACCGGAGCTGCAGTGAGATCCCGGAAGTACGGGGCCAGCGGCACTCCGTCCCAGCCGTTCATCACCGGCGAGTCGAGGCTGCACCCGCGCTGCTGGTCGACGGTCCCGGGCAGGCTCAGACCCACCCCCAGCACGGCGGAGGATCGGCGGCCGGCGTCGGTGACGAGTGCGTCGAGCCGCTTCGCCAGTTGGGGCATCAGCTGGTCCGGCCCGACGCCCACGTGCTCATCGATATCGGTGACAGCCAGGACGCGGCCCGCCAGGTTGCACACCGCCAGGTGGGTTCGGCTACGGCCGATCGCGGCGGCCACCACCACACCGGCGTCCTCGTTGAACGCCAGCAGGGTCGGCGGGCGCCCCCCGGTGGAGGGGCCTTCCTGGCGTTCGACGACAAGCCCGTGCCGCGCCAGATCGGCCACCCGGGCGGCCACCGCGGTGCGGGAGAGCCCGGTGAGCTGCCGGATATCGGTGCGGGTGGTGGCCACCGAGTCGCGGATCAGCGCAAAGATCTCGCCGGCGCTGGCCGGCGTACCCGAGGATCTTGCTGCTGGTCGCGATCTGTGGATGGTCCGGCGCTCCTGGGTGATTGTCCTGCGTGAACGGGTTGATGACCATCTAAACAAGCTTGACAAATGGTCGGCAAGCGTTGTAACGATCGTCACTTTAGCCTTTTTGAGGCGAAAGTCGGTTGTGGGTTGGCTCTAAGTCTCGATAGGCTCTACCCCGATGAGGCGCTGTGCAGTGCGGCGAGTGCCAAGACCGGGTTCGACCCCGCCGCACGAAAGCTGCCTGTGACAACTGTTGAGAACGCTCGTTCCGATGCGGCCCGTCCGTCGACGACAGCCGCCGTGGTCGCGCCGCCCCCACCGGTGCTGCGGCTTGCGGTGTTCGCGTTGGCACTCGGCGGTTTTGGCATCGGGACCACCGAGTTCGTGGCGATGGGTCTGCTGCCCGACCTGGCCGCCGACATGAATGTCTCCGAGCCCGTCGCCGGTCACGTCATCTCCGCGTACGCCTTGGGCGTGGTCATCGGCGCGCCACTGATCGCGGCACTGACTGCCCGGATGTCGCGCCGGATCCTGCTCCTGGCCCTGATGGTGGTGTTCACCCTCGGGAACCTCGCCACGGTCGTGGCCCCCAACTACGAGACCCTCATCGGTGCCCGTTTCATCGCCGGCCTGCCGCACGGCGCATATTTTGGGGTCGCCGCGCTGGTGGCCGCCCGCATGCTCGGGCCCACCCGGCGCGCCCAGGCCGTGGCCCAGGTGATGTCCGGCTTGACGATCGCCACCGTCGTCGGTGTCCCCGTCGCCTCATGGCTGGGCCAGGCACTGGGCTGGCGCAGCGCCTTTGTGCTGGTGGTGTTCATCGGAATGGCCACCATTGCGGCACTCTGGTCGTGGCTACCCGAGATCGGCACCGACCGGGTCAGTAGCCCGCTGGCCGAACTCGGAGCGTTGAAGCGGCCACAGGTGTGGTTGGCGCTGGCGATCGGAATGATCGGCTTCGGCGGCATGTTTGCCGTCTACACCTACATCGCGACCACCATGACCGATGTCGCCGGAATGTCCCGGGGACTGGTGCCGGTGGCGCTGATGATCTTCGGCCTGGGCATGGTCGTCGGAAACATCGTCGGCGGCCATCTGGCCGATCGGTCGGTCATCGGCACCCTCTACGGCACCCTCACCGCGCTGGGGGTGATGCTGGCGGGATTTGTGGTGGCCGCCCACAATCCGTGGACCGCGATGCTGCTGCTGTTCGGCATTGCCGCCAGCGGGTCGGCGATGGCCCCGGCATTGCAGACCCGGTTGATGGACACCGCGGCCGATGCACAGACCCTGGCCGCGGCGCTCAACCACTCCGCCCTCAACGTCGCCAATGCCGCCGGTGCCTGGATCGGGGGATTGGTGATCGCGGCCGGTTTCGGCTACACCGCACCAGCTGCGGCCGGAGCGGTGCTGGCGGTCAGCGGGCTGGTGGTTCTGACTGTCGCAGTGCTGTTGCAGCGCAACGGAAAGGGGGCCGGTTCATGAACGATCGCAACGAGCCCAACGAAGTTCGGACCGACACCGCCGAGCGGACCCGGGTGGAACTGTTCCTGCCCGGCCGGAAGTTCACCCTGAGACTGCGAAGTCGCAGTTTTCTGCACACAAGGTCGCCCCTGTGAGGTAATCATGGTTGCTGTCAACGAAAATGTCGTCTACCGAGCGGTGCCCGACGAGCGCCCCGCGATCACCTATCACTCTGTGCCCGGTCGGTGCGCGGGAAGCGCTGCCACGCTTGCCGAAGCCCGCGTGTCCTACCGCGGTGAACTGACCGAACTGCTGGGACTCGACCGGCATGCGTTACCTCCAGTCGTCGAGCACGTGGAGGCGAAGGTCGCCGGTATCTGGGTGCGAAGCAAAGTCGGTGCGGTACATCGTGATCGGCTTACCGACCGGATGTTTCTGCAGCGTCTCCTCGAGCCCGGTGAACTCCAGGACGAGGTGCGCGCCTATCTCGATTCGGCGGCTGGACAGGGCGTCGAAGCGGTGGTGGTGCTCGCCGAACCCGAAGACCCGGTGGGTACCGTGCTGGATCAGATGGCACCCGATGACGCCGTGGTGGTGACCTATCCCGACCAGCGTGATGGTTTGGGGTGGACGGCTTTACACGGCCCGGCCGCCGGTGGCTCCGACGAGCTACCCGTAGCCCGGCTCGACACCGGACTGCGGGGTTGTCCCATCGAGGAGTTCACGGCCACCTGGGTAGCCGAACATCACCGGCGTTCGGCCCGCCTGCTACCGGCGGGCCTGGCGCAGGCCTCGTGATCAGCGGGTGCCGGCGCCGTCCCGGCTGCTGCTGTGCGGCCGCTGGCGCCGGTTACCCGCGCCGTCGGGGCGGCCACCGGTCCCGGAACGGCCACCGGAACGTGCGGCTCCCTGTCCGTCCCGACGGGGACCGCCACGACGAGCATCGCTGTGCGGGCGACGGCTGCGTGCCTGCTGCACAGGTGCGGGAGTGGCCTTGGGTGCCTGGTAGGGCGCCACTTCGCCGACAAGTTCGTTCACTGCCGGCGAATCCGGGTTCACATCTTGGGGTTTGACGGTGATACCGGCCTTGCGGAGCAGTGCCTGGGTATCCCGGCGCTGTTCGGGGAGTACCAACGTCACGACGTCACCGGAGCTGCCCGCGCGGGCGGTGCGGCCGGAGCGGTGCAGGTATGCCTTGTGCTCCATGGGCGGATCGACGTGGACAACAAGCTCCACGTCATCGACATGCACACCGCGGGCGGCGATGTCGGTGGCGACGAGCACCCGGGCCTCGCCGGAGCTGAAGGCTGCGAGGTTACGGTCGCGCGCCGGCTGGGACAGGTTGCCGTGCAGGTCCACCGAGGGGACACCGGCATCAGTCAGCTGCTTGGCAAGCTTGCGTGCCTGGTGCTTGGTGCGCATGAACAGGATTCGACGCCCGGTGCCGGAGGCGAGCTGGTGAACCAGCCGCTTCTTGGCTTCGACGCCGGCCACGTGGAACACGTGGTGGGTCATGGCCGGAACGGGGGAGTTCGCCTCATCGATCGAGTGCAGGACCGGCTGGTCGAGGAACCGGTTGACCAGCTTGTCCACGCCGTTGTCCAGGGTGGCCGAGAACAACAGGCGCTGGCCGCCCGAGGGGGTGGCCGCCAAGATCCGGGTGACGCCGGGCAGGAAGCCCAGGTCGGCCATGTGGTCGGCCTCGTCGATGACGGTGATCTCCACGGCGTCCAGGCTGATCGCCTTCTGCCGCATCAAGTCTTCCAAGCGGCCTGGGCAGGCCACGACGATGTCGACCCCCGCCTTCAGCGCCGCGACCTGCCGGCCTTGGGAGACTCCGCCGAAGATCACGGTGACGGTCAGGCCACTGGCGGCGGCCAGGGGTTCGAGGGCGGCGCTGATCTGGGTGGCGAGTTCCCGGGTGGGGGCCAGCACCAGGCCCGACGGGCGGGCGGCGCGGGTCCGGGTGCCGGCCAGGCGGCTGACCAGCGGCAGTGAAAACGCCAAAGTCTTTCCGCTGCCGGTCTTTCCGCGACCCAGAACGTCGCGGCCCGCGAGAGTGTCGGGCAGTGTCTTGGCCTGGATGGGGAAGGCCTCGGTGATGCCGCGGTCGGCGAGGGCGCGGATCAGGGGTGCGCCGACGCCAAGGGATTCAAAAGAAGTAGAGCTCACAGTTTTTGTGCCTTTCGGGCATCGGTGGCGACAGTGCCGGTGGGCACAGTCGTTCGCCGCGAAAGGAGCCGGTTTAAATTGCGCAAGCCCACTCGGTGGTGGCGAGACCTTGTAAAGACCTCGGCGCGCTCGATCAGCGACGTACCGACTTGCAGTGATGCGAAGTCAGCGTTGGCTACAGGCTACCGCACATCCAGGACAACGCTTCAATTGGCACCTCGCGTGTGACCAAATCGGCAGAACAGACTCGATGGTGCGGCCTCCCTCAGCAGCAACGGCTGTTCGGGTTCGCTTCGGTGGCGGCGTGTCTGCGCCGCCAGTACTCGCGTTCGGTCACCACCGGTTCGCCCGGATGGGTGCGGGCGCGGAGTTCGACGTAGCGGCGGTAGTGATTGTCGCCCATCAATGTGGACCAGTACCAACCGATCTGGCGGGCGACTGAGATCGCGCGTTCCATTGCTTCTGCACCTCCTTCTCGGCGGCGGTCGGGATCATGCCGGCGGGAGCGAAGATCCGGGACGGTACCGGATCATCTTCGGAAAGTGGTTTTCCGGTGCCCCGAAGCGCTTGCAGGGCGGCGATCACCCCGGCGATGAAGACGATGACCACCAGTACCGCAAAGATGACCGACAGGCTGCCCTGGATGAAGGTGTTGCGGATGACGGCGTCGAGTTGCCCGGCGTCCTTGGCCGCCCCGAAGGAGGTCTGTCCGGCGTCTCTGGCGTTTCGGTACTGGAAATGCTGAGTCCAGTAGCCCAGTTTGGGGTCACCGGAGAAGATCTTCTGCCATGAGGCGGTGAGGGTGACCACAAGATCCCAGAGCAGCGGAACCCCGGGAATCCATGCCCATTTCAGATACCCCTTCTTGATCACCACCACGGTCACCAATGTCAGGGCCATCGCCGCCAACAACTGGTTGGCGATGCCAAACAAGGGGAAGAGGGTGTTGATCCCGCCCAGGGGGTCGGTGACACCCATCAACAGGATCGAGCCCCACGCGGCGACCACGATCACACTGCAGGTCCAGGCGCCCACCCGCCAGCTGGGGTTGCGCAGCTTCTTGAACGGCCCGCCCAGGTTGCCCAGGCCGTCGGAGAGCATGAACCGGGCGACCCGGGTGCCGGCGTCCACGGTGGTGAGGATGAACAGCGCCTCGAACATGATCGCGAAGTGGTACCAGAACGCTTTGAGGGCTTCGCCGCCGAACACCTGGTGCAACACTTCCGACATGCCGAAAGCCAGGGTGGGCGCCCCGCCGGTGCGCGAGATGATGGAACTCTCCCCGACCCCGGCGGCGGCCGCGTCGATCTCCTCGGCCGTGATCGGCGCGCCCGAGAGTCCCAGCCCGTTGACGTAGTCGGCAGCGGTCGCCGCGGTTGCGCCGGTCTGGGCGGCTGGTGCGTTCATCACGAAGTACAGATGCTGATTGAGGATCGCCGCGGTGATCAGCGCCATGATGGCCACAAACGACTCGGTGAGCATGCCGCCGTAGCCGATCAGCCGCATCTGGCTTTCCTTCTCCAGCAGCTTCGGTGTGGTGCCGGAGGAGATCAGCGAATGAAAGCCCGACAGTGCGCCACAGGCGATGGTGATGAACAGGAACGGAAACAGCGATCCAGCGAACACCGGCCCGGTGCCGCTGGTGGCGAACGACGAGACGGCCGGCGCCTCCATGATCGGGCGGGCCACGAGGATGCCGATGGCCAGCAAAATGATGGTGCCGACCTTCATGAACGTCGACAGGTAGTCGCGCGGAGCGAGGAGTAACCACACCGGCAGGATTGATGCGGCCAGGCCGTAGATGATGATGCACCACGACAGCGTGACCTTGGAGAGAGTGAACCAGTCTGTACCCCAGTCGGTTTCGGCGACCCAGCCGCCGGACACCACGGCCAGTAGCAGTAGGGCCACACCGATGAGGGAGACCTCGGAGACCCGTCCGGGACGCAGGTACCGCAGGTACAGTCCCATGAACAGGGCGATGGGGATCGTCATCGCGATCGAGAAGACACCCCAAGGGCTTTCGGCCAGAGCGTTGACCACCACCAGCGCCAGCACCGCCAGCAAGATCACCATGATGACGAGCACACCGATGATGGCGGCGGCACCACCGACCGCGCCGAGCTCGTCGCGTGCCATCTGTCCCAGCGAGCGGCCGCGCCGACGGGTGGAGATGGCCAGCACCAGATAGTCCTGGACACAACCGGCGACGACGGCGCCGATGATGATCCAGATGGTGCCGGGCAGATAGCCCATCTGCATGGCCAGCACCGGACCCACCAGCGGGCCTGCCCCGGCGATCGCCGCGAAGTGATGCCCGAAGAGCACCCGGCGATCGGTGGGCATGTAGTCGGTGCCGTTCTCGAACACCTCTGCGGGCGTGGCCTGCTCATCGCGCGGCCGCACGATCTTCATCTCGATAAGCCGCGCGTAGAAACGGAATCCGATGACGTAGGTGCAGAAGGCCGCGATCACGAACCACACCGCGTTCACCGTCTCGCCGCGGAAGAAGGCGATGATGGCCCAGGCGAGGGCGCCCAGCAGGGCGATGACGGCAAAGATCGCCTTGTGTTTTCCGGTGATCGGTGAACGGTCGATGATCGCTACCGGTGGCAGGTCGGGGTCGGTGCGCAGATAGGTGATATCGCCGTCGCGTTCCTCTTCGACCGAGACACGACCCGAAGCTGCGGAAGGTGAAGCCATGGATGGAGTCTGGCACCGGCGCACCGAGCTTTTGGCGAAACGCGAGGGTTGATACTCAGTCGCTGCGGAGGTAAAGCGCCCGCACGGTGTCGATCGAGTCGGCCTCAGCTGCGGTTTTGTCATCGCGGTACCGGATGACGCGGGCGAATCGCAGGGCGAGTCCACCGGGATATCGGCTGGACCCCTGCACGCCGTCGAAGGCGACCTCGACGACCTGCTCCGGCCTGACCGTCACCACATAGCCATCGGTCGGGCCGTCGGCGAGTTCGAGGAAACGTGAGGTCTGCCAGTCCAACATCGCATCCGTCATGCCTTTGAACGTCTTGCCGAGCATGATGAACCCGCCACTGGCAGGGTCGCGGGCACCCAGATGGATGTTGCTCAGCTTGCCGGTACGCCGGCCCGAGCCCCATTCCACGGCCAGCACCACAAGATCGAGGGTGTGTACCGGTTTCACCTTCAGCCAGCCCGCGCCGCGCCGTCCCGCCTCATAGGGTGCGGCAACCGACTTTGCCATCACCCCTTCATGCCCGGCGGCCAGGGTGGTTTCCAGGAACAGCTGGGCGGCCGCCTCATCGGTGGTGATCAGGCGCGGCACCCGGAACTGTTCAGGGATCACCGAATCCAGCGCCGCCGCCCGCTCGGTGGCCGGGAGATCAAGCAGGTCGGTGCCGTCGAGGTGCAGCAGATCGAAGTAGAAGACCGACAGCGACTGATCCTTCGGTAGGTCCCCACGGTCGGTGCGGCCGAATCTTGATGCGGTGACCTGGAACCGGTGCGGGCGGCCGTCTGGGCGCAGGGCGATGGCCTCCCCGTCGGCGATCAGCGAGGTCGCCGGCAAGGCCAGCGTCGCTTCGACCACCTCGGGCAGGCGTGCAGTGACGTCGTCCAGGCTGCGGGTGTACACCGTCACCAGGTCGCCGTTGCGGTGGATCTGGACGCGTGCTCCGTCCAGCTTGGCCTCGAAAATCGCTGTACCACCCAGTTTGTCGAGTGCTTCGGCCACACCGGTTGCGGTCTGCGCCAACATCGGACTGACGGGGCGACCGACCTGCAGGGTGAACGCGGCCAGGGCGGACGCCCCGCCGGTGAGCGCGGCTGCGGCCACCGCGGGCAGTGCGCCGCCCAGCATCGCGGCGCGCCGCACCTGGGAGACGGGCACCTCCGCGGCCTTGGCCACCGCATCGGCCATGACCCCGGCCAGCGCGCCCTGCCGGAGTTCGCCGCTGAGCAGGCGCCGCAGGAAGGCCTGTTCGGTGGAGGTGGCGGCGCCGAACAGGTCGGTGAGCAGGCCGGCGCGCCGCGTCCGCGATCCCGGTCCGGCGACCGCGCCGATCTCGGT
>NZ_JBARXZ010000036.1:0-29354 GCF_049647605.1 Mycobacterium sp. | reverse complement strand
CGGCCAGGCAGACCGCGGGCCCGCAGACCGACTCACCGGTGGCACCCGCTCCGGGAGGCCGCCACGCGGCCGCACCCGCACCCGCGCTGCGCGCCAAGGGGATCAACGACGAGGCAACACCTCCGCTGACCTACACCGGGCCGTCCGAGGACGGCAGCGCCGCCGTGCAACGCCGGGACAACGGCGACGGTGCGGCTGCCGGCACCACCCGTAAAGAACGGCGTGAGGCCGCTCGTCGGGCTGCGAAGCCTCGTAGAGGCTGACCCGACTTCAGAAGCCTCCCAGAGGCTGGGCTGTTTCACCCGATGTGGAGTGCCACGAGCTGCCACCGCGGTTCCCGAGCCGTTGGTGCCAGCTCGACCCGGCATGCCATCGCGTGGGTGCGGGCACCGCGCGAATAGACGGCGGCCACCTCGAAGGCGGCGCCCTCGGTGTCAGCAGCCTGGAGTCGGACCCGGCGCAGCACAGCGGCACCGTCACCGCGGCTGGTGGCCCGGCTCAGGGCGATCACCGTATCGGCGAGTCCACCCATCAGCAGCGGCCGCACCTGACCCGGCGGCCGGCGCTGGTCGATCACTTCGAGCACGGTGCGCAAGGCGGCGTCGGCGAAGGCCGCCGCGGCTTGTCGTCGCGGCGCCGATGCCGGAGTGCTCGGTGGCGGGTGCAGGGGGCGAATCCGTCGGGTACCACGCCCGTGCGACGGGACGCGACTGTGCCCGAGTGCCGATGAAGCGGCCAGCGGGGGCTCGTAGTCGACGATGCGGGTGACGCTGCCGGTGCTGGGCGATGTGGTCATTGCTGGACCTCCAGAGAGACACGACACAACGGACGGCCTGCTGGAGAGTGGCAGACGGGGTTTGGCTGATCATGGCACAGCGCCCACGGCCGCGTGTGCACCCGCGATACGCATCCACAGGCCGGCCAGCTACGGTGACGGCGTGCGCGGACACGTCGGGACGTGGGGACGCTAGGGGAGGGTTGCCGGGATGGTCGCCAGGTTGTCTGCGTCTGATACGTCGTTCTATCAGCTGGAGAACACATCGACACCGATGTATGTCGGTACGTTGTCGATCCTGCGTCGGCCGCGGGCCGGATTGAGCTATGAAACACTGCTGGCCACCGTCGAGCAGCGGTTGCCGCAGATCCCGAGGTATCGGCAGAAGGTCCGC
The DNA here is from genome assembly GCF_049647605.1 of Mycobacterium sp. GTDB lineage: Bacteria > Actinomycetota > Actinomycetes > Mycobacteriales > Mycobacteriaceae > Mycobacterium. Next base: position 28,185 of record NZ_JBARXZ010000036.1, on the reverse strand, counting down.
GAAGTCACCTGGGGCCTCGGCCGGCCGGTCTGGATCGACGACGCGGACTTCGACATCACCTATCACATCCGGCGCTCAGCGCTGCCGTCCCCGGGAAGCGACGCTCAACTCCACGATCTGGTGGCCAGGCTCGGTTCCCGCCCGCTGGACAAATCTCGTCCGCTCTGGGAGATGTACTTGGTCGAGGGATTGACCAAGAACCGTGTCGCGATCTACACCAAGTCGCATCAGGCTCTGGTCAACGGGATGACGGCGCTCGAGATCGGACATGTCATCGCCGACCGGACGCAGAAGCCGCCGGCCTTCGGTGAGGACATCTGGATTCCGGCGCGCGAACCGGCCGGTGCCGGGCTGTTGTTGGGAGCCGTCATGGACTGGGCGGCGAAACCGCGGCAACAGGCTGAGGTGGTGCGCTCAACGGTGGCCGGCCTGTTCACCAATTCCGGTGAGGCGGTACAAGCCGTCCGGCATGCCTTCGATGTCGCACGCACCGTGGCGCGTGGCACGGCGCCGAACAGTCCGTTGAACACCACAGTGTCGCGCAACCGGCGGTTCACCGTCGCCAGCGCGCAGCTCGAGGACTTCCGCCGCCTCCGGGCGCGTTACGACTGTGATGTCAACGACGTGGTGCTGGCGGTGATCGCGGGGGCGCTGCGCAACTGGTTGTTGTCGCGCGGTGAGCCCGTCACACCGACGTCCACGGTCCGGGCGATGGCGCCGATGTCGGTGTACACCGACCCCGATCTGGACTCCGGTGCCGGGCCGGGTCAGGCGATCAGCGAAGTCGCGCCATTTCTGGTGGATCTGCCGGTGGGTGAAGGCAATTCGGTGGTGCGCCTGTCGCAGATCGCCCACGCCACCGAATCACATTCGACGGCAGCCAGACTGGTCGACGCCCGCACCATCGTCACGCTGTCGGGTTTCGCGCCACCGACACTGCATGCGATGGGTATCCGGGTGGCATCGAGCTTCTCCGCCCGGCTTTTCAACCTGCTCATCACCAATGTGCCTGGCGCACAGGGGCAGATGTACGTGGCAGGCACCAAACTGCTGGAAACCTATGCGGTTCCACCGTTGGTGACCAACCAGGTTCTGGCCATCGGCGTGACGTCCTACCACGGCATGCTCTATTTCGGCATCAATGCCGACCGCGACGCCATGAGTGACGTCGACGTGTTCCCCAGCTTGTTGCGGGAGTCGCTCGACGAACTGCTGGACGCGGCGCAGTAGCCGCACGTCCCCCTGCCGGGTGCGGCTGAGCCGTGGCCGGACCGAAGCGCGATCCGGCCACGGGTCAGGCGACTACTTTTTCGGGGGTGTTTGCGGCGGCAGATCGTCGCTGGTGTGGCGATCGGCCTCAGCCGACAGTTTGAACTCTTCGGTGTCGAACACTTCACCACCGAGCGGGTCCTCGGGGACAGCAATGGTGATGGTCCCGGTCTCGGGATGCACCTCGTAGGTCTCGGCGCCGATGCTGCGGACCGAAACCAGCCCGGACAATGTCGACGAGATGTCGCGTCGCCGGTTGGGTGCCGTCGCCGGCGCCCCGTCGGCAGCGGAGATCTGCATCAGTCGAGGCGTGGTGGCCACGTCGTAACGGAATGCCCGCAACATCGACCAGCAGGCCACCACCATCACGATAGAGAAGGGCAGAGCCGTCGCGATCGACGCTGTCTGCAGCGCGGTCAGTGAACCCGCACCACCGACGACAAGCAGCACCGCCGCCGCAACACCTTCCAGTACCGACCAGTAGACCCTGGTCGCCTTGGGCGGATCCAGATCGCCGCCGGACGACAGGATGTCGATCACCAGCGAGCCGGAATCCGAGGAGGTCACGAAGAAGAACACGATGACCGCCACCGCAAGCACACTGGTGATGACCCCGAAGGGGAGACCGCCCAGGAGCGCAAACAGCGAGGTGTTGGTGTCCACCGCGCCATCGACCAGCATGTCGCCGTTGTCGCGCTGCCTCAGGATCGCCGAGTCGCCGAAAATCGTGAACCACAGCGAACCGATGAGCGTGGGGACCAACAGGACGCCGCCGATGAACTCGCGGATGGTGCGGCCGCGGGAGATCCTGGCGATGAACATGCCGACAAACGGCGCCCAGCTGATCCACCAACCCCAATAGAAGATCGTCCAACTGCCCAACCACTCACCGTCGGTGAACGGTGCGGTGCGCAGCATGAACTGGGGGAAAGACTGCGCGTAGTTGCCCAGGTTCTGTACCCAGGCCTGCAGCAGGAACAATGTCGGACCGAACAACAACACAAAGCCGGCCAGAGCGGCCGCCAGCGTCATGTTGATGTTGGACAGCCACTTGATGCCTCTGTTGACACCGCTGACCACGGAGAACGTCGCGAGCGCGGTGATGGCGGCGATCATCCCGATGATCCACCAGTTGTTCATCTCGATCCAGCCGAGGTACTCCAGCCCGGCACCGATCTGGGTGATACCGAAACCCAGGGAGGTGGCGACACCGAACAGGGTTCCCACCACGGCGATGACGTCGACAGCGTGCCCGATGGGACCTTCGACCCGCTGGCGGCCGAGCAGCGGTTCCAGTAGCCAGCGCACCGTCAGGGGCCGGCCACGCCGGTAGGTCATGTAGGCCATACCGAGCCCCACGACGACGTAGACGCCCCAGGCGTGCACACCCCAGTGGAACAGCGTCAGCGCCATCGACTGGTTGGCCGCCGCGTCGGTCAGGCCCGGGATGCCCCGTGACGCGGGCGGTGTTGCGTAGTGGGTCAACGGCTCGGCCACCCCGTAGAACACGAGACCGATGCCCATCCCGGCGCTGAACAGCATGGCCAGCCAGGACCAGAAACCGAACTCGGGTTTCTCGGTGTCGCGGCCCAGCCGGATCCCGCCGATGCGTGACAGCGCACAGTAGGCGGCAAATGCCACGAATCCGGTGGTTGCCAGGATGTACCACCAGCCGACACCACTGGTGAGGGCCGAGTTCAGCTGGGCGAACGCCTCCTCGGCTGCCCCGGCATATACGGCCGCGAACACGATCAGGCCGATGATGACAATCGATGCGGGGATGAAGACCGGGGCGCTCAGGCTGCGGAATGCCCCGATGATGCCGCCGGGTGCGGTGTCTTCTTGCGGGCGAGGCTTACCTTTACTCGTCAAGCTGATCCTCCTCATGTCGAGTACATGCCGGGTTCAGCAAACATGCAGCCTTGTAGCTGGCAGGCGCGTGGAGCGCCAAAAGCGGGGTTCAGCGAGCGGCCCATCCGATTTGCGAACGGGGCCACAAGGCTCAGGCTGAGGTTCCGGCAACGTGAAGAACCTTAGTCGAAGGTGGATCCAGGATCGCTGGGGGCCTCGGTGGCCGTCGGTTTCGCCGGCCCCGGAGAGGTGGTTCGGGGTGCTGAAACGGGCAACTGCGATGTTGTTGCTCGCAACTGCGCCGACGTGCCACGACATGCGGTCCGCGCGACTACGATTCGCTGATGGGAAAATCGCGACCGAAGCTGTCGAAGGATGTCTACGAAGCCGAGTTGTTCCGTCTGCAAACCGAATTCGTGCGCTTGCAGGAGTGGACGAAACACACCGGCGCGCGCATCGTGGTGATCTTCGAAGGGCGTGACGCGGCAGGCAAGGGTGGCACCATCAAGCGGATCACCGAGTACCTCAGCCCGCGGGTGACCCGCATCGCTGCGCTGCCGGCGCCGACCGATCGTGAACGTGGGCAGTGGTACTACCAGCGTTACATCGAACATCTGCCCACCAAGGGGGAGATCGTCTTGTTCGACCGGTCCTGGTACAACCGAGCCGGCGTCGAAAAAGTCATGGGATTCTGTACACCGCAAGAACATTCACTGTTCTTGCGGCAGACCCCGATCTTCGAGCAGATGCTCATCGATGAGGGGATCGTCCTGCGCAAGTACTGGTTCTCGGTGTCCGACGACGAGCAACTGCGTCGTTTTCGGTCGCGGCTCGACGACCCGGTTCGGCAGTGGAAGCTCTCGCCGATGGATCTGGAATCGGTGTACCGCTGGGAAGATTATTCGCGCGCCAAGGACGAGATGATGGTGCACACCGACACGCCGCTGAGTCCCTGGTTTGTCGTGGAATCCGACAGTAAGAAGCATGCGCGACTGAACATGATGTGCCACCTGCTGTCGTCGATCGACTACCACGACGTCGAGCGGCCGACCGTGGAGTTGCCCGAACGTCCGGTGCTCTCGGGCAGCTATCAGCGGCCGTCGCGTGAGCTGTCGACGTATGTTCCCGACCACGTGGCGACCCTGCTTGGTGATCGGGAGTAATTGTCGGTCGGTGGCGGGATCGGGCTAACCTCACTGCCCATGCGGGTCTATATCCCAGCGACGCTGGCCATGTTGCAACAATTCGTCGCCGACGGGTCGTTGTTCCCGGTCAGTGGCACCGCCTTCGCGGTGACGCCGACGCTGCGCGAGGCTTATGCCGAAGGCGACGACGACGAACTCGCCGAGGTGGCGCTGCGCGAAGCCGCGCTCGGGTCGATGCGACTCCTGGCCTTCGATGACGCCGAAGAATCAGGCGATGACACCGGCGGATCCGATGGCCTGCCGCTGCGCCGGTGTGTGCTGGTCGCCGACGTGGAAACCGTGAAACCCCGGCCCGATCTCGACGACGCGGTGGTCCGGATGAGTGACGCGGTTTCCCTCCAGGACGTGGTGGCCGTCTATGTCGACACCGTGACGGCCGAGGCTGCGGTGCGTGCTGCGGTCGGCGTCATCGACGCGGCTGATCTGGGGGATGAGGACGCCGAACTCGCGGTCGGCGATGCTCAGGATCACGACCTGGCGTGGTACGCCACCCAGGAGCTGCCGTTCCTGCTCGACTTGCTCTGAGCACTGGATACGGAACCGTAAGTTACGGTACCGTAGGTTGCATCTCCGGGCCCCTTCGTGAGGCGCCCGGTATGTCACCACCCGAGTGGGAGAGCATGGCAAAGAATCAGATCAAGACCGGTGCCAGGGTCGTCGACACCATCCGCCCCAGCGTCGCCGGTGCTGACCGGAATCCGGCGTGGCATGCGCTACGCACCATCGCGGCGCGCATCACCACGCCGCTGCTGCCCGATGACTACCTGCACCTGGCGAATCCGCTGTGGTCGGCACGCGAACTGCGGGGCCGGGTTCTCGAGGTGCGCCGTGAGACCGAGGATTCCGCGACCCTGGTGATCAAGCCGGGCTGGGGATTCTCGTTCGATTACGAACCGGGGCAATACATCGGAATCGGCGTGCTGATGGAGGGCCGGTGGCGGTGGCGGTCGTACTCGCTGACATCGGCTCCCGTGACCGGCTCGCGCATCATCACCATCACCGTCAAGGCGATGCCGGAGGGGTTCCTGTCCAGTCACCTCGTCGGCGGCGTGGCGCCGGGGACGGTGGTGCGGTTGGCGGCGCCGCAGGGCAACTTCGTGATGCCGGACCCGGCGCCGGCGTCGGTGTTGTTCCTCACTGCAGGATCGGGCGTCACGCCGATCATGTCGATGCTGCGAACCTTGCAGCGCCGTGGTCAGATCGGTGACATCCAGCATGTGCACTCGGCACCCACTGACGACGATGTGATGTTCGCCGAGGAATTACGCGAGGTTTCGCGCAACCACTCGGGTTACCGGCTGGCGGTTCGGGCTACCCGCACTCAGGGGCGGGTGGACTTGACCCAACTCGCCGAGTTGGTGCCGGACTGGCAGACCCGACAAACGTGGGCCTGTGGCCCGGAGGGCATGCTCAACGAGGCGGAGCGAGTCTGGACTGCCGCGGGTGTCGCCGACCGGTTGCATCTGGAGCGGTTTGCGGTCTCCCGTGCTGCCCCGCATGGCGCCGGAGGCACTGTGACGTTCCGGCGCAGTGACAAGGTGCTCGAGGTCGACGGTGCCACGCCGCTGATGGATGCCGGTGAGACCGTCGGTGTCCGGATGCCGTTCGGCTGCCGGATGGGCATCTGTCAGTCGTGTGTGGTCAGCCTGGTCGACGGGCATGTGCGGGATCTGCGCACCGGCGCCGAGCACGAGCCGGGCACCCGGATCCAGACGTGTGTGTCAGCGGCATCGGGAGACTGCGTACTCGATGTTTAACTATTACTCTCTAGTAACCTACGGAGTCGTAGGTTACGCTAGCGTAGGAAGCAGAAAGGAGTGCACCGATGGCAATCACTGACGTACCAGAGTTCACGCATTTGAGCGATGCCGATATCGAGAGCCTCGGCGTCGAGCTCGACGCTATCCGCCAGGACATCGAAGACTCCCGTGGTGAGCGCGACTCGCGCTACATCCGCCGTACCATCGCCGCTCAGCGTGCCCTCGAGATCGCGGGCCGGCTGATGCTGACCGCAGGCTCGAAGCGTTCGGCCTGGTGGGCAGGCACCGTGACCCTCGGCGTGGCCAAGATCATCGAGAACATGGAGATCGGCCACAACGTCATGCACGGCCAGTGGGACTGGATGAACGATCCCGAGATTCACTCCTCGAGTTGGGAGTGGGACATGGGCGGGGCATCCAAACACTGGCGCTTCACCCACAACTTCATGCATCACAAGTACACCAACATCCTCGGGATGGACGACGATGTGGGCTACGGCCTGATCCGCGTCACCCGGGATCAGAAGTGGTCGCCGTTCAATCTCGGCAACCTGCTGTACAACACGATGCTGGCGATCGGTTTCGAGTGGGGCGTCGGCCTGCAGCACCTGGAGCTCGGCAAGATCTCCAAGGGGCGTGACGACCGCGAGGGCACGATGCTGCGGTTGCGGGAGTTCGGTACCAAGGCCGGCGCGCAGATCCTCAAAGACTATGTGGCCTACCCGGCACTGACGTCGCTGTCGCCCGGTGCCACGTTCAAGTCCACGATGAAGGCCAACGCGGTGGCCAACGTCATCCGCAATGTGTGGGCCAACGCGGTCATCTTCTGCGGTCACTTCCCGGACGGTGCAGAGAAATTCACCAAGACCGACATGGTCGGTGAATCCCAGGGGCAGTGGTACCTGCGACAGATGCTGGGCAGCGCCAACTTCGAGAACGGGCCGGTCTTGCGGTTCATGAGTGGCAACCTGTGCCACCAGATCGAACACCACCTGTTCCCGGACCTGCCGAGTAATCGGCTCTACGAGATCTCGATCCGGGTCAAGGAGATCTGCGACAAGTACGACCTGCCCTACACCACCGGGTCCTTCCTGCTGCAGTACGGCAAGTCGTGGCGCACCATCGCCAAGCTGTCGCTGCCGAACAAGTACCTGCGCGACACCGCCGACGATGCACCCGAAACCCGCAGCGAACGCATGTTCGCCGAGTTGGGTCCGGACTTCGCCGGAGTCGATGCCGCATCGGGTCGCCGCAGGGGACTCAAGTCCGCCATCGCGGCGGTGCGTAGCTGGCGCAAGGCGGGCAAGAGCGCCCGGCTGACGGCGCAGCCCGTCGACCAGAGGCGCAGCGCCTAAAGGTATTCCGACCGGCAGTCGCTGCCCGGCCTCAGCCGGGACTTGCGGCTTCTCGTAGCACTGTCAAGAGCCGTCGCGCGGCGCTCACCCGCCGCGCGGCGGCTCCTGTCATGGAGTCCAGCGCGCACTCGGGATCAGCCGGCGGCCCCAGGTGCCCACAGCCGCGTGGGCAGTCCGTGATCGTCTCGGCCAGATCGGACAACGCCAGTAGTACGTCGTCCGGTTCGATGTGCGCCAGGCCGAAGGATCGGATGCCCGGCGTGTCGATCACCCAACCGCCGTCACGCAGCGGCAACGCAATCGACTGCGTTGACGTGTGCTTGCCCTTGCCCACCCCGGACACATCGCCGGTAGCGCGTTCAGCTTCGGGGACAAGACGATTCACCAGCGTCGACTTTCCGACTCCCGAATGCCCCAGTAGCACCGTGAGCTGACCCACCAACAGTGGCTCGACCAGATCCAGCGGGTCTTCGCGGCCGGCAGTGAGCACCGTCAGGTCCAGGTCGGCGAACTGTGCCGCGAACGGCTCAGCGGGTGCCAAATCGCTCTTTGTCAGGCACAGGATCGGTGCCAGGCCGCCGGCATACGCGGCGATCAGGGCACGCTCGACAAACCCGGTGCGGGGCGGCGGGTCGGCGAGAGCCACAACGATGAGCAGCTGATCGGCGTTGGCCACCACCACGCGTTCGCTGGGGTCGGTGTCATCGGCGGTGCGGCGCAACACCGTTCGCCGCTCTCCGCGACGCACAATGCGGGCCAGCGTGTCCGGGCGTCCGGACAGATCTCCCACCACGTCGACGTCGTCCCCGACAACGATCGGGGTGCGGCCCAATTCCCGGGCGCGCATGGCGGTGACGGGACGGCCAGGGTCGGCCTCGAGGACACATCCCCATCGGCCGCGGTCGACGGTGACCACCATCGCCGAACGCGCATCGTTGTGCTGGGGACGGGTTTTGGTGCGCGGCCGCGAGCCCTTGCCCGGTCGGATCCGGACATCGGACTCGTCGTAGACGCGACCGGTCAAAGGCGCGTCCTTTCCAGGCGGATGGAGCTCACGCGTCCAGATCCTGGCCGGCCACCATCTCTGACCACAGCTTCGGGAAATCCGGCAGGGTCTTCGATGTTGTTGCGATGTCGTCGATTTCGACTCCGGCGACCCGCAGCCCGACGAGGGCTCCCGCGGTGGCCATTCGATGGTCGGCGTAGGAATGCCAAACACCGCCGTGTAGCGGTGTCGCGGTGATCCGCAAGCCGTCGTCGGTCTCCTGGCAGTCACCACCGAGGTTGTTGATCTCGGTGCTCAGTGCTGCCAGCCGGTCGGTCTCGTGTCCGCGCAGATGGGCCACGCCACGCAGCTGCGACACCGAACCCGGTGTCGCGAGTGCGGCGAGCACCGCCACGGCGGGGGTCAGCTCACCGACGGCACGCAGATCAGCGTCAAAGCCGTCATATCCTGCGGATCCGCTGATCTCCAGGTGTGTACCAGCATGTGTGGCAGTCGCATTCAGCATTTCGAGGAGACCGAGAATGGTGTCGGCGGGCTGCAGGCTGGGTGTCGGCCACCCGGTGATGCGCACGCTGCCCTTGGAGACCACCGCCGCGGCGAGGAACGGCACCGCGTTGGACAGGTCCGGCTCGACATCCCAGTGGCGTGCCGCGATCGGGCCCGGTGCGATATGCCACCGATTGGGAGTGCGGTCATCGACATCGACCCCGGCAAGCTTCAGCATCTCCGTTGTCATCGTGATGTGCGGCATCGAGGGCAGCAAATCGCCGGTGTGTACCACGGTCAGGCCGTCGTCGAATGTTGCGCCCGCGAGTAGCAGGGCGGAGACGAACTGCGAGGAACCCGAGGCGTCGATCTCGACCGTGCCGCCCTTGACCGCGCCTGCCCCGGCCACCCGGAACGGCATGGCGTCGGTATCGATGTCGACGCCCAGGGAACGCAACGCACCCAGCAACGGCGTGATCGGCCGGGACCGGGCCTGCTCGTCGCCGTCGAAGATCACCCCGGTGGTGCCCAGCGCCGCCACCGGCGGCACAAAGCGCAGTACGGTTCCGGCGAGCCCGCAGTCCACCGTCGCGCCGTCGGCGGGGGACAGGCCGCCACCCACGGTGAGCTGATCGGCGTTGCCATCGACGGTGAACCCCAGGGTGCGCAGCGCCCCGATCATCAGGTCGGTATCCCGGCTGCGTAACGCGCCACTGATCGTCGAGGTGCCCTGGCCCTGTGCGGCGGCCAGCGCCGCGAGGATCAGGGTGCGGTTGGTCAGCGATTTCGAGCCCGGAATCGCGACGGTGGCGTGCACGGGGGCACTGGTGCAGGGGGCCGTCCAAGTCGTCACGGCCTCTATCCTGCCCTGTCGCCCATGTCTGGAACCATTGGCTACATGTGCGGACGTTTTGCGGTCACCACCGATCCGGCACTTCTGGCCGAGAAGATCGACGCCGTCGACGAGGCCGTGGATGCCGACGAGGTCGCCAACTACAACGTGGCGCCCACCCAGACAATCATGTCGGTGGTCAAGCGGCACCGCGAGTCGAACGACGAGTCGACGCGCCGAATCCGGTCGATGCGGTGGGGTTTGATCCCGCCGTGGGTGAAGACCACCGACGAGGGCGCCCCGGACAACAAGGGCCCACTGCTGATCAACGCGCGGGCCGAGAAAGTGGCCACCTCGCCGGCGTTCCGGAACTCGGCGAAGGGCAAACGCTGTCTGATCCCGATGGACGGGTGGTACGAGTGGCGGCCGAACGGTGCCGCAACATCGGGCAAGAAACCGGCCAAGACTCCGTTCTACATGTACGGCGAGGACGGTGAACTGCTGTACATGGCGGGCCTGTGGTCGACCTGGCGGCCCGCCGGTGCGGCCAAAGACGCCCCACCGTTGGTGAGCTGCACCATCATCACCACCGACGCGGCGGGCCCACTCGCCGAGATCCACGATCGAATGCCGTTGACCATCAGTGCCGCCGATTGGGATCGGTGGCTCGATCCCGATGCCCCGATCGACGAGGGATTGCTACGCGGTCACGGCGACCTCGACCGGATCGCCATCCGCGAGGTCTCCACCCTGGTCAACAGTGTGCGCAACAACGGCCCCGAGCTGATCGAGCCGGCCGATCCACAACCCGAGCAGGGTGTCCTGCTCTAGGAGCTGTCAGCGTTGCCGTGCCGCACGGCGGTCACCACGACATAGGACGCATTGAAAACGACTTCTCCGTCGTCGCCGACACAGTCGCCGAGCGCCGCATCGAAAGCGGCCACCAGCGCGCTGCGCTGCCCCGGCGCCAGCTTGCCCAGGATGTCGACATGCATGGGGGACTCCTGCGTGACGAACGTCAGCGCCTGCGCCTGCGACGGAAACCTCCACGGGTGTCTGCCGGGCGCGAACTCGAGAGACCCGAAGCTTGCCGACAGCCGCTCGGCGGTGATGGCCGGATCGCCCCACTGGTCCGGCGTGTAGCCGCGTGCCGGGGGAGCGCCGAGGACGCTGACGATCGGGTCGTAAAGCGGATTGACAGTATCCCGTACCCACGATGAAAATCCCACCACGGCACCGGGTTTGAGGAGTCGTGTCAGTTCGGCCACTTGGGCGGCCGGTTCGACGAAGATGACTCCCATGTTCGAGACCGCAGCATCGAATGAGCTGGCCGGCAGTCCGGTGTCGGCGGCATCGGCGCTCACCCAGCTGACCGTGACCCCCGCGGCCGCGGCTTTCTCCGCTCCGATCGCCAGCAGTTCTGGGGTGATGTCGACGGCGGTGACCCGGGCCCCGCGTTCGGCTGCCGCCAATGCGGCGCTGCCGGTGCCGGACGCCAGGTCGACGACAGCGCTGTCCAGCAGCGGCGCGCGTCTGGCGACGGCGGCGACCACCTCTTCGGCGATGCCGGCGATGCGCTGGGCCACCGCCTCGTAACGTCCGGCGGACCAGATCGACATGGACATGATCTGAAGTTAGCAAGCGCAGCCCAGCCTGTGGCCGCCACGAGGCGTAGCCGGTGGGACCGGCGTTCAGCCGGCCTGGATATCGGCGGTGACAGCGCCGGTCAGGGCGATCAGGTCTGCCGGTGCCAGGGCGATCTCGAGGCCGCGTTTGCCGGCGCTGCACAGCACCCGGTCCCACACCAGCGCAGATTCATCGATGACTGTCGGGAGTGCTTTGCGCTGTCCCAGCGGTGATATTCCACCGAGTACGTAACCGGTGGAGCGCGCGGCCGCAGCCGGGTCGGCCATGGTGGCTTTGGGCGCGCCGAGGGCGGCCGCCACCGCCTTGAGCGACAGTTTGGCCGGAACCGGCACCACTGCCACCGCGAGTCCGGTGGGCAGCGCCACCACCAGCGTTTTGAAAATCTGCTGCGGGTCGGTGTCGCCGAGCGCCGCGAGCTCGGCGACGGCTTCGTCGCCGTAGGACTGGCTCCGAGGGTTGTGTTGGTACTGCAGCACTTGGTGTGGCACTCCTGCCGACACCAGTGCCGCGATTGCCGGGGTTGCGGTACGTGCCACGCGGGTCAGGGTAGCCCCGGGAAATAGGCCGGTGTTGGACGCTGTTGACATCAACGTCACGCCCATGACGTGGGTTTGTCGGTCACAGCCTTAGGATTGCGGAAGGGGAACTTGATGTCGACGGTATGCCTGGAACGTCCATCGTCAGGAACAGTGGCGATATCTCCACTGTCGTTGCGCATACCGGCGATCACTAGGACCTCCGCAACGGAAGGGACTGTGTCAACCAAGATGACCGACATCGACGACAACGCGCGTGTGGGGCCGGCGGGTGAGGCTGCTCCGGTGCGATCTGCGGAAACAGACGCTGAGCTGACGGCCCGCTTCGAACGAGACGCGATTCCGCTGCTGGATCAGCTGTACGGCGGTGCACTGCGGATGACCCGCAATCCTGCTGACGCCGAAGATCTATTGCAGGAAACCATGGTGAAGGCCTATTCGGGTTTCCGGTCGTTCCGTGAGGGCACCAACCTCAAGGCGTGGCTGTACCGGATCCTGACCAACACCTACATCAACAGTTATCGCAAGAAACAGCGTCAGCCGGCCGAATACCCGACCGACGAAATCACCGACTGGCAGCTGGCCGCCAACGCCGAGCACTCTTCGACCGGTTTGCGTTCTGCCGAGGTGGAAGCGCTCGAGGCGTTGCCCGACACCGAGATCAAAGAAGCCCTGCAGGCGTTGCCGGAAGAGTTCCGGATGGCCGTGTACTACGCCGACGTCGAGGGTTTCCCCTACAAGGAGATCGCCGAGATCATGGATACGCCGATCGGGACGGTTATGTCTCGGCTACACCGGGGTAGACGCCAACTGCGTGAACTGCTGGCCGGAGTGGCCAGGGACCGCGGATTTCTGCGAGGTCAGCAGCTCGACGAGCCCGAGGAGGTGTCGTCGTGAGTGGCGACGAAGAAACGTGGCGTCCACCGGTAGGACCCATCGACCCGGATCATCCGGAGTGCGCGGCAGTGATCGCGGAAGTGTGGACCCTGCTCGATGGGGAGTGCACGATCGGCACGCGAGAGAAGCTGCAGCAGCACCTGGACGAGTGCCCGGCCTGCCTACGTCATTATGGCGTGGAAGAACGAATCAAGGCGCTCATCTCCACCAAATGCAGCGGTGAGAAGGCGCCTGAGGGTCTGCGACAGCGGTTACGGCTGGAAATCAGCCGCACCACCATCGTCAGGGGCTAGAGACCTATGCGTTGGGTCGCCGGCCGTGGTTGGCCTTGCTGTGCTTACGATCGCGCTTCTTGCGGCCACGCTTGGCCATGGTGCACCTCCGTTGTCGTGAACTGATTGGGTTCGCCGGCCGGCGCAAAGCCGTCGACGGTACAGTCCAGTGTCTCACGGTGCCGATGGTGCTCTGTCCACGCCGTGTTGTGGTTCGATAGGTTTCGATATTCGACAGGTGCGGAAGTCGGCGGGTGCCAGCCATGGGCCCTTCGGCTCCGTAGAGCAGGAGCATCAGAACAGGTGGGTGAAGATGGCCGAGGATGTTCGCGCGGAAATCGTGGCCAGCGTGCTTGAAGTTGTGGTCCACGAGGGCGATCAGATCGGTGAAGGCGACACCGTGGTGCTCCTGGAGTCGATGAAGATGGAGATTCCGGTGCTGGCCGAGGTCGCCGGCACTGTGAGCAAGGTCAGTGTCTCGGTGGGTGACGTGATCCAAGCCGGTGACTTGATCGCCGTGATCAGCTAGGCGGCCGATGTCGACGCTCGGTGATCTGCTTGCCGAGCACACCGTCTTGCCGGGGGTGGCTGTTGACCACCTACATGCGGTGGTGGGCGAGTGGCAGTTGTTGGCTGACTTGTCCTTCGCCGACTACTTGATGTGGGTTCGGCGCGACGACGGTGTGTTGGTGTGTGTGGCGCAGTGCCGCCCCAACACCGCCCCGACCGGACTTCTCACCGACGCGGTGTCCACCATGGCCGGTGCCGATGAACTCCCATTGGTGACTGCGGCGTTCCGCTCTGGTGCCATCGCCCGTGACCGAGACACGGCCAACTCCGGTCAAGCCGCCGCCGATGAGCGCACCGGCCTCAATGTCGAAGCGGTCCCGGTTCGGCACGGGGATCAGGTGGTGGCCGTATTGACCCATCAGACCGCGCTGGCGGCACTGCGTAAGTCGTCTCCTCTGGAAACGGCGTACCTGGCCTGCGCAGCGGACCTGGTGAACATGCTCTCGGAGGGAACGTTCCCCAACGTCGGCGATATCGCGATGTCACGCTCGAGCCCGCGGGTCGGGGACGGCTTCATCCGGCTCGATGTGACCGGTGCTGTCGCATTCGCGAGTCCGAATGCCCTGTCCGCGTATCACCGAATGGGGTTGACCGCCGAACTGGCCGGTCACAATCTTGTCGGGGTGACCCGGCCGCTGATCTCGGATCCGTTCGAGGCTCAGGAACTCGCCGACCACGTCAAAGACTCGCTGGCGGGTGGCTCCAGCATGCGGATGGAAGTGGATGCCGGGGGAGCGGCGGTCCTGTTGCGCACCTTCCCGTTGGTGGCGCATGGCACACCGGTGGGTGCGGCGGTGTTGATCCGCGATGTCACCGAGATCAAACGCCGGGACCGTGCGCTGCTCAGCAAGGACGCCACCATCCGGGAGATCCACCACCGGGTCAAGAACAATCTGCAGACGGTCGCGGCGCTGCTGCGGCTGCAGGCCAGGCGGACCAGCAACCCCGAGGGCCGCGAAGCCCTCATCGAATCGGTTCGGCGGGTGTCGTCGATAGCGCTGGTGCATGACGCGTTGTCGATGTCGGTCGACGAGCAGGTGAACCTCGATGAGGTGATCGACCGGATTCTGCCGATCATGAACGATGTTGCCGCCGTCGACAGCCCTATCAAGATCAGCCGGGTGGGCGCCTTGGGAGTCCTCGACGCTGACCGCGCCACCGCGCTGATCATGGTGGTCACCGAGCTGGTTCAGAACGCGATCGAGCATGCGTTCGGGACCGGGGCCAAGCAGGGCTGCGTGACGATTCGTGCTGAGCGGTCGGCACGCTGGCTCGACGTCACCGTGTCTGACGACGGCCGCGGACTACCCGATGGGTTCAGCCTCGAGAAGTCGGACCGGCTGGGCCTGCAGATCGTTCGGACCCTGGTGTCGGCCGAATTGGACGGCTCTCTGGGCGTGCACGAAGCACCCGGCGGCGGCACCGATGTGGTGTTACGCGTACCAATTGGCCGGCGCAGCAGAATGGCGCAATAACGCTGTAAAAGGTGATCGTCGAGGGCAAAAAGAACGGCCCCGACAATTGCTGTCGGGGCCGTGACGATCGTTTGCGGCTTGCTCAGACTCCGCTGCGGGCCTTCGTCCGGGCGTTGCGACGCTTGAGTGCACGCCGCTCGTCCTCACTCATGCCACCCCAGACGCCCGCGTCCTGGCCGGACTCCAAAGCCCAGGCCAGGCACTCAGTGGTAACCGGGCAACGGTTACACACGAGCTTCGCGTCAGCGATCTGCGCGAGGGCCGGGCCGCTGTTCCCCACCGGGAAGAACAGTTCCGGATCCTCGTCGCGACAGACCGCCTTGTGGCGCCAATCCATAAGAAGCACTCCTTGCTAATGCGCGCAGGGATGCGCGCCGGGTTTTGTTTCGGCTGTTAACTCGTGCACACGAAATGTTTCTGCACTGTTGCATCTGATCGTTCCAGAGCGACAACAGAAGTCAATAGCGCGAGTTAACACGTGTGCAATGTCACTCGCGGGGGTTGTTTCCAAGTCCCTTACTCGTTTGTACTACGATCTACCCATCTGCACCCTAATTTCCGCAAGGGGTTTTCGTCACACGACCTTTATGCGCAGGTGAAGACGTATTTATTCGGTGGACTATCCGCGTGGCGCAACGACACTCACGGCGTCGGGGACGGATCGGAAGGTCATTTCGTCGCGAAGGCCGATGAAGTCACCGTCGATCTGGCTGGCGATCGGAGTGTCGCTCGTCACGCGCACCCATTCGACGTCATCCGCCCGAATCAGATGCGCCGCATTCAACTTTGGCCTCTTTGCCAACATCTGTCGCACCAGCCCCAAATTGCGCCAGATACTCATGCTTGTGGTCCCGAACACCCCAAGACCCGTATCGAAGGTGGTGTCCGGATTGGTCCACACTGGACGCGTGTTGGCGTAAGTCCAGGGGCTGGAGTTCGAGACGAACACAAAATGCACACCGGAGACGGGCTCTTGGCCGGCCAGCTGCAGCGTCAGAGCGGGCCGTTTACGCGCACTGCGCAGCACGGTGGGAACCGCGGTGCCGATGTAACGCATGGCGGTGACGCCCTCGTTCTTGCGGCCTCGATCCCTCTTGGCCTCGACGCTCTCGACGACCTCGCCGTCGACGCCCATGCCCGCCGTGAACACGCCCCACCTCTCGCCGCAGTCCATCAGCCCGATCCGGCGCCAAGTCCGGGTGCGCTGGTAGTTGCCGAGCAGGTCGACCAGCAGGTTCGTGGCGTCGATCGGATCCTGAGGGATACCCAGCGATCGCGCGAACACGTTGGCCGAGCCGCCCGGGACCACGCCGACCGCCGGTAGATGGGTTTGCCGGTGCAATGGCCCCAGGGGCCCTGGCTTACCGAGCAAGCCGTTGACGACCTCGTTCACCGTGCCATCGCCGCCGTGCACGATCACGACGTCCACGCCGTCCATAACCGCCTGCTGGGCGATCTCGATCGCGTGGCCACGATGGTTGGTGTGCTCCACGGTCAGTCGGGTCCGACTCTCCAGTGCGTGAGCCAGCAGATCTCGACCGGCTGGGGTCGTTGACGTCGCATTCGGGTTCACGATCAGCACGGCTCGCACGAGCGCCAAGCCTATTAGGGGCCGGTGAACGATTGCCGCCGGTGTGTCTGTCCGCCGATGAGCCAGGCTCGGTACCGTACGAGCGTGACCGAACGCCGCCTGCTCCTCGTCAACGGGCCGAACCTGAACCTGCTGGGCACCCGGCAGCCCGAGATCTATGGCGCTACCACGCTGGCGCACATCGAAGCGGCGGTCACCGCCGTCGCCGCCGAACTGGGTTTCGACATCCGTGCGGTCCAGAGCAATCACGAAGGGGTCTTGGTCGACGCGATCCAGCAGGCGGCCGCCGACTGTGTGGGCATCGTGATCAACCCGGCCGCGTTCACCCACACCTCGGTGGCGATCGCCGATGCGTTGAGCGCGGTCGCCCTGCCGGTGGCCGAAGTCCACTTGAGCAACATTCACAAGCGGGAGGCGTTTCGGGCGCACTCCTACGTCTCGGCGGTTGCCGACATGGTGCTCGCAGGTGCGGGACCGGTCGGCTACGAGCTGGCCGTGCGCTACCTGGCGAGCCGGCTGGTCGGAAGCGAATCAGCGTGACGATTCCGGCCGCTATGCGCTATGCGGGTTTTCTGGTGGGCGCTGAAGGCCTCGCGGCACTGGTGGTGGCCGTGGTGCTGGTGATCCGCGGAGTTGGCGGTGCCGACCAACACATCGTCAACGGGTACGGGACTGCGTTGTGGTTCCTGCTGATCGGTGCGGGGGTGGTGGCCGGCGCCTTTGCGCTCATCACGGGTCGCCGGTGGGGTCGTGGCATTGCGGTTCCCGCCAACCTGCTGCTGCTGCCGGTGGCCTGGTACGTGTTCTCCTCTCATCACCAGGTGTACGGCGTCCTGGTGGCTCTGTTGGCCCTCAGCGTGCTGGTACCGCTGTTCAGTCGGCCCGTGGTCGACTGGTACGCCCATCGCGAGTGAAGCTGTTGCGCTTGGCGTTTTGTTGGCCGGCTTGGTCAGCTCAAAGCCGGGCGTCCGGTAGGTCGGTCATCTAGGGCTGCGCGGGCTGGCCGGTTCGGCGCAGAGCGTCTCGCGCATCGTGCGACGAGCGTGCGATCGGTCGGTGTTTGCGCACAGATTTGCCGTGTTCTCACTTTGGCGCTTGCAGTTGTGGTAATACCGACACGGGCGGATGGTCGACGAGGTGTCTCGAACCCGCCAGGTCGCGGGGTTGTGCTGAGGATCGGCGCTGTCGAGAATCTCGTTTTCCCTATTGGTGCCACTGTTTTCGTTACAAGTTCTCGATTAATTGACACACGTGTTACTCTCCTGTGATTCGCCTCACGTTCTGCTGGACGCGAACGTCGAGGCGTGTCCGACTGCAGTGACGCTGTTTGCTTGTAAGAGCAGATCGCGTAGCTGCTGGAAGTAGCTCGCTGTAATTTTGAGAGCAAGGGAGAGCAACATTGGCCGCCTCCAGCCCCCGGAAGCCGCGTCGAACTCGAGGCCGTCATCGCAAGCCCGCCACTATTCCGATGACAAACTGCCCGCGTTGGCTGGGTGTTGGCGTGGTCGGCACCGGGCTTGCGGCAGCGATCGTGAGCGGCCAGGGCGTTGCGTCGGCCAGCACCGACAACTCGTCAGATTCCGCTGATTCGTCCGCCAGCGCGGACTCAGCCGGCAGATCCAGCAAAACGAACGACACCAAAACGAACGACACCAAAGCGAATGACAGCAAGGCGGCCACGCCCAGCGCCGGTGCCGGCAGCTCCGGTGACGACGACCGAGACACTCCCTCGCGGACATCAAAACGACAGACGGGGCCCGCAAGGTCCGCGCCGGGCGCCGACGTAAAGAGGGCCGGCGCGGGTGGGTTCGGCACCTCGTGGAAGCGTGCTCCCGACACAGCGTCGGCGGACCCGGACGGGACCGACACGCAGGCAGTCGAGAATGACCCCGAACAGGGGTCCGGCGGTGTGCCGGAGGTCGTGTCGACGCCGCCGGTGCAGCAACCCGATCAGACTGATGAGACCGACACGCCGCCACTGGAGGGCGACCCCGAGGAGGGGTCCGACATTGAGCCAGATGTCGTGTCGACACCTCCGGCGCAGCAACCCGATCAGACTGATGAGACCGACACACCGGCTGCATCCGGGTCGGATCCGGACGATGCCATCCGTCCGACCAAGCGAAGAGTGGAGGCCTTGGGCTCCGGTTCCGTGGTCGTACCGGAGCCGGTAACGGTCACCGCACCGGTGGCCTTCGCCGTGGCACCCGCCGCTTTGCCCCCAGCGCCGGGGACGCCCGAGTGGCAGTTCTTTGCCTTGATACAGCGGGCGGTGAACCGGTTGGCGATCTGGCCCGGTGTCCCGCGCAACTTCGTCTACTACTCCAACAACCCAATTGACCGGAGCCTCGACACCGCCAACGATCAGCTCGACGACCTGGCCGTAAACGCGCCGCCGGGCAGTCCGGCGCGGTGGCTTCCCGACCTGCTCAACATCATGGGCGCGTTCTTCGTTCCGGCTGTCCCGAACACGACGTTCAGCGACGCGCTCAATGCGATGGGCGATTTCCTGAACCGGATTGTGCCGCCATTCAGGATTTCTAGCGGGGCGGGCACGTTCGACATCATCACGCCGTACAAGATCATGGGTGCCGCCGTGGTCGGGACGGCAACTGTTCTGCAGGACATGCTGAATGGCATCTACGATCCGGCCCAGTGGGCGATCCATGTCATCAAGTCGACCACCGGGGCCACCGTCACCCAATCTGACCTCACCGACTTCAACAGTCTCTCGGGCAAGGTTGTCGCGGCTCAGGCCGCGGCTCTGCTCGGCGGCGACGGTGGCGCTTTCAACGATCCCTCAAGGGTCTGGCAGTTGACGTTGCCCACCTGGACCGCCGCCCAGACGAATCCGTTCACGATCGTGACCTACGTGGCGTTTGTCGCTATGTACAAGAGGTTCCAGGAGATGGCGTTCCTGACGACCTTCACCACCAGCACGACCTATGACAGTTGGCATTACGCCACTCCTGGGTTCGGGTTGTACGCGGCGGGAACGTTCCACGCTGTCGATTCGGACGGCAACCCGGTGACGTTCCCCGCCGGAGGGTCGCTTGGCGCGACGTATATCTCGCAGATCGGTGGGGCGACGGTCACTGTCAACACCGTCGAGGGCGGTTTCACCTACACTCCGTGGTTTCAGAGCGCCGCGTTCCTGCACAGGTCGACATCGGAGAACCCTGAAGACCGGTACGACACCGTGCGGATACCGGTGAGGTCCGCGGACGGCGTCGAGTACACGCTCACCTTCAAGATCGAAATCGTCGGAGGCAGCAACGCCAACCCGACGGCTACCCACACCGTCGGTGGCGCCGACGCACTCGGCGTGGTCCGGGGCAAAGTGACCGGAAGCGACCCGGACGGCGACACGATGACCTATTCGCTGGTCGGCTCATCGGTCAACGGTCTGAACGGCAACTCCGCCCAGACCAAGAACGGCAACGGCAACGGCGGCATCGTCACCATCAACCCGACGACGGGCGACTTCACCTACATCTCGTCGGGGAACGCAGGCGCTACGCAAAGCTTCCAGGTGCGGGTGTCCGATGGTCATAACGGCAGCGTCATCAGGACGATCACGGTCCCGAACGTCACGCAGATCTCCGCGGCCAACGTCGACACGTCCACCCAGTACGTCGTCAAGGGCACACCGCCGGGATTCACGAGCGTCGTTCCCGGAGGGTTCACCAGCTACGCGCTGGGCGCAGGCCCCAGTAAGGGCACGGTCACGGCATTCGACCCGACCACCGGCGCGTTCACCTACGTCCGTAACTCGAGTTTGGGCCATACGACGACGGTCGACGACGTGGTCACCGTGATCGCCACCGACGCTGCCGGCCTCACCGTCACCCTGCGGCTGGCTGTGGCACCGGCGGTGCCCAACACCGCGCCCACGCTGACGCTGACGACGCCGCCGACAGTCGGCACGTTGACCGGCAGCACCAGCAGCGGCTCGTCGACCAGCACGCAGACCACCACCGGAAAGGTCACGTACTCCGACGCCGATGGTGACACCGCCGTCTGGCCGCCGAGTGTGACCAGCTTGCGCGGCGGCACCGTCACGTTTGCTCCCGACGGGACGTTCACCTACACCAACACCATGACCCGGGACCAGCGTCACGCGGTTGCCAAGATCGGCGCTGCGGGCACCACCTACAACGGCGTCGCCCTGGCCGCCTACGAGGACGCATTCATTGCGACCGTCTCCGACGGATACGGCGGCACCGCCCAAGTCACGGTCAAGGTGGCGATCTACGCCTACAACACCAGGCCGACCACGCAGGGTACCTACGGCGCCGTATGGGCCAACAACGTCACGGTCGTCGGCGCGCGCGATGCCGACGGGGACACCCTCACCTACACCTGGTCCAGCGGTAGTTCGTTCACGGGTGATTACTCGGCGAATACCGGCACCAGGTGGGGCGTCAGTCGCCCAGTGTCTTTGACCGTCCACGACGGTCACTACAAGGTCACCAATGGGGTTGTCGATACCTCTGCAGCCGGTGTGACCCGAACCTGGACCGCAGCTCCTTCGATAGGCGGATCTTCCGGGTCGGAGTCGGACGCCACACCTTAGGCCGCTCACCGCGAAGCGTGCGGTACTGCCCGGGTCGGGTGTCGACGAGCATCCCGTCGACACCCGGTCCAGGGCGCCGTCGGGACCGTCAGGTCGCGACTCCCAGCCCGGTCATGATCGTGCGGAATTTTGTTGTGGTTTCAGCCAATTCGTCGTCGGGATCGGAGTCGGCGACAATGCCCCCACCGGAGTGGGCAATCGCGGTGCGGCGATCGGCGGATAGCTGGGCGCAGCGAATCGACACCACCCACAATCCGTCACCGTCGGCGTCGGACCAGCCGGTTGCGCCGGCGTAGAAGCCGCGATGGGCCGAGCCGCCTTCCAGCTCGGAGATCACCGCGGTGGCGGTATCGGTGGGGTAGCCGCCGACTGCCGGGGTCGGGTGCAGTGCCAACGCCAGATCCAATGCGGTGGTGGAGAGATCACGCAGCGTGCCGGTGACGCTGGTGCTCAGATGCCACAGCGCATCGGTGTGGTGCAGTTGCGGCTCGGCGTCGATGTCGAGCGTGGCGCACAGCGGTGACAGCGCCTCGCGGATCGCATCCACGACCAGCCGATGTTCGTAGCGGTTCTTGGCAGACTCGGCCAAGTCCGCACCGTTGGCGCGGTCGGCGTCGGGGTCCGGTGAACGTGGAGCTGATCCGGCAAATGGCCTGCAGCGCACCTGATTTCCTGACCGTGCGACCAGGAGTTCCGGGCTGGCGCCGACAAGGGCGCCGCCCTGGTAGAGGTCGCCGGCAGGTGTCAGATCCACCAGGTAGCCGTACGCCGCCGGGTCGGCTGCGTGCAGACGGGACAGCACATCGCGGGGGTCCCATTCGGTGTCGGCAACCAGGCGTAGCGCCCGTGCCAGCACCACTTTGTGCAGCGTCGACCCGGGGGTGCGTAGCCGGGAAACGGCGTGGCTCACCCGATCCCGATGCTCTGACGGCGACGGGACGGTCTCGGTCTCCCGGACTGCGGGCAGAGGTGACGAAGCCCATGTGGGCAAGCGGTCGGTGAACGAGAACCGCTCGGGGGCGTGCAGAGCTGCCGGGCCGTTCACGTCGAAAGGCAAGGCGCCCACGATGATCGGGCAGGTCCCGGTTCGCAGGGCCGCCTTGGCTGCGGCGATCTCGGAGTACCCCGTGCGGATACCTGCGGCCAGCACCGTCCCGGTGGGTCCGGACAGCACGAAAGAAGGGTCGGGGTACTCCACGCTCACGTCGTGATGACCGGTTCGCGGTGGGCGGTCAACCCCAGCGACTTGATTTGGCGCAGACCGTATTCGAACCCGCAGACCGCCACCGATGCCGGGCCGAATCCGTAGCGGGCACCTTCTCGCAGCGGCTGTTCGACCCAGCGGGTGAGTACCGAACGGGAGAAATGACCGTGCCCGACGAAGACGACGTCCCGGTCGCCCATGTGCTCGAGCGCGAGGTTGATCGCTTGATCGGCGCGCATGCTCACCTGATCCACACTCTCCCCGCCCGGGCAGCCGTAGGTCCACAGCAGCCAGCCGGGCACCTTCGCCCGGATATCGTGAGTGGTGATGCCCTCGTAATCGCCGTAATCCCATTCCGAGAGCAGCGGGGTCACCTCGTTGACGGTCAGCCCCGCGAGCTCGGCGGTATCGAGAGCGCGGCGACGGGGACTGGAGAACACCATGGGGTTGTGCAGGCCCAGGTGTTCCAGGGCCAATGCGGCCAGCCGCGCCTGTTCTTCACCGTCATCGGTCAGGCCGAGGTCGGTGGTGCTCGTGTGCTGACCCGACTTCGACCATTCGGTTTCGCCGTGACGAAGCAGTATCAACCGGTGCATGCCGACGCTCACACCCGCCAATTCTGCCCCATTCTCTGAAGTCAGCCGGGACGTGGGCTGTCTGCCATGTCAGGATGGGTGACGTGGGGACACATGTGTTGGCCGTGGCCAATCAGAAGGGCGGAGTGGCCAAGACCACAACGGTGGCGTCCGTGGGGGCGGCGATGGCCGAGAGTGGCAAACGGGTATTGCTGGTCGATCTGGATCCGCAGGGCTGTCTGACATTCTCGCTGGGGCTGGACCCCGACAAGCTGGCGGTGTCGGTGCACGAGGTGCTGTTGGGGGACGTCGAGCCGAGTGCGGCGTTGGTGCCGACCGACGAGGGGATGACGTTGCTGCCGGCCAACATCGATCTCGCGGGTGCCGAGGCGATGTTGTTGATGCGGGCTGGACGCGAGTACGCGCTCAAACGCGCACTGGCCAAGTTGGCTGCCGATGACCCCTTTGACGTGGTGATCATCGACTGCCCGCCGTCGCTGGGTGTGCTCACCCTCAACGGGCTGACTGCCGCCGATGACGTGATCGTGCCCTTGCAGTGCGAGACGTTGGCCCATCGCGGCGTGGGTCAGTTCCTGCGGACCGTGGCCGACGTTCAACAGATCACCAACGCCGATCTCACGCTGCTGGGTGCACTGCCCACGCTGTACGACGCGCGCACCACCCACAGCCGGGATGTGCTGCTCGATGTCGCAGACCGCTACGACCTGCCGGTGCTTGCGCCGCCCATCCCTCGGACGGTGCGTTTTGCCGAGGCCAGCGCCTCGGGCGCTTCGGTGATCGCCGGCCGTAAGAACAAGGGCGCGATGGCCTATCGCGAGCTGGCGGCCAACCTGCTCAAGCACTGGAAGTCCGGCAAGAAGTTGGCGACTTTCACCCCGGAGCTCTGAACCCGGCCACCGGGTGGACGCCCCGCCGTCATTCGCCGAGGGCGACCAAGGTGGACCCGCGCTGCTCCAGCAGGATCGAGCCGACAACAGCAGGCACGATGGCGGTATCTGCTGGTGGGCGCTGCACGTCGATGATGCGCTCCCGGGCTCCGGTATCAGGATCGTAGACACCGATCCCGCCCGTCACCGGCACCAGAAGTTTGTGAGCCATCATCACACCGGGTCCCAGCGGTACCACGGGACCCGATCGTTCGATGGTGTACCGATATTCGATGTTGGTGGCCGAGAACACCAATACGCTGTCGCCGGTCCACCACGTGATCAGGTCGCCGGATTTGGAGACGGTGCCTTCCGGGAACGCGGCCGACGGCGGTTTCGGCAGGGGATGGTTACCGATCTCGTTTCCGGTGTCATCGATCACCGAGACATGCGGTTGCGGTACCGGTACGTAGGTTGCCGTCGTCGTCCCCGATACCGCCAGCACCAGCGCGCCGGAGTCGGCGGATACGCCGGGCTCGGGGACGTCACGTACCTCCGGTTCGTCGTCTTCGTCGGAGGCGCGCACCACGGTCAGCTTCAGGTCGGTCTCGCCGGGGCAGAAGCGCAACACCGAGACGGTGTTGCTGTCGCCGGCGGCCGACAACAGCGCGCAGCCGTTGCCGGTTCCGACGTGGACGGGTTTGACACGTGCTTCGACCTCGCCGAATCCGATCACCCGGACCATGTCCGAGCGCCACAGTTCGAACCGTGAGCCTCCGACCGACAGGACGGTGGTGCCGTCCGAGGACAGGTCAACATGTGGGCTGGCGGTACCCGATCGGGCGGGACCCCTCTTCCCGGTGGCGGCGTCGACCGTGCTGACCTGCCCGCAGCCTCGGTCATCGGGGTAGACCGCGACGGCGTAGTTGTACACCCAAGTGACCCCGCACAGTTCGCGATCCCGCGAGTAACTCCACCGAACTGTCCCGGTGGCGGGCTCCAAGCCCTCCATGGTCGATCCGTCCCCGGTGACCACCGTGCCGGCGGCCACCACGGGGACGGTGGTGTGCGGGCTCGAGCTGGACCACAGTTCCCTCAAGTCCGCGGGCACCGCGTCGGCCGTGGCCGGGGCTGTCGAGACATCGGCAGCGGGTTGGCTCACCGTTGCCCGGACATCACTGGTCCACCACATGATGCCCGCAGTGAGGATTACGACGGCGGCAATGGCCAGCGCGGCGAGGACATCGCCCCTGGTCCGGCGCTCAGGTCTGACCACGGTGGGCGGTGAGCTCAGCTGGCGCTGACCGGCGCGTCGCCTGACACGGCCTCTGCGTTGGCCGCCTTGCGGGGGCGGCGCCGCCGACGGCGGGGTGCGGAAGCCGGGGCTTCAGCAGTGTCGGGGCCGGCTTCGGGCGCGGTGTTCGCATCGTCGGATCCGGCCTGCTCGACATGTCCGGTGGCGGTTTTGCCGCCGCGGGTACGGCGGCGTTCCCGGGTGCGGCCGCGCGGCTTGTCGCCGGCGGATGCAGCGTCCGATTCCGAACGTTCCTTGCGCTCCGGTCGCTTGGACGAGACCTTCTGTGGGGTCCCGACGTTGCCGGTGGTCCCGGCCGGGATGTTGAGCTCTTCGTAGATGTGCGGCGAGCTCGAGTAGGTCTCCGCGGGATCGGGGCATTCGAGGCCCAGAGCTTTGTCGATCATCTCCCAGCGGGCCAGTTCGTCCCAGTCGACCAGGGTGACGGCGACACCGGTCTTGCCGGCCCGCCCGGTGCGGCCGATGCGGTGCACGTAGGCCTGCTCGTCGTCGGGGATCTGGTAGTTGATGACGTGGGTGACGTCGTCGATGTCGATGCCGCGCGCGGCGACATCGGTGGCGACCAGTACGTCGACGGAGCCGCTACGGAACGCTTTGAGAGCTTTCTCGCGAGCGATCTGACCGAGGTCACCGTGTACGGCACCGACCTTGAAGCCGCGCTCGGCGAGCTCGTCGGCGACCTTTTGAGCGGTGCGCTTCGTGCGGGTGAAGATCATGGTTGCGCCGCGACCCTCGGCCTGCAGGATTCGGGTGACCAATTCGACTTTGTCGAGGGCGTGGGCACGGTAGACGAACTGCTCGGTGGTGTCGTGGGTGGCCGCCGAATGCGGAGCCTCGGCGCGGATGTGCGTCGGCTGGTTCATGAAGGTTCGTGCCAGCGTGATGATCGGGTCCGGCATGGTCGCCGAGAACAGCATCGACTGCCGGCTGTCGGGGGTCAGCCGCAGGATGCGTTCGATATCGGGCAGGAATCCCAGGTCCAACATCTCGTCGGCTTCGTCGAGCACCAGTACCGACAGACTGCCGAGCTGGAGGTGGCCCTGCTGGGCAAGGTCGAGCAGCCGGCCGGGGGTGCCGATCACAACGTCGGCACCGGCCCGCAGCGCTTCGATCTGCGGCTCGTAGGGACGGCCACCGTAGATCGAGACGACGGACAGGGCCCGGTCCTGGGCGCGCAGGTGCTTACCCGCCAGCGTGAGGTCGCTGGTCACCTGGATGCACAGCTCGCGGGTGGGTACCACCACGAGGGCACGCGGTGCGCCTTCCAGGGGGTGGACGGTATCGGAGGCGATCCGGTGCAGTAGCGGCACACCGAAGGCAAATGTCTTGCCCATGCCGGTGCGGGCTTGGCCGATCAGGTCGTCGCCGGCCAGCGCCAACGGCAGCGTCAGCTCCTGGATGGCAAATGCGTGTTCGATGCCTTTTTCCGCCAGGGCCCGCACGATTTCGTCGCGTACGCCGAGTGAGGCAAAAGTCATGGTGTTATGTGCATGAAGTTGAGTCATGTGGTCGCGGTACAGCCTTTCAGTCTTGATCCGAGATCAGTCCTCGTGGTGTTGATCACGGCGCGTCCATTCACGCGCACACGAGTTCTGAGAGGGACGAGACCGGGCGTAGCAACCTAGTTCACGGGCCGGAGGTCCGTGTGAAGCCAGTGTCCGATTCGCGGGCCCAATGCGACGACAGTAGTTCTGTCGGGCGGGCCAACTGCGTGTACGCACATTACCTGGGAACGGCAGATGCCACTTCCCGGACACATTCTAGCTGGTCGTGCAAATGTTGCCGGTTTTGCCGCTCGGAACGGGTGTTTTGTCGGGCTGTCTCGGCGGTGGCGCGCGCTGGGTCACGAACTACAGTGAGTTCATGAGCTCGCAGCCCACCGCCGGCCCCGTTGACCCGGCTCCGGGGTTGTCCGTCGACCACCCGGGGGTCGACGAACTGTTTGCGCTTCTCGCCTACGGTGAGGTCGCCGCGTTCTACCGGCTCGCCGAGGAAGCGCGGATGGCGCCCGATCTTGCCGGCCGGATCAACATGGCCAGCATGGCCGCCGCCGAGATGGGGCACTACGAGCTGTTGCGTGACGAGCTCAGTCGCCGCGGCGTCGATGTTGTCTCCGCGATGTCGCGTTACGCCTCGGCGCTGGAGAATTATCATCGGCTCACCACCCCGAGCACGTGGCTCGAGGCGCTGGTGAAGACGTACATCGGCGATGCGCTGGCCGCCGATTTCTACCTCGAGATCGCCGACGTGCTTCCCGCGGAAGTTGCCGATGTGGTGCGGGGAGTGCTGTCCGAGACCGGGCATTCGCAGTTTGTCGTGGCCGAGGTGCGGGCCGCTGTGGCCGCCAGCGACCGGCAGCGCAGCAGGCTGGCGCTGTGGTCGCGACGGCTCCTGGGTGAGGCGATCACCCAGGCGCAATACGTCTTGGCCGACCGCGACGACCTGGTCGATCTGGTGCTCTCGAGCACCGGCGGCCTGGGGCAGATGGCGACGTTCTTCGAGCGGTTGCAGCGCACGCACGCCGAGCGGATGAGCGAGCTGGGTCTGGGCTGAGTCGCCGTCAACCGGTGCAGGTGGCGATCATCGAGTTGTTGGTCTGGGCCACCAGGACCGTACCCGCCTCGTCGGTGATGGTGCAGTTCAACTGCCCGGAGATGCTGGTGGCAGTCACGGACTCGATGGTCACGCCGGGATTGAGTACCAGGGTCTTGTTCCACGGCAATGCGACGTTGACGTCGGTGCGCGGCAACCCCTGTTCATCGGTGTAGATGATGCTGACGAGATCGAACAGCTGGCGGCTGCCCGAGACGCTGTAGGTGACGGTGCGGGTGTCGGGGGCCGGGGGGCCGGCTTCGGGGGCCGCAGCGGGCAGGGGC
>NZ_JBARXZ010000035.1:0-14335 GCF_049647605.1 Mycobacterium sp. | reverse complement strand
CCTGCCCGCCGGTTCGGTGGAGCAGGTCGCGGCCAAGGTGATGCCCAGCGTGGTGCAGCTTCGGATCGACCTGGGGCGTGCAGGTGGCGAGGGGTCCGGCGTGGTTCTCAGTCCCGACGGCCTCATCCTGACCAACAACCATGTGGTTGCGGCAGCCGCCGACGGTGACGGGGCCACCCAGTCCACCTCGACCGGCTCCTCCGCGGTCAAGCGCACCGTGTTGTTCGCCGATGGGACTTCGGCGCCGTTCACCGTGGTGGGGACAGATCCCACCGGCGATCTTGCCGTGGTGCGCGCGCAGGGTGTCTCGGGGCTGACGCCGATCGCGATCGGTTCCTCCGCTGATGTCAAGGTCGGCCAGAACGTTGTTGCCATCGGGTCGCCACTGGGTCTGCAGGGCACGGTGACAACCGGAATCATCAGTGCGCTGGATCGCCCGGTGTCCGCGGGTGGCGGGCCGGACAGCCAGCTGTCGGTGCTCGATGCCATCCAGACCGATGCGGCGATCAACCCGGGTAACTCCGGTGGCGCCCTGGTGAACATGAACGGTGAACTGATCGGCGTGAATTCGGCGATCGCCACCATGGGTCGCGGTGAGTCCGACTCTCAGAGCGGATCGATCGGGCTGGGCTTTGCGATTCCCGTGGACCAGGCCAAGCGGGTCGCCGACGAGTTGATCTCCACCGGTAAGGCCACTCACGGCTCGTTGGGGGTCCAGTTGGGCAACAACAAGTCCGCCAATGGGGCGGCGGTTGCCGATGTGGTGGCAGGCGGCGCCGCGGCTGCGGCCGGATTGCCCAGTGGCTCAGTGATCACCAAGGTCGACAACCGTGTGATCGACGGTCCGGAGGCTCTGGTGGCGGCGGTGCGTTCCAAGGCTCCTGGCGACAAGGTGTCGCTGACCTACCTGGACGACTCGGGAAAGCCGCAGACCACCGAGGTCACCCTCGGCCAGGCGTGAGCTACTACACGGACGCAAACTTGACAGCTGTTGAGTAAACTCGGCAGACGATCCGAGCAAAGGAGCACGGGTCTTGGTCGCGAGAGGTTTACCCATGGTTGCACGGGGTGCACGGCGAATCGAGTTACCTTCCAGTCGGCCGGTTGTTGTCCGCGGGGCGGACGGCACCCGGCTGCACACGGAGGTCTTCGGCCCACCCGACGGCTATCCGATCGTGTTGGCGCACGGAATCACCTGCGCCATCAGCGTGTGGCACGAACAAATCAACGACCTGGCCCGGGACCACCGGGTGATCGCATTCGATCATCGGGGCCATGGTCGCAGTGGGATCCCGTCCCGCGGCCACTACAGCCTCGATCACCTGGCCTCCGACCTGGATGCCGTGCTGGAGGCCACCCTGGCGCCGGGCGAGCGTGCGGTCATCGCCGGCCACTCGATGGGCGGTATCGCCATCACGTCATGGTCGGAACGTTACCGGCACAAGGTTGCTGAGCGTGCCGATGCCGTGGCGTTGATCAACACCACAACGGGAGAGATCGTCCGGCAGGTGAAGTTCCTGTCGGTCGCCCCGCGGCTGGCCGGCGGTCGGGTGGCGGTCGGCAGCCGAATCGTGAAGGCCTTCGGCGGTGCTCCGGCGCTGCGCGCGGCAGCCATTCCGAGCCGGCGCTTTGTCGCGACGCTGGCGGTCGGCCACGATGCCGCCCCCGATATCGTCGACTTCGTCTACGAGCTCTACGCCTCGACACCGCCGGCCGGCCGCGCCGGTTGTGCACGCATGCTCATCGATTCGATGGAGAAGCGCCACATCCGGTTACACGGCCTGACGGTGCCCACTCTGGTCATCGGTAGTGAACGTGACCGGCTGTTGCCCATCGACTCGTCGCGCCGGATCGCCCGCGACGCCCCCAATCTCGCGGGACTGGTGGAGCTGCCCGGTGGGCACTGCGCCATCTTGGAGCGTCCCGCCGAGGTGAATGCGCAGCTGCGCGCGCTAGCGGAGAACGCTACCCGCGCAACATCATTGAGCGGCTGAGTGCTTATCGGCCTTGGCCGGTTTGTCGGCCTTGTCTGCTTTGCTCGGTCGCTTCGGTGTTGTTGAGGTGTCATCGGAGTCCCGGGTGGTGCGATCCGGCCGCTCGGCGGTATCTGCCTTGTCGGTATCACGGGTGACGGCCTGCCGCTTCGCGTTCCGGGCGGCGGCACGGGAATCTGTGTCTGTGTCCGACGTTTCCGCAGTGCCGGCCGGCGCCGACTTCTCGACGGGCTCATCGTTGACGGGTTCGTTCTTGGCAGGTTTGTCCTGCACGGGCTCTGCCTCGACTGCGCTGACGGTCTCGGCGAGCGGGGCGTCAGGCGCCGCCTGGGTGGTGGCCGTGGTGCCGATGCGCTCGACACCGCCGAGGTGCTCCTGGAGCCGCTGCCAACCTTCGGCAATGGCGCCCGGCAGCTGCTGCGCGGCGGTGAACCACACGTGGGGCGGCGCAAAGAGCTGCATCGGGGTGTAGACGCTCGGGTCCGACAGCGGATCGTTGTTCGTGTAGGACGCATTGACCAACACCGTGAGCAGCGGTTCCACCACGTCGGCGAACGCGTTGCCGAGGTCGCCGCCGAAGTCGCGAATGGGCCGCAACATCGGCAGGTCGTCGGTCTGATAGGTCACGTACACCGTGGTCACGCGGTCCGGCAGCGGCTTGTGGTCGACGATCTGGCCGTCGGTGCCGATGATGTAGTGCCCCGATGCCTCGGGATTGAGTGTTCCGTCGGCCCGGAGGATCTCCGTCGGGATCGGCAGCTTTTCCTGCTGCCGGTACCGGTAGCCGTAGGCGATGATCGCGTTCAGCAGGGCCGGCAGATTCGAGATATAGGTCGGTGCGCTGGAATTCCAGGCGTACTGATATCCGACGTCGAGGATCTGGACACCTTCGAGATCGTTGGGCACCGGCACCGGGTTCACCCCGACAAATGCGAAGAACGGGTAGCGGGCCGCGTACCCCCCGTTGGGGCGGTCGACATTGTTGTCCAGGATCCACAGGGTCTCGGTGAGCCGTGGGTCATCGCGGTTGGTGAGTGCCAGCCACGTGATGGCCGCACTGGCGTTGCCGGCGCCGCGGCCGGAGCTCACCACCACATCGGGCTTACCGTCGGTTTGGGCCGCGCTGAGCGCCTTGAGGATGTTCTCCGGACCCTGCCAGAATTCCACCAGCCGGAATGGGGCGATGGCCGTCGGGCCATAGGTGGCGTTCCAGTCGATTCCGTAGAACCGGTCGATCCCGTCGGCGTTCCAGTTGGTTGCACTGCCCGGGGTCACCGTTGCCGTCAGTTCAACACTGTCCCGTGACACGACCTGCGGGACGGTGGTGGTGAATGCCACTGCGGCCGCTGTCATCAGCGCCGCGCCCCCGACGACGGCGGGTGCCACCGCACGTTTCAACTGACCCCTGCTCATGCTGCTTCCTCCCCGGCGAACCTTCTGCCTCGGCGGCAACGGAGTTTGCCGAGCCGAAGGTACAGTACGTGCCGCGCCGATCGGTGCGCCAGCATTCAGCCAATCACATCGGTGACTTCAGCGGCCGCTCGTCGCCCGGAGCGGATGGCGCCCTCGAGGAAACCGGTCCATTCGTCGGCGGTCTCGGTGCCCGCCCAGAAGATCCGCCCCACCGGTGTGCGCAGCCCCGGGCCCACGGTGGTCCATGAGCCCGGCGGTACCGCGGCTGTGGGTCCGCCCGGCGAGAACGCCTCGTTTCCCCAGCTGAAGTCGATGTAGTCGATCGGATTGAGCGCGGCAGACCCGTAGAGCGCGGCCAAGCCACCAAGGACCCGTTCCCGGCGTTCTGCCGCAGGCAGGTCGTCGAACTCGCGGGCATCGACAAAACCGAGCAAGACACCGGGCCCGTCGGCTTCGTCGGGGCTCACATCGAAGGTGATGAACACCGGCCCGGTATCCGACATGGCCTGCCCGGATTTGTCGTCGAACCGCCAGAAGGGGCGGGCGTAGGCGGCGAAGGCCTTACTCAGTGCGCCCTGTGGCCACGCCCGGGCCAGCCGGTCGGGACCGGTGGGCAGGGCAGGCGAGAACGTGATGGCGCCGCGGTGCTGTGGTGGTATCGCCATCACCACGGCACGGGCGGCCACCGTGCCCGCCGCCGAGACCACGGTCACGCCGTCGGGTGAGTGCTCGATGGCGTCCACGGCCGCCGACAGCACCACCCGATCACCCAGGGCGCGTGCCATTTCGAGCGCCAGCTCCTGGGTGCCGCCGGGGAAGTGGTCTTGCTGGGCGCCGTCGACGACATCGAGCATGCGGTCCAGCCCGCCGGCCGCGCTGACGTAGCGCACGGCGTGCAGCATCGACACGTCGTCGGGCTCGCATCCCCAGGTGACCCGGGACATGATCGCCAGCAGGTCCCGGGTTGTTGCCGTCGCCCGCACCGAGTGCAGCCAGTCGGCCAGCGATTGGTCGTCGAGCTCACCGGCCCGTGGTGCTGTCCACGGTCGGGATACCGGGACGGTGCGGGCGATGCGCAGAAACTGCCATCGGATGCGGGCCACGTCGAGCAGGCCGACAAGCGACAGCGAGGGGACGGTCCCGGAGTACGAACGCACCCGGCCGCGCCAGTTGATCAGATTGACACCCCGGTGATACGTCGGTGTTGTCGGGCAGCCGAGTTCCGCGGCCAGCGAGAGCAGCGCATCCTGGGTGGGGCCGACAAATGCCGCGCCCAGGTCGACGGGCACGCCGGCCACCGATCCGGTGAACGTGCGGCCGCCGACGCGGTCCCGGCCCTCGAGCACCAGCACCTCGTGTCCGGAAGCCGCCAGGACCCGCGCCGCGGTCAACCCGGCGAATCCTGCACCCACCACCACCACGTCGACGCGATCACGCACGGACACCAGTCAAGCGCATTAGGCTCCAGTCGTGAAGATCCAGACGGCGTTGTTCGGTGTAGACGATGCGATCAACCGGGCGCAGGCGCTCAAAGAAGCAGGCGCTACCGGGGTTTTCACATTCGAGGGTCCCAGCGATGTGTTTGCACCGTTGACATTGGCGTCCACGGTGGGCGGGCTGGACCTGATGACCAATGTGGCGATTGCGTTTCCGCGCAACCCGATCCACCTGGCACATCAAGCCAACGACCATCAGTTGCTGAGTCGGGGCCGCTTCACTCTCGGTCTGGGTACCCAGATCCGCACCCAGATCGAGAAGCGGTTCGGTGCCGACTTCGACAAGCCCGTGGCGCGGATGACCGAGCTCATCGCCGCACTGCGGGCGATCTTCGAGGCATGGAGCACCGGTTCCCGGTTGGATTTCCGGGGCACCTACTACCGACACACACTGATGACCCCCAACTTCAGCCCTGGCCCCAATCCTTATGGGCCGCCGCCGATTTACGTCGGCGCCCTGGGGCCCCGGCTGACCCGGGCGACCGCCGAGCACGCCGACGGGCTGCTGGTGATGCCGTTCGGTTCGGCGAAGTTCCTGCACGAGAACACCATGCCCGCGGTCCGTGCGGGACTGGCTGCCGCGGGGCGGGTTGCGGCTGACTTCGCAGTGGTGCCGGAGATCATCGTGTCGGCCGGCGAGGACCACACCGCGGTGCGCCGGCTGCTGGCTTTCTACGGTTCGACGCCGGCGTACCGGCCGGTGTTGGAGGTCCACGGCTGGGGTGATCTGCAGCCTGAACTCCATGCGCTGTCGAAACAGGGCCGTTGGCAGGAGATGGGCGCCCTGATCGACGACGAGATGCTACACACCATCGCGGCGTGTGGCACACCCGCCGAGATCGCCGAGCATGTTCGCAAACGTGTTGACGGCGTGGCTGATACAGCCTGCCTGTATCAGCCCGGCCCGATTCCGGTGGACGTGCTCGCCGAGATCGTCGACGAGCTCCGGTGACAGGGTCTAAGGCGCGACGGTCAGCCAGTCGGTGAAGCCCGACGGGTCGTGTCTGCCCAGCGCGCCATGCTCGAACAGTCCCCAGCCCTCACATTCGGTGGCGCCGTCGCGACATACCGCACGACCCACATGGTCGATCACGCCGAATCCGGAGCGGCTGACGATCGCGGGGTCGGTCATGTCGTAAGTGCGCCGCTCGGTGAAGTTCTCACCTTTCCAGACCCCGTGGATCCAGTCGGTGTCACCGCCGTAGCCGCCGCCGACGTGAATCGGCACCGGTAGTTTGGATTCCACCTCGAATCGCACGGGGGACCCGTCGAGGCCGGTGGCGTCGATGGTGGCTCCGGTGGGGATCCGCGTCCCCGAGTGGTAGTGGATCTTCACCCGCGGCCAGCCGAGTTGCTCGACGCGGCCGTCTTTCCAGATGCGGGTGCAGTCGTTGAGTGAGCGGAATCCGCTGGGATCCTCCTGGATGATCAGCACGATGGCGAAGTCGTCGAACGCCATCGGCACATACAGCCACCACATACCCTCGAACGGCGGGTCCGCCGGCCGCCCCGCGGGTTCGGCTTCGCCGATCGGGCGAATTCCCCACGATCGGTCCCTGGTGCCGATCCAGCGCTCCGGATCCACGGTGATCTCGTCACCGTCGATGACCACATGTCCGCTCCATGCGCCGAGCTGAGCGAACCGTTGTGCATCGAGGGTGACCCGGGTGCCCGATCGCAGGATATGGCGCTGCTCTTGCACCACCTCGAACAAGCCATCCCAGGTGAGATCGGCTGCGATGCCGTCGGTTTCGTCCAGAACGATGCGCAGCTTCTGCAAGGGCTCGTTGACTTCGACGCGGTAGTTGCCGACATGCGGGTTGAGCCGATCGGAGTCGATGGCATCGGACAGATGCACCGCGGTCTGGGTGTCGCCGCGCCGTGCCAAGAAAAATGCGTCTTTGACGCCCAGATTGGGGTAGTAACCGATCCCGGTGATCAGGAAGATGTCGCCGGTGCGGTCGTGAGCGTTGAAATAGGAACGGTCGTAGAAGTTGCGATCACTGGATCCGGGCCAGGCAATCGGCTGCGGGATTTGATGGACCGGGAATTCGTCGAGTGGACCGAGCATCAGTTGGATTCTCCGATCAGCCTTTTCAGCAGTGAGGCGTGATAGAACAGCGATTCGACATCTTCGGGCTTTTCGATCTCCCCGAAATGCACCCGCCGGGCGCCGGTGCGCATGAACACGCAGGCCCAGACCACCGCGGAGTAGGTGTAGAACCACAACAGGTCGCCGAGTTCGACCCCGGTCAGCTCGCGGTAGGTGGCGCGTACGGTGTCCTCGCGCAATACCTCTGGCATTCCGGGAAGTGAAGCCAGTCCACACAGTTCCTGAAAAACCAGGTGCGCAAATATCATCCAGGCGACGTCGAGTTCTCGTGGGCCCACGGTGGCCATTTCCCAGTCCAACACCGCCACCGGCCGGAAGTCCCGGTAGAGCACGTTGCCGACTCTGGAGTCGCCCCACACCAGCACGGGTTCGCCCGCTGCCACGTCCTCGGGGAAGTTGTCCTCGAGCCAACGCAGCGCCCGCTCCACCAGGGGTGACCGGCCGATGTCGGGCACCGAGAACTCGTACCACTGCTGGAGCCAGCCGAGTTGGCGGCGTAGGGCGGTGTCGCCAGGTGGGTGGTGTTGGGTCAGGAATCCGAAGGTGTTGGTGGCATCAGGAATTGAATGCAGCTTGGCGAGGATCTCGACGGTGGCGTCCTGGAGCGTGCGCTGCTCATCGGGGGTGGCATCGAAGAACCAGTTTCCGCCGAACGTGTACGGCATGACATCGGGCGGCACGCTGCCCTCGACATGGTCCATCAAGAAAAATGGTGTGCCCAGCACCGAGCCGGTGTTCTCCAGCCAGCGCACGTTGGGGACCGGGATGTCGGTGAGTTCGCCGGCCAGTCGCATCACCTCGAACTGGTGGTCCAGGCGGTACGCGGAGAACACCGGGATATCGGCGGGGGTGGGGGCGACGCGGGCGACCCAGCGCTGTTCCACCTGGTTGCCGTCCTGTTCCCAGCGGCCGGTGAGCACGATGGTCTCCGAAGACATTCCGTTGGAGTCGATTCCGCTCTCGACCGTGACATCCGGGGTGACGCCTCCCGGCATGACGGACGACAGCCACTCGGAGAGCACTTTCGGCAGGGCGGTGACATCCCGGCTGGAGCGTTGTAGTCGGCCGACGTCTTCGACAGCCGGTTCTGTGGCCATAAGTGATCCTCCGCGAAACTATTACGATACGGTGGGTAGCGATATGAAAGCAGACATCCACGCCGAAGACAAGCCTCCGGGCGCCGGACGACCCCGCGATCCGCGCATTGACGCTGCCATACTCGCTGCCGCCGCGGACCTGCTTGTCGAAATCGGTTATGCCAACATCACGATGGCGGCCATCGCCGACCGTGCCGGCACCACCAAAACGGCGCTGTACCGGCGTTGGTCGAGCAAGGCCGAGATCGTCCACGAGGCGGCGTTTCCGGCGGCGCCGACGGCCCTGCAGATGCCGGCGGGGGATATCGCCGCGGACATCGAGGCGATGATCGCGGGTGCGCGGGACGTTTTTGTCAGCCCCGTGGTTCGTGCCGCCCTGCCCGGCCTGGTCGCCGACATGGCTGCCGATGCCGAACTCAACAGTCGGGTGATGGCCCGATTCGGTGACGTGTTCGGGGTGATCCGGGCGCGGCTGGCCGACGCCGTCGATCGTGGGGAGGTGCACGACGACATCGATCCGGACCGCCTGGTCGAGGTGATCGGTGGCACCACGCTGATGAGGCTGTTGTTGAGCCCCGGCGGGGAACTCGATGACACCTGGGTGGCGCAGACCAGCGCGATTGTGGTGCACGGAGTGAAGAAGTAGCGATGCAGCCTCGCCAATTAGACTGACGTGCTTGTGGCCTACATACTGCAACTCGATTCGTCTGCCGATCTGCACACGTCGGCGTCCCGACAACTGACCGCCGAGTTCGCGCAGCGCTGGGCCTCATCCGGCGCGGGGCGCGAGATCCGCCGACGTGACCTGCACACCGATCCGCTGCCGCATCTGCCGACCAATACCTTGCATTTCAGTGCGGCACTGCGACCTGCAGGCGGTGCCGAGCCCGCACCCGAGGCTGTTGAACTCCAGGAAGAACTGCTCGGCGAGCTCGCCGGCGCCGCCGCCGTGGTGATCGGCGCACCCATGTACAACTACTCGTTGCCGTCGACCCTCAAGGCATGGGTCGACTACGTCCACGTTTACGGGCGCACCTCACCGCCGGAGGAGGGGATTGCCCCGCTACGCGACAAACCGGTGGCAGTGGTCTCGGCTCGTGCCACACCGACCGGCGCCGACCCGCAGGCCGACTTTGTTCTCGGGCCGTTCTTTGCCATCCTCGGCGGCTTCATGAGCATGGCCGTCGAGGGTTTTGTGGTGCACACCGAACCTCCGGCCCAACCGGGTGATTTCCACCGCCCCGTGGATCTGGTTCGTGCAGAGTTGCTGAAGTGTGCTGACAGCTGGGGCTGATCCACACCGAACCGAGGGCGGACCCATGAAGACGATCAACCCGTGACCGGCCACCGAGTGGTGGAGGCGGGCATTGCCGAATTGCGCACCGCCCTGGAAGCTGGAGCCCTGACAAGCGAGGGCCTGGTACAGGCGTACCTGGCGCGCATCGAGGCCTACGATCGACGCGGGCCCGTGCTCAACGCCGTGGTGGTGCTCAATCCGCAGGCCGTCGAGGAAGCCCGGGAGTCGGATCGCCGGCGCACGCGCGGTGAGACGTTGGGCCCGCTCGACGGTATTCCCTACACGGCCAAGGACAGCTTTCTGGCCCGCGGACTGACCGCCGCGGCGGGGTCACACGCCTTCGAACACCTCGTCGCCCAGGGCGATGCATTTGCCGTGCAACAACTTCGGTCTGCCGGCGCGATCCTGATCGGCTTGACCAACATGCCCCCGATGGCCAACGGGGGCATGCAGCGCGGTCTGTACGGTCGCGCGGAGAGTCCGTACAACGGTGCCTATCTGACCTCGGCGTTCGGTTCCGGCTCCTCGAACGGCTCGGGAACCGCCACCGCGGCCAGCTTCGCGGCGTTCGGCCTGGGCGAAGAAACCTGGTCGAGTGGGCGGGCACCGGCCACCAACAATGCGCTGTGTGCGTACACCCCGTCTCGTGGGGTGATCTCGGTGCGGGGCAACTGGCCCCTGGTCCCCACCATGGACGTGGTGGTGCCCCATGCCCGGACCATGGCCGACCTGCTGGAGATTCTCGACGTGGTGGTCGCCGACGACCCCGATACCCGCGGCGACCTGTGGCGCGCCCAGCCGTGGATCAGCCTTCCCGCCGCATCCGCGGTGCGCCCCCGATCCTATCCCGAACTACGCCCGAGTGACGCCGACGGTGCCCGTAAAGTGCTGGCAGGGAAGCGCTTCGGGGTACCCGCCATGTACATCAACGCCGACCCGGAGGCCGGCACCGGCGACGGCCGGGGGATCGGCGGTGCCACGGGACAGCCGATCCACACCCGCGAGTCGATCATGGACCTCTACCGTGCCGCTGAGGACGATCTCCGCAGTGCCGGCGCCGAGGTGGTGCGGGTGGACTTCCCCGTCGTCACCAACTACGAGGGTGACCGACCCGGAGCGCCGACCGTTCGCACGCGGGGCCTGGTCAGCCCGGACTTCCTCGCGCGCGAGATCTTGGATCTGTCCGCCTGGTCCTGGGACGACTTCCTGCGCGCCAACAACGACCCCAACCTGAGTCGTCTCGCCGATGTCGACGGCAGTCTGATCTGGGTGCACCCGGCCGGCGCCCTGCCGGACCGCGCCGAGGGATTCGACGACAACATCAACGACTATCCCGAATTCATCCAGGCCAATCCGATCGAGTCGTTCCTCGACATCCCGCATCTGGAGGACGGATTGCGCGGCCTCGAGGAGACCCGACGAATCGACCTCGAACAGTGGATGGACAACCTGAACCTGGACGCGGTGATCTTTCCGACGGTCGCCGACGTCGGAGCTGCGGACATGGACGTCAACCCTGAGTCCGCCGATCGCGGGTGGAGCAACGGTGTGTGGGTGGCCAACGGGAACCTGGTGCCACGGCATCTGGGCATCCCGACGGTGACCGTGCCGATGGGCACCATGGCCGATATCGGGATGCCGGTCGGGCTCACCTTCGCTGGTCGGGCCTACGATGACACAGCGTTACTCACTGTTGCCGCGGCGTTCGAGGCCACCGGGTCGCGCCGTACCGTTCCGCCCCGGACCCCGGAGTTGCCACGATGAGCCAGTACATGATGCCTGCCGAATGGACTCCGCAGGAACGGGTTTGGATGGCGTTTCCCGCATCCGGCTACACGCTGGGAGACGACGAGGCGGCACACCACGAGGCGCGCAGCACCTGGGCCGCCGTCGCACACGCGGTCGCCGAGTTCGCGCCGGTGACCATGGTGGTCGACCCGGCAGAGGCAGCCGTGGCCGCCAAGTACCTGTCCAGCGACATCACGACGGTCGAAGCGCCGCTCAACGACGCCTGGATGCGCGATATCGGCCCGACCTTCGTGCATGACCAGGACGGCTCGGTGGCGGCGGTGAACTGGGTGTTCAACGGCTGGGGTGCCCAAGACTGGGCCCAGTGGGATCGCGACGAGAAGATCGGTGCGCTGGTGGCCGATCGGGCGGGAACTCCCACCGTCAACTCGGCACTGGTGAACGAAGGCGGCGGTATCCACGTCGACGGCGAGGGCACCGTGCTGGTCACCGAAACCGTGCAACTCGATCCCGGGCGCAACCCCGGACTCACCAGGGCCGACGTCGAAGCGGAACTGGCCCGGACTCTCGGCGCCACTCACACGGTGTGGCTGCCTCGCGGCCTGACCCGGGACTCACAACAATTCGGGACCCGCGGACACGTGGACATCGTCGCCGTGATCACCTCGCCCGGCAAGCTTCTGGTGCACACCCAACGCGATCCGTCACACCCGGATCACGCTGTCTCGGCCGAGATTTTGGCGGCGCTGCGGGACAGCCACGATGCGGCCGGCCGAACCTGGGAGATCACGGAACTGCCCGCCCCCACGACTCTCACCGATGCCGACGGCTTTGTCGACTACAGCTACGTCAACCATCTTGTGGTCAACGGCGGCGTGATCGCGTGCAGTTTCGGGGACACCAATGATGCTTCAGCGGCGGCGATCCTGGCCGAACACTATCCCGGCCGGCAGGTTGTGTCCGTCGATGCACGGCCGCTCTTCGAGCGCGGCGGCGGCATTCACTGCATCACTCAACAGCAGCCGGTACCGCTCACCTGACAAACAGCGCGGAGTCGCCGGCCAGGTCGAGCAGCGGTTGCGGCAGCGCGCCAAGGGCAAATGTCACCGCGGCGGCGACGGTGATCGCCGCCAGGCTCGACGAACTGGGAGTGACGACCTCGGGTGCATCCTCGGGTGGTTCGGTGAAGAACATCAGCACGATCACCCGGACGTAGAAGTAGGCGGCGATGGCGCTGGCGATGACACCCACGATAACCAGGGGGATGGCACCACCCTCGGCCGCGGCCTTGAACACCGCAAACTTGCTGACGAACCCGCTGGTCAGCGGTATGCCGGCAAAGGCCAGCAGGAATAGTGAAAAGACCACCCCCACCAAGGGATAACGGCGTCCGAGCCCAGCCCACTGTGCCAGGGAGGTGGCTTCTTCGCCGTCGCGGGTGCGTACGAATCCGACCACCGCAAACGCGCCGAGCGTGGAGAAACCATAGGCGAACAGATAGAACAGCGTCCCGGATAGACCGTTGTCGTTGAGCGCGATGACACCGGTGAGGATGAACCCGGCATGCGCGACCGCCGAATAGGCGAGCATGCGTTTCACATCGGTCTGGGTGACGGCGGTGACGGTTCCCACCACCATCGTCAGGATCGCCACGCCCCACATCATCGGCCGCCAGTCGTCGCGGAGCTCCGGCAGTGCCACGTAGAAGATTCGCAGCATTGCGCCGAACGCAGCGATCTTGGTGGCGGCGGCCATGAATGCCGTGACCGGGGTGGGGGCGCCCTGGTAGACGTCGGGAATCCACGAATGGAACGGCGCCGCACCTACTTTGAACAGCAACCCGACTGTCAGCAGACCGACACCGATCAACACCATCGTCGAACTGCCAGATTCCCCGGTGGCGATGGCATCGGCGATTCCGGACAGGGTGAGAGTTCCGCTGTAGCCGTACATCAGCGCCACCCCGTACAGGAAGAACGCCGACGAAAAGGCGCCGAGGAGAAAGTATTTCAGGGCTGCTTCCTGTGACAGCAGGCGTTGCCGGCGGGCCAGCCCGCACATCAGGTACAGCGGCAGCGACAGGACTTCGAGCGCAATGAACAATGTCAGCAGATCGTCGGCGGCCGGGAAGAGCATCATCCCGCCGACGGCAAACATCATCAGCGGGAACACCTCGGTCTGCACGATCCCGACCCTGGCTGCGGTCTTCTCCGCCACACTGCCCGCGATCGCCGAAGCATGCGGAGTGAACGCATCCAAACCGGTGGCCGCACTGCCGGACTCGTGTGCCGCCGGGATCCGGCGCTCAGCGATCAGCAACACCCCGAGCACGCTGATCAGCAGGGTGGTTGCCTGCAGGAACAACGCCGCGGGATCAATGGCAACGGCTCCCATCACGGAGAGTTGTCCCACGGACCCGTGGAGATCGTGGATCAGGAGGACGACGGCGACAAACGCGGCCGTCAACCCGCCGAGGGCGAGCGTCACCTGCGTTCGGTACCGCAGCGATCGGGGCAGGAAGGCTTCGACCATCACTCCGGCCACGGCAACCCCGAACACGATGAGCATCGGCAGGATCAGGGAGTACTCGACGTTGGGCGCGTTCATCGCACGGGTCCTTCCGCGACACGGGGAGCGGGGTCGTGTTGGTCGATGGTGGTCAGGGTGTGTCCGACTGCGGGATCGATGATGTCGAGGGCGGGTTTGGGATAGATGCCCAGGAGCAGCAGTAGCGCGATCAGCGGGGCGACGACAGCGATTTCACGGGGTATCAGGTCTTTGAGGGTTTTGTGACCGTCGGTGACGGGACCGGTCATCATGCGTTGGTAGAGCCACAGAATGTAGACCGCGGAGAGCACCAGGGCGGTGGCGGCGATGACAGCCAACAGCGGGTACCGGGTGAAGGTGCCGATCAGGACCAGGAACTCGCTGATGAACGGCGCCAGGCCGGGAAGCGACAGGGTGGCCAGACCCGCCACCAGGAAGGTGCCGGCCAGCACCGGGGCCACCTTCTGGATACCGCCGTACTCATCGATGAGGCGGGTTCCGGTGCGGGAGACCAGAAATCCGGCGATGAGGAACAGTGCGGCGGTGGAGATGCCGTGGTTGACCATGTAGAGGGTGGAGCCGGTTTGGCCTTGGCTGGTCATGACGAAGATGCCGAGGATGATGAAGCC
>NZ_JBARXZ010000034.1:0-10089 GCF_049647605.1 Mycobacterium sp. | reverse complement strand
GGCCGGGGGAGTGGGCCGGGGAGCCGGGGAGGTACTGGTGGCCGGTGTCGGTGTGGGGCGACCGGAGGTTTGGGGGGCGGCGGTGGCACCCCCGGTTCCGGGTGCCGCAGAAGGTGCCGGGGCCGGTGACGGGTTCGGGGAGGGCGGCGGTGCCGCCGTGGTCGGAGCCGGGGTGGGCTCGGGAACAACGCACGGGGGCAGCAACGAGGTGCGGGCCAGCTCACGGAGCTGTTCGATGGAGTCGTCGAGCGAACCGCCGGGCAGACCGGCCGCCACCTGGGTGCGCTCGGAGGGCCGCAGATCGGCCAGCTGCATCGGGCGGCAGTTCAGATTGTCGGTGGATTGGCCGTAGCTGATCTGGGACAACTCGTTTCGATCGGTCAGGCAGCCCAGTAGGTGGGGCTCCTGCAGCGGAATGCCCAGAAACGAACTCTGGATACCTCGCATGATCGACACGGTGCCGTCGTACTCGGAGACGTAGTAATTGCTGCGGATGATCTGGCGGGTGACCGCCAGCCCGGCCATCAGCAGCAGCACGATCACGGCTACCGCAAGAAAGGTCTTGCGCCGCGACTTCGGCTTTGGCGGTGGTTCTGGTTGCGGCACAACACGTTTGGCGGCGGTGCGCTTCGGGTTGAAGGCGGAGGCGCGCCCGGCCGCGGTGTTGGGCGGTGCGGTGTCGTCGTCTTGGCCGGAGACCGCGCCGGCCAGGATCGGCTGGGTCTGCCCGTAGTCGTAGTCGACCACGTCGGCCACCACCACGGTGACGTTGTCGGGTCCACCACCACGCAGCGCCAATTCGATGAGGCGGTCGGCACAGTCGGTGACATCCTCGATCTGCAGCGCCTCTTGGATGGTCTCGAAACTCACCGGATCCGAGAGCCCGTCGGAACACAACAGGTAACGGTCGCCGGCGCGGGCTTCCCGCATGATCAGTGTCGGATCGACCTCATGGCCGGTGAGAGCCCGCATGATCAGCGACCGCTGCGGATGGCTGTGTGCTTCCTCGGCGGTGATCCGGCCCTCGTCCACCAGGGTCTGGACGAAGGTGTCGTCCTTGGTGATCTGGTTGAGTTCGCCGTCGCGCATCAGGTAGCCGCGGGAGTCGCCGATGTGGACCAGCCCAAGTCGGTTGCCGGCGAACAAGATTGCGGTGAGCGTGGTGCCCATACCCTCGAGCTCGGGCTCCATCTCGACGTGAGCGGCGATCGCGGCGTTGCCGTCGAGCACCGCGGAGTCGAGTTTGCTCAGCAGGTCGCCGCCGGGCTCGTCGTCGTCGAGGTGGGCCAGCGCGGCGATGACCAGCTGGGAGGCCACCTCACCGGCGGCGTGGCCGCCCATCCCGTCGGCGAGCGCCAGCAGCCGGGCACCCGCGTAGACGGAGTCCTCGTTGTTGGCGCGCACCAGGCCGCGGTCACTTCGGGCGGCGTAACGCAAAACCAACGTCACGGGCGCAACTCGATCGCTGTCTTGCCGATTCGTACCGGCGTCCCCATCGGAACTCGTACCGCCGTTGTCACCTTTGCCCTGTCGAGGTAAGTACCGTTGGTCGATCCTAAATCCTCGACGTACCACTCCGAGCCGCGCTGCGACAAGCGCGCATGCCGCGTCGATGCGTAGTCGTCGGTGAGGACCAAGGTGGAATCATCGGCGCGTCCGATCAGCACCGGCTGGGTGCCGAGGGTGATCCGGGTGCCGGCCAGCGCACCTTCCGTGACCACCAGGTAGCGCACCGTGGTGCGCCGCTGACGGGACGGCAGAAGTGCACCACGGAAGGCCAGGCCCCGACGGACCATGACCGCGCCGGTCGGGGCGTAGATGTCGTTGCGCAGGATGCGCAGGACCGACCAGATGAACAGCCAGAGCAGCAGCAGGAAACCGGCACGCGTCAGCTGCAGCACTAGTCCCTGCATCTGGCGTCCTTCCCGTCCGCTGCCGTTACCTGGTGCGGCCGACCCCGTGTCAGCCTGCACCCGCTGGCATCGTCACGATACTTGGGCAGCCACCCAGACGAGGGCCAAGCGCACACGAGCGCCTCGGGGTGTCGGCCGCAACAGCGTCGGTGACGCAGGACAGGCT
The DNA here is from genome assembly GCF_049647605.1 of Mycobacterium sp. Lineage (GTDB taxonomy): Bacteria > Actinomycetota > Actinomycetes > Mycobacteriales > Mycobacteriaceae > Mycobacterium. The sequence continues at coordinate 8,010 of NZ_JBARXZ010000034.1, read as the reverse complement.
CAGTGAACGCGGACCACGATCTCGGAGTGGCCGAGGCGGATGACATCCCCGTCTGCCAGCTGCCATTCCTGGACCGGAGCGTTGTTGACCGTGGTGCCGTTGGTGGAATTGAGGTCCGACAGCAGGGCCACCTGGCCATCCCAGCGGATCTCCAGATGCCGGCGCGACACGCCGGTGTCGGGGAGCCGGAACTGTGCGTCCTGGCCGCGACCGACCACGTTGGCCCCTTCACGCAGCTGGTAGGTGCGGCCACTGCCGTCGTCGAGCTGCAGAGTGACATTGGCGCCACCGGCATACCCGGACGGCGCGGCCTGGCCGTAGCCGTAACCACCCTGCTGGGGCTGTCCGTAGTCCTGTTGGCCGTAATCCGGCTGTCCGTATTCGGGCTGGCCGTAATCCTGCTGCCCGCCCTGCTGGCCGTAGTCGTAGTCACCACGGGGCTGCTCGCCGTAGCCGCCGCCCTCGGGGTAGCGGCCGCCGTACTCGGGCTGGCCCTGGCCGTAGTCCGGACCGGGACGGCCGTAGTTCTGGCCCTGGTAGCCCTGATCGGGGTAGCCGGGGCGGCCGTAGTCGTCGTAGCCACGGTTGGGGGCCTGCGGGCGGCCTTCCGGACGGCCGTAGTCCTGGCCGGGCTGACCGTAGGGGGCACCGCCCTGCTGGCCGTAGCCGGCGGGGCCGCGGCCGTAGTTCGGGTCGTAGTTGGGCTCATAGCCACCCGAGGGCGGGCCGTAGCCGGCCGGCGGACGCTGCTCGTACGACGGCGGGTAGCCACCCTGATCGGGGTAACCGCCCGGGCGCTGCGGCGGGTAGTTGGGGTCGCGCGGCGGGGGACCGGCCTGCTCCTGCGAGCGGGGGTCGGCTGCGCGCGGATCCTCCTGAGGACGGCCGTAGCGGTCGTCGTAGTACTCGTCTCCGGGTTGCCCCTGACCTTGGCCGCCGCGGTGACTCGGATTGTCGCTCATCGGTGATACTCCTGGTTCTGCGGTAGACGCCTGGTCTGATTGTGACGGGGCGGGCTCGTCGGTGCTGGATTGGGGTGCGGCGTCGGCGGGCGTGGCGCGAGTGGCATCGGGGTTGACGATCCCGCGCGCACGTACCTGACCGGTCCGCAGGTGCGACGACTGCGCGAATCGCACAACCACGTCACCATACGTTTGCCATCCCTGTTCGCCGATATACCCACCAAGGTGCTTGGCAAAAGTGTCCGCCGTCAATTCGGAATCGGCGAGCACCTTCTCGTAATCGGGCACACCGAGGGTAATGACGTATTCGTTCGGGGCCAAAAGCCGTCCGCCCTGCAGCGAACGGACCCCGTCGGCGGCCTCACGGCGCAGCATGCCCTCGACTTCCTGAGGCACGATCGAGCCGCCGAAGACGCGGGCGAAGGCATCGCCGACGGTGGACTCGAGCTTGCGGTCGAATCGCTGTACCAGGCCCACGTCACCGCCTACTTTCCCTCGTTGTTCCTGCAGGTAATACCCACAGTTGTAGGCAGAGCCCGACGCGCTGACCGTGGCGGCGCGTGTCGCGGCCCTGTGCATTCCTCTTGCATGGTATCGGTCCCGACAGGCACATTGGCACCATCGGCACTGTGAGAATCCGATCAGACCAGGTCAGCGCTACTTCCCCGGACTGCTCCTGACAAGCGCGTTTGGGATCCTGGGGGTGCCGCGTGTTAATGTCTTCCGGTTGTTCCAGGGCGAGTGGCGGAATGGCAGACGCGCTGGCTTCAGGTGCCAGTGTCCTTCGGGACGTGGGGGTTCAAGTCCCCCTTCGCCCACCGTGAGGAGTTCTACGAACTCCAGGCACAAAGGTCACGATCTCGAAAGAGGTCGTGACCTTTGTGTTTTGGTTGGATCGCCGGCATCAAAGCTCGGAGCACGTCTTTGGGGATTTAGCCGCCCGCGTCCGCAGGTGGCGACCTCGGGGGATCATCCGCCGAGGGCGACATCTCGAGTTCTGGCGGCACAAGCCGACGTCGCTCGGTGTCGGTTCGGTCTCGTGTATACAACACCCGTATCGATCGCAGCGTGGTCGCCGCTGCGGCCTACGCTTTCTCGATGTGGATGTTCCCGTTCAGCACGCGTTCTTGGGGCGGTTGAGGTGTCCGACGAGGTGAGCTGGGACGACGTTTTCGGTGATTTGGATGTGCGGGTGCTCGACCACGACCAGCGTCTCGACTGGATCAACGAGCGGATCGTCCGGACGCTTCGAGGTAAGGAGTGGGCGGCACTCTCAGCGGGTGAAGAGGGCCAGCTCGGCTGGGATGCGGCGGTCCGGACATTTCTGGAGGGAATCTGGGTCGCCTGCATCTTCTCTTGCCACGTCGTCTGCGAACGTGAGGTCGCGGGTGTGCTGTCGACGTCGCGCGCCGCACTGAACGGCCAGCTACCAAAACCCTGGGAGTTGTTCGGGCTCGGACGGCTTCTGGGCGAAGTCGCGAAACACCAATTGCTGCCTCCGGAGCTCATTTGTCAGCTGCAACAGGTCGCAGACCGTCGAAAGCCCTACGGTCACTGGCGCTCGGCCGCGCACAGGGAGTCTCTGATGCAGCGTGTCCGCGTCGAGCATGAGCAGACTGGGAACACCGATTACGCCAACTTGGTGCAGCGCTTGGTGGTCCGGGATGCGACACAGGCGATGGAAACGACGATTCGGCTGTACTGGGGCAGCTACGGACTCGGCGGGCCTTGACCATGGTGCTACTTGCCAGCTCGGCGCCGGCCCCTCCGTCGGAACTGCTTCCGATGCGACGCGGTGGCTACCGGCGCACTTTGTTGAAATGGTGCAAGCTCAGGCGTCCGCGAGACGCTCAAGCACCTCGCTGTACTCGTGCACGAACTCGTCGACGCTGACATCGAGGTTGTAGAACTCGCTGCTATCGAGATCGTCGAACCCGAGACTTCGCCGAATGCGCTTCACTTGTCGAACGGAAACTGTGTGCTTCTCGCGGGGATAGCCAACCTTCATAGACTGCGCACCGCGGCTGATTATGACGTAATTCTCGTTGGGAGTTGAGATTTCGCAGCCCTGGGAGTTGAGGATCTTCCTCAACTCCGGGAACTCGACGGCGCGGTCGACGTACGGCTCCGAGCGGATGGTGCGGGCACGGAACCATGCCCCAAGCGCGGCGACTTCCGAGTCGACCGTGCGGTCCACAGCGTTGGGGATCGGGAAGGTGTGCGCGACGACCTGCGTTGCCATGTCGTATAGGTCATCCTGGGTTGTGTTGGACAGGACCACGTCATTGAATTTGAGCGACACCAACGCGGCGACCAACGCCGTGCGCTTGTTACCGTTCTCGAACGCGTGGTTCATCGCAATCCCGTAGAAGAGGCTGGCGGCGATCTCGTGTGGGCGGGTGTATTTGTACTCGTTCCCAAAGCCGGTGTCCTGTCGTGCAACCGCAGATTCCAGGGCGCCGCGGTTCAGCGGCTCTAGCTGGCCGAAGTCGCGGCGTGCCAGATGCGTCTGCAGCAGTCGCGTACGGATCTGCATGACATCGGCGACGTCGAGAGTTGCGCGGTCGGCAGTGCGGGTCATGAGGCCAACGTACCGCGGATAAAATGAGGTGTCTCAAGCATTATGCGCCGCACTGGCAACGGTTCGGTCAACGATTTCTGCGCGCCGGCCGTGCAGCACCGCTTCATCGGCCGCCGGGGAGTGCAGCTGCCACGGAGCCAACCGCCTGGCAGTGACGTGATGAAGCCATAAGTCGCGAATTAGTTAAAGAATTAGTTAAATCGGATTCACGGTTAGCAGCACGGCGTCACTGACCGCGAGCAACATCGATAACGCGGTGAAAAGCGGGTTCATCGACGAGTGTCGCCGTCCTTGAGTAGCGACCGCGGGCACCTAACCCTTAGCCCGCATGGTGCGTCCCCGGATACGCCTTGGTTCGGGTCAAGACCAACCGTAGACCGAAGCAGTGTGAGTGGCGACGCGAGTGCCGTGAGCCCGGACTGCCCGTCGCACGAGTTCAGACATTCGCACACAGCTGGGCAAGCGCGCATCGACCTCGGATCGCAGACCTCGAGTTGATTGAGTGACGAACGTAGCGAGCTGCTCTTGGGTGTAGTTCCACGGTGCCGGCGTCGGCCCGGTCGGCGACGGCGAAGGTCTGTGGGGTGATCGCGTACAACCAGTACGGCCCGTGTTTGTCGACCATGTCTGTGTCCCAAGTGCCGGCGTAGCTGTCGCGGTAGCGCACGTGGGCGATCGTCAACGCCAACGCGCTCTGATCGTCGACATGCGCAGGCAAGGAGAACACCTTGATATCGACCCATTGCCGGGTCACTGGCGGGTTGATGAAGATCGTGCGTTGATACACCAACTGCTCCTCAGCAGTAGTGGCGTTCGCGCTGGTCTCGGTCATGTCCTTGTCACCTCACTTCTTCGTCGGTTCCGACATGCAGTGGTGTTCGTCGATTGGGTCAACTGTGTCATGGCGTACGGATGATCGCGCTCGCTGAAATTCCCCATTGACGCTCATCGAAATTCCCGACCCGTGTGGTTCCGCCGAGAAGGGCGGGCCTCCCTCGATGCTGCTGGTGTCTGACGCCAACAGCTCCACTCGAAAAGCACGAGCACACGCAACCGCCCGTGACGTGGCAGTCGATGACTGATGTCCGAGGTCGGGAGTAGCGTCGCCATCATGGCAACGCAAAGTTCCGCTGGTGAGCTGGGCCAGTTCCTGCGGGCCCAGCGCGGGCGGATTGCGCCCCAGGACGCCGGGCTGCCGACGGCTCCGGGGCGCCGGGTTGCGGGCCTGCGCCGCGAAGAAGTGGCGGTCCTGTCGGGGGTGAGTGCCGACTACTACACCCGACTGGAGCAGGGGCGTGAGCGCAGCCCATCGGCGCCGGTGCTCGACTCGATCTGCGAGGCGCTTCGCATGTCAGCGGATGCCCGTGATCACGCGTTCCGGCTCGCTCGGCTAGCACCGCGGGTGGGCCGCGACAGCGAGATGATCAGCCCGGAACTACTGCAGACCATGGACGCCTTCGCGTACACCGCGGCGTATGTGACCAACGCGGCATTTCGGGTCTTGCTCGCCAATCCTATTGCCGCAGCAATGATTGCGCCGCTGCAACGCCGAAACAGCAGCGTGCTGGCCGCCATTTTCCTGGACCCGATCGCGCGCGAGTATTACGTGAACTGGGATGAGGTGGCCCGCGCGGCGGTCAGCGCGCTGCGATTGGCCCAAGGCTTTGTGCCGGCGGTGCCTGAGGTCGAAGAGCTGGTGCAGCGGCTCTACCAGCGCAGTGACGCCTTCCGCGGCCTGTGGGATGACCAGCGGGTGGCCGGGTTGTCGGCGACCCGCAAAACGATCCGTCATCCGGACGTGGGTGTCCTGGAATTGAGCTTTCAGACCTTCGACGTCAACAGCGCCCCCGGCCAGCAGTTGACGGTGGCCACGGCGGCTCCCGGATCGGCCAGCGCGGACGCCCTGGCCCTGTTGGGCTCGTTGGGCGCCACCCGCCGCCAGGAGCACGCCCAATAACAGGCGTCGGCTGATCCTGGGTGCGCTGCACCCAGGAAGTGCCGCCCTTCTTCGCGTCCTCTGTTCGGCGTTGACTGACTTCTCGTCAGCACCGAACGGAAGGACGCAACATCATGAGCATCGCCGTCGTCACCGGGGGCAGCCGGGGTTTGGGAGCGGCCACCGCCCGCGCCTGCGCGCAGCGGGGTGTGGGTGTGATCCTCACCTACAAAAGCAACCCGGACGCGGCGATGCGCGTCGTCGATGACATCACCGCCGCGGGGGGTACGGCCGTTGCGCTGTCACTGGATGTGGCCGACACTGCGTCGTTTCCCGGCTTTCGAGACGCCCTGAAGTCGGCGCTGCGGACCACGTGGCAGCGTGACACGTTTGATTCGCTGGTCAACAATGCCGGCCACGGCGAGTACACACCGATTGCCTCGGTCAGCGAGGCCGCGTTCGACGCACTGTTCCACGTGCATCTGAAGGGCCCGTTCTTCCTCACCCAGACTCTGCTGCCGCTGCTGGCTGACGGCGGCCACATCATCAACATCACCAGCGCCACCTCCCGGGTGGCGACCCCAGGCGTGGCGCCGTACGCCAGTTTCAAGGGCGGGCTGGAGGTCCTGACCCGCTATCTGGCCAAAGAACTTGGCGAGCGCCGGATCCGGGCCAATGCCATCGCCCCTGGCCCGATCCGCACCGAACTCGGCGGCGGTCTGAGCGACGAGTTCGAGGCCGCGCTGGCCGCGCAGACCGCGCTGGGGCGCGTCGGCGAACCCGATGAGGTGGGCACGGTCATCGCCAGTCTGTTATCTGACGATCACCGGTGGATCAACGCTCAGACCATCGAAGTGGCCGGCGGCTACGCCATCTGAATCTGGGACAGGAGACCCTCACATGCTCGACCACGTATTCCTCACCGTCGGTGACCCGCAACGCTCGATCGCGTTCTACACCGCCGCCCTGGCCCCGCTGGGTATCACCACCCGCCTGGACTACAACGGCAACGACGGCCCGCCGGGACACCCGGACCTCTACGGGCTGGGAGACGCCGATACCGGACGGATGATCTTCTGGCTGCGCCACGGCGTGCCCGCAGGCGGTGCTGCCCATGTCGGGTTTGTCGCCGACAGCCAGGCCGAGGTGGACGCCGCCTACGCCGCCGCGATCGCCGCGGGCGGAACCGACAACGGCGCGCCCGGCCCCCGATTGCACTACGACCCGCGTTACTACGCCGCCAACGTGCTCGACCCCGACGGCTACAGCCTCGAGTTCGTCTACAAGAGCTGGCAGCACTGACATGGATGACTTCTTGCTCTATGGCGCAACGGGTTACACCGGTGCGATGGTCGCCCGGCACGCGCGCGACCTCGGGCTGCGACCGGTATTGGGTGGCCGCAACGACGATCGGCTGCGCGCGATGGCGACAAGGCTGGACTGCCCCTACGTGGTGTTTGACGTAGGGGACCCGCAAGCGGTCGACAGTGCCCTGGCCGACGCTGCGGTCCTGCTGAACTGCGCCGGGCCTTACCTGCGCACGGCACGGCCGCTGATGGACGCGGCGATCCGAACAGGCACCCACTACCTCGACATCGCCGCGGAACTGGACAGTTACCGACTTGCCGAGGATTACGACGCCGCCGCCACTAGAGCGGGGGTGATGCTGTTGCCGGGCAGCGGGGGCAGTGTGGCGATGCTGGGTTGCCTGGCCGGCCATACCGCCGCCCGCGTCACAGAACCCCAGCGGATCGACGTCGCGTTGCACGTGGCGGGGTCGATGTCGCGCGGTTCGGCGATCAGCGCCAGTGAGAACGTCACCACCGACACCCTGCATCGGGTGCGCGGGGCTCTGGTTGCCCAGGACCCGGCAGCGGTGGCGGTGTTCGACTTCGGGTTCGGCCCGGTGCCGTGCACACCGGTGACGTTGCCGGATCTGGTGACGCTGTGGCGCTCCACCGGCATCGGAGACATCAACACCTACGTGTACGCCTCGGGGGACGCCTTCCCCGACGGTGACGTGACCAGCCTGCCGGAGGGACCCAGCGCCGCGCAGCGCGATGCCGATCGCTATCACGCGGTCGCTGAAGTCACCGGCAGCGCCGGACAGGTGGCGCGGTCGGTGCTCGATACCGTCAACGGCTACACGTTCACCTCGATGGCCGCGGCCCACGCGGCGCGCCGGGTCCTCCACGGTGAGCGCACACCGGGATTCCACTCACCTGCAGAAGTTTTCGGAGTTGGATTCGCCGAGACCATCGCCGACACCCACATCACCGACCACTGAACTCGCCGCGAAGAAAGGACGATTGTTGTGACCAAGGTATGGCTGATCACCGGTAGTTCGCGCGGCCTGGGCCGCCGCCTCGCCGAGGCGGTCCTGGCCCGCGGCGATGAGCTGGTAGCCACCGCACGCGACCCACGTTGCCTAGCCGACCTGAAGCATGCCTACGGGGACAAGGTAGGCACGGTGGCTCTGGATGTGACTGACCCACGTGCGGCTGAGGCGGCCGTCGCGACCGCGGTCGCGG
>NZ_JBARXZ010000033.1:0-1589 GCF_049647605.1 Mycobacterium sp. | reverse complement strand
CGTCAAATATCAATGGCTTGTCGTTGCGCCCGGTTTGAAGCTCAACTGGGCGGGCGTCGAAGGCCTTCCCGAAACGCTGGGCAAGAACGGTGTCACCTCCAACTACCGCTACGATCTCGCGCCCTATACCTGGAAGCTTGTCAACGAGTTCAAAGGCGGAACGGCGCTCTTCACACAACCGCCGATGCCGATCAAATGCGCCGGCGCGCCGCAAAAGGCGATGTATCTATCCTGCGACACCTGGCTCGACAAAGGCATCCTCAAAGCTTGCAATGTCGAGTTCCTCGTTGCGGGACCTGGTCTCTTCGGCGTCGCCGATTACGTCCCGCCGCTGATGAAGTATGTTGAGCGATACGGCATTCAGCTCTCTTTCGGCGACAATCTCATCCGCATCGACGGGTCGGCGAAGACGGCATGGTTCAAGAAGACCGGCAAGGAAGGCAACAGCGAAATCGTTGAGCGCAGGTTCGACATGATCCATGTCGTTCCTCCCCAGACCGCGCCGGACTTCATTCGCGCTAGTGCGCTGGCAGCCGACAGTGGCTGGGTCTCGGTTGATCAGAACACGCTCAAGCACACCAAATATGAGAACATCTATGGCCTTGGCGATGTGGTGAGCGCACCGAACGCCAAGACGGCAGCCGCAGCGCGCAAGCAGGCACCTGTCGTTGCGGAAAACCTGCTCGCCGACATGGGCAAACTCGATTCACGCCGCCGTGCCATCTACGACGGTTACGGCTCTTGCCCACTCACCGTCGAACGCGGCAAGATCGTTCTCGCGGAATTTGCCTATGGCGGCAAACGCGTCCCGAGCTTCCCGTCATGGCTGATCGATGACCTCAAGCCGTCACGCCTGGCCTGGTTCCTGAAGGAGAAGATGCTTCCACCGATCTATTGGCAGGCGATGCTCAAGGGCCGCGAGCCGCTTGCAAAGCCGAAACACACGACACAACTGGAAGGCAAAACGAGCTGAAACGCTTGCCCTGAAACCGTATGACCCTGTCTTTTCTGCAATACTTCCTCGGCGTTATATCCGGAGGGATCGTCGGCTTCAGCCTCGGCATGTTCGGAGGCGGCGGTTCGATCCTGGCCGTTCCTTTGATGGTCTATGTGGTCGGCGTGCCGAATGCTCATATGGCGATTGGCACGAGCGCCTTCGCCGTCGCGGCGAACGCCTTCACCAACATGATCAGCCATTGGCGACTGGGGAATGTCAAATGGCGCTGCGCCGGCGTCTACAGTGCCGCCGGCATCGTCGGCGCCTTCCTCGGTTCCAGCCTCGGCAAGATCGTGGATGGCAAGCAACTGCTGGTGCTGTTTGCTCTGCTGATGCTGGTGGTGGGCACGCTGATGTTCAGGAGCCGGGGCCGTGAAGGCGATGCGGCCGCCCAGTGCACGCGCGAGAACGCGCCCAAGGTCGCGGGTTATGGTGGCCTTACCGGAGCGTTTTCCGGCTTTTTCGGCATAGGCGGCGGATTCTTGATCGTCCCGGGGCTGATGGCCTCGACAGGCATGCCGATCATCAATGCAATCGGCTCGTCGCTCGTCGCGATTACTGCGTTCGGTCTGACGACTGCCTTCAACTACAC
>NZ_JBARXZ010000032.1:0-7319 GCF_049647605.1 Mycobacterium sp. | reverse complement strand
GTACTCGAGGACCCCCGCCAGCCCGGAAGCAACCTTCAGAGACGTCTCGGCCGTCCAGGCCGCGTTGGGATCCAGCCGCAGCGCGTGGTTCGGAAACTCCTGACGCAGCGCGACAACCGCTGCCATCTCTTCCTCGGGGGCAAACACGCCTCCCTTGAGTTTGATCGCGGTGAATCCGTAGTCGTCGATCATTCGACGTGCCTGCGCGACGATGCCGGCCGGATCGAGCGCCTCACCCCAGGTATCCGGCTCCCCTCCGGGGTGGGCAGCCCACTTGTAGAACAGATACGCGCTGAAGGGAATCTCCTGGCGGACCGCTCCGCCCAACAAGTCGGCGACAGGACGTCCCATTGCGTGCCCCTGCACGTCCAGACAGGCCACTTCGAACGGGGAGAACACCCGGTCCACCACACTGGCAGAGGTGATCATGCCGGCCAGCCCGGAGCCGTCACCGGTCCGGTCACCTCCGATGGCGTCCGAGACTGCGGCACGAATCATATTGAGCTCGAAGACATCACGTCCCCGGATTGCCGCAGCGGCTGCTTCGAGTCGGTGCAAGTGCACAACATCGGCATAGGTCTCGCCCAGTCCAACCAGACCGGCATCGGTGTCGAGTTGGATGATGGCACGCAGCGCCCACGGCTGATGCACCCCAACCGCGTTGAGCAGCGGTGGATCGGCAAACGCAACCGGGGTGATCCGGACCCCCGTGATCAGGATCCGTCTGGACGAACCCAACGCCGATGAAACAAACCCCGAGGTGGTCACCTGGCCTACGGTAGGTGCGAGATCAACACATGTCCAAGACCGATTTTGCCTGTCAAAATCCAAGAAACGCATCAATCAAGGTTCTGATCGCATCACCAGGGTGCTGTAGCACCGGCGACCCCTCAGCGATAGGCGACCTGCAGTTCCTTGATGCCGTTGATCCAGCCCGACCTCAGCCGCTGCGGATCGGCGAGCACCGAGATGTCGGGGGCCAGATCGGCGATGGCTTCGAAGATGAGCCTGATTTCGGTTCTGGCGAGGTTCGCACCGATGCAGTAGTGAACACCGTGTCCCCCGAATCCCAGGTGCGGGTTCGGGTTCCTGGTGATGTCGAATGTGTGCGGCCGGTCAAAGACCTCGTCGTCGAAATTGGCTGAACTGTAGAACAAGCCGACTCGCTGCCCCGCGCGCACCGTGACGCCCCCGACGTCGGTGTCGACCAGCGCGGTGCGCTGAAAGCAGTGCACCGGGGTGGCCCACCGTACGATCTCGTCGACCGCGGTGCCCGGCCGTTCCCGCTTGTAGAGGTCCCACTGCTCGGGGTTCTCAGCGAACGCGATCATGCCGTGGGTCATGGCATTGCGGGTGGTCTCATTGCCCGCCACCGCCAGCAGGATCACAAAAAACGCGAACTCGACGTCCCCCAGCGAGTCACCGTCGACATCGGCTTCGATGAGCCGGGTGACGATGTCGTCAGCCGGATTTCGCCTGCGCTCCTCGGCCATCGCGTAGGCGTAACCCATCAATTCTGCGTTGACCACCGCTGGGTCGACGTTGTTGAAATCCGGATCGTCGGTGTTCATGATCGCGTTTGTCCAGTCGAACAGCCTGCGGCGGTCGACATCGGGAACCCCGATGAGATCCGCGATCGCCGCCAACGGCAGACCCATCGCGATGTCTTCGACGAAGTCGCCGCTGCCCTTGGCCACAGCAGTCGCGACGATCTCACGTGCGGTGTGTTCGAGCTTGGCCTCCAGCGCCGCGACGGCTCGCGGCGTGAACAACCGGGACACCAGCTTGCGTAGCCGGGTGTGCGACGGCGGATCCTGGTTGACCAACAACGCCTTGGTGAATTCCAGCTGATCGGCGGTGACTCCGTCCGGGAGCCGCATCACCGCACCTTTGGCATTGGTGGACCAGACCTCGCCATCGCGTGAGATCTGTTTGATGTCCTCATGCTTGGTGATCACCCAGTAGCCGCCGTCGTCGAAAATCGACGCGCCGGGTGATTGGTGATTCCACCACACCGGTGACGTACGCCGCAGTTCGGCAAACTGGCCGACTGGGATCCCACCCTCGACGACGTCGGGAGAGGTGAAATCGAACCCTTCGCCGAAGCGACTGTGGTCATCGGTGACCGTCATCACGCCCCTTTTCTGGACACCTGTACGAAATATATGTCCGAGGCTAGCGGCCGGCGACCGGTCCTGACAAGCCGCCTATTCTTGGATCCGTGTCCAGCGAAGTGGTGGCCGATCCACAGACCGCACCGGCGAACGCCCGCAAGCGCGACCGGCGTCCCGAACAGACCATCCGCAAGGTCCTCGACGCCGGCCTCGAGGAGCTGCACCACACGTCGTTCAACACCGTGACCATGCGCATGGTGGCGGCTCGCGCGGGCGTGTCACCCGCGAGTGCCTACACCTACTTCCCCTCCAAGAGCGCGCTGGTGGCAGCGATCTACCTACGACTACTGCGAGATGCACCCGTCCGCACCGACGTCAACCAGCCCACCGCAGAGCGGGTGAGCACCACCTTGCGCGAGATGGCCCTGGTGGTCGCCCACGAACCGGAACTGACTGCCGCCTGCAGCGCCGCCCTGATGGCAGACGACCCCGCTGTCACACCCATCCGGGAGCAGATCGGCGCCGAGGTGATCACCAGAATTCAGGCATCACTGGGACCGGGTTGGCCGCCCTCGGTGGGCACCACCCTGCTGATGACGTTTGCGGGAGCCCTGATGACGGCCCGCTTCCTGTCGTTCAACCAGATCGCGGGTCAGCTCGACGACGCAGTGAACCTGGTCCTCAGCGGAGCCGGGCAGACACCGGATCAGAAAACGACGGTCTGATTGCCGTACCGGATGATCCGGTCTTCGCAGTGCCACAGCACCGCCCTGGACAACACCGCACGCTCCACATCGGCGCCCAACCGGACCAGGTCAGCCACCTCGTGGCGGTGGTCCACCCGCACCACGTCCTGCTCGATGATCGGTCCCTCGTCGAGGTCGTCGGTCACGTAATGTGCGGTCGCACCAACCAGTTTCACCCCGCGCTCCCGCGCCCGGCGGTACGGTGCAGCCCCGATGAACGCCGGCAGGAAAGAGTGGTGGATGTTGATCACCGGACAACCCACCTCATCGAGAAACGTGGGTGTCAGGATCTGCATGTAGCGGGCCAGCACCACAAGATCGACATTGCCCCGCAGGAGATCGAGCATCCTGCTCTCCGCCTCGCCGCGGATGTCCTTGTGCGCGGGCACGTGGATGAACGGAACCCCGAACGGCCGGACCTGTTCTGCGAGGTCGGAATGGTTGCTGATCACAAACACCACGGACATGTCGAGTTCGCCGCGGCGATTGCGCCACAACAAGTCCAGGAGGCAGTGGTCCTCACGGGAGGCCAGGATCGCCACCCTCTTGGGGCGCGAGGCCTCAGTGAGCCGGAAGTCGATGTCGAAGCGGCCGGCGATGTCCTGCGCGAACCGAGCACTGAGCTCGTCGCGAAGGGCAGCCAGGCCCGGAAGGTGAAAGATGGTGCGCTGCAGAAACGTCCCGCCCTCAGCCGCCGTGGAATGCTGATCCAAGGACACGATGTTTGCACCGGCCTCGGTCATGAATGCGCTGATCGCCGCCACGATTCCCGGCTGATCGGGGCACCGCAGCAACAACCGTCCGATGTCGGCACCGGATCCCACGCTGGAACCCACTGGCATCAGCACTCCCCACTAGTCGGGCCTGGACCCCTGGACCCTACCGGTGGCCGACCGGTTTCGGGTCATCAGCCTCCAGATCCCGGACCGGGGCGGACAACCTGGGTCATTCCTGGTCCTTTCCATACAATTTCGCGATATCCGGGCTGTCCAGCCATCCCGAGTAGGTCGGCCGAGACGGCCAACCGGCAGGAGAATCCAGCCACTCCTCCTGACGACCCCAGGGCAGCAGATCGATCAGCGCAAACGTATGGCTCAACTGTTCGGTGCCGCGCCCATTGGTGTGCCAGGTTCGGTATACGGCATCTCCCTGCCGCAGAAAGACATTCACCCCAAAGCCCGCTCCCGGCGCGGCGTCCACATCGGCACCGAACGAGCTCTCCGACGACGAGTACCACGGCATTTTGTTACCCACCTTGTCGCGGTAGGCCAACGCCTCGTCGATGGGTCCGTTTGTGACGATCACGAATCGGGCGTCATAGTTTTTCAAGAAGTCCAGGCGAGTGAACTGGGACGTGAATCCGGTACACCCGCCGCATTGCCACTCGGCACCGTCGGTCCACATGTGGTGGTAGACGATCAGCTGGGTGCAGCCCTCGAACACGTCGGCCAGCCGAACCGGGCCGTCCTCACCGATCAGCGTGTAGTCGGGCATGGCCACCATCGGCAACCGGCGGCGCTGGGCGGCTACCGCATCCAGTTCCCTGGTGGCGGCTTTCTCCCGCCGCCGCAGCTCATCGAGGGCGGCCCGCCAGGTGTCGTGATCGACAACCGGTGGTGCAGCGCTCGCAGGTGGTGTTGCCGTAGCCATGAATCCTCCTACAGGTGTTGTTGTACATCCGATCACCTGTACTGACCCGATCCGGGCCCGGAAATCATCGTCACCCGCGCAAAGCGCTCACCTCACCCCGCCGCGGCAGCCGGGACGTGCTCGGCGATCCAGGCACGGCCCCGCTTCGCCGCACGGGACAGCGCGCCGAGCTCACCAAAATAGTGAGCGACCACACCGACGACCGGCAACATGCCCAGGGTCCGGAACGGCGCCCGCGGGTGGGGACGTTTGGCGAGCTCGTCGCCGACCGCGTTCAACACACCCATCAGATGCCATACCGCTTTGGCGACGCCAACCGGATTGCGCGGGATTTGTGACAGGCCCGGCCCGGTGCCCTTGTCATCTCCGTCCGGAACCGCGGCAAGATCACGTTCACACAGCACCGCGGCCAGCAGGCGCACCTGCTGCCCCTGGTCGGTGACACCGCACTCCCGCGCCACCGCACACAGCACCATCGCCTGATTGGCGAAACCGAGCAGATCCTGCAGGGGAAGACGATTCGCCATCACTCCCAGAAACCCGGGAAACGCGACAGCCATGGTGTTCACCCCACCGACCCGACACACCCACCACCCGATCCGCTCGTCGGTGTCGAGATCTTCCCAGGCCGTGGTACCGGGTACGTCGGCGACATTGAGAACCCAGCCGAGCGCATCGCCGACCTTGGCCATCGGGCCTTCGGAGGCTCGATAGGTACGCTGCTTCACCCGGAGTGGGTCGGTGCCCCACAAGACGTCCAGCAGCGGGCCGATGACCCGCACAGCGTTTCCCAGAACGTCCGCGACATCGGCATCGGAGAGCGTCACGTTCGGCGACGGCAACAGGTTCATCTGTGCATGATGTCCCATCGGCCCCACCGGCAAACGCCTTATGTCCACGGTCACGTCCGCTCCAGGGGTGGTGAGGCGTCACTGCACTGCATATCCTGGCCGGCGATGAGCGACATCAGGATCACCCTCTTCGGACCGCTGACGGTCGAGGTTGCCGGTGAGGTTGTCGACCTTCGCGGCCCCCGCCCCCGGGCAGTGCTGACCCGACTGGCCGTCGCCGGTGGCGCCGTGGTGTCCCCCGACCGGATCATCGACGACATCTGGGCCGGCGAACCACCACCGAAAGCACTGGGTGGTCTGCAGGTCCACATCTCGAATCTGCGGCGGGTCCTCGAGCCGGAACGCACCCGGCGGACCCCGGCCCGGATTCTGGTCAGCGCCGCCCCCGGTTACGCGCTACGGCTTCCCGTCGACGCGGTGGACACCTGGCGGTTCGAGGCGCTGTTGCGCGACGCCGAAGCCAGCACCGAGCCGGCCGCCCGTGTCGGACTGTTACGGGCCGCCCTGGACTGCTGGTCGGGGCCGGTGCTTCCCGAGTTCGCCGACACCGACTGGGCGTCCCCGGAAATCACCCGCCTGACCGGGTTGCGGGCCGCGGCCGTCGAGAACCACGCCGCCCTCGGGCTCGAATTCGGCTATGAAGCGACGCTCATCCCGGAGCTGGAACGCCATGTCGCCGACGAGCCGCTGCGGGAAGAAGCCGTCCGGCTGCTCGCGTTGGCGCTGTATCGCGCCGGCCGCCAGAGTGAGGCGCTGGCCCAACTCCGGGCGGCCCGCGACCGCCTGGCCGACGAGCTGGGCCTCGACCCCGGTCCGGCCCTGCGCACCCTGGAGACCAAGATCCTCGCGCAGTCCGCGGATCTGATCGACAGCCGTCGTGACATGCCCACGGCCGCAACACCGGTGGTTCCCGTCCACGCCGTGGCACCGGCACCCCGAGAACGGCATCTAGCCACCCTGGTCGGACGTTCGCCCGAGCTGGTGCGCATCGACGCCGCAGTCGATACGGTGCTCGCCCACGGATTGCGGGTGGTGTGGATCGGCGCCGAGGCCGGTGCCGGCAAGAGCACCCTCACCGACGTGGTGGCGGACCGACTGCCGCAGCGCGGGTGGACCGTCGCGCGGGGTCGTTGCCCCGAGGTCGACGGTGCTCCCCCGGCGTGGGCCTGGTCGGAAGTGGTGCAGTCACTCGGGTCGGCGGCACCCGCGCTCGGCTCGGCGTTCGATATCGCGGTGTCGGTGGGTGCTGCGCTCCGTCGGGCGAGCAGTGCCGGCCCGCTGCTGGTGGTCCTCGACGACCTGCACCGCGCCGACGGCGCCACCCTGCAGCTGCTGCGCGGATTCGCCCACGATCTGGCGGATCGTCGGCTACTGGTGCTGGCGGCCTACCGCAACACCGAGACCGGTCCGGACCTGACCGCCACCTTCGCCGCGCTGGCAGCGGTCACCGCGGAACGCTTGGAACTCGGCGGCCTCTCTCGTGCGGGCATCAGGGTGCTGATCCGCGAGCACGCCCCCGACGGTGGCTTCGAGCTGGACACCGATGTACTCGACCTGTTGATCGATCGCACCGGCGGCAATCCACTGTTTGTCACCGAGTTCGCGCGACTGCTTGCCGCCGAGGGACGGACAGCAGCCACGGCGAGCATCCCCGCCGGTGTTCGGGATGTCTTGCGGCGCCGCCTGTCCCGGCTTCCCGGGACCGCCCGAACAGTGCTACAGCAAGCGGCAGTGCTGGGTCGGGAGCTCGACGTGGACCTGCTGCTCAAGATTGCCCGCCGCGACGAGGACGAGGTGCTCGACGGCCTGGAAGCCGCTGTGCTGGCCGGCCTGCTCGACGAGCCGGGTCCGGGGCAGGTCCGGTTCACCCATGCATTGGTGCGCGACACCCTCTACGAGGACACCCCCGCGCTGCGCCGCGCCCGCTGGCACTCCGCAGCCCTGGCGCAGCTACGGAG
>NZ_JBARXZ010000031.1:0-76220 GCF_049647605.1 Mycobacterium sp. | reverse complement strand
GCCCACGCTCGTCTCCGGCCGGGACCGCACCACACTCGGCAGCCCCACGCTCTCGGCGGCCCGCAAGGCGCGCCGGACGCCGCCGAGCGCCGCTCCGGTCAGCACCGCCACATCGGCGCAATCGGCGACGGTGGCCCACTCCCTGGCGGCGACCCTGCCGAGATCGGCGGCAATGCGTACGTCGACGCCACGGCGGACCTCGGCCAGCTCGGCCAGCAGCACACACGGTTGCTCGACGTACTCGAGCTCGCCGGCGGCAGCTGCCAGGGCACCGATGGCGGCCACCGCGGTGTCGACATCCCACACCGCGTCCACCACACAGCGGATCCGGCCGGCCGGTCCCAGCGCCTCGCGTACCGCTGCCAGCCGGGTGAGGTCGTCCGCGGAATCACCGACGGTGACCTCGGCTGTCTGGCAGCCGGAGGTGCTTGCCAGCTGGTGGGCCTCCTGCGGGCTGACACCGGGAATCTGCACCGCCACCGGGATGCGGCCGCGGACGGGATCCGGCCAGCCGACCGTGCCGGGCTCCACCGCCGCGGTCAGCCAGCGGACCGCTTGCCCGTCATCGACACCGGGGGGCGGGCTGAATTCACCCCAGCCCTGCGGGCCTTCCAGGAGCATGCCCTGGTGTGAGCCCGGGATGGCAAACACGACAGCGTTGTCGAAGTCGATGAGTGTCTTCACGCATGGGACGATTTCACTGATGCTGCCTCCTGACAATCACGTGCACTCGCAGTTCTCCTGGGACACCGGAGTTCATGCGTCGATGGTCCAGACCTGCAAACGCGCCGTCGAGGTCGGGCTGCCCGCTGTGGCGTTCACCGAACACGTCGACTTCACGGAGTGGGGTGACCACGACCATCCCCACGGCGACATCGCGTGGCGGGACCGGGTTGTTCCCGTCGACATCGACGGTTACCTGGCCAGCGTGCAGGAATGCCGCGACCGGTTCCCGGACCTGCGGGTCCTGACCGGGATCGAAGCGGGTGAGCCGCACCACTTCGCCGGTAGTGTCGCCGCCGTGCTGAAGCAGGCATCCTTCGACCGGGTGCTGGGCTCGTTGCACTCGATCGTCCACGACGGACAGCTGGTGTACGCCGACCGGGTGTTCGGTCACCGGCCTGCGCAGGAAGTGGTGCGTGACTACTTCGTCGAACTGCTGAACCTGGTCGAAGGTTCCGATGTGTTCCAGGTGCTGGCCCACTGCGACTACCCGCGGCGGTACTGGCCCACGCAGACGGACGGGGAGTACCGCGAAGCCGATTACGAGCAGGAGTACCGCACCGTCTTCCGTGCGCTGGCCTCCTCCGGGCGGGCGCTCGAACTCAACACCGCCAGCCCGCTGGCCTCCGCCATGCTGATGCGCTGGTGGTACGAGGAGGGCGGAGACGCCGTTTCGTTCGGCAGCGATGCGCACCTACCGATGCGGGTGGGGCAGCATTTCGACGTCGCGGTCGATATCGTCGCCGCGGCCGGATTCCGGCCCGGCCGTGACGAGTACGACTTCTGGCGCCGGTAGCCCCCCGAACCCGGCGGGGCGGTTCGTGGCACCCCGCCGCCGGCGATACCGCCGGTACGCTGGCGGAAATGTCGCAGACCCCGACGGCCGAATCGGCCGTATCGACCCGTCGGCGCCGTCGCGTCTGGCGGTTGGTGATGGTGCTCGCCGTCACGGCGCTGCTGCTCGGGGTGCCGTGGTGGACCCTGCTGGGGCCCGGCGCCGCGTGGCCGAGCGCCGTGACAGTTGTCGGCACGGTGCTGCTGGCGGCAGTTTTTGCCGCATTGCCGGTGATGACCATGCTCGGTCATGGGCGCCGGCACCTGGACTGGGCCGCAATCACCGGCGACGTGCTGTTGGGTGCGGTGTGGGTGCTGTTCGTCTGGTCTGTGCTCGGACAGGTGCTCGGGTTGGTGTTGTGGGCGGCCGGCGTCGCGGACCCCGGCCGGTCCCGGGTGGTGGCCGCCGTGGTGCTGGGCGTGGTCGTCGTACTGCTGCTGTGGGGTCACCGTGAGGCGATGCGGGTGCCGCGCACCCGCGAGGTCGAGATCTGCATCGATCGGCTGGGGCCGGGGCTCGACGGCCTGCGGGTGGTCATGATCACCGATACCCACTACGGCCCGATGGACCGGGCGCAGTGGTCGGAGGCGGTGATCGATCGGGTCAACGAGCTCGACGGCGATATCGTCTGCCACGTCGGTGATGTCGCCGACGGCACCGTGGAGGTGCGGAAGACCCAGGCGGCACCGCTGGCCCGGGCGCACGGCAAGCTCGCCAAGGTGTACGTGACCGGCAACCACGAGTATTTCAGCGAGGCGCAGGGCTGGCTCGACCACTTCCAGGATGTCGGCTGGGATGTATTGCACAACAAGCACATCGTGGTCGAACGTGGTGGGGACCGTCTTGTTGTCGCCGGAGTCGATGACCGGACCGCCGAATCGTCGGGTCTCGACGGGCACGGCGAAGACCTGGGCGCGGCGCTGCGCGGTGCCGACCCGTCGCTGCCGGTGTTGCTGCTGGCGCACCAACCCAAACAGATCACCAACGCGGTAGCCGCCGGCGTGGATCTGCAGATCTCCGGGCACACCCATGGGGGCCAGATCTGGCCGTTCCGGTACCTGGTCCGGCTGGATCAGCCGGTGGTGCACGGTTTGAGCAGGCACGGCGCCCGGACGCAGCTCTACACCAGTCGCGGTACCGGTTTCTGGGGCCCGCCCTTCCGGGTCTTTGCCCCCAGCGAGATCACCGTGCTCACCCTGCGGCGTTCGGCCGCATAGGCGGACAATTTCCCGCGGCGTCGGCGGTGAGCTCGTAATGCCAGAGTTCGTTGGCGAACACCTGGCAGAGCCCGAACCGTGGACCGTTGCGCGACATCCACGCCGCCGCCTCCGGTGGACCGATATCGACGGCCTTGCCGGTGACGTGTGCCGACGTCTCCGGCGTGGCCACGAATTGGCGTGCCGCCTCGACACTTCCGTAGGTCTGCACACCGTCGGCGAACAGTCGCTCCTGGAAGCCACGCGACCGCCAGCCTGAATTGATCCGCACGGCGATGCCTGATTCGGCGGCGCCGGTGGTGGCTTGCTGCACCGCTGACAGCAGTGCCGGATCCAGCCGGCCGACAATCGGATTGGCGACGTCGAACGCGGTCAGCTGCGACCCCTCCGGGAGATAGCCACCGAAGGTGTCGACGGCGGCGTCACCCACCAGCGGGTCCTCCGGGGCGGGTTGGGCACCCGCGGGCACCGCCCCGGCGATGGCGATGCCGATGGCGGCCGGCGCGACGCTGAGCACCGCCAGCCATGGCCCACGCCGTCCGCTTCGCATGGGCAAACTCTACGATCACCTCCTATGCGATCCCGTGGAACACTGCTCGTGGCGGTGTTCGCCCTGCTGGTGGCGATGGCGTCGGTCGGGCTGTGGGGTTACACCTGGTGGCAGTCCGGCCAGGCCGTGGAATACACCGCCGACCAGCAGGCTGCGGCGAAGCACACCGCCTGCGCCGCCTATGCGACGGTGCACGCCGGGGTGGAGACCAACACCAACCTGGCTGCGCCCGGAGGCAACGGCGACGTCACCGGCGCGCTCGCCGCAGCTGCCAACGCCAGGGTGGCGCTGATGGGCGGCGGGCAGTATCTGCTGGCACGCATCGATCCGGCCACCCCCGCCGAGTTGGCGCAGCAGCTGGCCGAGTTCGGCAACGCGCTGCTGGACTTCGGCGCCGCCGCGACCGCCGGCGCCCTGAACACCGACCCACCGCAGGCAGATCTGCTGGAGCAGATCGACGGGCTCAACAACACACTGGCCGAGGCCTGCGCTTAAGCAGCAGTCTCCAGCAGCGCCCGGATGTGGTCGGGGATCGGCACCGGCCTGCGGGTGACGCGGTCGACGTAGACGTGCACCCAATGCCCCACGGCGGCCACCGGATGTGACTGGTCGGTTTCCCCCGCGTGGGACCGGAACGCGCCCAGCCGGTAGGTGACACTGCTGCGGCCCAGCTTGGTGACCGAGAGGCCGATCATCAGCGGGTCGGGGAACTTGAGCTCCGTGTAGTACCGGCACCCCGATTCGGCCACCACCCCCAGCCACGGCGCGGTCAGCGGATCCTC
Source organism: Mycobacterium sp. (assembly GCF_049647605.1). Lineage (GTDB taxonomy): Bacteria > Actinomycetota > Actinomycetes > Mycobacteriales > Mycobacteriaceae > Mycobacterium. The sequence goes on along the minus strand of NZ_JBARXZ010000031.1, from coordinate 72,113 downwards.
GCCGGTGCTGGTGTTGATCCAGGCGTTGATCGCGGTGTCGAACAGTGCGTAGTAGACGGCGTTGTTGAGGTGGCCGAACATGTCGTTGTCGGTCCAGCGGGTCAGCACCGGCCAGTGCACCGGGAAATCGCTGCTGCTCAAGGCCTGCTCACCGCTGTCCATGGACTGCAGTCTGACAGGTACGGCACGCTGGAGTTCATGACCATCTCCACATCGACAAGGATCCGCGGCGCCGTGCTCGCCGAGATCGGGTTACCCCGGCCCTACACGGAATCCACACCGTTGCGTGTTGTCGAACTGGACCTGGCCCCGCCGGGAGAGGGCGAGCTGCTGATCCGGATCGAGGCCGCCGGGCTGTGCCATTCGGATCTGTCCGTGGTCGACGGCAACCGGGTCCGGCCGGTGCCGATGCTGCTGGGGCATGAGGCTGCCGGTGTGGTCGAACAGACCGGCGGCGAATCCGACCTGGCGATCGGGCAGCGGGTGGTGATGACCTTCCTGCCGCGGTGCGGACACTGTGCGGCCTGCGCCACCGACGGCCTGGCCCCCTGCGTCGCGGGTAGCGCCGCCAACGGCGCCGGCACCCTGATGAGCGGGGCGGTGCGGCTGAGCCGAGGCGGGCAACCGGTGCGACATCACCTCGGCGTGTCCGGATTCGCCACCCACGCGGTGGTGGACCGGCGGTCGGTGGTCCCGGTGGACGCCGACGTCCCGCCGACGGTTGCGTCGCTGCTGGGCTGTGCGGTCCTCACCGGCGGCGGGGCGGTGCTCAACGTCGGGATGCCAAAGCCGGGGCAGACGGTCATCGTCGTCGGGCTCGGCGGTGTGGGAATGGCTGCGGTGCTGACCGCGCTGGCGTATGACGACGTACGGGTGATCGGTGTCGACCGGCTACCCGACAAGATCGGCGACGTGCTGGCGGCGGGTGCTCACGAGGCCTACACCCCGGAGCAGGCGCTGGCGGCAGGCCTCAAGGCCGCCGTTGTCATCGAGGCTGTCGGCCATTCGGCGGCACTGGAGACCGCGGTGGCGCTCACCGCGCCGGGCGGGCGCACCGTCACCGTCGGCCTACCCCCGCCGGATTCCCGACTTACCTTGTCTCCTTTGAGTTTTGTCGCTGAAGGGCGGTCACTGATCGGCAGCTACCTGGGTTCGGCGGTGCCGGCCCGTGACATTCCCCGCTTTGTGGCGCTGTGGCGGTCGGGCAAGCTGCCCGTCGAATCACTGGTGTCGGCGTCGATCAGCTTGGAACAGATCAACCACGGTATGGACGAGCTGGCGGCCGGCCGGGCGGTCCGTCAGGTCATCGAGTTCTGAGGTGTGACACCCGACCCGCCCGGGTATCTGGTGACGCAACGATGTCCGAGCGCTGAACGGTGGTGAGCAACCGTGTTCCGGTGGTCCCGCGCGGTGCCCGTGGGCCGATTCGATGCCCACGGCGATCGTTGGATCGAACAGGGCTGGACCCGTCGCTTCCACACCGGTTCCGACCTCGTTGACAACCTGACCGTCAGCACCTTCAACATCTGGTTCGACGACTACCACGCTGGACGACGGTTCCAGGCGATCGCGGACCTGCTGGCACAGAAGTCGCCGGACATCATGGTCTTCCAGGAAGTGACGCCGCGGGCCCTTGATGTCCTGCTGGCGCAGAGCTGGGTGCGGGCGCACTATCGGCGGGCCGAAGTCACCGGCGCGGCCCTGGGCAATTACGGGATGCTGGTGCTCTCGCGTGCCCCGATCCGCAAGGCCACCTACACCAGATTGCCGACCCGGCAGGCTCGCGGCTACCTGACGGTCGAGATCACGGTCAACGGTGTCCGGCAGAAGTTCGTATCGGTGCACCTGGAGAGTGGCAAGCGGGCACATCGGTTGCGGGCCAGGCAGTTGTCGGCGGTGTACGCCGCGCTGCGCCGCACCGAGCAGGTGGTCCTGCTGGGTGATTTCAACATGCGGGACGCGGAAAATCTCCTGGTGTCGCCGCAATACCGTGATCTCTGGCCGCACCTGAGGCCCGATGATCCCGGTTTCACCGAGAACACTTCCGTCAATCTCATGAGATTCGACAGCAAGAACAAACATCGGCACGTCCGGTTCGACCGGATCCTCCTCAAGGGTGCGGCCTGGACCGCCCAGCACATCGAGCTGCTGGGGCAGGAACCGATCAGCAAGACGCTGCCCCGGGTCTTTCCGTCAGATCACTTCGGCGTGCTGTGCCGGCTGGCGGCCCGCCCGCTGCCCGCGAGATCCTGATGGTCAATGGCTTTGTGCCAGTGGGATTGTCACCGCCAGCCGGGTGCCGCCACCGACCGGGCTGGTGATCACCAGCTCCCCGGACATGGTGTTCACCCGGTCGTTGAGGCCGACCAGACCCGTGCCGTCGCCGGGCCGGGCGCCCCCCACCCCGTCATCGGTGACGGTGATCTCCAGGTGTCCGTCGTCGACAACGGCGCAGACGGCCGCCCCCGTTGCCCCGGCATACTTGGCCGTATTGGTCAGCGCCTCGGCGACCACGTAATAGGCCGCGACCGCAACCGAATCCGGGATCTGCCCGCTGAGTTCGAGGGTGAGGTCGACCGGGACGGGGGAGCGGCGCGCCAGCGTTTTGATCGCCGGGCCCAGACCGCCCCGGGACAGGATGGCGGGGTGGATACCGCGGGACAGTTCCTGCAGATCGGAGTACAGCCCGGAGAGGCCGTCGACCAGCCCGGACAGCTGCCTGCCCAGCTCCGGATCGTCCGCGGCGACCGTTGCCCGGATGGCTCCGAGCTCCAGACCCAATGACACGATGCGCTGTTGGGCGCCATCGTGCAGGTCACGTTCGAACCCGCGCCGCGCCTGATCGGCGGCGGCAACGATACGTGCCCGGGACGCCTTGAGTTCGGCACGTGTCTCGGCGTTCGAGATGGCCGTGGCCACCAGGTCGGCAAAGTCGTGAATGCGGGACTGGGTTTCGGCGGGAATGGTCGGCTCCCGGATGGAGCCGACCAACAGCGCACCCCACGCCCGGCCGGCGACGGTCACCGGCGCGCTGAATCCCGTGGGAAGATCGGCCCGGTTGATGTCGGTCGCGGCCAGCACCTCGATATCGGTGCCGCAGGCGTAGCGCACCAAAGTCACATGCTCGGCCGGTAACCCGCGGGCCAGCTCGGCGACCGCAACGGGATAGATATCTGTCGGATCGACACCGCGGGCCACCAGAGTCGCCACCCGGCGCAGCGCTGTCTGCTGCTCGGCCAGCGCGGCGACTGCGGTGTTGATCTGTTCACGTTCCCGGGCCGCGGACAACAACGCTTCCAGTGACGGGACCAGGCGGCGCACCCGCTCGGTCTTGTTCTCCGGCAACGCAGCCGGCACCAGCAGGCTGCCGACCGAGGTGCTGCCGTCACCGAGCGTGATGACCTGGTCCGGGTGGTTGTCCAGATTGGTCTCGGTGGTGAGGGTGGCGTACGGGATCTCCAACACCGCGGCCATTTGGGCACTCGCCGCCTCGAGTGCGGCGGGCAGGTCGGCGGCGCGCAGCATGATCCGCGCCAGCTCGGCCGACAGATCGGCCTCGCGCCGACGTTGGTCTGCTTCCAAGGCCCGCAATCGGGCCTGCCCGACGAGGACGTTTGTCAGCAATGCCAGGGTGAGGAACACCACCACCGCCGGTGCCAGGCTGCCGCTGCCCTCACTGACGTGGAACCACACGTAGGCCAGCGCGCTTGCCAGCGAAGTCACCAGTGCCAGACCGAAACTCCAACCCGCCGACACCACCAGCACCCCGAGCAGGAACACCGCGCCGAACGCGTTCTCCGGAGCCACTCGTTTGAGCAGGTGGACCAACACCACCTCGGCGGTGATGAGCACCGCGGCTGTGATCACCCCGGCGATCAGCGGCGGCGCGGTGGGCCGCAGCACCAACGCGAGGAGGCGGCCGCGCAGCGACGTTCCGGGCACAATGCTGCTCACCCGGTGATCGTAGAGCCAAAAACCGTGGTCAACGCGGGGCCTGGCGGGGTTGCGGCCAAATCTTCCCGGTAGCGGTAATGCCGGGGCCGGGCCGGTCTGACAGCCTGGGAGGTGTGTATCAGCAACGTGATCCGATGCGCTGCCTGATCGTCGACGACAGCGCTGCGTTCCGGGAGGCGGCCGCCACGATGCTCGAACGGGCGGGCATCGACGTCGTCGGGATGGCCGCCACCGAGCAGGAGGCCCTGAGCTTCAATCAGGAGCTGCGGCCCGATGTCATCCTGGTCGATATCGACCTGGGTGCCGAGAGCGGATTCGATGTCGTCGCCGCGCTGCACCGGGCCGGGCCGCCGGAGCCGGCGGTGATCCTGATCTCCACGCACGCGGAACAGGACTTCACCGACCTGATCGCCGACAGCGCGGCGCTGGGGTTCCTGCCCAAATTTGCGTTGTCGCCGGAGTCCATCCGCGAGCTCGTGGCCGGCGCTAGCGGGAGTCCAGATACATGATGACCGCGCGCACCCGGCGGTGATCGTCACCGGTTTCCGGTAGGTCCAGCTTGGTCAGGATGCTGCGGACGTGCTTCTCCACGGTGCCCTCGGTGACCCAGAGACGGCGGCCGATACCCGCGTTGGAAAGCCCCTCGGCCATCAAGGTCAACACTTCGTGTTCCCGTTTGCTCAACGTCGCCAGCGGGTCGTCACGCCGACGAGCCGAGATCAGTTCCTGCACCAGGGCCGGATCCACGATGGATGCGCCGGCCGCGATGCGCCCCACGGTGTCGACGAAGTCGGTGACGTCGGTGACCCGGGTCTTCAGCAAGTAGCCGACGGAACGCCCACCGGCCAACAGTTCCATGGCGTGGTCCACATCGACATGGGCCGACAGCACCAGGATCGCAGCATCCGGGAACTCGCCGCGGATCACCTGTGCGGCGTCCAGGCCCTCACTGGTGTGGGTCGGCGGCATCCGGATATCGGTGACCACCAGATCGGGTGAGGTGGCCCGCACCGCCGTCAACAGTGATTCTTTGTCCCCCGCCTGGCCGACGATCTGAAAACCCGAGCGGTCCAGCAGGCTGGCCAGCCCCTCGCGCAGTAATACGTCGTCGTCGGCGATCACCACCCGCACATCGCCACGTTCGGTGCTCATCTGGCCCCCTCACTCCGGCCCCGCTGCGACCCGCATTGTGTCACGGGCCCGGGTCAGCGCCCGCACCACACTGTGTTTGCCGAGGTCGATCTTGAAACCATTCTGGCTCAAGGGTTGCGCACCCCGCAGGGCAAGCTCGGCCGCGGTGTCGAAGGCCTGTGCATCCGGGCGTTCACCGACGAGGGCGGCCTCGGCGTCGCCGACCCGCCACGGGGTGGCCGCCACGCCGCCGAGGGCCAGCGCGGCCCTGCGGATCACCCCGCCGTCGATGACCAGTCCGGCCGCCACCGACACCAGGGCAAACGCATAGCTGTGCCGGTCACGGACCTTGAGGTACCAGGAGTGCTCGGCATACCCCGACGGCGGCAGCTCGATGCCGGTGATCAACTCGCCGCGGTGCAATGTGTTGTCCTGCTGGGGAGTTGATCCCGGAAGTCGGAAGAACTCCGGGATCGCAATACGTCGGTAACCGTCGACACCCTGGACGTGGACGGACGCATCGAGGATCGACAGCGCCACCGCCATGTCGGACGGGTGTACCGCCACGCAGGAGGTGCCGGCGCCGAACAGTGCGTGCTCCCGATTGAACCCGTGCAGCGCAGCACATCCCGATCCCGGGTCGCGTTTGTTGCAGGCAGCGAAGGCCACATCCATGAAGTAGGGGCACCGGGTGCGCTGGGTGAGGTTGCCGCCGGCGGTGGCCATGTTGCGCAGCTGGGTGGTGGCACCGCTGAGGATCGCCTGGGACAACACCGGATAACGGGTGCGCACCAGCGGATGGTTGGCAACGGCGGTGTTGGTCACCCCCGCACCGATGAGGATCCCGCCGGTGCTTGTCTCGGTGATGGTGGTGAGCCCGAGGTGACGCACATCGACCAGGTGATCCGGCTGTGCCACACCGTTTTTCATCAGGTCGAGCAGATTGGTCCCGCCAGCGAAGTACATCCCGCCCGACTCGGTGACCCGACGGACAGCGTCCTGCGTGGTGTCGGCGCGCTGGAATTCGAAGCATTTCATGATGTCTCGGACACCTCGCGGATGGCGGCCACGATATTGGCGTACGCGCCGCAGCGGCAGACGTTGCCCGCCATCCGTTCCCGGATCTCCTCGTCGGACAATGCGGTGGGGCCGGTCTCGAGCTGTTGCCGGGGGCCGTCGAACGAAGCCGCGCTCAGATCGCCACGGGCGTGCTCGGCCAGCATCGCACGTGCCGAGGAGATCTGGCCCGGCGTGCAGAACCCGCATTGAAATCCGTCGTGGCACAGGAATGCCCGCTGGAGAGGGTGCAGTGTCTCGCCATCTGCGATGCCCTCGATGGTGCCGACCTCGCTACCGTCGACCGCCACCGCCAGGGTCAGGCAGCTCAGGACCCGCTCACCGTCCACCGACACCGTGCAGGCACCGCACAGGCCGTGGTCGCAGCCCTTCTTGGTGCCTGTCATACCGAGTTCTTCTCGCAGCACGTCGAGCAGGGTGGAGCGCACGTCGACATCGACGTGGGTGGTCTCACCGTTCACCGACAATTTGATGTTCATCGGGCACTCGAAACATAGGGTGCCATCAGATCCTCGATGGTTATCGGTAACTCGCGCAGCCGCTTACCAGTTGCGTGGAAGATGGCGTTGGCGATCGCGGCGGGAACTCCGCAGGTGCCGATCTCGCCGATGCCGCGCACCCCCAGCGGGTCCAGCCCGAAATCGGGGGTGTCTACGAAGGTGATGTCGAAGTCGGGGCGGTCGGCATGTGTCGGCAGATAGTACTCGCCGATCAGCTGCGCGGTGTCCTGGTCGTAGGGGACCTGCTCCAGCAGTGCCATCCCCACCCCGAAAGTGATGCCTCCCATCACCTGATTGCGGGCCAGCTTCGGGTTGAGCACCCGTCCGCAGTCCAGGACCGCCACCCAGCGGGTCACCGTGGCGCGGCCGATCTCCTCGTCGACCTCGACCTCACAGAAGTGGGCGCCGAATGACTGTGATGCCGTATCGCTGCCGGTGGGGGTGCTGGTCACGGTGAAATCGAGTTGGTCGGCGGGGACGCCCGCGGTGCTGCGGCGGCGCCACTCCTGGGCGGCCAGTGCCACCGCCGAGCCGACGGTCGCGGTGGTCTGGGAGGCGCCACTGTACGGCGCGTCTGGGTAATGCGAATCCCCGGAGACGAATTCGACCATCTCCAGGGGCAGGCCCGTCTCCTCGGCGGCGATCTGGGTCATCACGGTGCGCACCCCGGTGCCGATCTCGTGGGTGGCCGAGGCGAACTGCACCCGCCCGCCGGCGCCGGTGCGTACCCGGCACGAGGCCGGCATCCGGCGACCCGGATACGTGGCGGTGGCCATACCCCAGCCGACCTGCATTCCGTGACGCTGCAAAGCCCGTGGCCTCGCCGGACGCTGCTGCCAGCCGAACCTTTCGGCGCCCGTCCGGTAGCAATCGATCAGATGTGCTCCGGACCAGGCCTTGCCGCCGGCCTGATCGTGGTGGGCCAGATTTTGGACCCGTAGCTCGAGCGGGTCGATGTCGGCGCATACCGCAAGTTCGTCGATCGCGGATTCGAGAGCGAACAGTCCGGGCGCCTCACCGGGGCCGCGCATGAAACACGGTGTCGGGGCGTTGATCCGGTCGGTGCGGTGGGAGACCACCAGATGTGGTGAGCGGTAGAGGAATCGGGTCGACAAACCCGCCGGTTCGCAGAAGTGCGCCACCGTGGAGGTCTCGGTGACGGTGTGGTGCTCGGTGCTGAGGATCTGGCCCGCGGCGTCGGCGGCCAGCACCAGATCCTGCTCGGTGCGGGGCCGGTGCCCGGTGGAGGAGAACATCTGGCTGCGGGTCAGCACCAGCTTGACCGGGCGACCCACCTGGCGGGCCGCGACCGCGGTCAGTGCCACGTGCATCCACAGAAAACTCTTCGAGCCGAAGGCGCCGCCGACCAGCGGGGACAGAATATGCACCCGTTCTTCCGGCATGCCGAGATAGGCTGCCAGCACCGATCTTTCGCCGGTGATCCAGCGGGTGGTGTCATGCACGATGAGGTCATCGCCCTCCCACGCTGCGATGGTGGCTGACAGCTCGATGGGGTAGTGGGCGTTGACCGGCGTGCTGTAGTGAGCCGCCACCCGGTGAACAATGTCGGTGGGGGCCGGGGGAGTGCCGCGCCGGTCCTGCAGCTTCTCGTCGTCGAGCTTGACGAAGTGATCGGGCAGATAGCTGCCGTGCCGAATACGGCTGCCCGACCCCTCGTCGTTGTCCTCCTGGTCGGCCGGCGGGCTGCTCCGGTACTGCAGGTCGAACAAGGACGCAGCGTATTGGGCGGTCTCCGGGCTGTCGGCGACCACCATCGCCATGTGCTGGCCGACATGCTGCACCGTCAGATCCGACAGCGGCGGCCGGCGTTCGATCGGCAGATCGTAGGTCAACTCACGGGGAGGTTCGTGCAGCACCGGACAATTCAGTGGGGTCAACACGTGCAGTACCCCGGGGGCCGCGGCCGCCCTGGTGGCGCTGTGGCGCACCGATTCCTCGGTGACCAGGCCGTGGGGCACCGTCGACTGCACCAGGACGGCATAGCTGAGGCCGGCGACCGGGTGATCGGCGGTGTAGCGGGAGCGGCCGGTGACCTTGTCCCGTCCCTCAACCCGGTCGATGGGTTTGCCGAGCATCACCATCGGTCCGGCCGCTACAGCTTCGGCATCGTGGGCTGGCATGAGCTACACCCTGCTCCTCCCGGTGGGTCCGCGTCGTCAACGCTGGCCACCAGAGCAGATACCGGCTACCTGCAACCGCGTCCCCTCTCAGGGCCGCAGGCTCACCCCAATCGACCGGTGGCCGCTGACGGAGCCCAGCTTTCCACGCCGTCGACGCCGGGGAGTGCCGAGTTGTCGAATGTCGGGTCCAGACCCTGCTTGTGCTGCTCGTCGAAGTTGCGGAGCACCTTGAACGCGATGGGTGAGAGCAAGATGATGGCCGCGATGTTGACAAACGCCATCAGCGGCATCGCCACATTGCCCATCGCCCAGACCAGGCTCACCGGCACCATGGCCCCGAGGAGCACAAATCCCAACACCGTGACCCGGAAGATGTTGAGCAGCCGCCTGCTGCCGAACATGTAGAGGATGTTGGTTTCCCCGTAGTAGTAATTGCCGAACAGCGAGGTGCCGGCGAACAGGAAGATGCACACCGTGACGACATGCATCATCACCGGTCCCAGGGTCGGGTCGAGGGCGCCGAAAGACTCCGAGATGGCGTGCTGTGTCATGGCTCCGGCGCCGAGTTCGCCGCTGCGGTCGTCCATGAATCCCCGCCAGTCGGACAGCAACACCACAAAGGCGGTCAACGAGCACAGCAGCAAGGTGTCGAAGTAGACCCCCAGGGTCTGCACCAGTCCCTGTTTGGCGGGGTGGGAGACCGAGGCGGTGGCCGCGGCGTTGGGCACCGAGCCCATCCCGGCTTCGTTGGAGAACAGTCCCCGCTGGACGCCGGTCATCAGCACCACGCCGAACCCGATGGTGCCACCGGCCACCGAGAGCGGATCGAATGCCGCGGTCACGATCAGGCCGATCACCTCGGGGATCATGGTGATGTTCGTCGCCAGGACCACAAGGCAGATCGTGATGTAGACGAGAGCCATCACCGGGATGACCACCGAGCTGATGTTGGCGATGCGACGGACACCGCCGAAGATGATGGGCGCGGTCAAGCTGACCAGCAGGACGCCCACCACCAGTGACAGCCAGAAGGGATCGACGCCGGGCAGGGATCCGCGCACCGCGTCGGTGATCGAGTTGGCCTGAATGGAATTGAAGACGAAGCCGTACACGACCGAGATCAGCACCGCAAAAAGCGCAGCAAGCCAAGGCTTCTTGAGCCCGTTTCGGATGTAGTAAGCGGGGCCGCCGCGGAATCCGTCTTGATCGCGGGTCTTGAACACCTGTGCCAGCGTGGATTCGACCATGCTCATGGCACCGACGAGCAGACCCATCACCCACATCCAGAAGATGGCTCCCGGCCCACCGGCAGCGATCGCCACCGCCACACCGGCGATGTTTCCGGTGCCCACCCGCGAAGCCGCCGAGATGCAGAACGACTTGAATGCCGAGACATCGTGGCGCCCCTCGCCGTCGACACCCGAGGGCTCCACGATGGACCGAAACATGCTGCGGATCAGCCGGAATTGACCACCACGGGTGCGGACGGTGAAGTAGATCGCCGTCAGGACCAACACCGGTACCCCGATGTAGGTCCAGATCACGCCCTCGACAGTGCCCAAAACCGACTCGACTGCTTCGATCATCGCGGCACCGCAACTGTGTTTCTGCGCTTCATGAGGACACAGTGTTCCGGATGACAGCCGAACTCGCTAGGTGATGACCCTGAATCTGTTGGGGCACAACACATTATTTTTCTGTTTCAGGGTCAGTTGTCGCCGGCGGCGACCAATGAGCGCAACAGCACCTTGGGGTGGTCGCGTTGGAAACCCTCGAGGCGCCACTTGGTCGAGAACAGCGCAAGCATCACGCCGTCGGAGCGGGTCAGCACCTCGGCGGACGGCTGCCGGTTGATGAAATCGGCATCGGCGGGGTCGGCAGCGCGGGCCACCTGGTACGGCAGCGATTCCAAAGAGATGGGGGCGGACAGTTCGGCCGCCATCCGGTGGCTGGCGACTTCGAACTGCATCGGCCCGACGGCGGCGAGCACCGGTGACTGGTCGCCACGGCGGTCCGAACGCAGCACCTGGACCACGCCCTCCTGCTCGAGTTGCTCGATACCCTTGCGGAACTGCTTGTGCTTACTCGGATCGGTGCCGCGGGCCACCATGAAGTACTCGGGCGAGAAGCTCGGTATCGGCGGGTACTGCACTGGGACGTCACGGAACAACGTGTCGCCCGGGCGCAGGGCAGCCGCGTTGGCCAAGCCGATCACATCACCGGGCCAGGCACTGTCCAGTGTGCTGCGCTGCTGGCCGAACACCGACTGCGCATACTTGGTGACAAACGGTTTTCCGGTGGCGGCGTGGGTGAGGACGTCGCCGCGCTGGAAGGTGCCAGAGCACACCCGCGCATAGGCGATCCGGTCGCGGTGTGCCGAGTCCATACCGGCTTGCACCTTGAAAACAAAAGCGCTGAAAGGAGATTCGACCGATCGGCGGTGGCCTTCGATATCCGGCGCGCCAGACGGTGACGGTGCCAGCTGCACCAGGACGTCCAACAGCTGGTTGACTCCGAAGTTCAGGGCGGCGGAGGTGAACAGCACCGGTGTCGAACTGCCGCCCAGGAAGGTGGCTTCGTCGTAATCGGCGCCGTCGGCCTCCAGCAGTTCGGATTCCTCCACCGCGGTGGTCCAGTCGATCCCGGCGGCGTCGTGCGCACGATCGGCGGCGATGTGCTCTTCGGGGGCGGCGGTGGCGCCGCCCGCCGTGCGGGTGAACCGGATGAAAACGCCGGTGCGACGGTCCAGGACACCCTTGAAGTCGCCGGCGATACCGACCGGCCACGTCAACGGCGTGGTCCGCAGACCGATCCGCTCGTTGATCTCGTCCATGAGTTCCAGCGCGTACCGTCCCGGGCGGTCCCACTTGTTGATCACGGTGATGATCGGGATTCCGCGGTGCTTGCACACCTGGAACAGCTTCAGCGTCTGCGGTTCCAGCCCTTTGGCGGCATCGATGAGCATCACCGCGCAGTCCACCGCCGAGAGCACCCGGTAGGTGTCCTCGGAGAAGTCGGCGTGACCGGGGGTGTCGAGCAGGTTGATGACGGATTCGGACCCGTCGGCCGAGCGGTACGGGAACTGCAGGGCGGTCGAGGTGATGGAGATACCGCGGGCCTTCTCCATCTCCATCCAGTCCGACACCGTGGACCGGCGGCCGGCCTTGCCGTGGATGGCACCTGCCTCGGTGATGACCTTGGCGTGCAGCACCAGAGCTTCGGTCAGGGTCGACTTGCCGGCGTCGGGGTGGCTGATGACAGCAAAGGTCCGCCGGCGGCGCGCTTCTTCGGAGATCCGATCGGCATTCGTCCCGACGGCGGCAGTCCGGACCCCAGGGACGTTTTCGCTCATTGCGACGACGATCGTACCCGGCTAGAGCTCGAGGTCCGTACCGGTGGTTGCCGGCGCCTTCAACAACTCGGCGCCCCCGATGGCGTCGCGGATCGACTGTTCGACGGTGCTGTCGGCGACAAAGACGATCTCGTCCCCTGCTGCCAGGACGTGATCGGCGGCCGGCCGGATCACTTCGTGACCACGCAGCACACTGACCAATGCGGTGTTCGGCGGCAGCTTCAGCACCCCCACGGGTGCGCCCACCAACGGATTGTCCGCGGGCAAGGTCAGTTTGGTCAGCTCGGCCTGGCCGTCACGCAGACCCATCAGCCGGACCAGATGACCGACGTCGATGGCGCCCTCGATTCCGGCCACCAGGGCGCCGGGTGTGGAGACCGCCACGTCGATACCCCAGGCTCGGCTGAACAGCCACTCGTTGCGGACGTCGTTGATCCTGGCCACGACCCGTGACACCCCGAACTCACTCTTGGCGAGCAGCCCGACCACCAGGTTGGCCTTGTCGTCTCCGGTCGCGGCGATCAGCACATCGCAGATCTGCGCGCCCGCTTCCTGAAGGGTGGACAACTCGCAGGCGTCGCCCATCAGCCACTCGGCCTCCTGCACGGCCGGCGGATCGAAGGCGGCGCGGCTCTGCTCGATCAGGAGGACGCGGTGGCCGTAAACCAGCAACTCGCGCGCCACGGAACGGCCGACGTTGCCCGCCCCGGCAATCCCGATCCGCAGTTTCCGCGCTGCCATCTGGTCATCTTCGCGCATCTGGCGCCGTTGTGTGTGGTCAGTCACGATGGGCGCATCCGGCGCCATGTCGTCACACTCCTGATTTAATGCCAGCACACACGGCGCCAGTGCTGTCGCCGTGTGCCCATTCTCGGAACGGGAACGACATGGATCTGCAACAGCTGTACGTGGCGTTGCTGATCGGCGGGCTGGTGTTGCTGGCGAGCATCGTCGGGACCCGCGTGGCCACCCGGGTCGGTTTCCCCGCGCTGCTGTTCTTCCTGCTCGTGGGTGTTGTGCTGGGCACCGATTTCCTGGGCCTCGACTTCGACAACGCCGAGCTGGCCCGCAACCTGGGTACCGTCGCCCTGGCGGTGATCCTCGTCGAAGGCGGTCTGACCACACGTTTCAGTGATATCCGCAAGGTGCTGGCTCCGGCCGGCGCGCTGGCCACGGTGGGTGTGGTGGTCAGCACCCTGCTGACCGCGACCGGCGCTCACCTGCTGTTGCGGATGGACTGGCAGCTGGCTTTGCTGCTGGGGGCGATCGTGTCCTCCACCGACGCGGCCGCGGTGTTCTCGGTGTTGCGGATGATCCCGCTGCCCAGCAGGGTTGCCGGGCTACTCGAGGCGGAATCCGGCTTCAACGACGCCCCCGCGGTGATCCTGGTGCTGATGTTCAGCGTGGTGCCGTTTGCCTTCGAGCCCGACGGTGCTGCCTTCGACCTGATCTACGAGCTGGGCGCGGGCGCGGTGCTCGGAATGGCCTGCGGAGTTGTCGGCGCCCTGTTGATCCGCCGGGTCGCGCTGCCGGCGTCGGGGCTGTATCCGATCGCGATCTTCGGTTTGGGCATGGTGGCTTTCGCCGCGGCCGGCAGCGTGCATGCCAGCGGCTTCCTGGCTGCCTACCTGGCCGCGGTGGTGCTGGCGAATTCTGGGCTGCCCCATCGTGCGGCCACCCGGTCATTTGCCGAAGGATTGGGCTGGCTGGCGCAGATCGGCCTGTTTGTGATCCTCGGTCTGTTGATCAATCCCACGGAGCTGCTCCCGGATGTGGTGCCGGCGATCGTGATCGGGCTGGTGCTGCTGTTGTTCGCGCGGCCGGTGTCGGTGGTGGTCTCACTGATCGGATTCCGGATCCCGTGGCGGGAGCAGGTTTTCCTGTCGTGTGCGGGGCTGCGCGGGGCGGTCCCCATCGTGTTGACGACGTTTCCGATCGTCGCCGGGGTGCCGGACAGTTATCACCTGCTCAACATCGTGTTTGTCCTGGTGGTGGTGTTCACGCTGATTCAGGGTCCGAGCCTGCGTCCGATCGCCCGGGGGCTGGGACTGATCTCGCGGGAAGTCACCCGGGAAATCCACGTGGAGGCCGCGCCGCTGGATGTGCTCGACGCCGAGCTGCTCACCATGACCGTGCAGAGGCCGTCGCGACTGCACAACGTCACCGTCCTCGAGCTGCGGTTGCCGGACCCGAGCGTCATCACCTTGATCATCCGCGACGGCCACACCTTCGTGCCGCTGCCGGACACCCGGATCGAGACCGGTGATGAGCTGCTGATCGTCACCACCAGCAAGACCCGGGCCGCCGCGGAGCGCCGGCTGCGGGCCGTCAGCCGGCGTGGGAAGCTGGCCTACTGGTTCGACGAGTACGGCGAACGGGAGTGACGTTCGGCGACGCTGCGCGGGCACGGCGGGTCCATGGCGCTGTCTAGGCTGATGGCCATGGCCCCGACACCGGTGGGATATCTGGCCTCGATCTCGATCGACTGCCCCGACCCCGACGCAGTGGTGCAGTTCTATTGCGATCTGCTCGGATTGGAGGAAGTGTTCGCCACCTCCGACCGCGGCGTCATCTCGCTGGCCGGCACCGGACCGATGGTGACGCTGATGCGCGTCGACTCCTATGAGCCGCCGTCCTGGCCCGGCGGACCGCAGCACAAGCAGATGCACCTGGACCTCGGGGTCGACGATCTGGATGCCGCCGTGGCGGCGGCCCTGGCCATCGGCGCCGTCGAAGTCCCGGGGCAGCCGGCACCCGGGCAGTGGCGGGTGCTGCTGGATCCGGTCGGGCACCCGTTCTGCCTGAGCACCGTGCGCCCGGACTAGGTTCTTGCCGCGAAAACCGGGTCAGGTGCCGCAGAAGGTGCGGTAATCGGCAGAACCGTCGGGCGCCGGCTCGGCGTACCGCTGCAAGCCCGGACGTTCGGTGAACGGTGCGCCCAGCACCTCCAGTAGCTGCTCGACGGGCGCCAGATCACCGGCAGTGGCAGCGGTCAGCGCTTCCTCGACGAGGTGGTTGCGCGGGATGTAGACGGGGTTCACCGCATCCATCATCTCGGCGTCGGGGTCCAGGGCGCGCCACCGGGCCAGCCAGCCGTCGAAGGCGGCCAGATCGACGAACAACCCCCGGGCCGGTTCGACATCACCGCGGGCGGCGCGGCCCAGCTGCCGGAAGAACGAGGTGTAGTCGACACGGCTGAGCGCCAGCTGGGCGTGCAACTCGTCGATCAAGGCCGTCGACACCTCGTCGGAAAGCCCTTCTGGCAAACCGAGTTTGGATCGCATGCCGGCCGACCATGCCGATTCGTAGCGGACGCGGTAGCCGTTCAGCGACTCCTGCGCGAGGCTGATCGCCCGGTCCGGGTCGTCGTCCAACAGTGGCAGCAGAGTTTCGGCAAAACGCGCCAGGTTCCAGCCCATGATCGCCGGCTGATTGCCGTAGGCGTACCGCCCCCACTGATCGATCGAGCTGAACACCGTCTCGGGATCGTAGGACTCCATGAATGCGCACGGACCGTAGTCGATGGTCTCACCGGAGATGGTGGTGTTGTCGGTGTTCATCACCCCGTGCACAAACCCGACCAGCATCCAGCGCGCCACCAGGGTGGCCTGCGCGGCGATGACGGCATCGAACAACCCGTGATAGGCGTTCTCGGCGTCCGCGGCCGCTGGGTGATGCCGGGCGATCGCGTGATCGGCCAACCGCCGGACCAGCTCGAAATCGCCGGTCAGGGCGGCATACTGAAAGCTGCCCACCCGCAGATGGCTGCTGGCCACCCGCGCGAGAACTGCACCGGGAAGCTGAGTTTCGCGCTGCACGGGCCTACCGGTGGCCACGACGGACAGTGAGCGGGTGGTCGGGATCCGCATGGCGTGCATGGCTTCGCTGACGAGGTACTCGCGCAGCATCGGGCCGACCACGGCCAAGCCGTCGCCACCGCGCGCGAACGGGGTGCGCCCCGACCCCTTCAGGTGGAGGTCCCGTTCCCGCCCGTCGCGGCCGGTGAGTTCACCGAGCAGCAGGGCGCGGCCGTCGCCGAGACGCGGCACCAGATTGCCGAACTGATGACCGGCATAGGCTTGCGCCACCGGATTGGCATGCGCGGGAACGGCTACGCCGACCAGTAGCCCGATGCCGTCGGGGCTGTCCAGCCACAACGGGTCGAGTCCGAGTTCGTCGGCGAGTTTGTTGTTGACCACCAACAGTTTCGGGTCGGGTGCCGGTTCGGCTTGCCAGGGCACCGCCAGCTCGGGCAGCTCGCGGGCGAATCTGCCATCGAGGGTCAACGCGCCGTCGCGGGTGACGCTCATGCCGGCACCGGGCCTTCGCCGGGAGCCTCCACCAACAGTGACATCCCGTGATGTGCAGGCATTTCCACCGAAAAGCTGAACAGGTCGTCGACGGTGCCGATCTGCTTGCCGGTGAACATGTCCGACACGACGCCACCCGGCGGCAGCGTGTCCGAACGCACGGTGCCCGCCACCTCCTCGTTGGCGAAGTTGAGCACCGTCAGCTGGTAGTGGCCTTCATCGGCGAGCTCGTGCACCAGCACCAGCAGGCCGCGGTGGGACACCTCTGGGATGTCGATCTGTCTGCTGGTGGCGATGCCGTAGTGGGCGCGTACCCGCAGGATGGCCTGGAGCTGCCGGACAAAGCTGGTCTCGTCGGTAAGCTGATCCGGCAAGGAGCCGTAAAGGCTTCTACCGCGCGGCATTCCGGCCGGTGACATGGTGGCATCGGGGTTGACTCCCATCAGATCGTGCGCGGCACGATGAATCCACCTGGTGTCGCCACCTTGCAGAAGTGATGCGACCTGCGACGGTGGCAGGGTGAGCATCCCGCACAGGTCCCAACCCGACAGCGCAAAAACGCCGGGCTGCAGCGCGTTGAACATCGCCAGCAGCAGATGGGCACGCCGGATCCGGTCGAGATCGTCGATGGTGTCGAGGTCGGTGATCCCCAGCGTCGCCGCGATCACTGTTGCGGTGGTGCACGCGATCCCGTTGGTGGTGAAAACCAGGTTGTAAGGGGCATTTTCACCGGTGAGCTTCTCGGTGAGGTCGGCGCGGACGGACGCCCCGAGCTGCTCGCCGGTGACCTCGGCGCCCTTGTAGGTGAAGATATCGTCGCGATGCCCGTTGGACCAGTGCACCAATTCGTAGGTGAGCTCGTCGTGGTTCTGCAGGGCGTGTACCAGCGAGGCCGGGTCCACCTTGTGTTCCAGGGTGGTACGCAAGGTCAGACGCAGGAACTCGGTGTCGGCCGTGGCCAGCGCGTGCTGGTAGGCGGGACGGTTGATGAAGTCGTAGGACAGGTCGGCTCCGGCTTCGCCGATCTCACGGATGTCGTCGATGGTGAGGTTCAGCTCCTGGAAGGTGAACCCGCCGACCTTGCGGACCATGCTTGCGATCAGATGGTTGGCCGCCTCCGACAGGGGGTGACCTTCGGACCAGGCGGTGCTGTCTTCGGCGGCGGTCTTCTCCGCGCCCAGGAACCCGTTGGCGTCCAGCCGCAACCCGCCGGTACCCAGGTCGGCCAGCGAGTGCAGGGCGTCGCCGATGACCAGGCGCATGCCGGCAAACGACGGGTCCAGCCAGTTGATCGACGGTTGACCGTCCTTGAAGTAGTGCAGGTACACCCAGCGACGCTCCACGCCGTCGATGCCCATCACCGGGCGGGTGACGCTCCAGTTGGTTTCCTTGATGCCTTCGGCGAAGAAGATGACCCGCTGCAGCCGGCCGATGATGTAGCCGGCCTTGTCCAGCCACTCCTCGGTCGCGGTGTCGATGTTGACCGAGTCCGCGCCGGGAGCGACCTCGGGCAACTGCTCCCAGTCGCGGGGGTCTATTTCGACCATGTGATAGATGCCGGGGTAGTCGGCGTATTTCATCTCGGCCAGCCGGAAGTCGGCGCCTTTCCCGGTGTGACCGGGAACGATGTCGTCGATGATGGTGCCGCCGTACCAACCGGCCGTGCCGCACATCTGCCGGAACTCGTCCTCGGTCCCGAATGCGGGATCGATCTGGGTGCTGATGCGGTCGAAGTGGCCGTCGACGCTGGGGGTCTGGTCCCAACCCCAGATACCGCCGGCTCGCTTGACCGGGCCGGTGTGCACTCCCTGGATGCCGATCTCGGCGAATGCCTTCCACATCTCCTCGTCGGCCATGGCCTTGAGGAATGACTCGCCGGGTCGGGTGATCAGCGACAGCGGGTAGGCGGTGAACCACACCGCGGCGGTTTCGACGGCACCACGGGGGCTGGGGGTGGCGTAGGGGTTCTGCCACATCGAGCCCTGCCCGGAGAACTGCTGGCTGATCTCGTTGGCGTCCGACAACATCGACTGCGACAGCAACCACGACACGTATGCGGGGTTGACGCCGGTGGGGGGACCGTCCTGGGCCAGCGAGCGGCGGGTGAACGGCGCCTTGACCCGCGGACGGAACCTCAGCGAGCGTGGGCGCGCTGGATGCAGGTACTCGTCGAACGTGATCTCGGTCGGCTCGTTGGGCTGCTCGTCATGAGCGCTGTCATCGACACTGCTGTCCCCAAGACTGTCGCCGAGACCCTGGCGGTACTGGTCATCGCGGTCCGACTCTGCCGGTGCAGACATGAATCCCTTTCGCGCAAGCTCGAGACGTCAGCGTTCCAGGTGGGTATTACCAGCGTGCGGTGGTGTTGAAACCGACCTTGCGCTTCCCGGACACGAGAAACCACCCTACGGACGATTCCTGACGACGGCATGGCCGTCGATCAACGTCCGGCCGGACTCGTCGCCACCCCTAGCCACTGACAAGATGAGCATCTATGTTCTGCACCGGCGGCACCCGCGAGGTTTACGGGGCGTCGCCGCAGTCAACAGGTAGCCAGACAGCGTGAGGAGGTGGTTACCCGCATGCCGTTAGAGGTCGGTCAGGTCTTTGCCGGGTATGCCATCGTGTCGACGCTCGGTGCCGGCGGCATGGGAGAGGTCTACCTCGGTCAGCATCCGCGGCTGCCACGCCGGGACGCGCTCAAGGTGCTGCGCAGTTCGGTCACCGAAGACGAGGAGTACCGGCAGCGCTTCATCCGCGAGGCCGACATCGTCGCGGGGCTGACGCATCCGAACATCGTCAGCGTGCACGACCGCGGCGAGGCCGACGGGCAGCTGTGGATCGCGATGAACTACATCGACGGCACCGACGCCGGGAAACTGCTCACCGAGCACTACCCGAACGGCATGCCCGCCGAGCTCGTGGTCAAGATCGTGAACGGGATCGCCGACGCCCTGGACTATGCCCATGAACGGCAGCTGCTGCACCGCGACATCAAGCCCGCCAACATCCTGCTGACCGAGCCGGATTCCGAGAGCCCACGGATCTACTTGGCGGACTTCGGGATCGCCCGTTGGGCTGATGACACCAGCAAGTTGACGGCCACCGATGTCGCCGTCGGCACCGTGGCCTATGCGGCCCCGGAGCAATTGATGGGCGGTGAGGTCGACGGCCGGGCCGATCAATACGCGCTGGCCGCGACCGCTTTTCAGCTACTGACCGGCAAAGCCCTTTTCCATCACGGGAATCAGGCGGTGGTGATCAGCCAGCACATCAGTTCGGAGCCGCCGGACATTTCCGAGCGCCGACCTGAGCTGTCGGCGCTGGGGCCGGTCCTGACCCGAGCTCTGGCGAAGTCGCCGGCCGACAGGTTCGCCAATTGCCGACAGTTCGCTCGGGCGCTCGAACAGCGACTCGGCGACACCACAGGCGACATCGAGGCCACCCAACTCGCGTTTCCGTCCGGCCCGACGGGGACGAAGCGGCCACCGCGGCGAAACATGGTGTGGGTGGCCGCAACCGCGGCGGTGGTGCTGGTGGCGGCGGTGGTGGCGACCCTTGTGGTGCTGCAGACGCGCCAGCCGGAGGCCCCGAGCGCCGATTCACCGACACCAGGGGCGCCGCCGACAGGAGCTGCGCAGGAGACCGGGGCTGCGCCGACAGGAGTGCCGCATCTGCCCGTTGTCATCATCGGCGCCGACTGTGAACCTCTGGGCGCGGCGGGCGAAAGCGTCCAGGGCGCCCAGGCCTACTGCGCGCACCTGGTGAGCATCGACGCGCCGGTGTGGTCGCTCTACGAAGGCACTGTGCCCAGTCCGACGGTCACCCCGGGGCCGACAGACGAGGTGTACCCGGCGGATATCGAACAGCAGGTCCGGGTGTGCGTGCAGCAGACCGGGAAGAGCCGCCTCGAATGCCGAGACGACGTGCGCCGCGGCAACATCACCGGCCCGGCCTGAGGACTACAGCCCCCTCGGATCATCGGGCACGTCGACAGCGTGTTCGCGCAGCTCGTCGAGAGTGACCAGTTCCAGGGTGCGTTCATGGGTGGCTGCCAAGACGACCGGGCAGGCACGCCCCTCGCGTTGCGCGCGTAGCCAATTGGCCGCGGTCAAGCACCAGCGGTCACCGGGAACCAGACCCGGGAACCGGTAGTGCGGCATGGGTGTCGACAGGTCGTTGCCGATCGAGCGCTGATGCTCCAGGAAGTCCGCCGTGACGACCCCGCAGACAGTGTGGCGACCGACATCCTGCTCCCCGGTGGAGCAACAGCCGTCCCGGTAGAACCCCGTCAGCGGGTCGGTGCCGCAAGGTTCCAGGGGCTCGCCGAGGACATTCAGTTCCGCCATTCACCCAGTATCGCCCGCGGCCGGGCACAATATCGCGTGGCGATCGGCATCGGATGCCGCCGGAGTACAGGGGAGTGGATGAGCCGTTCGGGCAGGGCGCCGATGAGGCGCGTGGCGCTGGCCAGTTTTGTCGGCACCGCGATCGAGTACTACGACTTCTTCATCTACGGCACCGCCGCGGCCCTGATCTTCCCGACGGTGTTCTTCCCGAACCTGAGTCCCATGGTCGCCACGGTGGCGTCACTGTCGACATTTGCGGTGGCGTTCTTCTCCAGACCGGTCGGCGCGGCGGTGTTCGGGCACTTCGGTGATCGGTTGGGGCGTAAGCGGACCCTGGTGGCGACGCTGATGATCATGGGGTTGGCCACCGTGGCGGTGGGGCTGGTGCCGGGCGCCGACTCCATTGGTATCGCGGCGCCATTGCTGCTGATGGTGCTGCGGTTGTTGCAGGGTTTTGCCGTCGGTGGTGAGTGGGCGGGTTCGGCACTGCTGAGCGCCGAGTATGCGCCGAGCGATCAGCGCGGTCGATACGGGATGTTCACCCAGCTCGGGGTGGGGGCCGGCCTGGTGTTGGGCAACCTGGTGTTCCTGCTGGTCAATGTGACGGTGGGGGAAACGAACCCGACGTTCATGTCCTGGGGCTGGCGGGTGCCGTTCCTGTTCAGCGCGGTGCTGTTGGTGATCGCGTTGTACATCCGCATGAGTATCGACGAGACCCCGGTTTTCACCGCGCAACGCCGGGAGCCGTCCACGCCGCTGCCGTTGTCGGAGTTGTTCGGCACCCAGCTACGGCAGACGCTGCTGGCTTCGGGGTGCATGGTCGGGATCTTCACGTTCAGCTTCATGGGGGGCACCTACCTGATGGGGTACGCCACCACCATCTTGGGCCACCCCCGGGAACTGGTGCTCTCGGTCGGGGTGCTCGGCGGTATCGCGATGCTGTTGTTCACCGCGGGCTCGGCGCTGGTGTGCGATCGGGTGGGGCGGCGGCGCACCATCCTGGTGGGCTTCAGTCTGGCGGTGCCGTGGTCGGTTGCGGTGATGCCACTGCTGGACACCGGTTCCGCCGTGCTGTTCGGGATGGCGATTGTCGGCACCTACGCCATCCTCGGCATCGCCAGTGGCCCGATGGCCGCATTCCTGCCGGAGCTGTTCGCCACCCGATACCGCTACAGCGGAGCCGGATTGGCGTTCAACCTCGGTGGCATTGTCGGCGGTGCGGTGCCACCGATCATCGCCGGACCGCTGGTCGACGCATTCGGGCCCGGGGCCGTCGGGGTGATGATGGCGCTGCTGATCTCGGTCAGCCTGGCGGTGACCGCGGTGCTGCCGGAGACCAAAGGGGTTGATCTCGGCGCGTCCGGCCCCGCCGGCCCCGAGGACCATCTGGTCCCCGCAGCACCGGCCTCCAGTACCAGGGACGTTGGTCGGTAACCATGCTCCGGGACGGCGACGTCCCCCGGTCAGCAGGGGCACCGGAGCGCCGGTTTCGGGTCACCGCCCGATATCCGGTTGCCGTGACCACCCGGAACCCGCCTATCCTTTGCGGAGTGTCCGAGAAGTCCAGCAATGCGCTCTACCCAAGGCTGGATGGACTGACCTTCCGGGATGCGGCCCGGCTACGCCGTCGGCTGCGCAACCTGCGCGGGACCGACGATCCCGCCAAGCTCGCTCCGATCATCGAGCAGGTCGCCGCAGGTGAGGCGCTGGTCGCGACGCGACTGGCGGCCGTTCCACAGATCACCTATCCGGATCTGCCGGTCAGCGGCCTCCGCGACGAGATCGCGACCGCGATCAACAACAACCAAGTGGTGGTGGTCGCGGGCGAGACCGGCTCGGGTAAGACCACCCAGCTGCCGAAGATCTGTCTGGAACTCGGGCGGGGCATTCTCGGCACCATCGGCCACACCCAGCCGCGCCGACTGGCTGCACGCACCGTGGCCCAGCGCATCGCCGACGAACTCGGCACCCCGCTCGGGGAGACCGTCGGCTACACGGTGCGGTTCACCGACCAGGCCAGCGACCGCACCCTGGTGAAGCTGATGACCGACGGCATCCTGCTCGCCGAGATCCAGCGGGACCGCCGACTGCTGCGCTACGACACGTTGATCCTCGACGAGGCCCACGAACGCAGCCTCAACATCGACTTCCTGCTGGGCTATCTGCGTGAGCTGCTACCGCAGCGGCCCGACCTGAAGGTCATCGTCACCTCGGCGACCATCGAACCGGCCCGCTTCGCCGCGCACTTCCGCGGCGCCCCGATCGTCGAGGTGTCCGGGCGTACCTACCCGGTGGAAATCCGCTATCGGCCGCTGGAAGTGGCAGTGGGGGCCGGATCCTCCCCGACAGAGGCTGCCGATCCCGACGATCCGGACCACGAAATCGTACGCACCGTCACACGTGATCAGACGGAGGCGATCGTGGACGCGGTCGCCGAACTCGAAGCCGAGCCGCCGGGCGACGTGCTGGTGTTCCTGTCCGGGGAACGCGAGATCCGGGATACCGCCGAGGCGTTGCGTGGCGTTCCGGGTTTCAACCCGCACACCACCGAAGTCCTGCCGCTGTATGCCCGGCTGCCCACCGCCGAACAGCAGCGGGTGTTCCAGCCGCATGCCGGGCGGCGAATCGTGCTGGCCACCAACGTTGCCGAGACGTCACTGACCGTGCCGGGGATCCGCTACGTCGTCGACCCGGGGACCGCCCGCATCTCCCGCTACAGCCGTCGCACCAAGGTGCAGCGCCTGCCGATAGAACCGATCTCACAAGCATCGGCTGCGCAGCGCTCCGGTCGTTCGGGCCGTACCGCCCCAGGCGTCTGTATCCGGCTGTACTCGGAAGAGGATTTCGAATCCAGGCCCCGCTACACCGATCCGGAGATCCTGCGCACCAACCTGGCCGCAGTGATCCTGCAGATGGCCGCACTCGGGCTCGGGGATGTCGAGGCCTTCCCCTTCCTGGATCCACCGGACGGTCGCAGTATTCGCGACGGCGTGCAGGTGCTGCAGGAACTCGGAGCATTCGACCGGCAGGGGGCGCTGACCGAGGTGGGCCGCCGATTGGCGCAGCTGCCACTGGACCCGCGGATCGGCAGGATGATCCTGGCCGCTCACGACGAGGGCTGCGTCCGTGAGGTATTGGTGCTTGCGGCGGCCCTGTCGATTCCGGATCCACGGGAGCGTCCAGCCGAACAGGAGGAGGCGGCGCGGCAGAAGCACGCCAGATTCGCCGCCGATCATTCGGATTTCATGTCCTATCTGAACCTGTGGCGCTATCTCGGTGACCAGCGAAAAGAACGCTCCGGCAGTTCTTTTCGGCGGATGTGCCGCGATGAGTTCCTGCACTATCTACGTATCAGGGAATGGCAGGATCTCACCGGGCAGCTGCGCAGCATCGCCCGCGATCTGGGTATCCGGGAAGCCCCCGAATCCGACGAGCCCGCCGACGTGGCCAGTGTGCACCGTGCGCTGACCGCGGGGCTGCTCTCCCATGTCGGCGTGCGCGAAGGGGAGACCCGAGATTTCCTGGGGGCGCGCAATTCTCGCTTTGTGCTGGCCCCGGGATCGGTGCTCACCAAGCGGCCGCCACGATGGGTCGTGGTGGCCGAGCTGGTGGAAACCAGCCGGCTGTACGGGCGCACCGCGGCCCGCGTCGAACCCGAAGAGCTGGAGAAGGTCGCCGGGGATCTGGTGCAGCGCACCTACAGTGAACCGCACTGGGACGCCAAACGCGGCTCGGTCATGGCTTTCGAACGGGTGACCCTGTTCGGTCTGCCGTTGGTGCCCAGGCGGCGCGTCGGTTATGCCGACGTCGACCGGGAACTGGCGCGCGAGCTGTTCATCCGGCACGCCCTGGTGGAGGGGGACTGGCAGACCCGGCACCACTTCTACCGCGACAACACCAAGTTGCTCGAAGATCTGGCAGAGATCGAGGAGCGCGCCCGGCGCCGCGATCTGGTGGTCGGTGACGACGAAATCTATGCCCTCTACGATGCACGCATCCCCGAGGACGTGGTATCGGTCCGGCATTTCGACGGGTGGTGGAAGAAGCAGCGTCACCGGACCCCGGAGCTGCTCACCTTCACCCGCGACGAGTTGCTTCGCGGCGCCGACGACGCGCAGGACCGCCCGGACACCTGGCGTTCGGGCGACATGACGTTACCGCTGACCTACCGATTCGAGCCGGGCGCGGCCGATGACGGGGTGACGGTGCATGTGCCCGTCGAGGTACTGGCCAATCTCGGTGGTCACGAATTCGCCTGGCAGGTACCGGCACTGCGCGAGGAGCTGGTCACCGCGCTGATCAAGTCGCTGCCCAAGGAGTTGCGCCGCAACTTCGTACCGGCACCGGACACCGCCCGCGCGGTCCTGCCCGATCTGGCCCCCGACGAGGGGGTCCTTCTCGAGAGCCTTCAGCGAGAACTCAAGCGGCGCAGCGGGATACTCGTCCCGATCGATGCCTTCGACTTGGAGAAGCTGCCGGCGCATCTGCGGGTCACCTTCGCCGTGGAAAAGGCCGACGGCACCGAAGTGGGACGCGGCAAAGACCTCGACGCGCTGCAGAACCAGCTTGCCGCCCCGATCCGGCAGGCCGTTGCGGAAGCCGTTGCGGGAGGGCTGGAGCGGACCGGTATGACCGCCTGGCCGCAGGACCTCGACGCGATACCGCAAACGGTGGCGCGCACCAGTGGCGCTCACACCGTTCGGGGTTATCCGGCGTTGGTGGACGCCGGTGCGGCCGTCGACCTGAGGGTGTTCGCCACCGAAGGTGAGCAGCGGGCCGCCATGTCGCCGGGCCTTCGCCGGCTGCTCCGGATGGCGTTACCGTCGCCGGTGAAAAACGTTGAGAGAGCTCTTGATCCGCGTGCCCGCCTGCAACTCGGCGCCAACCCCGACGGGTCGCTCGCGGCGTTGATCGACGACTGTGCCGACGCGGCCGTCGCAGTGGTGGCCGGCGCGCCGGTGTGGACTCGAGCGGAGTTCGACACGCTGGCTGCCCGGGTGACCACCAAGCTGGTGCCGACCACGCTGGACATCATGCAGAAGGTGCAGCGGGTGTTGGTGGCCGCCCAGGAGGCTCGGCTGGCGCTGCCGGACCGGCCCACCTCCGCGCAGGCCGAGGCCGTCGCGGACATCGAAGCGCAGCTCGCCGCGCTGCTGCCGGCCGGATTTGTCACCCGTACCGGTGCGGCGCGCCTGGGGGACCTGACGCGATACCTGACCGCAGTGGTCCGCCGATTGGAGCGGCTGCCGCACGGGCTGGCGGCGGATCGGGAACGGATGCACCGAGTGGGCGCCGTTGCGGATGCCTACGACGAATTGCGACAGGCGCTTTCGCCGATGCGGGCGGCCGCCAAGGATGTCGCGGACATCGGGATGATGATCGAAGAACTACGGGTGAGCCTGTGGGCCCAGCAGCTGGGAACCGCAATGCCGGTCAGTGAGAAGCGGATCTACCGGGCGATCGACGCGATCACCCCGTGAGGTGTGTCAGTCGCGGACGATGACGGCGATGTAGCCGATCGGAATTCCGGTGTGCCCGGCGATACATTCGCGGGCGGCGACCGAGACCGAGGATCGGCGGCGGGCATAGGTCACGGCGTCGATCTCGGGAATCCGGATCTCCCAGCCGGAGGCGTCGCGGCTGACCTCGATGTCGAAGCACTGCCCGACGGTGGTGAAGCAAGCACGTGGGATGGTGCGTCGTCTGCGGAGAGCAGACGCATGCCTGACCAGGGGTGCAATGGGCATGACTGTTCTTTCTGAATCCATATTGTGAATTGCCGAGCATGAATGCCGTTCTGAACAGACAGAACCGCAAAAAAGAGTAGTCGGTTGAGATGATGATCACCTAATTCGTGGCCTCCGTCGGCGGGACTGTCATCCGAACAGGTAAAACTCGTGGCATGGTCCTACGACGATCGGTCGCCGTTCGAGCCCTTGCCGGATTCGCCTCGCTGTTCCTGGTGGTCGCGCCGACACCCGTCGCGTCGGCCCAACCGGGTGCCGTCCCGGTGGTCGATCCGGTGGTGCTGGCCGAGATTCCGCACGATCCGGACGCGTACACCGAGGCCTTCGAGATCGACGGGGACATCCTCTACGAAGCGACGGGCCTGATCGGCCGGTCGCAGCTGCGTGAGGTGGACCCGACCACCGGCACGGTGCGCCGTTCCGTGCCGCTGCCGGGTGAGTACTTCTCCGAGGGTCTGACTGTCGTCGACGACACCCTCTGGCAGCTCACCTATCAGGACGGGGTGGCAATCGTGTGGGACAAGGCGGCACTGACCCCGCTGCGCGAGATCCCGGTGACCGGCGAGAGCTGGGGTCTGTGCCGGGACGGGGACCGGTTCGTGATGAGCGACGGGACCGGCCGCCTGCAGTTCCGGGATCTGGACAGCTTCGCCGTGACCGGCGCCGTGGACGTCACCCGTGACGGTGCCCGGGTGACCGGACTCAACGAACTCGAATGTGTCGACGGGCAGGTGTGGGCGAGTCTGTGGCCCAGCGACGAGATCGCCCGGATCGACCCGGCGACCGGGAAGATCAACCTGATCGCCGACATGTCAGGGCTGTGGCATTTCGGTGATCGCTCAGTCGCCCAGGTGTTCAGCGGGATCGCCCATGTGGACGGCCCGGAGTTCTTGGTGACGGGAAAGAACTGGCCGGCGATGTTCCGGATTCGGATCGACGGCGTTTGAGGCGCCGGTCAGCTGCGGTGTTCTCCGGCGCTCCCGGGTGGGAGGGGTCATCGGCCGGTAACGTGCGGGCATGGGCAGCACGCGGTACGTCGCGCTCTTACGCGGGATCAATGTCGGCGGCCGCAACCCGGTGGCGATGACCGACCTCCGGGCCGCCATGGAGGCCCACGGACTGCGTGCGGTCACCACCTACATCCAGTCCGGCAATGTGCTGTTCGAGACCGACGCGCCCCGGGCGGCGCTGGAGGCCGGGATCGAAGGCACTCTGGAGAAGTCGTTCGGTGTGCCGTTGACGGTGGTGGTGCGGTCCCATCAGCAACTTCGCAATGTGATCGCCGGTGCTCCAGCGGTATTCGGCGAGCAGCCCGATGACCACCATTGCGACTGCGTGTTCCTGAAGGAGCCGCTGACCAGCAAACAGGTGATGGGCTTCGTCGAACTACGTGAGGGTGTCGATCAGGCGTGGCCGGGGCCGGGGGTGGTGTACTTCGCCCGGCTGAGCGCGCAGCGCACCAAGAGCAAGATGAGCAAGATCGTCGGCCGATCCGAGTACCGGCAGATGACCATCCGGAACTGGGCCACCACTGCGAAACTGCTTGCGCTGCTGGACGCCAGGCGTGACGGCTGAGCCTAGAGCTCCATCACGAACGCCAGGAACACGATGACCGGCACCGAGGCCAGGGTGGTGATCAACGTGACGTCGCGGGCCAGCGATTCGCCGCGCTGGAACATCGAGGCGTAGGTGTTGAGGTTCTGCGCCGTGGGCAACGCCGCGAGCACGGTCACCACGGCCACCTGTTCTGGGGAGGCGCCGAACACCCAGCGGGCCAGGACGTAGGCCAGGGCCGGCATCAGCATCACCTTGAACGTCGCCGTCAGGATCACGTCCACACGGTTGTTCCCCTCGGGACGCGCCGACTGCGTCACCAGCGCGATCCCGAAGGCGAGCAGCACGGTCGGGATGGCGAGGTCGGCCAGCAGGCTCAGCGGTTCGTGGATGGCTCTGGGCAGCGTGATGTCGGTGAGGGCAAGGGCCACGCCGATGGCACTGGCGACGATGATCGGGTTGGTGAGGAACTCCCGCACCTGAGACCGGACCGAGCTGCCGTCGCGGCCTTCGGAGGTGACGATGGCCACCCCCAGCGGGACCAGTACCACCGTCTGGAACACCAACAGCACCGACACCTCGGTGGTGCTACCAAGCACGTAGGCGCTCAACGGGATACCGAGGTTGGCCGAGTTCACCCACGATACCGCCCAGGCACCGATGGTGGCGTCACCGCGGCCGCGTCGCCGGATGCCGACGGCATAGCCGAAATAGAGCACAAACATCAGCAACGCGGCGACCGCCGACACCACCACCGGAAGTGAAAACACTTGGGAAGGGGTCGAATCCGAGAGTGTCACCACCAGCAGCGCCGGCACGCCGATGTGGAAGGCCACCCGGTTGAGCACCATCCGGGCGTTGTCACCGAGCACCCCGCTGCGGCCCACCGTGGCACCCACCCCAACGATGATGGCGATCACGGCGAAGGCTTCCAACACCGCCAGCACTGCAGGCCCCTTTCCGGGGCGCTCAGCCCGGGCTCATCGACACAACCGGTCGATTATCTCCGCTGTCGGTGGCGGATGCGCAGCCAGGCCTGCGCCGGCGCGAACCGCGCTCGCTGGGGCCGGTCTTCTGGCGCCGCCGGTTTCTCGGCCGAATCCGTCCCGAAATATCCACTGACTGAACCAAATTGGAATGTGTCCCGCGCGCCGGGGTGCTCACCCGAAGGTGACGGATGCCCTCGGAGTGCCGTACGGTCGGAACAGACCCCCTGACCCCGATCCACGGGAGCCGTGAGTCCACGATGCCCGAAGAGCTCGAGCTCGAATCTGCAACATCGCTTGTCGTGATGCTGGCCTGGGTGGCCGGTGCCATGGCCGTCGGCTATCTACTCGGCCTGATCGTGCCGTGGCTGCTGCGTCGAATAGGCCGCCGCAGCGAATCCATCCTCGACGTCGCCGTGCTGACCCGCGGGCCCGTCCGGGTGCTGCTGGTGGTGCTGGCCACCAACATCGCGATGCGCCGGTTCGCCGACTCGAACGCCGGCTGGTGGGCGTGGGTGGATCACACGCTGGTCATCCTGTTGATCGCCGCCGTCACCTGGCTGATGGCAAGTCTGGTCCGGGTGGCCGAGCGACGCGTGATCGCCACCTTCGGCGGCGGTGACGAGGAGGTGACCGACGCCGACCGGCAGCGCCGGCGGGTCCGTACCCAGGTGACGACGGTACGACGGCTGGTCATCGCCGTCATCGTCGTCCTGGGTATGGCTGCCGTGCTG
The DNA here is from genome assembly GCF_049647605.1 of Mycobacterium sp. Classification (GTDB taxonomy): domain Bacteria; phylum Actinomycetota; class Actinomycetes; order Mycobacteriales; family Mycobacteriaceae; genus Mycobacterium. The sequence goes on along the minus strand of NZ_JBARXZ010000031.1, from coordinate 42,278 downwards.
ATGACCTTCCCGGCCTTCCGCAATATCGGCACCACCTTGTTCGCCTCCGCTGGGGTGCTGTCGGTGGTCGCGGGTCTGGCCGCGCAGACATCCCTGGGATCGGTGTTCGCCGGGATGCAGATCGCCTTCTCCGGCGCCGTCCGGGTGGGTGACGTGGTGGTTCTCGAGGACGAATGGGGCCGGATCGAGGAGATCACCCTCACCTACGTGGTGGTGCAGTGCTGGGATCAACGCCGGCTGGTGTTGCCCACCGCGTACTTCACCACCACGCCGTTCCAGAACTGGACCCGCAACGCGACCGAACTGCTGGGCACCGTCGAAATCGACGTCGACTTCACCGTTCCCCTCGAGGAGATGAGGGTCGAACTGCAGCGTCGGCTCGAGCAGAGCGAGCTGTGGGACGGTCGCGCAGGTGTTCTCCAGGTCACCGACGCAATCGGTGGTGTGGTCCGGGTGCGGATGCTGGTCAGTGCCCCCAACGCCGGGGCTCTGTTCGATCTGCGGTGCTTCGTGCGGGAGGGCCTGGTCGACTGGTTGCAACGTGCCAACCGCGGAGCACTTCCACATCAGCGGTTCGAAGAGATGGCCTCGCGGCCGCCGCAGCGCGCTTCGGTCCACCACGGGACACCGCGCGGGAACGGCCGGTCCAAGGCGGCCTCCGGCGTGTTCAGTGGCAGCAGGGAAGGGCAGGAGCGGGCGCGTGACTTCGAGACCGGCGGTGTCGCCGTCGATGAGCGGAGCCGCGAGGAGCACTGAGGCAAACCTTCTACCTGCGTGTTGTTGAAGGAGTGGTAAAAGTAAACAATGGGTACAGTTGGTTGAGACCCGCTGATCGCCCCCACTGATTCCACTCCATGTTGAGGAGACGGCCGTGCCCACCGGTAGTGCTGCCCGCCGAGCCGGTCGTCGGTCAACGGCGGCGCGGCTGCTCACGGGACTGTCCACGGTCGCGGTCCTGGGCGCCGGCGTGATCGGCGTCGCCGCGCCGGCCGCAGCCGCCCCCCAGTGCCCAGACATCGAAGTCGTCTTCGCGCGCGGCACCGATGAAGTCCCCGGCCTCGGAAAAGTGGGCCAAGCCCTCGTCGAGACCTTGCAGCCGCTGGTGAAGGGCAAATCGATCGGGACGTACGCAGTCAGGTACCCCGCTTCGTGGGATTTCCTGCAGATCGCCGCCGGCGCCAATGATGCGAGCAAACGCATCCAAGCCACCGCCGCACGCTGCCCCGACACCAAGATCGTTCTGGGCGGCTACTCCCAGGGCGCCGCGGTCATGGATGTGGTCACCACCTCTCCGGTGCCGGGGCTCGGTTTCACCGCCCCGCTGCCCGGCTCGGTGGCGCCCAACATCGCGGCCATTGCCGTGTTCGGCAACCCGTCGGCGCGGGTGGGTATGCCGCTGACGATGATGAGCCCGGTATATGGCGGGCGAACAGCTGACCTGTGCAATACCGGAGACCCGATCTGTTCGGCCGGCCGCGATGTCGACGCCCACACCAGCTACCGGCAGTCCGGTCTGGTGAAAACCGCCGCCGACTGGATCGCCGGTCACCTCCAGCCCCGGGACTGAGATGGCGCTTCGGTGGCGCGCGACCGCGCCCTATTGTGCTCGCTGATGGACAACGAAGGATCAAGCCGCAGAGTGGGTATTCGCCGCGGTTTACGAGCCGCGCTGAAGGGCAGCCGGGACCCGGCGCCCGTCGCCGGCCAGCGCCGCCGCACTGCCGGCGGGATGGGCGACCGGCACACCCGGGACGTACTGGACCTCACCATCCGTCTGGCCGAGGTGATGTTGTCCTCGGGGTCCGGCACCGCCGACGTCGTCGCCACCGCCCAGGACGTCGCCCAGGCCTTCCAGCTCACCGACTGCGTTGTCGACATCACCTTCACCACCATCATCGTCTCGGCGTTGCCCACCGCCGACAGCCCGCCGGTCACGATCGTGCGATCGGTGCGGACCCGCTCGATCGACTACACCCGCCTGTCCCAACTCGATCAGCTGATCCAGCGGATCACCGCGGGTGGTGTCTCGGTCAGCGAAGCCCACGAGGCGATGAACGAGTTGACCGAGCAGCCCCACCCGTACCCGAGATGGTTGGCCACTCTCGGCTGGACGGGATTTGCGCTGGGCATCGCGATGCTGCTGGGCGGCTCGCCGCTGACCTGTGTGGTCGCCGCTCTCACGTCCGCGGTGATCGACCGTGTGGGTCGGATGCTCAACCGGATGAAGACCCCGTTCTTCTTCCAGCACGCCGTCGGAGCCACGATCGCGACGCTGGTGGCGGTGGCGGTGTACCAGTTCACCGGGCAAGGTCTGGCCGCTGTGGTGGCCACCGGAATCGTGGTGCTGCTGTCCGGCATGACGATCGTCGGGTCGATGCAGGATGCCCTGACCGGATACATGATCACCGCGCTCGCCCGGCTCGGCGATGCGTTGTTCCTGACCGCCGGGATCGTCGTCGGGATCCTGGCCGCGCTGCAACTGGTGACTGCCGCCGGCGTCGAGATCGAACTGCATGTCGACGTCGGCCAGACCTTCGTGATCCCCAGCCGGCCCGAGACGATCGCCGTCGCCATCGTCGGGGCCGCGCTGGCCGGTATCTGCCTGACCATCGCCAGTTACGGCTCCCTGCGTTCGGCGGCGACGGCCGGCGTCGCAGCCGCGCTCGCGTCGTCGGTGTCCATCGGTTTCGGCGCGATGGGTTTCGGCCAGGTGCTGGCCACCGGGGCGGCCGCGGTCTGCGTCGGCCTGTTCGCCACCCTCATCTCGATCCGCAGGCAGGCGCCGGCACTGGTCACCGCGACGGCAGGCATCACCCCGCTGCTCCCCGGACTGGCGGTGTTCCAGGCGGTGTTCGCCTTTGCCGTCGACAAGCGGTTCGACGACGGGCTGGCGCAGATGCTGGCCGCGGGCGCGACCGCGCTGGCGATCGGTAGTGGTGTGGTGATGGGGGAGTTCATCGGTGCGCCCTTGCGATACCGGGAGGGCCGCATCGGCGAGTTCATGCGCAAACCCGAACAACCGGGGATCCGCCGGGCGGTGGGCCGGGCAGTGCGACGGCGACCGACCGGTGGCACCTCTCCGGCCGGTCCGGCGTCCCGGGCGCGCAGCGTGGCGTTGACGCCGACCGGGGAGGAGACCGGCAGCGACAGCGGGACAACATAGGCGATCTGCGCCTACGTCCGGGCGGGATCAACCTGCCGAATGGCGTCTTTCAGCGGCGTGACCGGCTGAGCACGGTCGCGCGCACCACCGTGATCACGACGGGAAGACAGGACAGCAGCGCGATGGTCAGCACCATCAACTCCAGATGGCGGGCCACGAAATCGACGTTGCCGAGGAAGAAGCCGATGGTGGTGAGACCGATCCCCCAGGCGCTGCTTCCGATGATGTTGAAGGCCAAGAACACTCGATAGCGCATTCCGGCGATCCCGGCCACCACGGGGGTGAAGGTCCGGACCACGCCCACAAACGGTGCGATCACCAGGGCTTTGGCGCCGTGTCGTTCGAAGAAATCGTGTGATTCGATGAGATAACGCTGTTTGAAGAACCGGGCGTCCGGCTTCCGGAACAGCGACGGCCCGATGCGCCGGCCCAGTGCGTAACCGAGCTGTCCACCGCCCACCGCGGTGACAGCGGCACACGGACCGACGGTCCAGAGATCGACGGCGGAGTTCGGCTGCGCGGCAATGAGTCCGGCGGTGAACAACAGGCTGTCGCCGGGCAGGAACGGAAACAGCAGTCCGGTCTCGACGAAGACTATGACGATGACCCCGATCAGCACCGCCGATCCGAACGGCCCATCCATGCCGAGCCAGTACATCGGATCCATGACTTCGGGTAACGCCATCGGCATTTCCAGGGCCCCCGTCACAGCCCACAAAACTACTGGCGCAACATTGCTCCAGGGCAAACGGTGGGCGAATGCCGCTAGGCGGTGGCCTGCTCGAAGATCCGGGAGACGATCCCGTTCTCGGGATCGAAGAACTTCGGGCCGACCACGGCCCAGCCGCCGACGTCCTCGATGGTCCACAGCCTCCGCGGTGCCGGGAAGTCTGCTGCGAACTCCTGCGCGACGTCCGGCAACACCGGACGGAAGCCGGCTTCGGCCCAAAGGCGTTGCGCTTCTGGTGTGTACAGGAACTCCAGCAGACGCTTGGCTTCGTCCGGATGCCGGCTTGCGGCAACGATGGCGGCCTGGCTGTCGATCTTGAGTGTCTGAGGAGGCACCACCCGTTCGATGGCCGCCGAGTGGCCCTCGGCGGCGAGGGCGCTGTTCTCCGGTGCGATCAGCACATCACCGGTCCCGGCGAGGAACAGATCGATGGATTCGGTCACCGTGGTCGGACCGACGACCACGTGCTCGAGGATCAACTTGTTCAGATAGTCGACCCCGGCCTCCTCGTTCTGGCCACCGTCACTGGCGCTGGCATAGGCCGCCATCAAACCCCATTTCCCGGATCCGGACAGCACCGGATTGGCGGCGATCACCTGGATACCGGGGCGCAGGAGGTCATTCCAGGTGTGAATGTTGAGCGGATTGCCCGCGCGTACCACCAAGGTCGTGATCGACCCGAACGGTTGGCCGCCGTGTGGTCCGGTATCCCAATCCGGCGCGATCTTCTCCTCCAGGACGAGGCTGTTGACGCTCGGCTGATCGGCCAGGTAGACGATATCGGCCGGGTCGCCCTGTCGAACCATGTCGGCCAGTTCGGGGGACGGCCCGTAGGTGGTCTTCACCGTGATGCCGGCGCCGCCGTCGGTGGCGGTGAACGCGGGGATGCTGGCGTTCCAGCCGGACGCGGAGGATGTGAAGGCGAGTACCGACAGCGATACCGAACCGTCCGGCGGTTCCTCTGATCCTGCCTCGGAGGTTTCGCTGGTACACCCGACGACCAGAGCGGCCACCACGGAGATCGGGATGGAGAGCGGGAAAAGGCGCCGCCGCCTGCCTGTCGCGTCCGTGTCGGTCATCGTTGTGTCCTGGTCTGGGGATTGCAGACGCCGAACAGAGCGAACATCCGCAACTTGTTTGCCGACAGCATAGCGGGTGGCTCGTTGCGGCGTGTTCGGGTGCGCACTCAAAACGGCGTTCTGATCGGGTGATTCGTGGCGTGGCAGCTGTCCCGATTGGGGCCGAAAGTGTCCCGAACGGTGCCGAAAGCGGAGTTGATGAAGTTCGCGCAAATCGCAACGATGCAGAAACTGGAACGTGTTACTGTTCGGTCGATCGGGTTCATTCGGAGGCCACTGCCGTGCTGAGCGCACCGCTCGGGGCACGGAGCTCTCCGACCTCATGGAGAACTTCATGAAGAAATGGTGATCACCATTGACTGGAGCAATGAGCAAAGCGGCATCGCTGGCGTTGATCGCCGCCGCCTATTCCGTGGCGATCCTCGCGGCCGCGGCATGGCTGGTGTGGGCGCCGAAAACCGGCATGCTGTGGCTCGATACGTTGATCGCCGACCTGCTTGCCACCGTGGTGGTGTTCGCATTCTCTCGAATCTTTCGCAACTCCAGCTTTTATGACGCCTACTGGAGCGTGGCACCGCCGCTGCTGCTGATCTACTGGTGGATTCAGGGTGGAGTGGGATTCGACCAGCTACGGTGCTGGCTGTTGGCGGCCGTGGTCTTGCTGTGGTCGGTGCGGTTGACTGCAAACTGGGTGTACACGTTTCCTGGTCTGCACCATGAAGACTGGCGCTACCCGATGTTCCGAGACCGTGCGGGCCGGTTCGAATTCGTCGCGGATCTGGTTGCCATCCATCTGATCCCGACACTGCAGGTTTTCCTGGCGATGATCCCGGCCTACGTCGTCGTCACCCGTCCCGGCCCAGACCTCGGGTGGCTCACCGTGATCGCGTTTGTCCTCGGGGTCGGCGCGGTCGTGCTGGAACTGATCGCCGATGTCCAGATGCACCGGTTTGTCCGGCAGCACCGACCGGGACAGACGATGGACCGCGGCCTCTGGGGCTGGTCGCGACACCCCAACTACTTTGGCGAGTTCTCCTTCTGGTTGGCGCTGGCGTTGTTCGGTATCGCGGTCGCGCCCGCAAGCTGGTGGTGGCTGATACTCGGGGCGGTGGCGATGCTCGCCATGTTCCTCGGCGCCAGCATCCCGATGATGGAGACGCGCAGTCTGGCGCGGCGGCCCGAGTATCAGGACGTGATCGACCGGGTTCCACGATTTGTGCCCCGGCCGCCACGGAAGTCGCCGCGGTGAGCCGTCATCGGGTGGTGATCGCCGGGCTCGGTGATGCCGGGGTGCTGACGGCGATCCGGCTGGCCAGGCATCTCGACGTGGTGGGGATCTCGGCGAAACCGGCACTGGTGAGCGGTCAGGAGTTGGGGGTGCGGTTGGCCCGGCCCGACGACTGGGCCCGCGACTATTGGATCCCGTTCGACCGGTTCCGGGGGCTCGATCGCGTCCGCACCGTGCACGGGGTGCTGACCGGACTTCACCTCGACACCCGATCAGTGACGGTCGTTCATGCCGACGCAACGACGACCCGGGAGGACTACGACGTCCTCGTCATCGCCACCGGGGTCACCAACGGCTTCTGGCGCTCACCGGCAATGCAGCACGCCACCGACGTCGGCGAAGACCTGCAGCGGGTCCACACCCGATTGGCGGCATCCGAATCGGTGATGGTGGTCGGTGGGGGAGCAGCCGCGGTGAGTAGCGCTGCCAATGTGGCAATCACCTGGCCGGAGAAGGCGATTCACCTCTACTACCCGGGTGAGCGTGCGCTGCTCGAGCACCACCCCCGGACCTGGACCTCGGTGCGGCGCCGGTTGATCGATGCCGGGGTGGTGTTGCATCCCGGCCACCGGGCCGTGATTCCCGAGGGGTTCCGGCTCGACCGGATCACCGACGAGCCGGTGCACTGGAGTACTGGGCAACCACCGGCGACGGCAGCTGCGGTTCTCTGGACGATCGGCCGGGTCCGGCCGAACACCGGTTGGCTGCCCGGTGACCTCCTCGACGACAACGGCTTTGTGCGGGTGCACGCTGACCTGCAGGTTCCCGGCCACCCCGGCGTGTTCGCGATCGGCGATGTGGCGGCCACCGATCCGCTGCGCAGCTCGGCGCGCAACCGCGCCGACAAACTGTTGGCAGGCAACGTGATTGCGTATCTCGCGGGCCGGCGGCTTCGCGACTACCGGCCGCCGAGGCGTCGTTGGGGATCGGTGCTGGGCGTGCAGCCGGACGGGCTCGAGGTGTTCGCTCCGTCGGGCCAGGCATTGCGTTTCCCGTTGTGGTCCGTCAATCGGGTGCTACAGCCGTGGATCGTGCGCCGCGGTATCTACCGGGGCATCCGGAACTGACTCGCCCCGGTGGCCACCGTCGGGGCCCGGTCCGGTGAGGCCACATCAACGGTCAGTGCTGCCACCCGATCACGGTGCTGCTCAGCAGAACCCAGCAGCGCCGCATCGGTGGTGGCGCGTTTGAAGTACAGATGAGCCTGGTGTTCCCAGGTGAACCCGATACCTCCGAGCACTTGAATGGAGTCGGCGGCGATCCGGGCTGCAGCAGCCGAACACGTCGCTTGGGCGATGCTGGTCGCGAGCGCGGGATCATCGGAGCCGTCGGTCAGCGCCCAGATGGCGTGATAGGCCGTCGAACGGGCGTGTTCGGCCTCGACCAGCATGTCGGCGAGCCGGTGTTTGACGGCCTGGAAGGATCCGATCGGCCGGCCGAACTGCAGGCGTGTTTTGGCGTAGTCGACAGCCACATCGAGCAGCTGGGCGGCGACACCCACCTGCTCCACCGCCAGCAGCGCCGCACCGACCCGCAGCGCGTTGGTGATCACCCGTTCGGCTTCGTCGGGCCCGGCGACAAGTCGAGCCGGGGAGTCGGTGAACCGCACCGACGCCTGCGGCCGGGTCAGGTCGAGGGTGACCAGCTCGGTGCGCTCGGTGGTGGTGCCGTCGACCGCGTAGAGCGCCGCGCCGCGGGGCCCAGTCGCCGCGACCAGCAGTACGTCGGCCGCACCGGCGTCGACAACTGCCTCGATGGAGCCGGACACGGTGAACCCGTCGCCGGATTCGGTGGCGCTGACCGTGATCGCGCCCGGGTCGAAATCTCCGGCGCGTTCGGGCACGGCAAATGCGGCGGTGCGACGGCCTTCGCTGAGGTCGGCGAGCAGGGTCTCACGTGCCGGGCTCGGTGCTGCCGCCACGAGTGCGGGAATCGCCAAGAACACGGTGCCGAACACCGGCCCGCAGGCCAGGGCGGCGCCGAGCTCTTCGACGGCCACCGCCTGGTCCACCAGGGTGCCGCCGGCCCCGCCGTCGTCGTCGGGTACTGCCAGCCCCAGTACGCCGAGCTCGGAGCCCAGCCGTGTCCAGGCGTGGGCGTCGTAGGCCGGTGTGGACTCCATCAGCCGGCGCACCGACTGTTCGTCGAAGTTGTCGGCGCAGAACTTTTGCACCGCGCGACGCAGTTCCTGCTGCTCGGCGCTGAAGGTGAATGGGGCTTGACCGGCACTAACCACGGGGGATCTCCTTCCACGGCATCCCGGCATCGGCCCGCAGATCGCCGGGCAACCCCAGCACCCGCTCGCCCAGGATGTTGCGCATGATGTCCGAGGTCCCACCCTCGATGGTGTTCGCGAGGCTGCGCAGGAACCGCTGTTGTACCGGTCCCCGCCAATCCGCGCCGTCCTCTTCGTTCAGAAGATCATAGGTGTGGTACAGAATCGCCTCTGCGCCAAGGAAATCCATACACCACTGGTAGATGTTCTGGTTGAGCTCCGCACCGACCAGCTTGCCGATGGAGGCTTCGGGGCCGGGGCCGGGGCCGCCGACCGTGGCCGCGGCTCGCGAGCGTTCCGCGGTGAGCCGCTGTGCCTCGGCGCGCAGCCACAGCTGGGTCAACCGGTCGCGCAGCACCGGCGTCTGGCGCCCGGGCCGGGACGCCCAGAGTGCGGTGGCATCGGCGATGGTGCCGGCTCCGCGGCGAGAACCGCTGCCGCCCAGGGCGCTGCGCTCGTTCATCAGTGTGGTCATCGCGACGCGCCAACCGTCGTTCACCGCACCCAGGCGCAGGCTGTCCGGGATGCGGGCGTCGGTGAAGTAGACCTCGTTGAACTCGGCCTGGCCGGTCAGCTGCCGCAGCGGCCGGGTCTGGACGCCGGGGGCGTGCATGTCGATCACAAAATAGGTGAGCCCCTGGTGTTTTGGCAGGTCGGGATCGGTGCGGGCCAGCAGCAGGCCCCAGCGGGCCCGGTGGGCCAGGCTGGTCCACACCTTCTGCCCGTTGATCACCCATTCGGTGTCTTCCCCGGAACCCTCCGGCACCGCGGAGGTCGCAAGACCCGCCAGGTCCGAACCCGCACCGGGTTCGGAGAACAGCTGGCACCAGATGTCCTCGGTGGTCGCCAGCGGACGCAGCAGCCGTCGTCGTACGTCATCGGTTTGGGCGTGCTCACGAATGGTGGGGGCGGCCATGCCGTAACCCATCGGGTTGAGTCCCAAGGGAACCGGGCCACCGGCGCCCTGCAGGATGCGGTCGGCGACGGCCTGGAGGCCGCGGGACACCCCCAGCCCGCCCAGCCCGTCGGGGAAGTGCACCCAGGACAGTCCGGCATCAAAACAGGCACCGAGGTACTCGTGGACCGGAACGGATCTGGGGTCGTGTTCGGCCACGACCCGCCGCGCGAGGGTGACGACCCGATCCTCGTCAGATGTGGCGCTCATCACATCACCATAAAAAATTGACAATCGTCAACTTCGGCCGGGGTGGGGTTCCTGCGACGGAACGAGGGTTCAGGCGTGGGGGATGTCTGAGGTGATCCGGTCCAGTAGCGCGGTGTACCGGCCCGCCTCGGGGTGGCGGCCCGGCTTGCCGCTGCTGACGACCGCGGCGGCCAAATTGCGCGCCGGGTCGGCCCACACCGCGATCTCGGTCAGTCCGGTGTGTCCGAAGGCCTGCGGGGCGTCGCGGCCGAACGGGCCGAACCGCTTGGAGCCCAACATGAATCCGGTACCCCAACGCAGCGGCATCAGCCCCGTCGCCAGATCCGGGCGCAGCCGGCGGGCCTCGGTGGTCGCCGCGCGCAGCGTCTCGGGCCGCAGCACCCGCACCCCGTCGAGTTCGCCTCCGTTGACCAGGATTTCGGCGAACCGCGACAGCTCGGCAGCGGTCGAGACCGTGCTGGACGACGGGATGACACTGGTGAGGAACGCCGGCGTGTTCGAGAACGGGATGATCCGTTGCGGGGTGCCGCCGATGGCGATCTTGAACGCCTTCGCGATCGCCGGGGGTAGTGGCTTGCCGGTGACGTGACTGGGCGCCACGAACGGTAGATCAACTTCTGCCACACCGTAATTTGTCCAGCGGAACCCGAGTGGATCGAGGATCTCGGTGGCCAGGATCTCCCTGATGTCCCGACCGGTTGCCGCGGCGACGATCTCCCGCATCAACGGGCCCCAGGTCAGGCCGTGATAGATGTGAACCAGTCCCGGCCGGTAAAGGGGTTTGAGCTGGGAGAGCATCTCGCGGGTGTATTCGCTGTCGTTCATCCGCTTGAGGTCCGGTCGCGGCCCGGTGGCGAACGGCACCCCGGCGCTGTGGGTCATGACATGGCGGATGGTGGTGCGGTCCTTGCCGTGGCTGGTGTAGCTGGGCAGGTAGTCGCAGACCCGGTCGTCGAGCGCGAACTCGCCACGTTCGACGAGCATGTGCACCACGGTGGTGGTGATGGCCTTGGCTGCGGAGTAGACGCAGAAGGGTGTTTCGGTGGTGACGGGGATCTTCTCCGCGTCGGGTGCATCGGTGGGTCCGTTGCCCCAACCGTGGCCGATGGCCCGGTTCAGCACCACCCGGCTGTTGTGCCGCAGGCAGACCTGGATCGCCGGTTGCATTCCCGCCGCGTACCAATGGCGGGCCGCACCCCAGATCCGGTCCACCGCGGCGCTGTCGATCCCGGAGTGGTCTTCGTCGCTGATCGCCGTGACCGCGTCGAGGTCGGCGGGCACCACGATCCGGCCGTCTTCGGACATGGCGTTACGGGGTGGGGGTGGCAGGTGCTTCTGCAGGAGCCGGGGCCGACGGGGCCGGCGGCGTCTTGGGGCCGGTCAGCACGCGGCCCAGTTGGCTCAGCACATCCAGCGGTGACGCCGGGGCGGGCAGACAGCCCGGGGCGCAATCGGTCTTCTGCCAGGGCTGGCAGCCACTGGTGGTGAACGCCGTGTCGGTGGGTTCGATCTGGACGGCTTGCGCCTTCTTGCTCATGGCGTTGTCCAGGATCTCGGTGCCGCCGACTCGCTTCCAGTAGCAGGCGCCGTCGGCGAGCGGGCCGGGGGATTGATAGGTGCCGGGGGCAATGTCGGAGCCGACGTTGTAGGTGCCGTTGGCCTCGATGGAGGTTTTCGGCGCAGCCGGCTCCGGAGTCGGCTCGGGCTCAGCGTGGGCGCTACCAGCCGTGAACAAACCCGCCAGCGCCAGTGCCGATACCCATACCGCCGATTTCATCCTCCACACAGCACACAAGAGTAGACGAGCTAACTGAGAGCGGGGTGCCACGATCGGCCGGTCAGGGCGCCGGCACCCCCGCGGAGGGGTTGGTGCGGTTGCTCACCCGCAGCACGGGCCAGCCGAGCTCGGCGGCGGCGGCGGCCAGCTCGCGACGCGGGTTCACCGGCCGGGGATTGCCGACCAGCCGCATCGACGGCAGGTCCTCGTCGCCATCGGAGTAGAAGTAGCTGGCGGCCAGGTCGAGCCGGTGCTCCCGGCCGAACCGGTGCAACGCATCGGCCTTGTGCCGGCCCCAGATGATCGGCGTGCGGATCTGCCCGGTGAGCAGCCCCTGGTCGTCGACCTCGAAGTGATTGCACAGCACGTGGCAGATGCCCAGCGAGCCGGCCAGCGCTTCGACATGGATGGTCAACGCCGAGGTGAGGAGGACGACGGTGTGCCCGTGTTGCTGATGGGCCGCCACCACTGCACGCATCTGGGTGAACATCCGCCGCTCGATCCGTCGGTCGAACAGGTCGGCTCCGAGGGTGTCGAGGGCGGCCAACGACTCGCCGCGCAGATAACCAGCGGCCCGAACGACCAGCCGCTCGAACTCCATCCTGCCGAGGCGATATCGGGTAGCGGCCTCGATGACACCGAATATCTCGCCGATTCTGGCTTGGCGCGCACGGATCCGGTGCCCTGCGTGTGGAACCGCGGTGAAGCCGTCCACCAGGGTGCCGTCGACATCAAAGAATGCGCCGATCTGTGGCCCGGCGGGGCCCGCGGAGATCGCGGTCACCAGGTCGGCCGTGGATGCCGGAGTGTTCATGGGGCCGGCTCCTTCGGCGGGGATGTTGCCTGGGTCCAGGCTACCGCCGCCTCTGGTGTCCGCCCGGTGCGAGACGGAACGTGCGGTGACGGTTCTCAGCTGTCGATGCCGGCGAGCATGTGGTCAACGAGGGTGCCCACCACCTGGGCGGCTCGGTGTTGGTCGCCGGCGGCGATGTGTTCGACCAGGTCGGCATGGTCGAGTGGCCCGCCCAGTGTTTCGGTGGCGGTGGCCACGCCGGCGGCGATGGTCTCCAGGAGGCCGCGGTACAGCTCGATCAGGATGGTGTTGTGTGAGCACCGGACGACGGCGAGATGGAAATCGGTGTCGGCCCGGGCGAATTCATCGGCCCCCGATCTGAGGTACTCGTGGCTCTTGGCCAGCAGGGCGCGAAGTTCGGCGAGCTCGTCGGTGGTGCGGTTGGCGGCGGCCAGCCTGGCGCCTTCGACTTCCAGGGCTCGGCGTACTTGCAGGATCTCGCGCAGTTCGCTGCCACACAGTCGCCGGAGGGCGCCGGATACCTCACTGGTGGCGCGCACATAGGTGCCGTCGCCCTGTCGGACCTCCAGGATTCCGGCGTGGGCCAGTGCGCGGACCGCCTCGCGGACGGTGTTGCGACCCACTCCGAGGCCTTCGGTGAGTTCGGCTTCTTTGGGGATGCGAGCACCGACGGGCCATTCGCCGCTGGTGATCGACGAACGGAGCTGTTCGATGACCTGCTCGACCAGTCCAGACCGGCGGGTGGTGACCAACGGCACAGATACGCCCTTTCATCCAATCATGGGATGTATGCCACGATAGCAGCCGTGGGTTCTGAAACATCGATGAAACATGCCGGCCGTAATGACGGCCTGTCCTCGAGTCTCGCCGGGGAGGCCGAGTTCCGGACCGCCCCGGTGTCGGCGGCCACGGGGGGCGCGTTTCTGGCCGTCGCGGTGGTGCTCACCGCGCTGAACCTGCGACCGGCGGTGACCAGTGTGGCGCCACTGCTGGGTGAGATCCGTGCCGACCTCGGCGTCTCGGCCACCTGGGCCGGAGTCCTCACGACGTTGCCCGCGTTGTGTTTTGCCGCCGCCGGGCTGGCCGCTCCGCGACTGTCAGCCCGGATCGGTTTGGGGCGCACCATCTCGTTGTCGCTGTTGACGATAGCGGCCGGCCTGACCGTCCGCGCCCTCGGTGGATCCCACGCAGTGTTGGGCGCCAGCCTGGTCGTGTGTGCGGGTATCGCCTTGATCAACGTGCTGATCCCGGTTGTGATCAAAGGGTCGTTTCCGGCCCGGATCGGCCTGATGACGGGCATTTACACCGCCGCGTTGCAAGCCGGTGGGGCGCTGGGGTCGGCATTGACCCCAGGTATCGAAGACCCCATGGGGGGATGGCGACCGGCGCTGGGCATCTGGGCGGTGTTGGCGCTCACGGCGTTTGCGGTGTGGGTGCCGGTGTCGCGTCGTCACGGCGGCGCCTGGGTGAAATCGGCGGTGCGGACCGGGGCGCGGCGCTCGCTCCTGCGTAACCGATTGGCGTGGACCATCACCCTGTTCTTTGGTTGTCAGGCGTTCATGGCCTACATCGTGATGGGTTGGCTGCCAGAGGTTTTCATCACCCACGGGGTGCCCAAGGCGCAGGCCGGGATGTTGGTGGGTTTGACGGCGCTGATCGGGGTGCCGATCGCCCTGGTGGTTTCGCCGTTGGCGGCCCGTCGTGGCAGTCAGAGTGGGTGGATCGTCGGCCTCGGCGTGTTCGGTGTGGCCGGCATCGTCGGGGTGATGCTGGCTCCGGCGGCGCAACCGGTGCTGTGGAGCGTGCTGATCGGAGTGGGGCAGAGTGTCTTTGCGCTGGCGCTGGCCGTCATCGCGCTGCGGGCCCGGACCGGGGATGAGACCGCCCAGCTTTCCGGGATGGTGCAGGGATTCGGCTACTTGATTGCCGGCGCCGGCCCGTTCCTGTTCGGTCTGCTCCACGATGTGACCGGCGGCTGGACGGTTTCGTGGACGATGTTCCTGGTGGTCTATGCCGTTCAGCTGGTTACCGGTGCGATCGCAGGACGCAACCGATACGTCTAGGGCTGTCACTTCTTGGGTGTTTCCCTGGTCGACGACCGAGTTGGCGTGTAGCGCAGCACTACTGCTTGCCGGCGGTGGCGGCTTTGAACGCCCGGAATCGACGACAACTATTGTGGGCAGCATGAGAGCAGGCCGATGAGTTATCCCGGCACCCCACCGCCAGCGCCCGCGAGCGTTCCCACCTGCTACCGCCATCCGGACCGCCAGACCTACGTCCGCTGCACCCGCTGCCACCGTTTCATCTGCTCGGAGTGCATGCGGTCGGCGGCTGTCGGGCACCAGTGCGTCGAGTGTGTGAACGAAGGCGCCAAGTCGGTGCGCCAGCCGGTCGGTCAGTTCGGTGGCAAGCGGCCGGGCACCGCGGTGCCCTATGTGACCTACACCTTGATCGCCATCAACGTTCTGGCGTTCCTGTTGCAGATGGCCTCACCGGACCTGGAGCGACAACTGGTCCTGTGGCCGCCCGCGGTCGCCGACGGTCAGCTCTACCGACTCGTGACCTCGGCGTTCCTGCACTACGGCATCATGCACATCCTCTTCAACATGTGGGCGCTGTACGTGGTGGGCCCGCAGCTGGAACTGCTGTTGGGACGGCTGCGCTTCGGTGCGCTCTACGGTTTGAGCGCACTCGGCGGTTCGGTTCTGGTGTATCTGCTCTCACCGCTGAACACCGCGACGGCCGGCGCCTCCGGGGCCATCTTCGGGCTCTTCGGTGCCACGTTCGTGATCGCCAAGCGTCTCAAACTCGATGTGCGCTGGGTGGTCACGCTGATCGGCTTGAACGTGGCGTTCACCCTGGTGGTTCCACTGATCAGTTCACACAACATCAGCTGGCAGGGTCATCTCGGCGGGCTGGTGACGGGCGGGCTGGTGGCGGCCGGCTTCGTCTACGCGCCGCGGGACCGTCGAACCTTGTTGCAAGCCGGTCTGGTCGTGGCCCTGTTGGTGGTGTTCATCGCCTCGATCTGGTGGCGAACTCAGTCGCTGTACGCACAATTCGGGATCGGCTGACCGAAATCAGTTGCGCGGTAACACCACGGCGGCAACGGCTCCTGCCATGACGACGAGCACCAGCACAGTGCCGGCGACGGCGGGCCAACCCAGCGCATCGAAGGCAATGCCACCGAACCACCCCACGGCGCTGGACCCCGCGTAGTAGGCCAGGTTGTACAGGGATGACGCCTGCGCTTTGCCGGTCTCGGCGTCGATACCGGTCCAGCCGGATGCGACCGCATGGGCGCCGAAGAAGCCGACGGTGGCGACCACCAGACCGCCCAACACCAGCGCGAGGTGATCGTTGAGCGTCATCGCCACGCCGATGGTCATGACACCGATCGACACCAGCAGCACCGTCCTGCGGCCGAAGCGGCGCACCTGTGCGCCGGCCTGCGAAGAGGCCCAGGTGCCGGCGAGATATGCCAGGAACACCAGGCTGACGAGTTCCTGCGGCAGGTTGAACGGGGGCGAGGTCAGCCGGAATCCGAGGAAGTTGTAGAGCGCGACGAATCCGCCCATCAGCAGGAACGCCTGTGAGTAGAGGGCCAGCTGTCGCGGCGACCGCAGATTGGCGGCCAGGCGGTGGGCCAGGTTGCTGATGGCGCGCCCGGTTGTCGGCAAAAACCCCTGCGGCCGTGGAGCCAGGGCGATGAAGCCGACGGCGGCCAGAGCGCACAGCACCGCCACGGCGAACATCCCCATCCGCCAGTGCACCGTCTCGGCGATCGGTCCGGCGACCAGCCGACCCGAGAGCCCGCCGATTGTCGTTCCCGCCACATAGATACCGGCGGCACGTGCGGAATGGCGTCGCTCGATCTCTTCGGACAGGTAAGCGATCGCAACGGCCGGAACGCCGCCGAGTGCCAGGCCTTCGAGGAATCGGCCACCGAGCAGTATCTGGTAGGTGGGCGCCAACGGCACCAGCAGGCCGAGTGCGGTGGCGGCGGTGACCGACACCGACATGGCCCGGACTCGGCCCACCCGGTCCGCCACCACCGACCAGGGCAGCACCGCCAGCGCCAGCCCGATGGTGGCCGCCGACACCGTCAGGGCGGCTTGGGCGGCGCCGATGCCCAGCTGCTGAGCGATCTGCGGCAACACTGCTTGTGGCGAGTACAGCTGCGCAAAGGTGGCGATGCCGGCGCAGAACAGCGCGGCCAGGAGGCGGCGGTACTCCGTGGAGCCTCTGGAGTGGCCGACCCATCCGGGCGCGCTGCTCGACGACTGGAACTCCACGGACACTCGGCCCACGCTAAGAGGGCGGGTTCAATGTGTCCAATGCATGAAATTAATCGTCACCATGCGAGGTGAGCATGATTTCGATGGGCGACCTGACAAACTCCGCAAATCTCCAGGCAGCTGGCGGGAGCTCGCGCTCTGTTGCCCACACCAGGCCGATCTGCCGCTGCGCGCCCGGATCGGACAGCGTGACGTATTCGCACAATGGTTCGCTGCGGCCGGGGCGCGGCTGTGGTACCACCGCGACACCGAATCCTGCGGCGACCAGTCCTTCCACCGCGGGAATCTCCATGGCTTCGAACACGATCCGGGGTGCGATGTCGGCCTTTGCCCACAACTCGTCGGTGAGCTGACGGAGCCCGAATCCGGGCGGCAGGGCCACCAGCGGTTCCGCCGCGATATCACTCAGGTCGACGCTGGTGCGCTCGGAAAAACGATGTCCGCGTGGGACTGCCAGGCACAATCGCTCCTCATAGAGCCGGTGCCAGCCGAATTCGGATCCGGTGGGGCGTGGTGACGTGATCGCCAGGTCGGCCCGTCCGGTGACCAGGTGCCCGACGATCGTGTGGGCGGCGCCCTGGAAGAGGTCGAACTGCACGTTCGGTGCCCCGTCGCGGAAGCGCCGAAGGAGCTCCGGCACATACCAACTGGCCACCGAATGCAGGAACGCCAATCTGACGGTGCCGGTGTCCGGGTCGCGCAGCGCCGCGATCCGCTCGATTGCGGCGTCGATCTCGGCGGTGGAACGCCGCGCGTGCTCGAGCAGGATTCGGCCGTAGGCGTTCAGGGTCAGACGGCGGTTCACCCTATTGAACAGGGGTGCGCCAGCCTCGTCTTCGAGTCGGCCGAGGGCCCGGGAGAGCGTGGGCTGACTGATGTGCAGAGCGGCAGCGGCGTCGGTGACATGTTCGGTCTCGGCCAGCACGACGAACCAGCGCAATTCGTCGAGATTCACCGTTCGATGATACTCAGCACGTATGAAGGGGCCGGATGTGTTTCAGCTGAGGTATCAACCTCACCACTGGTCGTCGGTCTCGAGCCGATTCCCCGGATCCAGCGCCGCGGGTGCCGGGCACACGGTGTAGCGCGCCTGGTTGCCGCCGCCGCGCCGGGCGTCGGCCATCGAACCGCCGGCCAGCTCGATGAGTTCGTCGAGCAGCTCCTCCGGCGGACAATCGGACAGCGCTGCCAGCGGCGTACACACCACTCCGATGCTGGCAGTCAACCGAGGCGGTGTGGAGGCTATCGCCCCGCGGACCCGTTCCACCAGCGGTGAGGAGTCCGTGGAAGCGAAGGTGTCGGCGATGACGAACTCGGCGTCACCGATGCGGCCGACGACGGCGTTGCTGCGGGTGGTTTCCCGCAACGTCTGCGCTACTGCGACCAGCGCCCGATCGCAGGCGGTCGAGCCGAGCGTGCTCTTGAGAAGGTTGAAGTTGTCCATGGTGACCAACAGGACCACCAGGTACCGGTCGTCGACCCGGCCCCGGGCCGAGGTCAACGCCCCGGTGGCCCGGTAGAAGGCATCCCGGTTGAGCAACCCGGTGAGGCGGTCGATATCGGCGGCCAGCACATTGACACCGAGCAGGTGTATCACCGCCCGGCAGGCGATGAGGACCGAGACGTTGATCATCGCCAGGAAGAGCAGCGCGCACACGGCGAACACCAGGTCGGTCTCGGCGGCCAGTCGGGTCGCGAGCACCCCCGACGTGACGGCTGCGACGGCAAGAATGAGCGACGCGAGTCGCGGGGTGTGGAAAAACGCGACGTAGCCGCCGAGCGCAGCAAAAGCGGTGCAGCCCACCAAACCGGCGACCGGATTCGTCTGCACCAGCGACGATGCTGCGAGGCACCCGCCGACGACGGCCACAAACGTGATGGATGCGGCCTTGCTCGGCCACCTCGGCGACAACCACAACGCCGCCATCGCGGTGCACAGCGCCGCAACAACCGTGGCCGTCACCCGGGCTGTGGTGCCCTGAGGCCCAGCCGGGCTCCACAGCATCGCGACGTTGGCCACGGTGAGGCTTAGCACGGCAGCCGCCACGAACCGGCACGTCATCGGCTGCATGCCACGCGAGGCCAAAAGTGCTGTCAACCAATAGAAGTGGTCGGATTGGCGCCACCACCGCCCGAAAACCATCACTCTAGGACCCCCCTCCTGTGTCCTGTGCGGTCAGCACTACGTCTGGCGGGTGCCAGACGGGGGAGTGCTCTCGTACAGCTGGATTCGGTCGTGGGGGAACGGTACCAAGTCTCACGATCTCGGGTCGACGGTTGCGCGGACCTCCCAGGATCAGCTGAGGAGCGGCCAAATTTTGTCGGATCAGCGCGCAGAACCGGCCCCCACCGGAGGGCGGGGGCCGGCTGTCGACGGTGGGTTACGCGGCGTCCTTGCCGGCGCTCTTGCTGCTGCTCTTGCTGGCGCGCTCCTTCTTGCCGCCGCTGTTGCTGCTGCCACTGTTGTCGGAACTGCCGTTGTCGGAACTGCTGCTGCCGGAATCGTTGCTTCCGGAGCCGGCATTCCCGGCGTTGCCTCTGGACGGGGTGTCGCTCTCCTCGTCCCGAGGGGTCGCCTCGGTCTCGGCGTCGTCGGTTGCCGCTTCCTCGGAGGTCTCGTCGGTGGCTTCGTCGACGGCCGGGGTCTGGTCATCGGTGACCGGAGCGATCGGTGCTGCGCCGGCTGGTTCCGGTGCCGCGGCTTCGGGAGCCGAATCGGCTGACGAGTCGGTCGCCGGACCGGCTGCGGCTTCGGGAGCTGAATCGGCTGCGGAGTCGGATACGGCAACCATCTTGGCCGCGGCGATGTCAAGGGTCACCGTCGCAGCGGGATCGGTGGTCAGGGCCGACACTTCGTCGCCGGCGGTCCTGCCGGCTGGTGGGGAGGCGCCGATGGCGGCGGCGAGGGCGCGCGGAATG
This sequence comes from Mycobacterium sp., assembly GCF_049647605.1. GTDB lineage: Bacteria > Actinomycetota > Actinomycetes > Mycobacteriales > Mycobacteriaceae > Mycobacterium. Next base: position 22,770 of record NZ_JBARXZ010000031.1, on the reverse strand, counting down.
GTCAGAAGCATCGATTGGACCAGGCCCCCGGCAAACCCGGCGGCGTCGTAGCTCAGCAGGCCCGGGAAGAAGGTTCCGTCAACGCCCGTGAATCCGTTGAGCGCTGCGCCGGTCAGTACCGCCGGGATGTTGACCACCGCGGTGAGAGCCGAGATGATGTCGCCGGCGGCGAGCGAGTCGTAGATCTCCTGTCCTGTGGTACCCAGTGAATTCAGGGGCCCCAGCACGGGCCCGAGTGTGCCCAACAGCAATGGCAGCGCGGTGTTGAAACTGAGCGCGGCGGTGATGGCGTCGGTGACGTTCTGGGCGATCGTGACCGGGATCTCCAACAGGCCGGACCCCAGCAGCGGGATACCGATGGCGCCGACGATCGGGGCGGTGATCAACGCGGTGAGCAAGGTGGAGACACCTTGAGCGATATCACCGGCGGCGAGCTCGCCGAACGCATTCTGCAGTCCTGCCACCAGGCCATAGGGATTGCTCGGCGTCAGGTAATTGACCAATCCCGTCACCACGTCGCCGCCGGCGGTGGAGAGGGTCTCGAGGTAGCCGATCTGGTTGGTGATGAACTGGCGCAGCAGCGGTGCGGGGTCGGAGAGCCAGTCCTGCCCCAGGGTTCCGGCGTTGTCGACGGCACCCGTGAGGACCTGAACCCACAGCTCGATGGGATTGGTCAGCGAGGACAGTGCAACGGGCACCGACGAGATGGCCGGCACCGTGATGTCGGGCAACTGCGAGCTCACCGGCGACAGCGGGCTGATCGCGATGGCGCCGGCTCCAACGAGCGCGATTCCCGTTGCTAGGTACGACCGGGCTGCAACATGCATGAATTCTCCTCGGGACGCATGTGAACGTGATCCGCGGAAATTTACTCAGATGTAAGTGGACAAAGGGCCGGAATATGTAAATTGCTCGAGGTTGCCTCGGTGGCCGTTTTGGCGAGCGAACGAGTTAGCCGAGTCTCCGCGTTAGCTGACTGGCGTTCCTGCGTGACGAACATTGACGCTGACGCAAAGAATTGCGGCCAGTTCCCTCGGGTCCGACTGATATGGGCACCGCCGTGGCGTCCACCGCCCACATCGCAATGGATTCAATATTTCCGCTGGTGGCGAAGCGTGCGGCGCACTATTTGCAAAAGGAACGGGTCGGAGTTTGCCGAAGCGGCGGTGCCGGGCTGCGTGTGACCGACCGGCAGGCACACCGTGACTGCTCTTACGGCAACCGCTCGCCGACGGGGTGGCGCCGTTCAGCGGAGTTCGCGGGCGTCGCAGAGCGCAATCTGTTGACGCGTGCTGCCAGTTTGTCCGGCTGGGCCGGCGTCGGCTCTCGAAGCAGGGTCGTCCGCTCGTGAGAGCGGCCCGTCTGACTTCAGAAGAGGTCCTTGTGGGGCACGTCGGTGACCAGTCCGCCGTCCATGACGAACTCCGAGCCGGTGGCGAATGACGACTCGTCGCTGACGAGGAACACCACAAACGTGGCGACTTCGTCGGGCTTACCGGGACGGCCGAGCGGGGCCGTCACCATATCGTCCGGGAAGTGCTTGGTCATCGGCGTACGGATGAAGCCCGGGTGGATCGAGTTGACCCGGATGTTGTCCTTGCCCAGTTCGATGGCCGCCGACTTGGAAATCCCGCGGACCGCCCACTTGGACGCCACGTACGGGTGCACCATGGGCGCGCCACGCAGCCCCTCGATGGAGGAGACGTTGATGATGGATCCGCCGCCGGCTGCCCGCAGTTGCTCCACGACGGCCTGCATGCCGAGGAACGTCCCGGTCAGGTTGACGTCGATGACCTTCTGCCACTTGGTCATGTCGAACTTGCCGATCTTGCCCAGGGCGACGATGCCGGCGTTGTTCACCAGGGCGGTGAGAGAGCCGTAGTTGTCGACGGCGGTGTTGACCGCGGCCTCCCACTGCTCGGCGTCGGTGACATCGAGGTGGACGTAGCGCACGGAGTCCCCGAGCTCGGCGGCCAGCGCTTCGCCCTTCTCGTCGAGGATGTCGCCGATCACCACCTTGGCGCCCTCGGCCACCAGCATCCTGGCGTGTGCGGCGCCCATCCCCTGAGCTCCGCCGCTGATCAGTACAACTTTTCCGTCCACGCGTCCCATGGGGGCTCAGGCTACCGCACCCCCGATCTGAAACTAGAACATGTTTCAATTTTTCCGCGAAGCCCGCATACTCTCTGAATGGCTATTCGCGTCGCACTCGTGGGCACCGGAAACTGTGGCCGGATCGCTTTGACCCAGCTGATCGAGGACGATCGCTTCGAACTCACCGCAGTAGGGGTCTCTGCGGCGGAGAAGGTGGGTGTCGACGCGGGCGAGTTGGCCGGCCTCGACGTGGTCACCGGTATCGCTGCCACCGCGGGACTCGACGAGGCACTGGCCACCGGGCCGGACTGTTTGGTGTACACCGCGATGGGCGACACCCGGCCGGTCGAGGCGACCCGGGATGTCGTGGCGGCGCTGGCCGCAGGGGTCAATGTGGTCGGGTCTGCTCCCGGCGGCCTGCAGTTCCCCTGGGGTGTGGTGCCCGGCAAGGTGATCGAGCGCGTGGAATCCGCTGCACAGCAAGGGAATGCGACGGTCTTCATCACCGGTGTCGACCCGGGATTTGCGACCGACCTGATGCCGTTTGCCCTCGCCGGTACCTGCCAGCGGATCGAACAGATCCGCACCATGGAGATCGCCGACTACGCGTCCTACGACGGCACCGAGGTGATGTCGGCGGTCATGGGCTTCGGAAATCCGATCGACCAGCCGGGCCTGCTGTTGCTACCGGGTGTCCTCGGTGCCGCTTGGGGAACCGCCATCCGGATGCTGGGTGCCGGGCTGGGCGTCGAGATCGACGAGATCACCGAGAACTACGAGCTGGAGCCGGCGCCAGAGGACATCGAGGTGGCCAGCGGTGTCATCGCCAAGGGCACCGTGGCGGCCATGCGCTTCGAGATCAACGGCATGGTCGACGGCAGAGCTGTGGTGGTGGTCGAACACGTCACCCGGGTGCGTGGTGATCTGCGACCGGATTGGGCGCAGCCGGCGCAGGCCGGCGGCTCCTACCGTGTCGAGATCACCGGTGAACCGTCGTACGCCGTCGACATCTGCCCGAGCAGCAGCCGCGGTGACCACAACTATGCGGCGATCCAGATCGCGGCCGGGCGGATCGTGAACGCCATCCCCGACGTGGTGGCCGCGCCGGCCGGTATCCGGACCGCGCTGGACATGCCGCTGGTCACCGGGAAGGGTGTCTACCGCCGGTCCTGATGACATTGCGGCGGTGTCCGCCTGTCGATTCCGGACGACCACCGGTGGTGTCGTGCGGCAGTGTCAGAGTGCGGCTTTGTCAAAGGGCAGCTTTGTCAGAGGGCGGCGGCGTCCTCCGCAATCGCTTTGGCCCACCGGTAGTCGGCCTTTCCCGCGGGGGAGCGCATCACCTTCGGAGTGCGGATGAACTCTTTCGGGATCTTGTAACGCGCGATCATGCGCCCGCAAACCTCGATCAGCTCGTCGTCGGTGACCTCGGTGCCCTCGACCAGTTGGACGACGGCGACAACCTCACTGCCCCAGCGTTCCGAGGCGCGGCCGGCGACGACCACGTCGTAGACGTGCGGGTGTGCGGCCACCGCCCGCTCCACCTCCTCGGCGAAGATCTTCTCGCCGCCGGAGTTGATGGTCACCGAATCGCGGCCCAGCAGTTCGATCCGGCCGTCATCGAGGGCGCGGGCTTTGTCGCCAGGAACCGACCAGCGCACCCCGTCGATCGTCGGGAACGTCCGTGCCGTCTTGGCGGCGTCGCCGAGGTATCCCAGCGGGATCAGATCCCGGCGTGCCAGCCAACCCTCACCCTCGCCGGGGGACAGGACGCGGCTGAAGTCGGCGGCGACGACGGCGGTGTCGGGCTGCGGGTTGAAGACCGGTGAGGTACCCGTTTCGTCCCCGGCGACCGTGTTCATCTGCTGCCCAGCCTCGGAGGACCCGACGGCGTCGATCAGCAGCAAATTCGGAAGCGCGGCCCGGATGCGCTCGCGCACCGTCGGTGACATCGGTGCGCCGCCGTTGGTGATCGACAGCAGGCTCGACAGGTCGTAGTCGCCGGTCTCTATCTCGTCGATCAGCGGCCGGGCCATCGCGTCACCGACCACCGGGATGCTGAGCACCTTCTCCCGCTCAACCAACCGCAAAACGTCGGCGGCACGCAACTTTTCGACGTCGTCGGGGATGGCAATCCAGCCGCCCATGGTGATGATGTTGTACGCCGCCCATTGGGCGGCGCCGTGCATGAACGGCGGGAGCATCAGGATCGACATCGCGCCGGCGGCCGCCTTGGCGCGCTCAGCGATCTCGTCGTACGACGTCATGGCGGCGGTACTGCCGAACGGCCGCCCACCCATCGCGGAGATGAAGATGTCGTGCTGACGCCACAGCACCCCCTTCGGCATCCCGGTGGTGCCGCCGGTGTAGAGGATGTAGAGGTCGTCACCGTCCGGTGTCGGCAGACCCTCGACCGGCGCGGGGGTCGCGATGATCGACTCGTAGTCCACCGCGCCGGGTAGCAGCGGGTTACCCGAGTGATCGGCCACCTGGATCAGGACCTGCAGGTTGGGCAGCCGGTCGCGGATCTCAGCGACCCGTGGCGCGAACTCGGCGTGATAGATCAACGCGGTGGCCGAGGAGTCGTTGAGCAGGTAGTGCAGTTCCTCCTCGACGTAGCGGTAGCTCACATTGAACGGGGCCACTCGCGCCCGATATGCAGCGATCATCGACTCGAGGTATTCGTTGCCGTTGCGCAGATACAGGCCCACATGGTCCTGCCCGGATTCGTGGCCCTGCAGTTCGTCGCGGTGGGTACGGCAGCCCAGCCCAACCGAATTCAGGTAGTGGGCCACTCCGTCGACGCGGGAGTCCAGCTGCGCATACGTCAGTCGGCGGTCCCGCCACAGCACGGCCGTGTGATCGGGGATCGCGCCGGCGACGGTGGCGAAGACGGTTGACAGATCGAAGCTGGCGCTGCTCATGGCACTCCCGGGCGGCGGTGGTCGGGGCAGGTCACCTTCCAATTTAGAACACGTTCTAGTCAATGGGTGTCGAGGTTCACATTGCCGGGCGGTCAGGTCTTTCTTTTCCGCCAGATGTGTTCGACCGGGCAGCCGCCGTGCTGCCCGGTCGACGCGGTCAGTCTTTGCGTTCCCGCCAGATGCGTTCGAACGGCAGCCGCCAGCTGTTCGGGGCGATCAGCTGGTGGATCGAGTTCGGCCCCCACGTGCCCTGCGGATAGGTCTTGACTGGGGGCGGATCGTCGAGCAGTTGCTCCGAGCGCTCCCACAGCGATTCGATGCCCTCGGCGGTGGTGAACAAGGTGTGGTCCCCGCGCATCGCATCCAGGATCAGCCGCTCGTAGGCCTCGAGCACGTCGTCGGAGTATTCGGTCTCCCTGGTGGAGAACTGCATGGACAGCTTCTCGAGTTTCATCCCCGGCCCGGGGCGCTTGCCGTAGAACGACAACGACACCTTCGACGAGTCGGCGAGATCGAAGGTCAGGTGGTCGGGTCCCTGCGAGCCCACGCCGGATCCGGCCGGGAACATGGTGCGCGGCGCTTCTTTGAAGGCGATGGAGATGATGCGCTGCCCCTCGGCCATCCGCTTACCGGTCCGCAGATAGATCGGAACGCCGGCCCAGCGCCAGTTGTCGATCGCGACTTTGAGTGCGATGAACGTCTCGGTATCGGAATCCCTTGCGACACCAGGCTCTTCGCGGTAGCCCGCGTACTGTCCGCGTACTACGTGAGCGGTGTCGATCGGCAGCATCGACCGGAACACCTTGTTCTTCTCTTCGCTGATCGCCCGCGGTTCCAGCGCGGTCGGTGGTTCCATCACCACAAACGCCATCACCTGGAACAGGTGAGTGACCACCATGTCTTTGTAGGCTCCGGTGCTCTCGTAGAAGTTGGCGCGCTGATCCAGCCCGAGCGTCTCGGGGATGTCGATCTGGATGTGATCGATGAAGTTGCGGTTCCAGATCGGCTCGAACAGCCCGTTGGCGAACCGGAACGCCAGGATGTTCTGGGCCGCCTCCTTGCCCAGGAAGTGATCGATACGGAAGATCTGCCGTTCCCGAAACGTTTGGTGCACAAAGTCGTTGAGCTCCACCGCACTTTCCAGATCGGTGCCGAACGGTTTCTCCATCACCACCCGGGAACGTTCCACGAGGTTGGCGTCGCGCAGCATGGTGATGACCGCCCGCGCGGCCTTCGGCGGCACCGACAGGTAGTGCAGGCGCTGCACGTCGGGGCCGAGTTCAGACTCGGCCGAGGCGACTGCGGCCGCCAGTGCCTCCGGCCCGGCGCCCTGCGGCACGTAGCTGACCTGTGAGGCGAAGGTCGCCCACTCGTCTTCGGTGAGTTGGTGGCTGCCGAAGTCTTCGATGGCCTCCCGGGCCAATGCCCGGAACTCCTCGTCGGTGAAATCCTCCAGAGATGTGCCGACCACCCGGATCTTGGGGGCCAGAGCGGATTTCACCAGGTATGCCATGCCGGGCAGCAGTTTCCGCTTGGCGAGATCGCCAGTGGCACCGAACAGCACGATCACGTGGGGAGCGAGCGCATCTTCGCCGCGGCGCCGGGAGCGCGCACCGGGGGCGGGGTAGGCGATGGTCTGTGGGTTCTCAGTGGCCATCTGACGGATGATCCCATCGTCTGGGTAGCAGCGCAGGTCCACTCGGTGAACTCTTGGTGATCTCACCGGTGAGTTCGTCGGTGGCGCAGCGATTTGCCGCCCGAAGTGCGATCCTGTGACCCCGGACCCGAGGTCGGCTATGCCGGGCGTGCCTCGGGTAGGTTGTCGTCGGTCGATGGCCTCGGTTGGAATGGTCGGTACCACCACCAGTTGGCGTGTTCGCCGGTGGGGCCGGGGCATGGTGGAACGTTGGGTGGGGTGTGGTCGGGGGTCGGGTCAAGGACCTGGATTCAAGCTTGCGGCCCGACGCGTCGGTGACGAGCAGGTGTTCGGCGGGTCCGGTGAGGCTGATGAGGCCGCGGGTGGCACCGCAGCCGGGTACCGCACAGCAGCGGTCTCGGTGTTCGAGGGCGCGGCGGAGTCGGCGGCTGATGGTGCGGGTTTCCCGCCCTGCTCCGATGGGTTGGCCGGCTTGTTCGAACCACACTTCGCAGGTGGCATCACAGCTCAGGTACTGGCGTTCGGCGGTGCTGAGCAGCGGACCCAGATGCAGCGACCCGACCTTGGCCTCGATGTCGACGTGGACGACGATGGTGGTGCGTTGCCCGTGGGGTCGGGCGGAGACGTCGGTGTCCCAGCCGGCCTGTATCAGGCTCATGAACCCGTTCACCGGATTCGGAAAGGGCGGGGTGGTCTCCGATGGCCTGTCGGCGTGGTCGCGTTTCCACGCCGCGACCAGTGCATCCTGATGCGAGGCCAGGGCGGCATCGAAGACTGCTGCCTCGTCGTGCGGGAGGGTGATGTGCCAGGTGCAGCCCTGCTCATCGGGGGTTTTGGTCAGTGACCGCGTCGGTTCGGGTTCCGGCGGTTCGGGCTCCGGCGCGGGTTCGGATTCAGATTCGGGTTCGGCTTCAGGGTCTGGCGCAGCTTCGGGTTCGGGTTCGGGTTCGGGGCGTGGTTCCAGGGCGACGGCGGTATGGATCTGAGTGACGGTCGCGTGTTCGATCAGTTGGGCGTAGTGCGCGTCCGATCCGTCGGCGGCCCGCTTGGCGATCACCGCGACCTGGTCCAGCGATACCCGCCCGTCGCGCAGCGCGGCCACACACCGCGGGAATTCCCCGGCCCGACTCGCCACAGCGGTGATCGTCGCCGCAGTGGTCGGAGACACTCCGACCTTCCATGCCACCAACGCCGTCACCGACCGCGCCCCGGTGGCACCCCACAACTCGTCACGGTCGATCTCGGCGACGATTTCCACGATGCGGCCGTCAATCGCATTGCGATGTCCGGTCAACTCGGCCAGTTCGTCGAACAACACCTCGAGCCGCTTACCGGGAGTCATCCCGGCAGCGGTCAAAGGTGTTGCGGTGGAAGACATACCCCATCAAAGGAATACCCCATCAAAGCAGAAGGGTCCGACAGGATTGGGTCACCGAAGCGAGGCCGGACTTCGAGGCCAGGGCGAGTGGCGCGGACCGGCCACCCGCTACGACAAACTCGCCATCGTCTATCGCGCTGCCGTCGTCCTCAGCGCATAGTTACCCGGATGCGCTCCAGCGATACGCCGAGCTTGCTTTACTGGCAGCTGTTAAGGTCCAGGACCATGGCGAAGATTGCAAAACAGACCGGGCGTTTCATCGGAATCGCAGCGGTGGGTGCTGCTGTGGTGCTCTCGTCGAGTGCCGGGGTGGCGCTGGCAGAGGATTCGAATGTAGTGCCCCAGGCGCTGTTGGACACGCATTGCACACTGGATCAGCTGATGGCAGCGACCAAGATTGCAGATCAGCCGGTATACGACGCGATCGTGTGGAAGTACAGCGAAGAGACACCGTGGGTTCAGCAGCATGCGATCTACCACATGAACTTGTTCCTGCAGAAGGACGCCGCTGACCGGCAGGCCGAGGTCAACGAACTCGCCTCCTTCTTCCCCGAATATGCCGCGTTGTTCAGCACACAGGACTCGGTAGCAGAGGCAGTTGCGGCGCAGTGCTCCAGCTTGCCGCCGCAGGATCCCTCGGTCTGGGTGCCCGGCACTGCGCCGGCCGCCTAGACATTCTCCATTCAGAGCGCCGGACTCCACGGAACGGATGCGGGCTCTGTTCACGAAGCCGAGTGAGGCTCAGCTTGGGCGAATACGCCCGAGCTGAGCCTCGCGGCATTTGGTGCGCCGGTACTGCTAGGCGTTGACGATGATCGGGTCGCCCACGCTCACCGTGTTGAAGTACCAGGCCGCGTTGTCCGGGCTCAGGTTGATGCAGCCGTGACTGACGTTGGCGTACCCCTGGGAGCCCACCGACCACGGCGCTGAATGCACGTACACCCCGCCCCAAGTGACGCGCACGGCGTAGTCGACGTCGAGCTTGTAGCCCTCGGGCGAGTCCAGCGGAATGCCGATGGTGCGTGAATCCATCACCACGTCCCGTTCCTTGGCCAGTGCGGTGAACGATCCCACCGGTGTCGGGTATTTCGGTTTGCCCAGCGAGGCCGGCATCTCGCGGGCCACCACGCCGTCGATGCTGACGGTGAACGTATGCGCCGAGATATCGGCGACACCGAGTACAGCAGCCCCGGTGTTGAAACTCAGGGGAGTGTTCCCGACTGAAAGCCGAATGGTGGAGTGCGCGGGCCAGTATTCGTCCGGGGTGAAACGCACTGTGTCGGAGTCCAACCAATCGAATTGACCCGTAATGCCTTTCGGATCGAGCACCCGAATGGAGTCTTCAATCGCGCGGCGGTTCACCGGGCCGGCGACGGTGATGTCCACCGGGTGCGCAATGCCCACGACGTCGGCTGCCGCGGGTACCACCTGGGTGACCGTCGGGCTGGGTACTGCCGCGGTGGCGGAGGCACTGGTGGCGGTGACGAGGCCGCTGACGGCGACGACGAGGGCGAACCGAAGCGTTGTACGCACGTGACCATCCCTTCGCTGAGGTGGACCACCGATGGTAGTGGTTCGCTACCAACTCGTCGCTGAACTGGGGATTGTTGTTACAACGCAGAATCGTGCAAGCGCGCTGTGGATGCGTTGGCCGGCATCAGATCACCGCCGGATTTCGTCCAGCCCTCGCAGCTCGGGACGCTTGGCGGATTTGCCGTGGCCGGGTGGGCGGCTGCGCAGCGTGCGCCAAATCCATGGCGCCAGCATGTTGCGGGTCCACTGCGCCTGCGCACGCATGCGTTCGGTGGTTCCCGATTGCTGTCCTGCGCCACGGGCTATCGCCCAATCATGATTGCTGTCAGGCAGTTCCAGCGCTTCGGCGGCCGCGTCGGCGAACAGCTGGTGGCCGTACGGCGAGGCGTGCATGCGGTCGATACTCCACACTTCGGAATCCATCATCGATGGCGCGGTGAACAGATCGACGAGCCCAAAGCCGTGCTGTGCGGCCGAATTGGTGATCACGGCGTTGATCTGCTGCAGCCGTGCCGACAGCACCCGACCCACCGGCAGGATCTTGGCCACGTCGGGAAACGTCGTCGTCACCACCGTGGCGCCGGTCTCGGCCAGCCGCGTGTACACCGTCTCCAGCTCTACCAGTGCGGTGTCGAACCAGCGGCCCGGGCGCACCATGTCGTTCATGCCCACGCAGACCGTCACCAGGTCGGGGCGCATGGCCAACCCGGCGGGTAATTGGTTGTCCAGGACGTCGCGGGTGGTGCGGCCGCGCACCGCCAGGTTCGCGTACTGCAGGCCGGGATAGAGAACGTTCAGCCGGGCCGCCAACCGGTCGGGGAACCCCCGCAGGCCGGTGTTGTCGTCACCGTCCCAGAGCCCTTCGGTCTGACTGTCGCCGAGCGCTACATAGCGGGTGTACGCCATGCCGGGCACCTTAGCGAACCTCAGAGCCAGTCTCGGCGACGGAACATCACATACAAAACGACAACTAGGAGAACGATCAGTGCCGAGCTGACGACAAACCCTGCCGCGCTGTTGAATCCGGGGTAGAGAACGTTCTGCCCGTAGAAGCCGGTGATGGCCGTCGGCACCGCGATGATGGCCGCCCAGCCGGTGAGCTTCTTCATCACCGTGTTCAGGCGCGCATCCTGGAGGGAGAGGTTGGTCTCGAACACCGTGGTGATCATGTCGCGCAGTGATTCGGTCCATTCCGAGGCACGCAGGACGTGGTCGTACAGATCGGTGTACAGCGGGTCCAGTTCGGGTGCGCGGTGGTTCTCGGCGCGGTGGTGCTGGATGGTGTTGACCACCTCGCGCATCGGTAATACCACCCGGCGCAGGTTCACCAGGTCTTTGCGCAGGGCGAAGCTGCGGCGCTGGATGTTGGCGTCGCGTTTCGGCGGGTCGAACAGGGCGTCTTCGAGGCTTTCGATGCCGTCATCGAGTACCTGTACCGCGTCGAAGTGCCCGTCCACCACGACGTCCAGCAGCCCGTGCACCAGCGCGCCGACACCGTACTGCTGGCCGCCGAGGTCATCCCAACGGTGCAGCACCTCGTCGATGTCCCAGCGCGGCGTCAGACGCACCGTCACCAAGGCTTGTTTCAGGACAAACGCCGAGATGCGGTGTTTGGTCAGCAAGCCTTCTGGCTCGTCGGTGGGTGTGGCAATGTCGACGGCGTACACCGTGAAGAAGGTGTGGCTGGGGTAGACGGTGGCCTTGACGCGTTCCGAGGGGGCGACGGCATCTTCGACCGCCCAGATATTGAGGCTCAATTCCTGAGCCAGCGCCTGCAGGGCGTCGTGGTCGGGGTCGTACATGTCGACCCACACCAGGGTGTCCGGTTCGGTGAGATAGTCGGAGATACGGTCGAAGTCGAAGTCTTCCTGCAGTTTTCCGGACCGCCAAACCCGGCCCTGCAGCTCACATCCCGGCGGGGTCACCGCGCATCCATCGCTTCTGCCATGTCTGTTGCCCCGTCTTCGCGCAGTCCGTTGATGACACCCTGTTGGTCGGCTTCCGAGCGATTCTGGCTCAGTTTGGCTTTGGCCTCGACGGTGTGGACGGTGACCTCGATGCCGACGATGCCCTTGAGTTGGCCGTCGATGAACGGCTCGGGTGCGTCGGTGGTCTGCCACGGTTGTTCCCGGCCGGCTTCGTGAGCTTTCGTGAGCCGGTCGACGGCCTCACGGAGCCACTGTGGGTCTTCGTGCAGAGTCACGGTTCCGGTGAGGTGCACCGCGCTGTAATTCCAGGTGGGGACGACGCGGCCGTGCTCGGCCTTGGCGGCGTACCAGGACGGGCTGATGTAGGCCTGGGTCCCGGTGCAGATCAGCAGGGCGGGGTCACCGTCGGTGATGCTGCGCCACTGCGGGTTGGCGTTGGCGATGTGAGCGATCACGGTGCCGTTGTCCCACAGAATCGGTAGCAGCGTCGAGACCGGCACGCCGTTGGCTACGGTCACGAAGTCGGCGGTGCCCACCGCGGCGACCAGCGCGCGGATCTCCTGATCGTCGTCGAGGCGGTTTGCCGGCGGAACGTACATGCCCGTCAGGCTAGTCCCCAGGTGGCGATGCGTTCCACGGAGATCTCGATGACGGGGCCGTCGAGTGGGACCTGTTGATATTGATCGTATTTGGTTCGAAGCTCGTGGAGTGCTTCGGAGTTGTCGGTGATGGTGGCTTGGCCATCGACGCGGATCCACCACAGCTGGGTCCAGTCGTCGTCATAATGGTCGACCAGCAGGCTGACCTTCGGGTTGGCTGTGATGTTGGCCAGGCGCTTGAGCCGGGTGGTGGACTTGGGCTTGCCATCGACGGCCGTAACGATGGTGTCCTGGAGTACCGCGAACACCACCGGCACCAGGTGAGGTGTGCCGTCCCGGCCGACCGTCGCCAGGTGGGCGACCTTGGCTTCGGTGAACTCTTCCGGCAGCTTCGCCATGGTGTCAGCCTAGGTGAGTCATCATGGAGAGATGCAGATCAGCGTTCTCGAGTACACCGGTGACCCGTTCTCCATCGACGCCTACGTCGCTCAGCTCGCGATGCTGCGTGAGGAAGGCTTCGCTCGGGTGTGGAGCACCCAAATGCCCTACGAACGGGACCTGCTGACCGCTTTGGCGGTGGGGATGCGGGAGGTGCCCGATATCGAGGTGGGCACCGGCGTGCTGCCCATCCAGAACCAACATCCCATGCTGATGGCTCAACGCGTTCTGACATTGAATGCGATTGCCGGAGGCCGTTTCACGCTCGGCATCGGCATGACCCATGCCGCCGTGACCGAAGGCATGTGGGGGATTTCGTGGGGTAAGCCGATTCGGCGGATGAATGAATATCTGGACGGGTTGCTGCCGCTTCTGTCCGGTCAGCCCGCCGATGCGACGGGTGAGCTGGTGACCACCCGTGGATCTGTCATGGTGCCGAATGCTCCGGCGCCGGATGTCTACATTGCGGCCCTGGGGCCGCAGATGCTGAAGCTGGCCGGTAAGCGAACTGCCGGCACGGTGACCTGGATGACGGGACCCGCGACGTTGGGGGAGCACATCGGTCCGGTGATTCGTGCTGCGGCAGAGGAAGTCGGGCGGACTGCGCGAGTGGTGGCAGCCTTGCCTGTGAGTGTCACGGATGATGTTGCGGGGGCTCGGGCTCTGGCGGCTCAGCAGTTTTCGATGTACGGGCAGCTGCCGTCGTATCGGGCGATGCTGGACCGCGAGGGCTTCGCCGGGCCCGAGGACGCGGCGCTGATCGGGTCCGAGGCCCAGGTGTCCGAACGGTTGGAGACGTTGCGTGCTGCTGGGGTGGATGAATTCGTCGGTGCGACGTTCGACCCGTCCCCGGAGGGGCGCGCTCGGACCCGGGCGTTGCTGCGGAGCTGGGCCGGCTAGATTCCACCGCACACCGACGGTGCAAACGGCACCGGAATCGGTATGCATACCCCAACGCCGAAGCCTGGAGTGAGGTCACCGTTCCACACCGGTGGAGGCGGTGGCGGAGGCGGCGGAAGTGGCGCCGCCACACAGGTGTTGGTGGCTGGATCCAACACCGTGCCCCAGCCGCACTCAGCGGCATTGGATTGGCTCGGTGCCACCAGCGTCACGAATGCCAGCGGCGCCAACGACGACGCCGCGATGATCTCCAACCGGTGAATTGTGCCCGCCATGGCAGGCCTCCCTCGAACTTCCCCGACTTGGGTTAGATGTCGATTTTACGTCCATCGCGACGCCAGGAACTGGGGGATTGATCCGTTGATCGGCACCGAGGCAATAGTGGCTTCACTGAAGGTCATTCGTGTGCGGCAGTAAGCGGTTCCGGCCGAGGTCTGGCAGCCTGAGCCGCGCCCAGGCTGCTGGTCAGCGGGCGGCGTGGCTGATCAGTCGCGCCACCCGTCTCGTGCATCGACCTTCTGCTGATGTAGAGCCGCCAAGATGGCGCGGTAACCATCGCCCTCCAAGTCGATTCTGAGGGCCTCGAACGCGGTGTCGCCGCCGACCTGCAAACCGTCGAGCATGGTCCGGTGCAGTTCGACGAAGCGGTCGAGCGCAAAATTGGGGCGCAGAACTACGATCAGCAAGCGCAGCTCGTCCAGGCAGCCGGCGTGGGCCGAGATCAACCGCGAATTGGCCGAGGCTGCCACGATCTCCGCATGGATGCGGCCATGGGCTTCGGTGAGCTCCTGCCACTCGACATCGGGCGGCAGCGAAGCCATCTTGTCGAAGGCCCGCTCTGCCCGACTGAAATCAGCGTTGTGCTGCAGTGCAATCCGAAGGCTGCCGAGTTCGAGTGCCGATCGGTAGCCGAAGACCTCGTCAACCCGGGAGCGCGTGAGCCGGGGCACGATGGCACCGCGGTTGCGTTCATGTTCGAGCAATCGGGCGTCGGTGAGGATCTTGATCGCCGCGCGGATGGTGTAGCGGCTGCGTTGGAAGCGGGCGCTGAGGTCCTCCTCCCGCAGTCGATCGCCGGGCTGCATGTCCCCGTTGAGGATCTCTCGTCGCAGTTGCTTGGCGACCTCGTCGGATGCGGAGGGGTTGTCAGAGAGTCGAGCCATGGTCTCAGCATCTCACCATGAACGTGGGGGGATGCGGCGAGATCCCGGGTGGAAGTCACGACCGCTGCTGTGTCTTCCACCCGGGATTGCGACCGCTCGGGGTCAGCGCGGTGCTTCGTCGACAGCCGTCGGCTCCACGGGATGGGTGTCGGTCAGTGAAGTCTGGGGCCGGTCGCGTAGCAGCGCAACTGATACGACGCTGAGGAACACCAGCCCGCTGAGGAGAACGCCCACGGCGATACTGCCGAAGCTCGCCACCAAGGCTCCGGCGACCAATGGCGGCACGGCACCACCGACGACCCCGGCGAGGTTGAACGAGAGTGCGGCGCCGGTGTAGCGGTAACGCGTTTCGAAGAGCTCGGGGAGGAATGAACCCACGGGGCCATAAGCGATACCCAGTAGCAGGAACATCACGCTGACGCCGAAACCGAACGCGAAGACGCTGCCGGTGTCCACGAGCGGGAACAGCACCAGCGCCCAGGCCACGGACAGCCCCATGCCGATGAGAATGAGCTTCCGCCTGCCCCAGGCGTCGCACAGGATCGCCGAGATCACCGTGGTGACCGCCATGGCCGCGCCGCCGATGATGCCGACGGTCAGGACTTCGGTGCGGTTGTGGCCCAATTGCATTGTGCCGTAGGACATCATGTAGGTCGCCGACAGGAAGAACGACGCGAATACGCCGGTCATTGCGCCCGTGCCGAGCAGGACCCGCTTCCACTGGTTCTTCATCAGGTCGAAGAACGGGGCGGGTAGTGGAGTGCTGGCGCGCTGCACATCGGCTTTGAATGCCGGTGTCTCGTCGATGGACACCCGGACGTAGAGGCCGATGATGACCAGGACGGCACTGAAGAGGAATGGCACACGCCACCCCCACTCGATGAACGCTTCGCTGTCGTCGCCGAGGGTGACATTGGTGATCAGGAAGGTCAGTGAACTCGCCACGAACGCCGTGGACGGACCGAGCTGGGTCGCCATACCGTAGGCTCCGCGACTCTTGGGGGGTGCGTACTCGGCGGTCAGAAGTGCCGCACCAGCCCACTCACCACCGACGGCGAAGCCCTGCAGGAGGCGGAGCAGAACCAAGATGATGGGTGCTGCTATACCGATGGAGGCTGCGCTGGGCAGCAAGCCCACTCCGAGAGTGGCCAAGCCCATGATGAGCAGCGTTGCCACCAGAGTCCGCTTGCGTCCCAAGCGGTCTCCGAAGTGTCCGAATACCGCGCCGCCGATCGGCCGGGCGATGAAGGCGACTCCGAAGGTGGCGAATGACGCCACCGTTCCTGCTGTTTCGCCGAGCGCGGGGAAGAAGATCTTCGGAAACACCAACGCGGCGGCGGTGCCGTAGATGTAGAAGTCGTAAAACTCGATCGCTGTGCCGGTGTAGCTCGCGAGCGCCACCCGCTTCATGGTCGGCCGCGGGGCGGTGGCCGGATCTGTTCTTGTCATGGGCATTCTCCTGAACCAAACCGTGAAGTCAGCGCAGGGCCCAGTGCGGAAACCCTCGGCACACTGTCTTCAGTATTGTGATGCAATCTGATCGGTAATGTGACACAAACAACGAATCTAAGCAACTGTGATGGGTGGAACAGCTTCGCTGAATCCGGGCCCCTGGATCGTGCTGTCATCAATGGAGGGAAGCGGTAGCGCGATGACTTGGCCCGACGGAGACAGTCGCCCGGCCGTTCGGGCCGCAATGCGCAGTGCCGCCGGTACAGATCTGCCACGCGACGCACCTCGTGACCGCCGCGTTACTCTGCACTGGCAGAGCGGATTCGAACGCTGCCCGGTTCTAGGTCGGTGAGCGTGTTCCTCCCGAGGAGTTGCATGGTGCGCACCGTCTCGGTGCGCAGAATGTTGATTGCACGGTCGACGCCATCCTCGCCGCCGGCCATCAGTCCGTACAAATAGGCGCGCCCGACCATGGCCGCGGAGGCGCCGAGGCCGCGTGCGGCGATCAGGTCGGCTCCATTGCGGACGCCGGTGTCGACCATGACCTCGCAGCGGCCATCAACTGCGGCAACAACCTCCGGCAAGAGCTCAAGTGGAGTCGGCGCGCGGTCCAACTGACGTCCGCCGTGATTCGATACCACCACCGCATCCGCGCCGAGGTCGACCATCATCCGGGCGTCCTCGGCACTCTGGATGCCCTTGATGATCAACTTCCGCGACCACTGGGACCGTAGCCATGCGAGGTCGCCGGGGCCGGCGGAGGGATCGAAGATCTGCGCGATCAGTTCTGCGACGGTTCCGTTGAATCCGGTGATGGACGCGAACTTCAGGGGATCGGTGGTCAGGATGTTCATCCACCAGCCCGGGCGGATCGCCATCCCGGCGAACGTGCGGAGACTCAGGGATGGCGGCAGGGTCAGCCCGTTGCGCACATCGCGCATGCGTGCGCCACCGACCGGAGTATCGACGGTGAGGACCAAGGCCTCGAAGTCCGCCTTCATGGCTGATTCGACCAAGGCCGACGTCGCATCCCGGTCTTTCCAGAGGTACGTCTGGAACCACTGACGCGCCAGCGGTGCGCACCGGTGAACCTCTTCCGGGGACGTGGTGCCCATCGCCGAGAGGGTGTATGGAATACCTGCGCGTGCGGCCGCCCGGGCCACCGCGATCTCGCCTTCGTGGTGCAGCATCCGGGTCAGTCCGGTCGGGGCGAGGACGAGTGGCAGCGCGGAGCTCTCGCCGAGGATCGTCACTGAGGTGTCCACCGAACTGACGTCGCGGAGCACACGCGGTGAGAACTCGACCCGGTCGAAGGCGGCTCGCGCGCGCCGCATGCTGATTTCCTGTTCGGCACCGCCGTCGACAAAGTCGAAGACAGCCTTTGGCAGTCGGCGCCGGGCGACCTCACGTAGATCGCCGATGGTCTGCGCCCGATCCAGGGGGCGACGTTGCCACAGTCCGCTAGGGCGTCGAAAACCTAGGTAAGGCTCCAGATCTGACCATCGTGTCACCCGCCGCCGGACCTTGCGCCGACGCGAGAGATCTGGGATCTCGGTCTTGCTGTGCAACGTCGCTCCTCGTCGGCCAGCTGTATTGTGTCACAATTAGTGTGGTTGGTGTCACAATATTGCGACCGTCGGGAAAGGGCAACTATGGACGCGAACGCACAGGTCGACGTTGCGGTAGTAGGAGTCGGAGCAGTGGGGACGGCCTTGGCCGTAGCGCTGGCCAACGCGGGTCTCTCAGTGCTGGCCTGCGACCCCTACTTTGTCGCCGACCGCCCCTTGGCGGTGATGAGGCCCGATGGAACAAGACAAATCGCGGAGTGCCTGCATGTCACTGACCCCAGTCAGGTGGCGTCAACGGTGCGCTGGATTGTCGTGGCGACAAAACTTCAGGACAGCGCCGGTGTATCCGAATGGCTGAAGCGCCTCAGCAGAGCTGAGACCATTGTGATCGCCGCTCAGAACGGGATCGACCACGAGGAGCGACTGAGTGGGTCGACACCGGGGGTGGTGGTGCCGGCGCTGATCTACCTCAACCTCGACCGGGCTCCCGGTGGTGAGGTGATCGTCCGGCGGACGGGCCGCGACATCGTGGTGCCGGATACCGCAGCCGGTCAGCAGGTGGCGAGCTTGTTCTCACCGACTGATCTCGAGGTGGAGCAGGAGAAGGACTTCACTACCGCGGCCTGGGGCAAACTCTTGGCGAACGCGAGCGTGAACCCCCTGACAGCGTTGACCGGACGCACCTGTGAGGTGTTGCGAGATCCGCTGATCAACAAGCTGACTCGCTTGCTTCTCGACGAAACTGCGGAAGTGGGCCGCGCCGAAGGTGCCGCGCTGCCGGCCGAGACAGTGGCCGAAACTCTTGCCTGGCTCGACAAGCTTGCCGACGAGGCGAAGACCTCGATGCTGGTGGATCGATGGGGCAAGCGTGAACTGGAATGGGAGGGGCTGACGGGTGCGGTGGTCCGGGCTGCCGACCGCCACGGCCTGGCGGTCCCAGCCACCCGGACCATCGAGGCCTTGCTATCGGCAGTGTCTGGGCGCTGATTTGGGCGCACGTGTGTAACTGCCCATTCAGAACCGTCGGCACCTGAGTGGTCCACCACGCGCCGGCCGTCGAAGGGTCGATGATCGAGACCTACCTGGTGGGGCCGTGCGCCACACCCGACCACGGTCAGCTTGCGCACTGAGATCGGCGGGCCGGGTTGGGTGTGTGTCGCTCAGCGTGCCGAGTGGGCAGGAAAATCCGCGCTGCGAGAGAGAGTTTCGTTGGTCCGGATGTCGGCTAGGGTCTGTTCCAGCGTATCGATGACGGCGTCGTAGCCGCTGTTTCCCAGGACCAGCCGGCGGGGCGGCGGATCTTGAGCCATCGCCGCGATCACCGCACGGGCGCCGCGGTGCGGATCGCCGGGTTGCGTCCCGTCCATCTCGACGAAGGCGGTGCGGACCTGCTCCAGCATGTCGTGATACTCCGGGATCGGTTCCGCTACCGGCTCGTTGGCGAAGCCGGCGTAGGCGTTCGTGCGGAACGCTCCTGGTTCGACCGTCAACACGGAGATGCCCTGCGCAGCCACCTCGTCGCGCAGGGCATCGGTGATCGCTTCGATGGCGAACTTCGTCGCGCTGTAGTAGCCAAATCCGGGCGCTGATACGAGCCCGGCCACCGAGGACACGTTGATGATCCACCCGTTGCCGCGGGCACGCATCCCCGGCAGCACCGCACGCGTCACCGACAGCACGGCGAAGAAGTTCAGTTCGAACATCGCCCGCAACGAGGACTCGTTCATCCCTTCGATCGATCCGTACCAACCGCGGCCGGCGTTGTTGACCAGCACGTCGATGCCGCCGAAGTGCTCTTCTGCGGCATGCACCGCACGCTGCACCTGCGCGGCGTCGGTGAGTTCCAGCGGCACCACGAGAACGCGGTCGCCGTACTGCTGCGCCCACGTGTCCAGCTCCTGCGGGCGCCGGGAGGTGAGTGCCACACGGTCGCCGGCCTCGAGTGCGGTCTCGGCGAACGCCATCCCGAAGTTGCCGGGCGTGCCGCCGGTGATGAACCAACGCCGCGTCATGGCTCGATCACCACCCGGCTGATCACAGTGCCGTCGAGGGTGAAGCGGTAGTGCAGGTCGGCGACCCCGCCGGGGAAGTTGCCCTCCAGGTGCTGCCCGACGTCGACGGTCGTGTCGGTGGTGGTCGCGCCGGTGAATGCGGTGGTGTAGGTGTACTCACTGACCGAGGTGGCGAGCCAGACTCCGATCTTGTCATGGCCCTTGTAGTCGTGGCCTTCGTCGGTGACCACGGCATCGGTGGTGAGTGTGGCCAGCGCTCGGTCCACCTCTCGGGCGTCGAGCGCGGTCATGAACGTTTTTATGGTGTCCGGGAGTGCGTCCCATTCTGTGGTCATGACCCCACGGTGGATCTTCCCCCAAGGGGAAGGTCAACCCCCGGCCGGAGAATTGTTGAACTCGCGCCCGCAATCTTGACCTTGCCCTAGGGGGAAACTGCACGATGGTCCTAGCCAATAGGCGGGCGACAGACCGCAGAGGAGGACGCCATGGGCGCACGGGTTTCGATCGGTGACTTCGCGGTGATGACCAGCCTGAGCAGGAAGGCGCTGCGGCATTACCACGACATCGGCATTCTCGAACCAGCCCACATCGACTCTCACACCGGCTACCGCTTCTACGACACCGGCCAGGTCGATCATGCCCACATCATTCGCCGGTTCCGATCGCTTGGCATGTCCATTCCCGACATCAAGGCGCTGCTGAGCACAGAAGACGCCGCGGCCCGCACCGAGATCATCACCACCCATCTCGAACAGATGGAGGAGCAGCTGCAGCAGACACGTGACGCCGTTGGCGCGCTGCGCGAGCTGCTTTCTCCCGTAACCACTCCCGCCCACGTGGAGTTGCAGCTCAAGCCGGCGTTCGCGGTGTGGTCCGTCGGCGCCATCATCGAGGTCTCCGAGATCGACAGCTGGTTCGGGATGGCGCTGGGGACGCTGCGGGAGGCAGTCGCGACGGCAGGAAGCGCACCTCTCGGGTTCGTGCCGGGCGGTCTCTACGACCGAGCGCTGTTCCTCGAATCTCGGGGATCGGCGACTCTCTTCGTTCCCGCGCCGCAGTCCGCGCAGCCTCCGGAGGGCGTCCGCGCGGAGGTCTTGCCTCAGGCCGAGTTCGCGGTGCTCACCCACTCCGGCGGTCACGACGGCATCGACCGCAGTTACGGGGCTCTGGGAATACATGTGAACGAGCATCTGATCAGCGATCAGGGACCGATCCGCGAACACTACCTCGGCTCCACGCCTTCGGAACCCTACAACTTCACCGCCACAGAGATTTGTTGGCCGATCTTCAGTACCACCCCACCGCCAGGATGACAGCAGGCCGCGGCCAATACGTGACCCGGAACAGGTTGTGACGCAGAACCATCCGTCCGACCCGCATCAACCCCGAACAGGGCACCGGCCCCGCCGCGATCACCGCAGCGCCTGTTGGTGCGCGACTCCGAAGGAGACAACTGACGTGTACGAGCAGTTCGGCACCTACGGAGCGTGGCTCAATCCCGCACTGGGCGACGCACCCCGTATCGAATACGCCCCGCAACTCGAAGAGCTGGGTTGTCAGACAATCTGGGCAGCAATGCCTTCCTCGCTCCCGAGCACAAGGTAGTGCTGACCGAAGACGATGGCGAGGCGCGAACGATCGGCCGCTCCGCCGTCCGAAATCTCTACCTCGGCTTGGCCAACTACACCAACAACCTGATGCGGCACGGGTTCGCCGAGGCGGATGTCGACGGATCAGGCAGCGACACACTCATCGACGCCCTGGTCGCCCACGGCTCCCCGGAAACGATCTACGCCCAGATCAACGAGCATCTCACGGCCGGAGCCAACCACATCGGCATCCAGATTTTTGCCGAAGACCCCACCGCCTCACCGGTGCAGGCCTTCCGCGCCTCGGCCGAGCACCGTCCCGATCAGTGAGACGCACTCGAAAGCATGGAGACGCGGATTCAGCCTGAGTGGAACGACTACCGGCCCGCCCGCGCCGCCTCCACCAAAGCCACTGATGCCGCACGCATCTCACCCACGGCATCCAACCGCTGCGGGTAACCCACCCGGGTGTAGGCCACCCCGCGCGGGGTGGTCACCTTCAGATCCAACCCGTAGCGATCTGCCCCGGTGCACAGCGCCGCCGTCGCATCGGGGAAGCCGCCAAGAGCTCGAGCCATCAACGCCAGGGAATCGGCGTGGTCGGCATTCAGATGCGCAATCGCGCCGGCAGCGTGCAGCGTCACCGGATCTGGTTCGGCCGCAGCGTAATCAGCGCCGACAGCAGAATCCATCCGGCCGTAACCGCCGACCCAGCGGACACGGTCAACGCGCAACACCCATAGCGCGAAGTCGCTGTACTCGATGTAGTACTTGGCCGCGGGGACGGCGGCCACATGGGCGGCGCGGGCGGCTTCGAGCTCGGTGCCCACCGGTTGTGAAACCACACCGGCGAGCGTGATCCGGGCGTTGGCCAGCGGATCGGTGTCGGTGGCGGGAGCGACGACGGCGATGCTGGCACGCTGATCGCCGGCCAGGTTGCGGCCGTGCTCGGCCATCGACGACACGCACAGCACGGGGGAGCCGTCGAGCAGCCCGTAGGTCACCAGCGATGCCCACGGGTCACCGTCGCCGGTCAGTGAAGCCAGGATCCCGGTGTTGGTGGAGGCGGCGATGGTGCGGGCTTCCTCGGCGGCCGACGGCCGCACGGGGTTGACGGCCTCGGTCAGCGGGGGAGGAATGGACGGCGCATCACCGGGGTCGCCGTGGTCGCGGTTAGCCACCCGTCAGACTGTACGCCCCAGCCAGGACAGCACGGGCGGTGCAACAGTCTCGACCGCGGACTCCGCGATGATCCAGTGCGGCAGCCCGGGGTGTATCTGATGCTGGGCCCCGTAACGACGGGCGATGCGTCGTGAAATCCATTGCGCAACATTGCGATCTGATCCGGCGCTGACATTCAACACCGGACACGTCACGTCGGCGGCCTTCACGCGGGTAGCAGGTGCACCTAGTGGTGTGTCACGCAAATAGCTAACTGCATGTTCGGTATTCTTCGTGGGTGAGCGCATCACCAGCAGCGGCCCTGTCGATGACGGCGGCCGAGCGTGAGACTTTGGAGACGCTGGAGCGGTCGC
>NZ_JBARXZ010000030.1:0-27324 GCF_049647605.1 Mycobacterium sp. | reverse complement strand
CAGGACCCGAGCGCCGGCCGCGGCGGCGCTGACCGCCGCGCAGCCGCCGGCGATCCCGAATCCCAGGACCACGACGTCGGCCTCGTCGGTCCAACTGACATCCGCGGCGGAAATGGTGGCGGGGATCTTGGTGCTCATCGCTGCTCCTGCTTGATGTAGTCGAAGAAGGCTCTGATCCCGTCCGGGATGAGGGCGTACTCGAGATAGGGAATTCCGGACTGTGGATCGGAAACGTAGGCGAACCGCATACCTCCCGGCATGACCCCTTGGCCGGCGATCTGCGCTCCGCGTCCGGCCGCGTCGGCCAGCGCGGCTTCGAAGGCTGCGTCGTCGGCGACTTCGACGCAGATGTGATGCAAGCCCGACCCGTGATCCCGCAGGAAGTCGCTGTAGATGTTGGCGCCACCGCGGATGGGTTCGATGAGTTCGAGTTGCATGTCCTGCAGGTAGCTCAGCGACACGCTGGCGACATAGTCGGTGGGTCTGCCGTAGTAGGTGGTGGTCTCGGCCTCGAAATGCACCTCCGGAATGCGGACCCATTTGCGCACACCCAGCAGGTTGCTCAGTGCGGCCTCGGTGGTGTTGAGGTCGTCGGTCACCCAGGCGATCTGGACAGCAGTCTGGACAGGTGCGCTCATCGATTCGCAGGATAACCCAGCACTGCAGTGAATTGAAACGCGTTCTAGTTTTTCGGATCCGATGGGCCTACTGCCGGCCGGGTCCGCCCGCGACAAAATCGGTCAGCAGCGTGATCTGCAAGTCGAACAAGGCCCGTGGATCGGTGAGGGTGTCCGGCCCGTACTGGCCGAACACCTCGAGGCTGACCGCACCGACCAGGGCGGCCCACAACGTCGTGCAGCGCGCCACCACCGGGTCGTCGCCGCTGAATCCGAACTCCTCACGCAGTGCGGCGAAGTCCCGCGGAAGAGGTTGTGGCACAGCCGTCGTGGCCGTCGCAACCGTACCTTCGGCCACCCCGACGGCCACCGCGGAGAACACTGCCGCCACGACCCGGGTCCCCGGGCCGACGGTCCGGTCGGCCGGCGCCCGATATCCCGGCACCGGGCTGCCGTAGAGCAACGCCCAGCCCGCCGGTTCGGCGACCGCCCATGACCGCACCGCGTGCGCGATCGCCCGCACCTGGTCCCGCCACGGCTCCCCCGCGGTGCGCTGCGCATCTTCCACAGCGTCGGCGAGGTCGGTATAGGCGTCGACGAGCAGCAGGGTCAACAGTTCGTCACGGCTGGCGACGTAGCGATACACCGCCGAGGACACCATGCCGAGCTCGCGGGCGATGGCTCGCAGCGACAAGCCGGCCGCGCCTTCGGTGACGAGGTGACGCCGTCCCAGCTCGATGATCTGCGCCTCGATGCGCTCCCGAGTCTCCTGACGCTTGCCCATTCAACGAGTCTGCCATAAATCGAGAGCAATGCTCTTGAATTCCTCGGCGTGCGGTGCCACCCTAAAACAAGAGCACTGATCACTTTTCTTTCCGAACCCACGAGAACGAAGGACAATCCCATGACTGTTCGCTACGACAAACCCAATGCCGCGGCCCGGGCCGCCAACTGGATGATCAAGTTGTTGGCCGAAGCCGGCGTCAGCCTGTCGGGCACCCGACTGTTGCGAGTCCGCGGCCGGAAGTCCGGAGAGATGCGTGCGGTGGTGATCAACCTGATGTCGATCGACGGCGTGGACTACCTGGTGTCGCCCCGCGGCAACACCCAGTGGGCGCGCAACGCCCGCGCCGCCGGTGAAGTTCAGCTGGGGCCGCGGTGGCGCTCACATACGGTCGCCGTGACCGAACTTGCCGACGATGCCAAACCGCCGCTACTCGAGCGCTACCTGGAACGGTGGTTCTGGGAAGTGAAAACACATGTGGGCGGGCTGACTCCACAGTCGACTCTCGATCAGCGGCGCGCAGCGGCCCCGTCGATCCCGGTTTTTGTGTTGGGCGCTCAGCTGCCCGATGTCAGGGGGCCGGAGTCTGCACCGAAGCGGCCGTGACCACGCCGCCGATTCCGGCACGGACGATATCGCCGGTCGCCTGCCAGGACACGGCAGCCGGCAGGGTGCCCCAGGTGCTGTTGAACAGGCCGATGACCACCGCCCGGTCGCCGTCCACGACGTAGACCGGCCCACCCGAGTCGCCCTTCTGACTGACCACACCGTTGGTCATGGTGAACCACCCGTTGTTGACGCGTTCGACCGTTCCACAGCTTTCACCGGTGATGATGCCGAAGTGGCAGACCGGCTCGCCCAGCGCGGCAACGCGGCCCGGCACTGCTTCCAGCGGCAGCCCGCCGGGCAGGATGTTGTTCACCACCACGTTGTCGGCGAGCACGATGGCCTGGTAGTCGGTGATCACCTGGTCGGTGGTCACCACCGCTCCGTTGGGGGTGTTGTCCTCGAACATCGCAACATGGCCGATGACCTGGCCGTCACGATCGGTGACCGGCGCGTCGGCGTGGCAGTGGCCCGCCGAGAACGCCACCCGCATCGAGGGGTCGACGTAGCCGAGGGTGCAGCGGCTGGACCCCTGCAGGATCTCCATTCCCGGCGACACCAGCGGGCCGGGCTGTGCTGCCGCAGTCGGCGCCAGCGTCACTCCGACAAACATCGCGGCCATGGCGGCCAGAACCCGGTGACCCAGTGACCGTGAGAAGCTGCGAGGCATCGGATGCTCCGATCGTTTCGGGCCGCTGACGGCCTGCCGGTACGACTTTCACTGGGGTATCGGCAGCAGCATCACAAACCGTTACCGAATCTCCACAAAGTCAAGTACCCACTCGGCGTGTCGCGCATTCCAGATTGATATCGGCGCAGTCCAGAGGCACAAAAGCGCCCCGACTCAGGAGGGAGGCGGGGCGCTTTCGACGGTTACGGCATTGTCACGAATCGAAGCCGAGACCCAGCGCATCCAAGGTCTTCAACAGGACGTTGCGCTGCCCGGCGTTGTGGTCGGCACGGTCCAGCGACCACCGGGTGGCCTGGATCCCGACGCTGGCCAGTGGCTCCGGCGGGAACGGCAGCGGCTTTTTGCGCACCATCTCCAGCTCCGTACGTTGCGTCGGCTTGCCCTCCAACAGGTCCAGGCAGACGTCGGCGGCGAAGCGGGTGGCCCCGACACCGAGGCCGGTGAACCCGTTCACGTAGGCCACCTTGCCGCGGTGCGCGGTCCCCCAATGCGCGCAGAACCGGGTGTTGGTGTCGATGGCACCGGCCCAATGGTGGCTGAACGTCACATCCTCCAGCGCCGGAAACGTCAGGAAGAAGTGCGCGGCTAATCGCCGGTAGGTGGCCATCCGGTTCTCGTAGCCCGGATCGACCCGCCGGCCGAAGTGATAGACCGCGTCGTAGCCGCCGAAGACGATCCGGTTGTCTGCGGACAGTCGGTAGTAGTGGAACTGGTTGGCCGAATCGCCGATTCCCTGGCGGTTTCGCCAGCCGATGCGATCCAATTGCTCGGCGGTGAGCGGTTCGGTGGACAGCACGTAGTCGTAGACCGGCACGGTGTAGAACCGGTTCCGTTTGACCAGACTTGGAAAAACGTTGGTGGCCAACACCACTCGATCGGCGGTGATCTCTGCGCTCGGGGTGGTCACCGAGACCCCAAAAGGTCCCGAGGTCAGCGCCCGCGCCGGGGTGTGTTCGAAGATCGACACTCCTGCCTGCTCGCAGGCTCGGGCCAGCTCGAGCGCCAGTTTGGCCGGATGCACTATCGCGCAGGTCTGCGCCTCGAACAATCCACCGAGATAAGTGGGCGACTTGACCTGCGCCTGCACCGCGGCCCTGTCGAGGAAGCTGCCGTGCCCGTCGGCGGCGGCTTCTTCCAGCCACGGAACCTGGTGGGGTTCGGTGGCGACCGCCAGCATGCCGGTCCGTTCCCAGTCCACATCGAGACCCAAACCGGTGATGTCGGCCTGCATTCCCTCGAGATTGTCCAGTCCCAGCGCATCGAGTTCTGCAAGTTCGTCAGGCCAGCGGTTCTTGCCGTTCTCCTTGCCGTGGGTGAGGCTGGCCTCGACAAAGCCACCATTGCGCCCCGAAGCCGCCCAGCCCACCCGCTCGGTGTCGATCACCGCAATGCGGGCACCGGGATTGCGCTGCGCCGCATGTAAAGCGGTCCACAACCCGGTGTAGCCCGCGCCGACCACCAGCAGATCGCAGCGCAGCGGCGCCGTCAGCCGCGGATACTCCTGGCGCGGAAGGTCGAGCCACATCGACCTGAACGCGGAGCCCGCCAGGGAACGGTCGATCAGCGACGGGTTGACATGACGATCGAAGACAGTCTCCACAACAGCGCAGCGTACGTCAGAATCTCAGCCCCCAGATGCGCTGGGCGTCATCGGCGCCGGAAGCCGCCTCGGCTCCCAGCCGGGCGGGCCGAACACATAGCCCCACCGCTCCCGAAATCCGTGCGCGGCCCTGACATCGCGGACGATCGCCAGGTACTCGCGGGTCTGCAGCCTCCAGATGTTGAAGGTGTCCACCGGTTTGGTCAACCCGTACCGCGGGCGGAACAACTCGTCCTGGTAGGTCCCGAACAAGCGGTCCCAGATGATGAGGATGCCGCCGTAGTTCTTGTCGAGGTACTCCGGGTCCATTCCGTGGTGCACGCGGTGATGCGAGGGGGTGTTGAACACGAATTCGAAAGGCCCCCAGAGCTTTCCGACCCGTTCGGTGTGCACCCAGAACTGGTAGATCAGGTTCACCGAAAAGCTGGCGAACACCATCCAGGGCGGTACCCCGAGCAACGGCAGTGGAATCCAGATCAGGATCTCGCCACTGTTGTTCCACTTCTGCCGCAGTGCGGTGGCGAAGTTGAAGAATTCGCTGGAGTGGTGTGCCTGGTGGGCGGCCCAGATGATTCGGACCCGGTGCGCGATCCGGTGGTAGGTGTAGAACAGCAGGTCGACACCGAGGATCGCGATCACCCAGGTGTACCAGGCCGTCGACGGTAGGTGCCAGGGTGCGACGTAGACGTAGAGCGCCGCGTATCCCAGCAGTGCCAAAAACTTCCAGCCGGCGGTGGTGGCCACCGATACCAGCCCCATCGAAATACTGGCCCAGGTGTCGCGGCGAGCGTAGGCACCCGATGGCGGCCGCTGCTGCTCATCCACGGCTGCGGTGAGATGTTCGAGCTTGCGCGCCGCAACCAACTCCAGGATCAGCAGCAGCAGGAAGAACGGGACCGCCAGCAGGACGGGGTCCCGCAGCGGCGCCGGCAGCACTGCCAGCGCGTCCGACAACACCTGCACGTCGGCGAGTGTAACTCCAGGCGACGGGATTGTCGGGCAGAGTTCAGGCCACCGGCGCAACCCTGCGTGGCTCAGCCCTGATCAGCGGAAACTGAGGATCTCGTCCCCCCAGGCGGCGCGGATGTCGCGGTCGACGTCGTCGACGACCGTGTCCTCCCGATCGATGACCAGGGTGCTGCGCCGTTCGACGGTGTAGGCGGGCCAGTCCGGGTCGGATCCCGGCGTTTGGCCGTGGGCGAATGCCGCCCACCGAGCCTGCATGCGTTCCGAGACCGCCGCGCCCGCCGCCAGACCACCCAACTTGAAGGTGATGTCCTTGGAACCCATCACGAGATTGCCCCAAACATAAGGCAATTCGGTTGCATGGGCGGCACCGAGACGCAAGACCTTCAGCATCGGCGTGGTCCAGTCGAAGCGGTACAGGTGCACCGGAGCCCCCGCACTGTGCCCTTCTGCGAACCACACCGTGGGCATCCGGAACCCGACGTCACGGGCAACGTGCAGCCCCCTGGCTCTGGTGCGGACGCTCGAGTAGGCCGAGCCGATCTGCGCCTCCGAGGGCAATTGCAGACCGGGTTGTTCGGCGGCGATTTCGTCGAACATGGCCCGGATGGTCTTGGGCGCGATCGGCATCAGAGGTGAGCGCATCCACCGGAACAGCGACGCCTCATCCCTGTTGGTGCCGATCAGCAGGGGCACCGGGTGCGAACGTCCCTCCCTGGCCAGTTTGACCGGATAGTCGGGCACCAGATCGCCGTCTTTGGTCGGGGCAAACGCGAGGGTGCCCGGGGTGGCATTCGGCACATGGTCGAACACGTGGGCCGATGCGGCCACCAACGCGTCCATCGGCACCGAACGTGCATCGCCGGCGGTCGCACCCACCCAGTCGAGGATGAGTTCGGCCACGGTGTGGGCGCGCGCGCTGTCGTACACCGATGTTGCCGGAGAGCTCTGGACGATCGCCCGGGCGAACAGCCCATCCGCGGCCGGCGCCGTGAGCAATGTGGTGATGATCCCGGCGCCGGCGGATTCTCCGAACACTGTCACCCGATGCGGATCCCCGCCGAAGGCGGCGATGTTGTCCTGCACCCATTCCAGCGCCCGCAACACATCGCGTAGGCCAAGGTTGGAGTCGAATCGGTGTGCCCCCTCGAATCCGGTGAGATCCAGGAAGCCGAATGCACCCATCCGGTAGTTGAAGGTGACAACCACGACGTCGCCGCGGGATGCCAGCTTTTGGGCGTCGTAGAGCGGCTGGCTTCCCGAACCGAAGATGTAGGCCCCACCGTGGACCCACACCATCACCGGCTTGCCCGCGCCCGGCTCGGCGTCCGAAGGAGCCCACACATTCAGGAACAGGCAATCCTCGGCAGCTTGGGTGCCGGCGCCCAGCGGGATCGGGCTCTTCGGCTGCGGGCTGATGTTCCCGAAAGCCACCGCGTCGACCACCTCGCTCCACGGCTCGGGGCGCTGCGGGGCACGCCATCTGAGGTCACCGAGCGGCGGTGCCGCGTAACGGATGCCTTTCCACACCTTGGTGTGGCCGTCGTCGGCACCGCGGACCGGGCCGGCATCGGTGTCCACAACGGGAAGTCTGAGGGCGGGTTCAACCGCGGTCATGGATTGGTCCTCCTTTGCTGAATCGGCCGGACTGATCGAAACGGCTCGCTTGATCCAACGTACTGAAACAGTCGACACCGTGCCCTCGGCTAACGTCGGTCAAGTGCTGAAATGGGCCCTGCTCACCGGGGCGATCTCCACTGAGGTTGCGGCCACCCTGTCACTGCGGGCGTTCCAGGACAACGCCGGCTGGCTGGGTGCCGTCATCCCGGATACGTGGCCTCGTTTGTGCTCCTGACCTTGGTCTTACGCACCGGGATGCCCATCGGGGTCGCGTACGGCATCTGGGGTGCAGCCGGCACCGCGCTCACCGCGGGCCTGGCGGCCGTGGTGTTCGACGACCCCTTCACGGCGGCGATCATTGTCGGGATCGTGCTCATCATCACAGGAGTGCTACTCGTCGAATTCGGTTCACACCGTGAGGGATCGACGCCGGATCCGGGTTCGGTTGCCGCGGATGGTTCCCGATGACGGCGTGGGCGGCGTTGGCCGGGGCGATCCTGCTGGAGGTGGCCGCCACCCTGGCGCTGCGCGCCTCCGAAGGTTTCCGGAAAAAGAGCTGGCTGCTACCGGTGATACTGGGTTACACGGCATCCTTTTCGATGCTGTCGTGGTCGTTGTCACTGGGCATGCCGGTGGGTATCGCCTACGGTGTGTGGTCCGCCTGTGGGGTGGCGCTGGTCGCCGTTCTGGCGCGCTTTCTGTTCGCCGAGCCACTGACTCCGATGATGATCGTGGGCATCACATTCATCGTTGCCGGTGTGCTCACCATCGAGATCCTGGGCGCAGCGCCACTTGCCGGGGATTGAGCACTGCGGCGGCGATCATGATGATCACCCCGGCCACCGGGACCAGCAACAGCCCGACCCGCAAGCTGGTCGCGTCGGCGAGCACGCCGACCAACGGCGGTGCGCCGAGGAACCCGAGCCGCATCAGCCAGGTGACAACGGTGAGGCCGGTGCTCGGACGCAGCCCGGGGACGTTGTCGGCGGCGTGGAACGCGGCCGGCACCACCGTGGCGACGCCCAGCCCGGCCGCGGCGAAACCGGCGATGGTGCCGGGCACGCTGGGGAACGCCAATGCCAGCCCCATCCCGGCCGCCACCAGCAGGCCGCCGCTCCTGGCGACATTGCGTTCGCCGAATCGGTCCACCAGCCGGTCACCGAGAAGCCGGCCGATGAATTGGAATCCGACCAGGGCGATGAAACCGAACCCGGCCAGCGCGGCCGGCGCATCCAGCGTGTCGTGCAGGTAGAGCGTTGCCCACGACTGGCCGGCATCTTCGACGACCGCCCCGGCGATCGCGAGTACGGCCAGCGCCAGCAGCATGGCGTAGATGGCGGTCCGTGGGCGTGCGCGGCCATCGTCGGCCGCCGACATGGCGGCGCGGGCGCTGTCTGCGGGCGTGATGTCGTGATCGGGGCCCCGCAGCAGGTAGCGGTAGCTGGCCAGGCAGAGCAGCCCGAAGATCGTGCCCGAAAGTGTCAACTGGGTCGATATCTTCATGCCGACCGCGATCGCGGCGGACCCCATGGCCCCGCCCAGGACCGCGCCGATCGACCAGACGGCGTGCATCGAGTTGATGATCGAACGCCCGTAACTTCGCTGGACGCGTAAGGCGTGGGCGTTCTGCGCCACATCGGTCAGCGAATCGGCGGCGCCGGCGACGAACAGGGCGAGCGCAAACGCCCACGCCACCGGCGCCAGCCCGGCCAGCAGGGTGAAGACCGCGATGACCAGGGTGCTGAACACCGCCAGCCGGGCCGAGGTGAACCGTCGGATCAGGGCGGCGGCAGCCAGCCCGGACAGCAGGGCGCCGGCGGGGAAAGCCGCAACCGAGAACCCGAACATGGTGTTCGAGGTCTCCAGCGCGGCTTTGATCTCGGGGTAGCGCGGGAACAGATTGGTGAACATCGCTCCGTTTGTGAGGAACAACACGGCGACCGCGATGCGGGCACGTTGGTCGGCGGGTGCAGGAGCCACGTGGAACCATTGTGCTGCAACCGGATCTCGGGGGCGACAGGCGCGTACCGGGAGGGACCGACCAGGATGGGGATCGTGACTGAGGTGGATGCCGCGCTGGTCGAACTCGCCACCCGTTCTGGTGTGGCCACCAACTACACCGACTGGACCGGTCACCCCGTTGACGTCTCCGAGGACACCCTGGTGGCGGTTCTCGGTGCGCTCGGAGTCGACGCGGACACCCCGGACCGACGCCAGGCCGCGCTGGCCGCTCACGACAGGTCGTACTGGTCCGCCCCGTTGCCGCCGACCGTTGTCGGTCGTGCGGGCACCGACACCTCGTTCTGGGTGCACGTCACCGACGGTGACGCCGCGCATGTGTGGGTGCGCCTGGAAGACGGCACGGTCCGGACCGGGGTACGACAGGTCGACAACTTCACTCCCCCGTTCGATCTCGACGGCAGGCTTGTCGGCGAAGCCTCGTTTGTGCTGCCCGCGGATCTCCCGTTGGGGTATCACCGGCTGTATCTGCGGTCCGGCGACACCGAGACCAGCACTGCGCTGATCATCACCCCGTCCTGGTTGGGGATGCCGACACGGATGGGCAACCGACGGGCCTGGGGCATGGCGACCCAGCTCTACAGTGTGCGGTCCACCCGCTCGTGGGGGGTTGGTGATCTGACCGACCTGGCCGACCTCGCAGTGTGGTCGGGCGCCCAGCACGGAGCGGGTTATGTGTTGGTCAACCCGTTGCACGCCTCGGCCCCGACCCGACCGATGGAACCGTCACCGTATCTGCCGACGTCACGGCGCTTCGTCAATCCGCTCTACCTTCGGGTCGAAGCGATCCCGGAGTACGCCGAGCTACCCAAACGCAGCCGGGTCCGCCGACTGCGGGAGGGGGTCCAAGATCATGCGCGCAAACTCGATGCCATTGATCGCGACGCATCGTGGGCAGCAAAACGGAAGGCGCTCAAGCTGATTCACGGCGTGCGGCGCTCCGCTGGACGCAGCCTGGCCTACCAGGCATATCAGGAACGGGAAGGCAAGGCTCTCAACGATTTTGCCGTCTGGTGCGCACTGGCCGACGCACATGGCCCCAACTGGCATGAGTGGCCCGACGGGCTGCGGCACCCCGATTCCGCCGAGGTGGCCACCTTCGCCCGGAAGAACAGCGCCGCCGTGGACTTCTACCGGTGGCTGCAATGGCAGCTCGACGAGCAGCTGGCCGGCGCCCAATCCACTGCGGTGCGCACCGGGATGGCGCTGGGCATCATGCATGACCTGGCGGTGGGGGTTCACCCCAACGGCGCCGACGCGTGGGCGATGCAGGACATCCTGGCGCTCGGCGTCACCGCCGGGGCGCCGCCGGATGACTACAACCAACTCGGGCAGGACTGGTCGCAGCCGCCGTGGCGGCCGGATCGGCTCGCCGAACACGAGTACCAGCCGTTCCGGGCGTTGATCCAGGCCATCCTGCGGCACGCCGGTGGCGTGCGCATCGACCACATCATCGGGCTGTTCCGGCTGTGGTGGATCCCCCAGGGCGCGTTGCCCACCGAAGGCACCTATGTGCGCTATGACCACGAGGCCATGATCGGCATCGTCGCGCTCGAGGCCCAGCGGGCCGACGCCGTGGTGGTCGGTGAGGATCTCGGCACCGTCGAGCCCTGGGTTCGGGATTATCTGCGGGCCCGCGGCCTGCTGGGAACCTCGATTCTGTGGTTCGAACGCGACGGTGCAGGAGAACCGCTGACCGCCGAGCATTGGCGCGAGTACTGCCTGTCGTCGGTGACCACCCACGACCTGCCGCCGACGGCCGGTTACCTTGCCGGTGACCATGTGCGGCTTCGAGATTCACTGGGGCTGCTGACCCGTCCGGCCGACGAGGAATTGGCGGCCGACGTTCGGGAGAACGCGGCCTGGATCGCCGAACTGCAGCGGGTGGGCCTGCTTCCCGGCGGTCCCGGAGTTGTGGTCGCCGACTTCGCCAGCGAGCAGGTCATCCTGGCGCTGTACCGCTATCTGGGGCGCACCCAGTCCCGATTGTTGGCGGTGGCGCTGACCGATGCGGTGGGCGATCGGCGCACCCAGAATCAGCCCGGTACCACCGACGAGTACCCGAACTGGCGTATCCCCCTTACCGATCCGAAGGGCAAATCGTTGCCCTTGGAAAAGGTGTTCACCGATCCGCGGGCTGCGGCACTCAGCGCCGCCATGCACGCGATCACCACAACACCGAACGCACACCTGTAGCATTCGCCCATGCCGTTGGCCGACGGTGCCACGTTTGCCGGCTACACGATCATCGGCCTGCTCGGTGCAGGTGGCATGGGTGAGGTGTACCTCGCCCGCCTGCCCCGTCTCGACGAGTCCCGGGGAGATCCCCAACCCGGTGGCGACGATGTCGCCTGCCGTTGCACCACCGGTCGAAACCGAGTCTCCGGTGCGGATCTGCATGGAGCAGACGGGCCGCAGCCGGTTGCGCTGCGCCGCGGACATCTTGCGTGGAAATGCGGGCTGACCTGGGATTGCGCAGTTTGCGACCCACGGCAGCGAAACGTTTTGCCGCAAGGCGGCGATATGCCGGTCGTCTTCGGTGGAGTTTCTCCACCGTGGCGACTGCGATAGGTTCACACGCAGCAACCGAAAGATGAGGTCTTG
Organism: Mycobacterium sp.; assembly: GCF_049647605.1. Taxonomy (GTDB): domain Bacteria; phylum Actinomycetota; class Actinomycetes; order Mycobacteriales; family Mycobacteriaceae; genus Mycobacterium. The sequence continues at coordinate 15,817 of NZ_JBARXZ010000030.1, read as the reverse complement.
TGGGAAAGCCTGTTGTGAGAAAGCTTGCTCTGTTTGTCGGCGGCGTCGGTGTCGCGGCTTCGATGGCCATCGTCGGGACCGGGCAGGCCAATGCAGAAGCTCCCGATGTGACCGGTGAGACGTACGGCAAGGCGGTTGCCATACTCAAGAACCTCGGCTACAAAGCTGTCTTCGGCGGCTCGATCGGCAAAGACCTTCCGCAGTCGCAGTGCCGGGTCGTCCAACAGCAGCCGGCGGGACGCAACGTCAGGCTGCGCCTCGACTGCGACCTCCTCCCGGGTCAAGACCAGCCTGTGGCGCCGAACACCCACTCGTTGGTCCCCCCGGGTGGCTCCATCCAGCAGACCGGCACCAGCGGCGCGCCCGCCCCGGCTGACCCGGGCCGGCCCACACCCGGTGCCGGCACTGTCACCGTCACCCCGCGACAGGTGGGCTGATCAGCCACCGGTGATCATCGCGTGGAGTTCCTCGGGGCTCCACGGCGGTGACGGGTTGTGGTCGCGATACCCGAGGAACTCCGGGGTCGGCCGGTTGAACCGGCCGACGAAGTTACCCGCGCCGATCAGGATCTGCCCGGTCACATCGACGGCCAGGTCGCTGACCAGGTAGGCGTACAGCGCGGCGACGTACTCCGGCGGTGCCGGGTCGAGGGCGCCCTCCATGGATGTCGTGTCCAGCAGACCCCGACGGTGCAGGGTGCGGATCTGCGCGTGGTACTGCGATCCGGTCGACAACCGGGTCCGGGCACCGGGGCAGACGACGTTGGCCCGCACTCCGTACTCCTTGAGTTCGGCGGCCACCGCCATGGTGAGTCCGTTGACCGCGCCCTTACCCGCGGGGTAGCCGGTTCCGCCGTAGTCGCCGAGGTAGGCGAAGGAACCGGTGTTGACGATCGAGCCGGCGGACTGGGCGACCATGCGCAGCGCGGCGGCTCGGCAGGTGTGGAAGGCAGTGCCTAGATGGCTGGCCATCAACACATCGAACTGCCCGCCGGTGACCGTCAGTATCGAAGATCCCGGCGGCTCGGCGATGCCGGCACAGTTGACCAGGATGTCGATCCGGTCGAACCGTTCCACACAGGTGGCGATCAGCGCTTCGGCCGTCGCCTCATCTGCCGGCGAGCCGACAAAACCGGCGGCGGTGTGCCCGGAGCCGGTGATGGTGTTCACCGCCTCGTCCACCGCACCGGCGGTACGCCCGTTGACCACCACGCCGGCGCCGAGCCGCGCGAGCAGTTCGGCGACGGCTCGCCCGATGCCGCGGCTGCCTCCCACCACGACGGCGCCACGATTCTGAAGAAGACCAGTCATCTGCTCGACATTAGAGTGGGGGCACCGGCGCTCCCGTGACGAGGGAAGGTTGACGACCGATGACGTTGCGCCCGCTGAACCTGATGTCGGCGCTGTGGTCGACTGCGGTCGCGGCACCCCCCGTGGCTGCGGGTGCCGGGGCACTCTACGGGGCGATGTTCGGGACACTGCGTCACGTGGTGATCGGCCGACGTGTCACGGTACACACCGCAGCAGGCCCGGCGACGATGACGGTGTCGGCGGTCGAATCGGGGATTGATCTGCGGCGGCACTCAGTGGGCAAACTCGATCATCTACGAATCGTGGCCACCGATATCCGTTGGCGCAACCGTAGTTTCGATCGACTCTCGGCGGAATTACGCAATGTGTACCTACGTCCGGGTACCCGCCCCGAGGTGGTTGCCGCCCCTGTTCATCTGACCCTCGACGTCCCAGCGGGGTCCCTCGGTGAACTGTTCGCCTCGGCGGCGCCCCGGCTGTCGGGTCACGTCGACGCCGACGGCGTGGCCCGGGTGCACTGGGCCCGATGGCCGCGGCTCGGATCAGTCGAGGTGGACGTCGCCGTCGAGACCGACAGCGCAACGGTGTCGCTGCAACCCCGGGCCGTCGGGTTCCGGCGCCGCCGCTGGCTGTTGCCGTCGCGCACCCCCGCCTACCGGGTCCGGCTCCCTGACCTCCCCCACGGCCTGTTGATGGCCGATGTCCGGTTCGAACCCGGGTTGCTGCAGCTGTCCGGCACCGTCCCGCAATGGCGGCTGGACCTGTCCCGCCATCTCGAAGATCTGCTCGAGTTCTAGAGGTCAATGTGGCGATCGCACACTGATCGCGCAGAACCCAACATTGTCGCGACCGGTCCGCGGCCATAGTGTCAACGGGCGTGACACCTCTTGTGCAGCACCATGATTGTCTGTTGTTGGATCTCGACGGAACGGTGTTTCGCGGGTCGCTGCCCACCGAGGGCGCCGTCGATTCCCTGGCCCGCGCCGACCTGCGCACCTTGTACGTCACCAACAATGCTTCCCGGTCCGCCGCCGATGTTGCCACGCATCTGCATGAGCTCGGATTCGCCGCCGCGGCCACCGATGTCGCCACCAGCGCTCAGGCGGCCGCACATCTGCTTGCGCAACTCCTGCCGCCCGGCTCCGCCGTTCTGGTCGTCGGTACCCAGGCGCTGGCCGCCGAGGTCAGCTCCGCGGGTCTGCGGCCGGTTCGGCTCAGCAGTGAACAACCGGTCGCGGTGGTGCAGGGGCACAGCCGGCAGACCGGTTGGTCCGACCTGACCGAGGCCGCGCTGGCGCTGCAGTCCGGCGCGCTGTGGGTCGCGACCAACACCGACCGGACGTTACCGACCGAACGTGGCTTGGTGCCCGGCAACGGTTCGATGGTCGCCGCCTTGTGTGCGGCCACCGATCGCACGCCCCGGATCGCCGGTAAGCCGTCGCCGTGTCTGTTGGAAAATGCCCTGCGGCGCGGTCGATTCCGAGCTCCGCTGGTTGTCGGCGACCGCCTCGACACCGATATCGCCGGCGCCAACGCCGCGAGCCTGCCCAGCCTGCTGGTGCTCAGCGGTGTGGCCACCGCCGCCGACGTCGTCGCCGCCCCGCCGGCACTGCGCCCCACTCACCTCGGCCATGATCTGCGCACCCTGCACGCGGACAACACCAGCAGCACCATCTCCGCGCATCCCGCGTGGCGGGTCAGCGTCGAGGATGCCGGTGGGGGTGCCCGCGTCACAGTCGAATCGACGGGTAGCCGCGTTGCCGCCGACGATCTTGCGGTCGTGCGGGCCACCGCCGCGGCGGTGTGGGACGCCGGCCTCACCGGCGGGTTCAGTGTCCACGCCGGGGATGACACCGCGGGCGCGGCCCTGCAGCCCTGGGGGCTCCTTCAGCTCAGCAGATCCGCGGAAGTTGTTCCCCCAGCTCACGTTCGATGACGCGGGTGGTGCCGAACGGAGTGCGGCCCACGACCATACCCGGATGGGCGTCGACCACCCGCCCGATGCGGGTGGCGTTGACACCCTCGGGGCGGCCGCGCATCGCTTCGAGTACCGCGTCGCTGTGATCGGGGTCGACAAACACCACCAGCTTGCCTTCGTTGGCCACCTGCAGTGGGTCCAGACCCAGAAATGAACATGCCGAGGCCACGGTGTCGGGTATCGGGATCGCAGCTTCGTCGAGCTCGACCCCCACACCGGCGGTGCGGGCGATCTCGACCACCGAGGCCACCAGGCCGCCGCGGGTCGGGTCACGCAGCGCATGCACCGCAGCCGTGTCCCTGGTGGCTTCCAGCATCGCGGCGACCAGCCGGTACAGCGGCGCGCTGTCGGTGGTGACCACGGTGCCGAAATCGATACCCTCACGCACGCTCATGATCGCCACACCGTGTTCACCGAGGGCTCCGGAGACCAGGACGTGATCGCCGGGACGCACCCGGTCGGGCCCGATGTCCACTCCGGCCGGCACCACGCCGATGCCGGCGGTGTTGATGAAAACCTGGTCCGCGCTGCCTTTTTGCACCACCTTGGTGTCCCCGGTGACGATCTGCACGTCCGCTTCGGCGGCGGCCTTGCCCATGGTCGCCGCGATCGCACCGAGTACCTCCATCTCGAGGCCCTCTTCGATGATGAATCCGGCGGTCAGCGCCAACGGCATCGCACCGCTGCACGCCAGATCGTTGACGGTTCCGTTGACGGCCAGGTCACCGATGTTGCCGCCGGGAAAGAACAACGGCTGCACCACATAGGAATCTGTGGACACCGCGATCCGGCCGCCGGGTTGCGGCAGCACCGCCGAATCGCGGCCCGCGCTCGATCCGAACGCCGGCACGAACAGATTCTCGATGAGCTCTTCGGACAGCACCCCTCCGCCGCCGTGCCCCAGCACCACCCGTGCGGTCTCACGTAGCGGCAGCGGACACACCCAGTCGGCGGGGTCGACGGCGACCGGCGAGTCAGACATGGGCCGGAACCTCGAGTCGGCGGAACTGGTAGTAGGCAGCACACGCCCCTTCGCTGGACACCATCGTCGCCCCCAGCGGAGTGCGCGGCGTGCAGGTGGTTCCGAATGCCGGGCACTCGTTGGGTTTCAGCAGCCCCTGCAGTACCTCACCGGCGTGACAATCCGCGGACTCCTGGACCTGTAGGTGACCCACCCCGAACCTGGTCTCGGCGTCGTACTGCGCATACCGCGGGGAGAGGGACCACCCGGATTTCGGGATCATCCCGATGCCTCGCCACTGCCGGTCGGTCACGACAAACACCTCTGCCAGGGTCTGCTGAGCGACGGTGTTCCCTTCGGCGCTGACCGCCCGCGGGTAGGCGTTACGCAGTTCGGCGGTTCCGGATTCCAGCAGATCGACCAGCTGCCGCACCCCCTCGAGCAGATCGAGGGGTTCGAAGCCGGTCACCACGATCGGCACCCCGAATTGATCGACGAGCGGCCCATACTCGGCGGTCCCCATGACCGAGCAGACGTGTCCGGCCGCCAAGAATCCCTGGACCCGGTTGGTGGGTGAACTCAGGATCGCGGTCATCGCCGGAGGTACCAGCACATGGGAAACCAGCAGCGAGAAGTTCTTCAGACCCAAACGCTGGGCGTGGACCACCGCCATCGCGTTGGCCGGTGCGGTGGTCTCGAATCCCACACCGAAGAACACCACTTCCTTGTCCGGATTGTCCGCGGCGACCCGGGTGGCATCCAACGGCGAATACACGATGCGCACGTCACCGCCGCGGGCCCGAACACCGAACAGGTCCTGCCGGCTGCCGGGGACCCGCAGCATGTCACCGAACGAGCAGAAGATCACGTCCTCACGGGCGGCGATCTCCAGCGCCCGGTCGATCATCTCCAGGGGAGTGACACACACCGGGCAGCCCGGGCCGTGGATGAATTCCACCGAGTCACCCAGCAACTGGTCGATCCCGTTGCGGATGATCGAATGAGTCTGTCCACCACACACTTCCATGATGGTCCACGGCCGGGTGGCAGACCTCTTGATCGCGTCGACCAATGATCGCGCCGCTACTGGGTCGCGGAACTCGTCGAGATATCTCATGCCGGTTCCCTTCTCTGCTGGCCCTCGCTACCCGCGAGTTCCTCGTCGAGCACACCGAGGTCGGCGAACATCTGCAGCGTCTCGTTGGCCGAGGCCTCGTCGAGGCGGGTGATCGCGAACCCGGCGTGCACAATCGTGTACTCACCGATCTGCATGTCCGGCAGATAGGCCAGACACACCGTCTTGGTGGTACCGCTGAAATCGACGGTGCACATTCGGGTGCCCGCCTCATCCCAGATCTTGATCACCTTGCCGGGGATACCGAGGCACATACGCCGCTCCCTTCCTCGTCGTCGGCGAGCTGTGCCGCCGCGATCACTGCCTGACCCAACGCCAGACCACCGTCATTGCACGGCAGCTGCTGATGGGTGAGAACTTCGAAACCTTTGTTCACCAACATATTCCGCACGCCGCCCAGCAACAGCCGGTTGACGAACACACCGCCGGTCAGTCCGATCGTGGTGATGCCGGCACCCCGCGCGCAGGCGCCGGCCGCGACGGCGGTCGCCTCGATCACCGCCTCGTGGAACGCTGCCGCCAGATCGGCCACCGGCTCCCCTGCCCGCAGCCCGTCGACCAGACCACCCAAAACCGGACCGGGATCAAGCACACCGTTGTCGACAGTGAATTCCAGTCGACGCGTCGCGCGTCCGGCGCGGGCGCGGTGCTCGAGCTCGATCGCCGCCTGTCCCTCGTAGCTGACGTCCTGACAGACGCCGAGCAGGCTGGACACCGCATCGAACAGCCGCCCCATACTGGTGGTCGGCACACAGCCGATGCCTTTGGGGAGCTGTTGGGCAAGAATGTGCAGTCCGTCGGGGCCGACGGCTGCGACCGGAGCCAGGGCGGGATCCCAGGCCAGCCCGGACCGCCACAGCAGGTCCAGGGCGATCCTGGCCGGTCGGCGGGCCGCACCGTCTCCACCGGGCAGTGAGAACGGCAACAGATGCCCGACCCGGGTGAACCGGGCCGGATCGGTGATCGCCAGCAGCTCGCCACCCCAGATGGTCCTGTCGGTGCCGTAGCCGGTGCCGTCGTAGGCCACCGCCACCATCGGTTCACCCAGCCTGTTGTGCTCGGCGAGCAGGGAGACCGCATGGGCATGGTGGTGTTGCACCTGCACCGTGCGAGGGCCTTGGCGGCGGGCCCATGCCGTGGTGGCATACCCGGGATGCTGATCACAGGCGATGACGGCCGCGTGCCGATCTGTCATGTGTGCCAGATGATGGTGCGCCGCTTCGAAGCTCACCTGGGTGCGTGGATCGGCCATGTCCCCCAGATGCGACGACATGTGTGCCCGGCCGTCGGACCCCATCAGACAGAACGTGGTCTTCAAGTCGCCGCCGGTGGCCAGGATCACCGGTCCTGGTGTCGGGCGCGCCACGGTGATCGGCAGTGGCGCATAGCCACGCGAGCGGCGCACCGGCAGCAGGTGTCCGGCGTCGATGGTCACCACCGAGTCCTCGCAGGGGATGTGGATCGGCCGATCATGGCCCAGCACACCGTCTGCCAGGGTGTCGATCCACTCCAGATCCGGGTCGCGGTGCACGATCGGCGAACCGCCCGCGTTTGCCGACGTCATCACCAGGGGAAGGCCGTCGAGGCGATCGAACAGCAGATGGTGCACTGGCGAGTAGGCCAACATCACCGCGAGGTCGCCGAGGCCGGGCGCGACCGCATCCGCGACGGCATGCCCGGTCCGCCGCGCCAGCACGATCGGCGCCGCCGCAGAGATGAGCGCCCGGACCTCGGCGTCGTCGACGTCGATGACTGTCCGGGCGGCCGCCAGGTCCCGGACCATCAGCGCAAAGGGCTTGGCAGGACGTCCTTTTCGGCGTCTGAGCTCGATCACCGCGGCGTCGCTGTCGGCTCGGCAAGCCAGATGGTAGCCGCCGATGCCTTTGACTGCGACGATCATCCCGTCCCGCAGCGCCTGCACCGCGGATCCCAGTGGATCCGATGCATTCTCCGGTCCCCGCCACCACAGCCGTGGCCCGCAGTCGTGGCAGGCGATGGTCTGGGCATGGAAGCGCCGATCGAGCGGGTCGCGGTACTCAGCCGAACACGCGGCACACATCGGAAAGCCGGCCAGAGTGGTGGCCGGCCGGTCATACGGCAACTCGGTGATCACTGTGTACCGCGGACCACAGTTGGTACAGCTGATGAACGGGTGGCCGTACCGACGGTCGGCCGGGTCGCGCAGCTCTGCCAGACAGTCCTCGCAGGTGGCGATATCCGGTGAGATGAGGGTGCGGGTGTCCTCGCCGGTCCGGCTGGCGATGATCTGGAATTCATCCTCATCGCCGTGCGGCGGCACCGCCGTGATCCGGAGATCGTCGATGCGCGCCATGGGTGGTCCGTGGTGGCGGATCTCCTCGATCACCATGTCGATATCGGCTGCCGGGCCCTGCAGTTCACAATGCACCGAGCCCGCGTCGTTGTAGACAAAGCCACTCACGCCGTGGCGTGTCGCGATCCGCGCAACGGCAGGGCGAAATCCGACACCCTGCACCAGGCCGGTGATGTCGAGTCGTAGGCGCACCAGTTCAGGGGCGCTCGGATTGCCCCTCATGATCCTCCTGAGCAGCAACAACTTCCCGCACCAATGGGCTGTCGGCGGCGGGTAGGTAGATCCAGATTAGACCCGTCCGTCTATGGCGACAATCACAATTTGGCACAGAAAGTCTGCGCATTTCCGGGGTGAATCGGATGCATCCGGACAGCTTGACGCGTCAGCATGGAACAGTGCATGAACTGTCGCTGTGCCACGCCATCGTGGGCGTGGTGAAACCCCATGCCGCCGGGCGGCGCATCGACGTGGTGCGCGTCCAGGTCGGCGCATTGCGCCAGGTTGTGCCGGAGTCGCTGGAGTTCTGCTGGTCGCTGGTCCGCGACCACGAGTCCATGCCCGAAGCCGAGCTCGAACTCGAACTGATACCGGCCGAGGTGGTATGCCGGTCGTGTACGCAGCGCAGTGAGATCGAGTCCCGATGGTCGGTCTGCTGTCCGCGTTGTGAGAGCGCCGACGTCGAGGTGGTCCGCGGAAACGAGTTTTTGGTGACGTCGTTGGAAGTCACCTGAGGAGAGGATGTCGCAATGGGCAGGTTCCACCGCCACGAGGACGGCGAACACGAGCACGGCCACACCCACGGGGTCGACCACACCCACGAACACGGACACGAGCACTCCGATGAGCACCACCACGGAGATCACAGCGGCTATGCCACCGGATCTGAACGCATCGAGGTCCTCGAGTCGATCTTCGCCGAGAACGACGTCCGTGCCGACATCAACCGGAACGCCTTTGATGCCAATGGGGTTCGCGCACTGAATTTGATGAGCTCACCGGGATCCGGGAAGACCACGGTACTGGCGGCCACGCTGGACGAGCTGGCAGCCGACCTTGCGATCGGCATCATCGAAGGTGATATCGCCACCGACCTCGATGCCGCAAAACTCGGGGGTCGCGGTGCGCAGATCTCCCTGCTGAACACCAACAACGGTTTCGGTGGCGAATGCCATCTCGACGCACCGATGGTCAACCGGGCGTTGCAGGGTCTGGATCTGGCCGCGCTGGATCTGGTGATCATCGAGAACGTCGGGAACCTGGTGTGCCCGGCGGAATTCGATGTGGGCGAGCACGCCAAGGCGATGGTGTATTCGGTCACCGAGGGCGAGGACAAACCACTGAAGTACCCGGTTATGTTCCGGTCCGTGGACGTGGTGCTGCTCAACAAGATCGACCTGGTCCCCTATCTCGATGTCGACGTCGAGCAGTATGTCGCACACATCCGGCAGGTGAATCCGACGGCGGTGATCATGCCGGTCAGCGCCCGCACCGGCGAGGGCATGAGCCAGTGGTATCAGTGGCTGCGGCAGTTCCGGGCCACGTCCTCGACACCTCGCTCAGCGGGCGTCCACGCCTGAGCGGGCCAGCAGCGCCCCGACGACGACCGCGCTGAAAGTGATGGGGTCCGACGGCCACGGCACCGCCGCGTCGGCCCTTGACCAGTTGGCCAGCCAGGTATCGGCAGGGCGGCCCATCAGCACCACCAGCGGCGGGCAGGCATCCAACTCGTCCCTGAGTTGACGGGCGATGCCCAGCCCTCCGGCAGGGGTTGCTTCACCGTCGAGTACCGCGAGGTCGACGCCACCGCGGTCAAGCCGGGCGATCAAGGCTGCGGGCGTGGCGATCTCGCAGTAGGACAGCGGAGCCAGACCGGGATGCGGTCGCGGGCCGAGGTTCTCGATCACCTGTTTGCGTGTCCCCGCGTCACTGCTGTACACCACCACCGCGATATCACCCATATCGCGATGCTAGGGCCGGCCGGGCCGCAGTGACAGTGCCTCGAAGATCATCCCCCCAACCAGCCACCCACGCGGGGGATGGCCGTCCCCCGCGGTGATCGCAGCATGATCCGAACACCGTTGTGCACACTCCACGCTCAGCGCAGGTTCGGAGAAGAGGTCACAGTCATGCTCGCCAATCACACGACGCTGGTGCAGTTCCTGATCGAGGAGCGCCGACGCCATCCCGACGCCAGTGGCGACCTGAACGCGTTGATCCTCGATGTCGCGTTGGCCTGCAAAGCAATCGCCCAGCGTGTCGCCCAGGGAGAGCTGGGCGGGGTTCTCGGCGCCGCCGATGTCATCAATGTGCAGGGGGAAGTGCAGCAGAAGCTCGATGTGCTGGCCAACGAATACTTCCTGCGGGCCACCGAGTGGGGCGGTCAAGTCGCCGGCATGGCCTCTGAGGAACTCGAATCGCCGTACGTGCTGCCCCGGCAATATCCCCGCGGCAAGTACCTCCTGGCATTCGACCCGCTCGACGGATCTTCCAATATCGATGTCAACGTCTCCGTCGGCAGTATCTTCTCGATTCTGCGGGCACCCCAACAAGGCGAAGACCCGCAGCTCGGCGACTTTCTACAACCCGGAAGCCAACAGGTCTGCGCCGGGTACGCCATCTACGGCCCGTCGACCATGCTGGTCCTGACAGTCGGCACCGGGGTACACGGATTCACTCTGGACCCCGGACTGGGTGAGTTCATCCTCACCCGACCATCGATCGAGATACCGCGGTCCACCACCGAATTTGCCATCAATGCCTCCAACCGCCGGTTCTGGGAGGCGCCGGTGCAGCGGTACATCGACGAGTGTCTCGACGGCCGCACCGGGCCACGCCGCAAGGATTTCAACATGCGCTGGGTGGCGTCGCTGGTGGCCGAGACACATCGCATCCTGACCCGCGGCGGGGTTTTCCTCTATCCCCGAGATTCCAAGGATCCGGCCAAACCCGGGCGGTTACGCCTGCTGTACGAGGCCAGCCCTATCGCTTTCCTCATCGAGCAGGCCGGCGGAAAAGCGAGCACCGGCCGCAGCGCGGTGCTCGGTATCGCGCCGACGGCACTGCACCAGCGCGTTCCGTTCATCTTCGGCGCCGCCGACGAGGTTGAGCGCATCGAGCGCTATCACCACGACGACAACGGCGGCCTTTCCACCTCACCGCTGTACGGCACCCGCGGGTTGTTCCGCACTGGCACCAGCTGAATCGACAGGAGCCCCATCCCATGTCTCGTTTACACCCGATCATCTCGGTCACCGGCTCCTCAGGCGCCGGGACAACTTCGGTGATGCGCACGTTCGACCAGATTTTCCGCCGCGAAGACATCAATGTGGCATTTGTCGAGGGTGACAGCTTCCACCGCTACGACCGCGCCGAGATGAAAGCCGAGATCGCCGACGCTCATACCCGTGGCGATCACACGTTCAGCCATTTCGGGCCCGACGCCAACCTCTTCGAGGAACTCCAGACCCTGTTTGCGACCTACGGGGAGACCGGCACCGGAAAGGTCCGCAAGTATCTGCACGACGCCAAGGAGGCCGAGCCGTACGGCCAGGTTCCGGGCACCTTCACTCCGTGGGAAGAGGTTCCCGACGGTACCGATCTGCTGTTCTACGAGGGGCTGCACGGCGCCGTGGTGACCGACGAGGTGAACATCGCCCAGCACGCCGATCTGCGGATCGGTGTGGTTCCGGTGATCAATCTCGAATGGATTCAGAAGTTGCACCGTGACAAGGCATCTCGCGGCTACACCTCCGAAGCTGTCACCGACACCATCCTGCGCCGCATGCCCGACTACGTGAACTACATGTGCACCCAGTTCTCGCACACCGATGTCAACTTCCAACGGGTCCCGGTGGTGGATACGTCGAATCCCTTTGTCGCCAGGTCGATCCCGACGGCCGACGAATCCATGCTCATCATCCGGTTCCGCGACCCGCACGGGATCGACTTCCCGTACCTGCTGGCGATGCTGCACGACTCATTCATGTCCCGGTCGAACACCATCGTCTGCCCCGGCGGCAAGATGGACCTGGCGATGCAGCTCATCTTCACACCGATGGTGCTGCGGCTGATCGAACGGCGTCGCGCGGAACTGTCCGCTCGCTGAGCTCTCGGCTCGCTAGAAAGGCGGGGGTTTGTTGCGTTCGGCGACGTAGGCGTCATTGAGTGCTCGCTCGGCGTTGATGCGGCGGGTGCGTTCTCGGGCGCGGTTGCGTTTTCGCCGTTTTGGCATCGTCGCGATCTTGTCGGGACTGTTGGGGGTCTGAGACTCGGTGGCGATCGGCGCTGAAGTGGTGTTGACGGTCGGAAAGAACAGACTGCTGCCAGGTCTGGTGGTATACGACCGGCCCGTCGGGGTGGTCCAAGTGATGGCGCCGTCGGCAGACTGGACGTCCGACCAGCCGGGCCAAAACGTCTTACCCAGGTGGTGTTGGCGACACACCATTTTCCCGCCCGAGGCATGGGTGGCGCCGGCGGGCCACGGGGTGGTGTGGTCGTAGTCGCAGAATTGTGCGGGACGATCACAGTTCGGCCACCGGCAGGTCAGATCCCGAGCCTTGACCCATTCATCGAGACCGACCGAGGGCCGGTAACTGTGTTCCGGAGCGATTCCTGGTGGTTTCAGGTGGCGTTTCTTGGCGCCGGCGGCGATACGGGCGGCGATCTCTGCTGCCGGGACGGTGCCGAATCCGGGAATGATGCCCGGTGGCGGGCGCAGCGGCGAGGGTCGTACAACCGGGTGCGTGTCAGCGGAATCGGATTCGGCCGACACCTTGCCGTCCGGTGATCCGGCCCCAGCAACCTCGCCCTTGTCCGCCGAATGCTTCTTGTCAGAAGCCTCATTCCTGGTCTCGTTACAGAAATCATCAGTCGCGGCTCCCGGTTCCACGACCATGTCCTCGGCGCTGGAACTGTCACGGCCCGCCGAATCCTGTTCGGTCGCCAGGTTCCCCTCATAGACCGAAGTCTCTTCACCGGCCGGGCCATCGCTGTACGAATCCTGTTCGGTGGCGGCCTCATCGGGGATCGGTCCGTCGCCGTCCATGAATGGATCCGGTTCTGCCTGCAGGGCGGCTTCCTCGCCGTACACAAACACCACCACATGGCTGGCCCGGCCGTCGTCGTTGGTGGCAGGACAGTCGGGGATGCCGCACTCGCAGCTGAGGTGGAAGAATCCTGCGCCGATCGCGCCGTGTGCATCAGCAAGGCGCTGCACATGGGTCCGGGGATCGTCTTTGCAGACCCTGTGGGCCATGACGGCGAGGCGCCGGAGGTAGAGAGCGGCGTCCGGGCCTTTGAGACGCAGCAGGATCTCGGTGATCCCGTCTTTGCTTTCCACAATGTGCACACCCCGGTCCCGGACCGTGGCGCGGGTACGGCGCAACGCCCCGGGATCGTGGCGGTTCACCCAAACGTCGATGGCGGCGTCGAGCTTCACCTGCGAGAGCGCACCCCACCCGACGGCCGATTCCGCGACCGCGGTCTCCACCAGGGTCAACAGGTCGGGGTCGGCGATGTAGGCGGTGCGGTGCACAATACGCCGGGCGATCCGCTCGCTGATGTCCCCGGCCAGCAGCAGATCGCCGATCTTGGGGAGTCGGACCGCCAACGCCAGGCCGATTTCCATATCGCCTGAGGCACGGCCATGGGAGATGCCGGATGCCATCGAGATCTCGCTGGCGGCGGAGTTCCAGGCGGCATCGGTGTCTTCGAGGCTGTCGCAGTCGTCGTCGTAGTTGCGGCCGGCCTTCTCCCCCACGAACAGCAGTCGATGCCCGGCCAGGGTTGCCGCCGCACGAGTCAGCACCGAGATCGCGTCATCGATCTCGGCGTCACTCAGCTGCGCCCGCAACGCGGAATCGGGCAACTCAACGAACATACCCCGACCATACCGACCAGGTCCGACAGAAACCGGGACACGAAACCACCAGTGACAGTTGGGGTTTAACATCTCGACGAACGTACGGATTTGTACAGAAACGCCCGGCGCGTCGCGTACAAACACGCGCGCTCGGCCGCCGTCAGGTCACGAACCCGCCTGCTCTGTCCGCCAAGTCCAGCAGCGGTTGCGGCAGGATGCCCACCGCCAGGGTGACAGCCGCGGCCGCGGTGATCGCCACCGCCGTCAACCGGCTCGGCATCACGATGTGTGGGGCATCCGCGGCCGGCTCGCTGAAGAACATCAGCAGGATCACCCGCGCGTACACCACCGCCGCCACCGCGCTCGCCAGCACCCCGACCACCACAAGCAGCACCGCGCCACCATCGGCGGCAGCCTGGAACACCGCAAACTTGCCCGCAAAGCCACTGGTGAGCGGAATACCGGCAAATGCCAACAGAAACAGTGCAAACGCCAATGCCAGCATCGGTGATCGGCGACCCAACCCCGCCCAGCTACTGATCTCAGAAGCCTCCTCACCCGACCCGTCGGCGGTACGCACCAGCCCGACCACCGCGAAGGCGCCGATGACACACACCCCGTAGGCCGCAAGGTAGAACAGGGTGGAGGTGATTCCGGCTGCGTTTGCGGCCACCACCCCCAGCATCAAGAACCCGGCCTGTGCCACAGCGGAGTATCCGAGCAGCCGCTTCATATCGGTTTGCCCGACCGCAAAAACAGCCCCCAACACCATCGTGAGCATGGCGACCCCAGAGAGCACCGGGCGCCAGTCGTCCCGCAGTTCCGGTAGGGCCACGTAGAAGATCCGCAGCATTGCCCCGAAGGCGGCGATCTTGGTGGCCGCGGCCATGAAGGCCGTGACCGAGGTGGGGGCGCCCTGGTAGACGTCGGGGATCCAGGCGTGGAATGGGATCGCGCCGATCTTGAACAACACGCCCACTGTCAGCAGCCCGACCCCGAGGAGCACCGTCGGGGTTCGTTCCACGTGCGCCCCGATGCCGGCCAACGACATCGTGCCCGTCGCCCCGTAGAGCATGGCGATGCCGTAGAGGAAAAACGCCGACGAAAAGGCCCCCAGCAGAAAGTATTTCAGTGCCGCTTCTTGTGAGAGCACCCGTCGCCGACGAGCCAGTCCACAGAGCACGTACAGCGGCAGCGAGAACACCTCGAGTGCCACGAACATCGTCAACAGGTCATCGGCAGCCGGGAACAGCATCATGCCGCCGACGGCAAACATCAGCAGTGGAAACACCGCAGTCTGCACGGCGCCGGCTCGCAGCGCCGCTTGTTCGTCGGCACTTCCGGGTATCGCAGCACCCTGCGGGGTCAATCCCCCGGAGCGCCCCTGCGCGATCAGCAGCAGCACCAGCAGAGCCACCACCAGGATCAGCCCCTGGGCGAACAGCGCAGGCCCGTCGATCGCAAGTGCCCCCATCACCGCCCGCTGATGGGTCCCGGCCAACGCGATCACGGTGATCAACGCTGCGACAAGCGCCGCTGCGCACATCACCAACTGCACCCCGAACCGGCGCCGTGGACCCACCGCCGCCTCCACTGCCACCGCAGCGACAGCGGTCCCGAACACCAGCAGCATCGGCGCCACGACGCTGTATTCGACCGTCGGAGCAGGAATGGTCATGGATTAGCTCCTTCGGCGAGGGCGGGGTCGTGCTTGTCGAAGATGCTGAGGCTGTGTTCGACGGCGGGGTCGATGATGTCGAGGGCGGGTTTGGGATAGATGCCCAGGAGCAGCAGTAGCGCGATCAACGGAGCGACAACTGCGATTTCGCGGGGGACCAAATCGGTGATGTGCCTATTGCGTTCGGCGACCTCTCCGGTCATCAGCCGTTGGTAGAGCCAGAGGATGTAGACCGCGGAGAGCACCAGGGCGGTGGCCGCGATGACGGCCGGCAGTGGATAGGCAGTGAAGGTGCCGATCAGGACCAGGAACTCGCCGATGAACGGCGCCAGCCCCGGCAGTGCCAGCGCCGCCATCCCCGCCACCAGGAAGGTGCCGGCCAGCACCGGGGCGACCTTCTGGATACCGCCGTACTCCTCGATGACACGAGTTCCTCTGCGGGAGACCAGAAATCCGGCGATGAGGAACAGTGCGGCGGTGGAGATGCCGTGGTTGACCATGTAGAGGGTGGAGCCGGTTTGGCCTTGGCTGGTCATGACGAAGATGCCGAGGATGATGAAGCC
>NZ_JBARXZ010000029.1:0-88388 GCF_049647605.1 Mycobacterium sp. | reverse complement strand
GCGCCGCCCCCGGCGCCTCGTAACCAGGTGGGCGTGCCCGTCCCGGTCACCACTCCGGTGCCCGAGATGTCGCCACCTCCGGCATGATCTGACGGTTTCACCAAGTAGCCCCGGCCCCCAAGGGTTCGGGGCTACTTGCTATCGGTTGCCGATCGTGCCCGTTTGGCCGGTTGAATTGTGACCCGTTCGGGCTATACCGGAGTGAGGGTCCGGCGATGTGCTGGACCCAGGCAGTGTTACCAGGAGGGCTCATGGACGCGACGTTCGTTGCTACATCAACAGAGTTGTTGGCCCGTTCCACGACGCTGACCAGTGTGGGCTGGATCGGCTACATCGTCATCGGGGCGATCGCCGGCTGGATCGCCGGCAAGATCATGAAGGGCGGGGGTTCCGGGATTCTGATGAACATCGTCATCGGGATCGTGGGTGCACTGATCGGCGGATTCCTGCTGAGCTTCATCCTCAACACAGCCGGGGGAGGTTGGTGGTTCACCCTGTTCACCGCGATCCTCGGCTCGGTGATCTTGCTCTGGATCGTCGGGAAAGTGCGTAAGGCCTAGCCGCGCAACGTAACCCGCTCGCCCCCGAGGTGCTCGAGGTGGTGGAGCACCTCGGACAGCGGTCGCCGCGGGGTGGCGGGCAGTGGATCGGCGTTCAGTGGCGCCCAGCCGACCCGCAGCAGCATCTGTGGGAATCCGTCGCCGCCGAGGACCATCGACCGAACCGCATCCCGGGTGCTGTCTATCTCCAGGGGTTCGGTCAGCGGGCAGCTGGAAAGGCCCAACGCGGTCGCCGTGAGCAGTACGACGCCGGTCGCCTCGCCGGCGCGCAACACCGCCAGCGCATCATCGGTGGCGGTGCCCAGCGCCAGGACCACTCCCGCGTCGTCGCCGGCGTGCGCCCCGCGCGGCTGGGGCAACCTCGGATTGGCAAACATCCGGGCGGGCAGCTGGGTGTGCGCGGCCGGAGCGGGTGTGCTGCGGGCCGGCACCCCGGCGACCGCTCCGTAGCGACCGCTCCACTGGGACAGCTCGGCGATGTAATTGTCATCCTCGGCGTGCCGGTGCACCGCGTCGGAGATGATGCCGCTCAACTGGTTGGCAAACTCGACCCGGCGTAACACCACGCCGCTGCGGGCAGCGCGGGACGCCATCAGCGCCACGTCTCCGCCGGGCACTGGCCACGAGCTGTACCAGCGCCGGTCGGTGCGGCGGCGGGGAATGGCCGCCGCCAGCGCGATCTCCTGCTCACTGCCGCCGTGTCCGCAGATCTCGATGCTGGCGAGATGGTCGGGTTGTGCCGGGTCGGGCAGTCGATGCACGTGTGTCTGCCAGCCGAGGGCGGCCAAGGCCACCGTCAGGTGCTGCAGCGCGATGCCACAGCTGAGCAGCAGATCGCGGCGTGCCGGGTCGGTGTGCGGAAGGTGCCGTGACGGGTCGGCGTAGAGGTGCACCGACGTGGCACCGATGCGCCACAGCCAGGGCTGGGAGTTGTGAATCGACGGTGCCCGGATCGCAAGTGCGATGGCCGCGCGGATGGTCTCCTCATCGGGGATATCCGGCAGGTCTGGGGTGCCGTCCTGAGCCAGGATGTCGTCCATGGAATTCACTGTGGCACTGCTCACGACAGGAGGGTCTGTGAAAAGGGCCCCGATCGCGTGCCATTGGTCCCTACTTCGCTGGGTCGCCCTAGAGTGCGGCCAGGACTCCGCGCAGCTGTGCCGCGAGGCTGCCGCGGTGGGGTCGGTGCACCGGGCCGTACAGCGGGCCGCAACCGTCGCCCAGTAGCAGCCGTAACCGGGCCACGCCGCGGGGCCGCACCGGCGGTGATGTTTCCAGCCGCACGGTGATCTCTTCGAGGAGCGCTGCATCGGCAAGGACCGCGGCTCGATCCAGGCGAACACGCAGCGTGAGGCCGCTGTGAGACTGCAGCGCCGCTCGGCGCACCGACCGCAGCGAGCTCGCCAGCTGCCGGTGTTCCTCGGGTGACGCCAGCCGGGCGGCGTGGGCGGCCAGCACGGAGCCCGGGCAGATCGGGGTGCCTCGGTCGATGATGTGGTCGAGGCGGGGCGCCAGGGCCCGCGCTTGTAGTCGGCGCCACCGAGAAGGAGTTGCCGCCGATGGGGTGGCCTGACGGACTGAGGTGTTGAAGAGCATTTCCATCGCGGCCCGATTGTGTGTCATCTTCACCCCTCGGCTTTCGTGACCTGCAATGACGCTACACCGGTCATTCATGACCAGTCAATCGTTTTTACCGGTCATTGAGAGTAGGTTCGAGACATGACCACACCGTTCGGTGACGAGGAAACCAAACCGGCACCGGGCCGTCTGGCCGAGGTGCAGGCGCTGATCAACACGCGGGATGTCGAAACCGGCGCGGACCTGCTCACCGACATCGACTCCGCACAGCGCTGGCTGACCGACAACGGGCTGGCAACCGGTGTCGTCACCCGGCCGGACATCGTCGCCGTTGTCGCCGTCCGGGAAGCGCTACGGGCCCTCATCCTCGAGAACGGCGGTGGCCCCACACCGGGTGAGGACGAGTTGCACGGGCTGCGTGCCGTCATGGCGCGCAGTGCTGCGCACGCCACGTTGGGAGCCGACGGCATGGTCCGCGTGGAACCGGCCGCAGACACCGTCGACGGCCGGCTGCTCAGCTTGCTCCTGGTGGTGCGCGACGCCCAGGCCGACGGGAGCTGGAGCCGGCTCAAGGCCTGTGGGAACCCCGACTGTCGATGGGCGTTCTACGACCGGTCCCGCAACCACGGTGGCACCTGGTGCGATATGACCGGATGTGGCAACAAGCTCAAGAACCGTGATTTCCGGGCGCGGCGGCGCCGTTCAGGTGGAGGCGTGCCAGACCAGGGCGGCGGCCAACGCGCCCATCCCGTTGAGTGACCAGTGCAGGGCGATCGGGGCGATCAGGCTGCCGCTGCGCCGGCGCAGCCAGGTGAACACGAACCCAGCCACACCGGTGGCGATCACCGCCAGCACCACGCCGGCGATCATGCCGAACACCCCACCGCCAAAGACCCGGGTGAATCCCACATTGCTGCTGGTCAGGCCCAACGATGTCGAGATATGCCACAACCCGAACAGCAATGATCCCGCCGCGGCGACCCCGCGGAATCCCCACGCCCGGTCCAGCGCACCGTGCAGGACACCGCGGAAAGCGAGTTCCTCGGGAATGACCGTCTGCAACGGGATGATGATCATCGAGGCCAGCAGCGCGCCGGAGATGGTGGCGTAGTTGTCGTTCATGAACATCGGCCGGGTCCACGGCAACATTGCGCCGATGGCGACCACAGACAACACCAGCCCCACGGCCGCTGCGGCGTAACCGATCCCCGACCGCCACTGCTCGCGCCCCAGGCCGAGCTCGGTCCAACCGAGGCCGCGCGCACGGACCAGGACCAACAGGCCGAGCGCGGCCGCCGGAATGGTCGCGATACTGGCCCACGGCGTGGTGAAGTGCGCGATCAGATTCGACGCCGTCAGCACCACAACAACGATCGCGATGTCGACATAGATGCGGAAATGGTGAATCGCCGACAACTGGGCCACCAACGGATGATGCGCGGCCGCGGCGTGTTCAGGCATCAGATCAGAATACCGCCACCCGGGTGAGACCAACTGTTCGCGAGAATTCGCTTTGCAGCGGTGGACGTACGCGAGAGTCTGTAGCAACTTGGGTGCTATGACTGCGACCGCGTGGCGACGAATCCAAAGTGCCGAACTGGGCGATGACACCCTGGCGAGTCTCGACGGTTGGTGGCGGGCGGCGAACTACCTCTCGGTCGGCCAGATCTACCTGTTGAACAACCCACTGCTGCGCTCACCGCTGACGCGCGACGACGTGAAACCGCGGCTGCTCGGCCACTGGGGCACCACGCCGGGCCTGAACTTCCTGTACGCACACCTGAACCGGGTCATCAAGGCCAGAGCGCAGTCGACGATCTATGTGACCGGACCCGGGCACGGTGGCCCCGGCCTGGTGGCCAACGCCTACCTCGACGGCACCTACTCCGAGATCTATCCCGACATCACCGAGGACGAGGAGGGGTTGCACCGCCTCGTCCGGCAGTTCTCCTTTCCCGGTGGCATCCCCTCGCACGTCGCCCCGGAAACGCCGGGCTCCATCCACGAAGGCGGCGAGCTCGGGTACGCGTTGTCCCACGCCTACGGTGCGGCGTTCGACAACCCGGACCTGCTGGTGGCGGCAGTGGTCGGCGACGGCGAGGCGGAAACCGGGGCGCTGGCCACCAGCTGGCACTCCAACAAATTTGTCAACCCGGTCCATGACGGCGTGGTGCTGCCGATCCTGCATCTCAACGGCTACAAGATCGCCAATCCCACAGTGCTGGCGCGTATTCCGGAAGAAGAGCTACGTGCGCTGATGGTCGGTTACGGACACAACCCGTACTTCTTCGAGGTCGCCGACGATGACACCGACCACGCCGGCGCCCACCGGCGGTTCGCCGCGCTGCTCGATGACGTGCTCAACGAGATCGCCGAGATCAAAGCGCGGGCGGCCGCCGGTGACGACAGCCGGCCCAGCTGGCCGATGATCGTTTTCCGCACTCCGAAGGGCTGGACCGGGCCCGCCGTCATCGACGGCAAGAAGACCACCGGATCCTGGCGTGCCCACCAGGTGCCGTTGGCCAGCGCCCGGGACACCCCGGAGCATCTGGCGGTGCTGGCCGACTGGTTGGGGTCCTACCGAGCCGACGAATTGTTCGACGGTGACGGCAGATTGGTGGCATCGATCGCGGAGCTGGCCCCCGAGGGCCACCTGAGGATGAGCGACAACCCGCATGCCAACGGCGGGCTGCTGCTCAAGGATCTGCGGCTGCCCGACTTCCGTCGCTTCGGTGTCGAGGTGCCCGCGCCGGGTGCCACCATCGCCGAGGCCACCCGGGTGCTGGGGGAATGGCTCGCCGAGGTGGTGCGCCTGAACCCCGACAACTTCCGGATCTTCGGTCCCGACGAGACGGCCTCCAACCGGCTGCAGGCCGTCTACGAGGTGACCGGCAAACAGTGGAACGCCGAGTTCTTCAGCCCGGAGGTCGACGAGCATCTGGTCCGGGCCGGCCGTGTCATGGAGATGCTCTCCGAGCACCAGTGTCAGGGCTGGCTCGAGGGGTACCTGCTGACCGGCAGGCATGGGCTGTTCAGTTGCTATGAAGCGTTCATCCACATCATCGACTCGATGTTCAACCAGCACGCAAAATGGTTGAAGGTCACCAACCACATCCCGTGGCGTCGCCCCATTGCCAGCCTCAATTACCTACTGTCCAGCCATGTCTGGCGTCAAGACCACAACGGCTTCTCGCATCAGGATCCCGGTTTCATCGACCATGTGGTGAACAAGAGCGCCGATGTGGTGCGGGTCTACCTGCCGCCGGACACCAACACCTTGCTGTCCACGTACGGGCACTGCCTGCGATCCAAGCAGTACGTCAACGTCGTGGTGGCGGGCAAGCAGCCGCACCCCAACTGGTTGACCATGGAGCAGGCGATCGCACATTGCACGCGTGGGCTCGGAATCTGGGACTGGGCGGGCAGTGAAGTGCTGGGATCGGATCCCGACGTGGTGATCGCCACCGCGGGTGATGTCCCGACGCTGGAGGGTTTGGCGGCTGTTGATCTGCTGCGCACCCACCTGCCCGAGCTGAAGGTGCGTTTCATCAACGTCGTCGATCTGATGCGTTTGCAAGACGACACCGAGCACCCGCACGGGCTGTCCGGCCGCGAGTTCGACATGCTCTTCACCGCCGACAAGCCGGTGATCTTCGCCTACCACGGCTACCCGTGGTTGATTCATCGCCTCACCTACCGCCGGACGGGGCACAGCAACATCCACGTCCGTGGCTACAAGGAAGAGGGCACCACCACAACACCGTTCGACATGGTGATGCTCAACGATCTGGACCGCTATCACCTGGTGATCGACGTGATCGACCGGGTGCCGTCGCTGCAGTCCCGGTGCGCGACATTGCGGCAGGCCATGGTCGACAAGCGGTTGGCGGCGCGCGAGTACACCCGCGCGCACGGCGACGACATCCCCGAGGTGCGGGACTGGGTATGGCCGGCCGCGCGTGGGGTGGGCAGCGGTGGACCCGGTGGTGGTGGGTCCGACACCGGAGGCGACAACGAGTAGCAAGGTGGTGGCCGTCATACTGTGATGGTGGCCACTGTGGACGGGTGTCAACTGCTGGCGTCGGTGCGGGTGCTCGACCTGGGTTCCGGTAGCGCCGACGGCGTGACCCGGCTGCTGGCCGATCTCGGTGCCGACGTGCTCAAGGTCGAGCCGCCGGGCGGCTCACCCGGCCGGACAGCGTTGCCGCGGCTCGGCGGGGCCGGCGTGGCGTTTGCACTGCACAACGCCAACAAGCGCAGTGTGGTGCTGGACCCGGTCGACGATCGGAACCTCCTGCGCGAGTTGGTCTCCGAGGCGGACATCCTGGTCGATTCCGGCCAGCTCGGCGAGTTCGGCACCAGTTGCGCCGAACTCGCCGAGGAGTACCCGCATCTGGTGACGATGGCGGTCTCCGACTTCGGCCTGCATGGCCCCCGGGCCGGCTGGCGTGCCAGCGACGCCGTGCTGTACGCGTTGTCGTCGGCACTGTCACGGTCGGGACCGGCCCTGGGAACGCCGGTGCTGCCGCCGGACGGGATCGCCACCGCGACCGCCGCCGTCCAAGCAGCCTGGGCGGTGTTGGTCGCCTACTATCACCGGATCCGTTGCGGGCGAGGGGATTTCATCGACTTCTCCAGGCTCGATGCGGTCGTCGCCGCGCTGGATCCACCGTTCGGCTCGCATGGACAGGCGGCGGCTGGGATGCGGCGCGGGGACCAATGGCGCGGTCGGCCCAAGAACCAGGACGCCTACCCGATCATCGCGTGTCAGGACGGCTTTGTCCGGCTGGTGGTGATGGCGCCCCGGCAGTGGCGCGGCTTGCGGGCGTGGCTGGGCGAGCCCGAGCAGTTCCAGGACCCCAAGTTCGACATCATCGCCGAGCGTTTTGCCGCGTGGCAGGAGATCGGCGCGCTGCTGCAAGCTCGGTTCGCCACGCAGACGATGGCGGAGCTGGTCGCCACCGGCCAGTCGTTCGGGGTGCCCATCGCCGAGGTGCTCGAGCCTGCCGACGCGTTGACCTGTGAGCATTTCCAGACTGTCGGCGCGGCAGCGACAGTGGAACTGGCAGAAGGGTTTTCGGCCGTCGCGCCGACGGGCTACTATACCGTCGACGGTGCCCGGGCCGGCTTCCGGACACCCGCTCCCGAGCCTGGGTCCGACAAACCGCGCTGGGCAACAACGCGGTTGGACTCCCGACCTGCGACCGAGCCGGAGGGGCTGCCCTTCGCCGGTCTTCGGATAGTCGATCTCGGCATCATCGTCGCAGGCGGCGAATTGAGCCGGCTGTTCGCCGATCTCGGAGCCGAGGTCATCAAGGTGGAGAGCAGGGCGTACCCCGACGGGCTGCGGCAAGCCCGGGCGGGTGACCAGATGAGCGAGTCGTTCGCCTGGACGCACCGCAACAAATCCGGTCTCGGGTTGGAACTGCGCAGCCCGGCCGGGGCCGAGGTGTTCGCTGCGCTGCTCGCCGACGCGGACGCGGTGTTTGCCAACTTCAAGCCGGGGACTCTGACCGCATTGGGCTTTCCGTACTCGAAGATGTGCGAGATCAACCCGGATCTGGTGCTGGCCGAGAGCAGCGCCTACGGCGACACCGGACCGTGGAGCACCCGCATGGGCTACGGGCCGCTGGTCCGGGCCGGCACCGGGGTGACCCGGCTGTGGACCTCAGAACCCGATGCCGACGATCCCGAAGCGGCCGACGGTCGGCACCGGTTCTTCGATGCCACCACCATTTTCCCCGACCACGTGGTGGGCCGGATCACCGCGATCGGGGCGCTGGCGGCGTTGATCCATCGCGACCGGACCGGATCGGGTGCCCGGATCCATGTGTCGCAGGCCGAGGCGTGTCTGGGCCAGTTGGACACGGTGTTCGTCACCGAGGCGGCGGAATCCGATCCGGCGGTGCTGGAACCCGATACGGCCTCGCACCGGGTGTATCGCTGCGCCGGCGACGACGAGTGGTGTGTGGTGTCGGTTGCCGACGACCGCGACCGGGCGGCGATCGAACAGCTCACCGGTTCGGTGGAGCTCGCGGAGTGGATCGCGAGCAGAGCGCCACTCGCGGTGGCCGAGGCGTTGCAAGCCTGCGGTGTGGCCGCTGCGCCGATGCTGCGCCGCATGGATCTGCTCGACGACCCACACCTGTTGTCACGCGCGGTTTTCCAGCCGATGGAGCATCCGCTGTTCGAAGTGTCCCTGCCCAGTGAGACTGCGGCCGCGCCGTTCGGGCGGATCCCGTCGGCGCCGACCCGGCCGGCGCCACTGGCCGGCCAGGACACCCGCGACATCTGCCGCAGGGTCCTGGGCCTCGACGAACCCGCCATCGAGCGATTGTTCGACGCCGGGGTGCTGTTCAGCCCGCATGCCTGCGATGAGAAGGACCTGACATGACCGATACCGGACGGGTGTACATAGGCGGCACTTTCCGCCGGGCCGCCACCCAACCTGTCTACGAGGCCGCCACCGGCGAACATCTCGGTGACGGTGCCAGCGCCACCACGGCGGACGTCGACGCCGCGGTGGCGGCTGCGGCGGCCGCGTTGCCGGTGTGGCGGGACACCCCGGCCACCGAGCGTGCCGATCTGTTGCGGGCCTTCGGTGCGGCACTGGTGGAGCGCGCCGCGACCACCGCGGAACTGGTCAGCCGTGAGAACGGGATGCCGATCAGGCTGTCCCGCGGCGCCAACGGGATGTTTCCCGCCGTGCTGCTCGACTACTACGCCGGCCTGATCGTCGAAACCCCGACCGAGGAGATTCGGCCCAGCGCGATCGGGCACACCATCGTGCGCCGGGAACCGGTGGGCGTGGTCGCCGCGATCACGCCGTGGAACTACCCACAGGCGTTGGCGGCTATGAAGATTGCGCCGGGGCTGGCCGCCGGATGCACCATGGTGTTGAAAGCATCGCCGGAAACAGCGTTGGACGCACTGGTGTTCGCCGAGGCCGCCGATGCGGCCGGGTTACCGGCCGGGGTGCTCAACATCGTTCCCGGAGACGCCACGGCCGGGACGCACCTGGTCAACCATGTCGGCGTCGACAAGGTGGCCTTCACCGGGTCCACGGCGGCCGGTCGCAGCATCGGGGAGATCTGTGGGCGGCTGATGCGGCCCGTCAGCTTGGAGTTGGGCGGCAAGTCCGCGGCGATCATCCTCGACGACGCCGATCTGGATGCCACCGTCAAAGGGCTGCGTAACGCCTCGTTCGTGAACAACGGGCAGACCTGCCATCTGAGCTCTCGGATCCTGGCACCCAGGTCCCGGTACCGCGAGGTGGTCGAGGCGATGGCGGCGCTGGCGCAGGGGCTCACTGTCGGAGATCCACTGGACAAGGACACCGATATCGGGCCGTTGGTCAGTCGACGGCAACAGCAACGAGTCCTCGACTACATCGGAATCGGTCGCTCCAGCGGTGCCGAACTGGTTGCCGGCGGGTCGATCCCGAAGGATCAGCCGCGCGGCTGGTTTGTGGCTCCGACGGTGTTCGCCGGGGTGTCGAACTCTGACCGGCTCGCGCGGGAGGAGGTGTTCGGGCCGGTGCTCGCGGTGATCCCGTACGACGGAGACGCCGAGGCCGTCGAGCTGGCCAACGACAATGACTACGGCCTGGCGGGCACGGTGTGGTCGGCCGACCTCGAACGGGCCCCCGCGGGGGCGCGGGCGGTGCGCACCGGGACCATCGGGGTCAACGACTATCAGCTGGACATTGCCGCGCCGTTCGGTGGGGTGAAGGCCAGCGGCCTGGGCCGGGAGCTCGGGCCGGAGGGGCTGGCGGCGTATCAGACGGTGAAGTCGATCTACCGACGGGTGCCAAGTTGACACCTGTCAAGAGCTGGTAGCGTTCCTGGCTATGAAACTGGACCCCAACACTCCGGTGCTGGTCGGCTACGGCCAGGTCAATCAGCGCGACGGCAGTGGGACCGAGGCGCAATGCCCGGATCCGGTGACGCTGATGGCAGCTGCCGCCCGCGAGGCCGTCGCCCCGAGTGTGCTGGCGGCCGTGGATGCCATCCGGGTCGTCAACCTGCTGTCCTGGCGCTATCGGGATCCCGGCCTGCTGCTCGGCGAACTCATCGGCTCGGACCGCCCGGCGACCCGGTACACCGGCATCGGGGGCAATGTTCCCCAGACACTGGTCAACGAGGCCTGTCTGGACATCCTGGCCGGCCGCAACCAGGTGGTTCTGCTGGCCGGAGCGGAAACCTGGCGCAGCCGCAGGCGACTCAAAGTCAGTGGGGTACAGCCGGACTGGCCGGTGCAGGATGACACCGTAGCAGTACCACCCGGTGCCGATGATCCGATGGAGATGGCGGGGGACTCCCAACAGCGAATCGGACTCGGGCTGCCCTCAGATGTCTACCCGCTGTTCGAAGAAGCGCTGCGGGTCGCCGCGGGGGAGTCCGTCGAGGATCATCGCCGTCAGATCGGCGGCCTGTGGGCCCGGTTCAACGAAGTGGCACAGTCCAATCCGCACGCCTGGAGCAACGCTGCCCACACCGCGGATGAGATCTGGCAGCCCGGTCCGGGCAACCGGATGATCAGCTGGCCCTACACCAAACTGCTGAACTCCAACAACATGGTGGACCAGGGTGCGGTGCTGGTGCTGACATCGGTGGAGCGTGCCCAGCAATTGCAGATCCCTTCCGAACGTTGGGTTTTCCCGTGGTCTGGCACAGACTCTCATGACACGTACTCGATCACCGAGCGGCACGAATATCACCGCTCACCCGCCATCCGCATCGGTGCCCGCCGGGCGTTGGAACTGTCGGACACCGGCATCGACGACATCGCCTACGTCGACGTGTACTCCTGCTTTCCGTCGGCAGTCCAGGTCGCCGCAGCCGAGATCGGACTGCAGCTCGACGATCCCGCCCGGCCACCGACGGTCACCGGCGGTCTCACGTTTGCCGGCGGTCCGTGGAACAACTACGTGATGCACTCGATCGCCACCATGGCCGAGAAGCTGGTGGCAGATCCGGGCACGCGGGGATTCATCACCGCCAATGGGGGCTACCTCACCAAGCACAGCTTCGGTCTCTACAGCACCGAGCCGCCGCCTCGCCAATTTTCTTGGGAGAATGTGCAATCCAGCGTCGACCGGGAACCCACCCGACGCGCGCTCATCGCCTGGGAAGGCGTCGGCACGATCGAGAGCTGGACTGCGCCCTTCGGCCGCGACGGTGCGCCGGACAAGGCGTTCCTGGCGGTGCGCACCCCCGACGATGCCCGCACCCTCGCGGTGCTCCCGGACCGGGCCGGCGCCGAGGCAATGGTCACCGAGGACCTGGCCGGCGCAAAAGTGACCGTCCACGCCGATGGAACCGCCACCTTGGTGGGCTGAGCGGGGAACAATCCGCCGGGGTTCGGTGCTGCTCAACATCATGGACAAAGAACAGTTGGACGTGATGAATTCGTCGGTGATCAGCGAATTCCGGACCTCCGGTGGTAGCGC
Organism: Mycobacterium sp.; assembly: GCF_049647605.1. GTDB lineage: Bacteria > Actinomycetota > Actinomycetes > Mycobacteriales > Mycobacteriaceae > Mycobacterium. The sequence continues at coordinate 76,799 of NZ_JBARXZ010000029.1, read as the reverse complement.
GGGTGGAATCTTCGAGGGCAAACCGCTGGTGCTGCTACATCACATCGGTGCAAAATCCGGTGTCGAGCGCATCGCACCGCTGGTCCCGTTGGTGGACGACGGTCGCGTCTACGTCTTCGCCAGCAAGGGCGGCGCCGACCGCAATCCCGACTGGTACGGCAACCTGGTGGCCAACCCGAACGTCACCGTCGAACTGGGCGCCGAGGTGTACACCGCAACCGCACGGCCGCTGGAGGGTGACGAGCGTGACGTCATCTACGCCAAGCAGAGCGCACTCGAACCGCAGTTCGCCGAGTATCAGCGCAACACCGAGCGCGTCATTCCGGTGGTCGAGCTGGTCAAGAACGCCGACTGACACCCGATCAGGCGGATTGACCAGCTCGCGCGAGCTTGAGCACCTCGTCGGTGGTCGGTGGGCTCTGCGGGTGAAACGACAGGCACCACGGCGCCCGGACCCGGTGGAACGCTTCCCCCTCGGTGGCGAGGTAGAAGTTGCCGGCGCGCAGCCGGCTGATATCGGGTACCAACCCACCCTTGACCCGGGCGAGCTCGTTGGCATACGCAATCTGGGTGGACGCGTTGAGCAGACCGTAGACCTGGGTGGCGGCGTTGCCCGGAATGAAGTTGTGCAGCCCCTTCGGGGACTGGGTGGCGTACACCAGCCCCAACCCGTACTTGCGGGCCTGCGACGACAACGCCAGCGTGCTGCGCAGGCTGGTGGTGGTCCGCCCGGACGGGGCGAAGTTCTGGGCCTCGTCCATGACCAGTAGTCCACCCAGCGGCCGGTCCCCGGCGGGATGCCGTTTGATCCAGGCGAACAATGCCATCTGCAGCTGGTTGACAAACCCCTCGCGCTGCTGATCTGAGGTCAGCCCGACCATGCTGATCACCGACACCCTGGCGCGGTAGCCATCCGAGGGGGTCAGGAGCACACCCGGGTCTGCCGATTCGCCATTTCCGCCGAACATCGGGTCGTTGATGGTGGCGGCCTTCAGGTTCTGTCCGATGTCAGCGGCCAGGTCGCGCGCTTTGGTCATGGTGCTGGCCTCGTCGGGCAGGTCGGCGAGCAGGTCGATGAACCCGCGCAGCGTGGTCTGGCCGCGGGAGCCGTAGTACACCAGGGCCTCGCGCAGCACGGCGCGCAGCCGGCCGGCCTTGCCGGAGGATCCCGAGATCAGGGCCCGCGGTTCCAGCGCGGCGACCGCCGATTCCACTGCCTGGGTGAACTCGTCCCGGTCGCTGCGCACGCTCGCAAAATCGGGCAGTGGCTGGAATGACAGCGGTCGGCCGGCTTCCCGGCCGGGGGTCCAGACGACGACCTCGGTGTTGTCCAGATACTCGGTGGCGAGTTTGTCGTCGGCGGGGTCCCATCCCTGGGGGCATTCCGGCCAGGGGCTTCCGAGCCGCGACAGATCGTTGTTGGGGTCCAACACGATCGAGGACACCCCACGAAGGGCGGCCTCTTCGACGATACGTCGCAGGAACACCGTCTTGCCGGATCCGGAGCCGGCAAAGATCGCGGTGTGCTTGCGCAGCGCAACCAGGTCGACGTCCCGGCGTTCACCGGTGGCGACATCGACCCCGAGCGGGATCGCGGTGGCGCTGCGGGGCCGGTTGTCGGTCTCCGGCGCCGCGAGGTGCTCGGCGTGGTGGGAGCTGTCGGTTTGTGGGACCGCAGCCGGTTCGGCGCCGATGATCTCATCCAAAGCGTTGCGCAGCAGCGTGATCGAGTGTGCGGGCTTGCGGGCGGTGAGCCACGATTGCAGATGGTGGGCGTCTTCGCGGATCAGGTCGCGCAGCGCGATCATGGTGCGCAAATCGTCGTCGGACAGCGTCAGTGTCTGCCCGCCGGCGGCTTCCACCTCGGCGATCACCGCTGCGGTTTTCTTCCCGCTGGGCCACGGCGTGTTCCGCAGCAGGTAGAGCTTGCGGCGGCCACTGTGAGAGTTGAAACCTGCTGCGTCGCAGGCATTGCGAATTCTGTTCAATGCTGCGACGGCATTGGAGGCGGCGACTGCGCGGAACGCCCAGTGCTGCTCGTCGTCGGTGGCCGGATCCAGGCTCTGTCGCAGCCGGGCGTGCAGGGTGACGCGGGTGCCCGGCGGGGGATCAACCCGGAAGTCGGCTCCTGCGTCTCCGGCCTCGACGATCCACGAGCGCAGAGCCGCATCGAGGAGTTCCGGCATCGTGGTGTCTTCGCCTTCGGGGTCCAGCGCCACCGCGCTGACCGCCTGACGGCGATACGCCAGATACCGGGCATCGAGGGCGGCCAGCTCGTCGTCGCCGTCGGTGGGCACTGGTGTGGCCACCTCCTCGGGCTCCTGCCGAGGATCGGTAGTTGTTGTCAGCGAGGACAATTCGATGACGCTATCGGTCGCCAGACAGTGCCGGACGTGGCTGTCGGCCCGTTTGAGCAGCTGGCGGGGTGTGTAGTCGGGGGCGTCGGCGAAGGCATCGGGGGTGATCGGCCAGCTGGGGTAGGGCGGGGTGAATCCCACGGTGGCGTAGGCCGCGGTGAACCGGCGCTCCAGGATGGCCCGGCCCAGTTCCGGGGTGGGCAGTCCCTGTAGCGGAGAGGTGACGCGAAAACGATCGGCGACGGTGGACGTCGCTCGCACCCGGATCGATTCCCAGGCGCTGGGAAGGCAGGCGACGACGGCCACCGTGCGTCGCATCGTCTGCCGGATCGACATCAGCCCGTGGGCGACATGCTCGAGATCACGATTGCCGGTCTGGTCGACGGTGGATTCGGTGCGCTCCGGAGACTGCGCCAGCAGGGTGTCGATCTGATCGACGGCCAGCACCAGGGGTCCGGCCAGTGCGACGATCCTCGCCACGTCCCGCACCGTCTCCTGCGGGGTGGACTTCGGCGCCGGCAGGCCCCATTTCGAACGTTCCGACGGTTCGTCGTTGGAGCTCAGGAACGCCTCGCCGATGTCCTGCTCGTCGAAGTCCAGCGACCCCAGCAGTACCAGCGATCGCAGGACGTGCCGGCACTGCCGCACCGACTCCCGGTGCACCTTGAACAGACCCGTCACGAACCGCTCGAGGATATCCGGGGTCAACTCGTCGTCGCCGACGATTGCCCGGCGGTCGGCGCGGCTGACGTGGGCGACGGAGGCCAGTTGCCACAGCACGTCCTTGAGCTGCGTCTCGCGTACGACGCCGGGCCGGCCGAGGCTCTCCAGGATCCCGGCCCGCGCCGATTGCCAAAAGCTGGTTGCGTCAAGGAGTTCGACGATGAAGAAGAACCCGCCGTCGGCCTGGACCCGTTCGCGGACCTGCCCCAGCATGTGGGTTTTACCCGAGCCGGCCTGGCCGCGCAGCACCACGCCGAGGGGGTTGGAGTCCGGGTCCAGCCGGGCGTCGGTCACGGCGTCGAGCACCTCGCCGAGCGGGTCTTCGTTGAGCCCGCTGACATGTAGTCCGGCCTGCGGACGCCACAGGTCGTCGGTGGTGGGGGCCCAGGTCAACCGCAGCGATGACAGCGCATCGCGATCGAGTGAATTCATCGCGCCTCGATCGAGATCAGGTGCTTGTGCTGGTCGCCGATGACAACGGCGGCGTGCCAGTCGAGCTCACCGAGCACCTTCTGGTTCTCCTCGGGGATGAGGTGCACACCCGGTTTGCGATACATCCTTCTCAGTGTGTCATCGAGGTCGTGGTGCGCCACATCGGGTAGCGCGGCCCGCAGCCGGGCCAGGGCCACCCAGGCGCCCGGCTCGGTGGTCAGCCGGCGGTAGGCGTCGTGCACCGACCGCTCATCCGCCGGTTCCGGTTCGGCGGCGGCGAAGACGTCAGCGGGTGCCACGTCGGCGCGATCGAGGTAGCGCCGCAATCCGCGCAACACCGTGTACAGCGTCTTACCCGGCCCGGTCGCCCCGGGCGGAGCGTCGGCGCCCAGGAGTCGGCGGCAATAGGCCCAACCGTCGTCGGTGAGCTCGTGCACCCAGACCCGGCGGTCCTGCACGCTCTCGATCAACGCCTTGCGGTTCAGGTTCTCCCGCTGGGTCTTGTCGAGTCGCGGGCCCAGGTCGACGAGCTCGGGATTGGGCACCGGTCGAGCCTCGGCCATCAGGACCAGCAGCACCGCCTTCTCGGCTCCGGTCAGCTCGTCGAGGCCGATCTTCACGCAGGGGTTCCCTTCGTCGCGTCTGGTCACTGCCACGGGGGCTCAGGGAGTGCCGCTCCGCGGGCCGCCCCATTCTTGCCCACATCGCGGCCGGCGGCCACACGTGGCGGGCCTATCGCAGCTCGCCGAGCTTGACGCCGGGGTCGGTCAGCGTGTCGACGTCGACGGTCGAACCGGCCCGGATGATGGCCTTGATGTCGTCGAGTCCGTCCCAGATGTTGACGTTCATCCCGGCGAGCACACGGTTGTCGGCTGTCAGCCAGAATGCGGTGAATTCGAGATCGTCGACACTGCCGCGGAACACCACCCGCCGATAGTCGGCGGCGTGTCCGACGTACTCCATCCCGAGGTCGTACTGGTCGGTGAAGAAGTAGGGCAGTTCGTCGTAGCTGGCGGTGCCGCCGAGCATGCCGACTGCCGCGACGGCTGGCTGTTTGAGGGCGTTGGCCCAGTGTTCGGTGCGAATCCGGGTGTTGAACACCGGGTGCTCGGCGGCGGCGATGTCACCGACGGCAAAGATGTCGGCGTTGCTGGTTTGCAGTGCCGCGTCGACGGCGACGCCGCCACCGGCGAGGGTGAGCCCTGCTTGTCGGGCCAGGTCGGTGTTGGGGGTGGCGCCGACGGCCACCAGCACCGCATCGGCGGGCACCTGGGTTTTGTCGGCCAACGTCACACCGGAGGAGTTGACGGCCGACACCTGCGTGTTCAGCCGCAGGTCCACCCCGTGCCCGCGGTGCAGTTCGGCAAACACCTCGGCCACTTCGGGTCCCAGTGCCGTCAGCAGCGGCAGCGATGCGGTTTCCATGACAGTGACCTCGACGTCGCGCTGTCTGGCGTTGGCGGCGACCTCCAGACCGATCCAGCCGGCGCCGACGACGGCCAGGGTGTCACCGTCGCGCAGTGCGGAGTCCAGGGCCCGGGCATCGTCGACCGTGCGCAGATAGTGCACGCCGGGATCGTCGGCGCCGGGAAAGCTCGGTTGACGCGGCCGGGAACCGGTGGCCAGTAGGAGTTTGTCGTAGTGAACCGTGTTGTCGTCGGGCAGCGTGACGGTGTGGGCGGCCGGGTCCACCGCCGAGACCGTGGTGCCCAGGCGGAGATCGATGTTGTGATCGCGGAACCAGGCGGACTGGTCCACGGTGAAATCGGACAGCGTTTTCTTTCCCGCCAGGAACTCTTTCGACAGCGGTGGCCGCTCGTAGGGCAGATGCTCCTCGGCCGCGAACAGGATGACGTGGCCGTCGAAATCTTTGGCACGCAGGGCTTCTGCGGTTTTGGCGCCGGCCAGTCCGCCGCCGACGATGACAAATGTCTGTGATCGGGACATGTCGGGACTCCGTTCCGGATTTGAGAATACTCCGGCAAGCGGGCGCGGTAGCGGTGAAGAGGTTTTCTCACGGCGAGCAGCCACAAACTCGGGTGAATCAGCCGGTGATCACCCGAGTTTGCGTCTGCTGGCCGTACTACTAGGCGGCGTCGGTAGCCAACTCGGTAGCCAACCCGCCGGCCGGCTCCAGCGCCTGGGCGACGATCTCGGCCACATCGGTCATGGGCCTGACATCCAGTGCGTCGAGCACCTCGGCGGGCACGTCGTCGAGGTCGGCCTCGTTGCGTGCCGGGATGAACACCGTCGACAACCCGGCCCGCTGTGCGGCGAGCAGCTTCTGCTTGACCCCGCCGATCGGCAGGACCCGGCCGTTGAGGGTCACCTCACCGGTCATCCCGACATCGGAGCGCACCTGGCGTCCGGTCGCCATGGAGACCAGCGCGGTCACCATCGTGACACCGGCCGACGGACCGTCCTTGGGGACGGCGCCGGCAGGCACGTGGACGTGGATCTGGCGGTCCAGCGCCTTGGGGTCGACGCCCAGTTGCTCGGCGTGGGCCCGGACGTAGGACAGCGCGATCTGCGCCGACTCCTTCATCACGTCACCGAGCTGACCGGTCAACTTCAACGCCGGCTCACCGTCATTGGACCCGGCTTCGATGTAGAGCACGTCGCCGCCGAGACCGGTGACGGCCAGGCCGGTCGCCACCCCCGGAACCGCGGTGCGTTCCGTGGAATCCGGGGTGAACCGGGGCCGACCCAGATACTCGACCAGGTCCGGTTCGTCGACGGTGATCGGCGCATTGCTGGAGTCGATCTTGGTCGTCACCTTGCGCATCGCCTTGGCCAGCAGCCGCTCGAATTGCCGCACACCCGGTTCGCGGGTGTAATCCGCGGCGATCTTGCGCAAGGCTGCATCGGTCACGGTCACTTCTTCCGGTGTCAGTGCCGCACGCTCGGCCTGCCGGGGCAGCAGATAGTCCCGCGCGATGGCCACCTTGTCGTCCTCGGTGTAGCCGTCGAGCTGGATCAGCTCCATGCGGTCCAGCAGCGCCGACGGGATGTTCTCGATGACGTTGGCCGTCGCCAGGAACACCACATCGGACAGATCCAGATCCAGCTCCAGGTAGTGGTCGCGGAACGTGTGGTTCTGCGCCGGATCCAGGACCTCCAGCAGCGCCGCCGACGGGTCGCCCCGGTAGTCGGAGCCCACCTTGTCGATCTCATCAAGCAGCACAACGGGATTCAGAGAACCTGCTTCGCTGATGGCCCGGACGATCCGGCCCGGCAGGGCACCCACATAGGTGCGCCGGTGACCGCGGATCTCGGCTTCGTCGCGCACCCCGCCGAGGGCAACCCGGACGAACTTGCGTCCCAGTGCCCGGGCGACGGACTCACCCAGTGATGTCTTACCGACCCCCGGGGGACCGGCCAGCACCATCACCGCACCCGAACCTCGGCCGCCGACAACCGCCATGCCGCGCTGGGAGCGGCGGCTCCGCACGGCCAGGTACTCGACGATGCGGTCTTTGACGTCCTCGAGCCCGTGGTGATCGGCGTCGAGGATCTCGCGGGCGTGCACGAGATCGGTTGAATCCTCGGTGCGTTCATTCCACGGCAGCTCCAGCACGGTGTCCAGCCAGGTGCGGATCCAGCCGCCTTCGGGACTCTGGTCGCTGGACCGTTCGAGTTTGCCGACCTCCCGCAGGGCGGCTTCGCGCACCTTCTCCGGTAGTTCGGCGGCCTCGACGCGGGCCCGATAATCATCTGACCCTTCCGGCTCACCTTCGCCGAGCTCCTTGCGGATGGCGTTCAGCTGCTGGCGTAACAGGAATTCCTTCTGCTGCTTGTCCATCCCGGCACGCACGTCTTCGGCGATCTTGTCGTTGACCTCGGTTTCGGCCAGGTGCTCGCCGGTCCAGTCGATCAGCACCTGCAGCCTGGCCGCCACATCTTCGGTTTCCAGCAGCTCACGCTTCTGGACGTCGGTCAGGTAGGACGCGTAACCGGCGGTGTCGGCCAGAGCTGACGAATCGGTGATCCTGTTGACCATGTCGACGATCTGCCATGCCTCGCGGCGCTGCAGCATGGCGAGCAGCAACTTCTTGTACTCGGCGGCCAGGGCCACGGTGTTGGCGTCGGCTTCGGGCTCGGTCACCTCGGTGACCTGCACCCACAGGGCATTTCCCGGGCCGGTGGTGCCGGCTCCGATGTGGGCGCGACGTTCACCGCGCACGACGGCGGCAGCGCCACCGCTGCCGGCGATCCGGCCGACCTGCACGATCGAGGCCAGCACGCCGTGGGTGGGGTAGCGGTCGTCCAGGCGGGGGGCGATCAGCAGCTTGCCGGATTCACTGGCCTGTGCGGCATCGACGGCAGCGCGGGCGGCATCGTCGAGTTCGATGGGGACGACCATGGTGGGGAGCACGATGGGGTCGCTGACAAACAGCACCGGCACCGAGATGTTTTCGGGCATCAAACCTCCAAAGTTGATTCTGATGCGCTCAACCTCGGTGGTGTCAGGTTTGTTCCCGGGGACCGCTAGTGCGGGGTCCGGCGAGTCAGTACCCGGGCCGGGCCGTCGGCGATTGCGATGGTGTGTTCGCTGTGGGCAGTGCGCGATCCGTCTGCGGAGCGGATGGTCCAGCCATCGGGGTCGTAGACGATCTTGTCGGTGCCTGCCGCGAACCAGGGTTCGAGCGCAAGTGTCATTCCGGGGCGTAGTTTGAGTCCACGTCCGGCGCGCCCGACGTTGGGCACGTGCGGGTCTTCGTGCATGGTCCGTCCGATTCCGTGGCCCCCGAACTCGGTGTTGACCAGGTATCCGTAGTCGGCTGCCACGGCACCGATCGCCGCTGAGACGTCGCCGAGCCGGTTTCCCGCTACGGCTGCGGCGATGGCGGCGGCCAGGGCTTGTTCGGTGGCCTCGACGAGTCGCCGGTCTTCGGTTCGTGGGGTGCCGACGATGATGCTGCGGGCGCAATCGGCGACCCACCCGTTGATGGACACCGCGATGTCCATGGTCAGCAGGTCGCCGTCGGTCAATGAGTAGTCGTGTGGCAGCCCGTGGAGTACGGCGTCGTTGACCGAGAGGCAGATGACGTTGCGGAACGGCCCACGTCCGAATGACGGTGTGTAGTCCCAGTAGCAGGACTGGGCGCCGCGCTGGTTGATCAGTGCCCTGGCCCGGTATTCGAGGTCGAGCAGGTTCACTCCCGGGCGCGCCCGACTCGTGAGGTCGTCGAGCAGGTCGGCAATGAAGGCGCCGGTGACTTCCATTGCGGTGATCTCGTGTGGTGTTTTCAGTTCCAACATCAGCTTTCCTCGGATCTCTTCAGCCAGGGGCGGTATGAAAATACCAGCTCGAGCGAGCATTCGGTATTTTCATACCGGCACGGGGTATCCTGGCCGTATGGTGCGTCTCCCGCTGACCGCAGAACAACTCGCCGCCGGTAAGCGCATCGGCGATCAACTTCGGCAGGCTCGCGGGGACCGCACCCTCGCCGAGGTGGCGCAGGCGGCGGCGATCTCCCCGGAAACGCTCCGCAAGATCGAGACCGGCCGGCTGGCAACCCCGTCCTTCACCACCATCGCGGCGCTGGCCCGGGTGCTACCGGTGTCCCTCGACGAATTGGCCGACATCTGCCTCTCCCGCGGCGGCTTGCAGCAGACGGGCTGAGCCGTGGCGTCGGCGGAGTCAGTCGTCCCCGATGTCCAGCGCCCGACGCACCCACGTCCGGCGTTCCTCGATGGCGCGGCCGATGTCGTGCAGCAGAACCGGTTTGGTCTCCACCAGCTTCTCCAGGTGCACCCGGTTGATCTGGAGCGCGGTCACTTCTTCGACGGCATGGGCGCCGGCCGAGACCGGTTCCCGAGTCAGCGCCGTCTGGCCCAGGAAGTCGCCCTCGGTGAGGATCTGGACCGGGATCACCAGGCCGTCGTCGGAGGTCGCGGTCAGCCGGACCCGGCCCCTGACCACAAACGTCATCCGCTTGGGGACCTGACCCGGGAACTGGATGGTCTCCTCGGCGCCGTACCGCACGACGCGGACGTTCGCAGCGAGCTCGTCCTGTTCTGCCGGCGTGAGTCGCAGGGTGGGAGCAACAAACCGCAGTGCCGTCGCGACGCGTTCCGGGGTGCTGAAGTCGTCCCAGGCCTCATCGAGGTGCAGCCCGGCCCGCCGGGAGGCGTACCAGATCCAGCGCAGGAACGTGGTTCTGGCAGCCCTGTCATCAGACGGTGACCGTAGCGGGATCGTGGTGCTGTACTTGCCGGTGCCGGTGGTCACCGCCGATGCCCGGGCGCCCGGCTTGAGCTGCGGCAGGGTGCCGGCGATTCGGGTCAGCATGCCGCACACGTCATCCGGCGGATCCTCGCTGTCGAACACCGTCTCCACCGAGATGGTGTGGGCGCCGGGTGGCCGACTCAGATTGGTGAACGACGCCCCGGCCAACACCGAGTTCGGCATGATCTGCAGTCCACTGCCGGTATCGATATGGGTTGCGCGCCAGTTCACTTCAACGACGCGGCCACGCGATGACGGGGTGTCGATCCAGTCGCCCAGCTGGAAGGGCTGCTCGAACAGCAGCAACAGACCCGAGATGACCTGGCCGACGGCGTTCTGCAGGGCCAGGCCCAGGACGATCGAGGTGACGCCCAGTGCGGTGAAGAGCCCACCGACGTTGGCGCCCCACACGTAGGACAGAATCACCGCCAGCCCGACCGCGATCAGTGCAAAGCGGGCGACATCGAGGAAGATCGTCGGAATTCGCTTGCGCCAGCTGCCTTCCGGGGCGCTGCGGAACAGCGTGGCGTTGAGGCCGGACAGCAGCACCACCACAACCACAAATCCCAGCACCGTGGCCACGATCCGCACCGGCGTGGTCTCCGCCGAGACCTCCGAACCCTTGATCAGCAGGAGTAGCAGGGCCCCCAGCGGCAGGATGTAGTTGCGGATCAACGCCACCGGTCGCACGAACACGCTGTCGCGGCGAACGAGCGCGTGCTGGATCTCGGTGAGCGCGACCAGCAGTACCGGCAGCCCGACCGCCACCGCAACCGCCCAGACGAACCACGGGTCGCCGAGAAGTTCGGCGATCATGGCCGGTCCGTGAGGCGCCAGATGGGCTCGTCCCCGTCCTCGCCGCCGATCACACCCGCCGAGGTGAAGTCCTTGCTGTCGCGCATCAGGTCATAGACCCGGGAGGTGACGTAGACACCGGGTTGCGGTGAGCCGCTCTGGGCCTGATAGGCGAGATTGACTGCGGTTCCCCACATGTCGTAGGCCAGGCTGGATCGGCCGACCAGGCCGCTGGTGACGGTGCCGGTGTCGATCCCGGCGCGAAGTCGCAGATCACTGTCGGTTTCGCCGTTGAATCGGTCGATGATGCGTTGCATCTCGGCCGCAAAATCGACGGTGCGTCGAACGTTGTCGAGCCGCGGGATGTTCAGCCCGCAGCTGGCCAGATAACCGTTGTGTAGGGTGCGCACCTGTTCGATTCCGAGATCGTCTGCAGCGGCGTCGAATTCGCGAACCAGACGGTTCACGACGGCCAGATTCTCCTCGGAGCTCATTCCCGAGGACAGTTGATCGAGACCGACGATGTCGGCAAAGATCACCGTGACGTCCTGATGGTCCTGGGTGATGTTCTCCTCGCCCTCGCGGTAGCGCTGGGCGACGGTCTCGGGCATCAGTGACAGCAACAATCTGTCGTTCTCCCGGCGCTGTTCGTTGAGCAGTTCGTCCTTGATGGCGAGGTTGCGGCTCATGTCGTTGAATGCCGCGGTCAGATCGCCGAATTCATCTCGAGAGGTGACGGGCAAGTTGATCTCGTAGTTGCCGGAACTGATCTGTTGGGCGCCCGTTTCCAGGCGTCGGATCGGGCGGACGAACAACCGCGAGAACAGCATCGCCGCCAGACACACGACAAAGATGATGGCGGCGGTGGAGAGCACCAGCGTGCGGGTGAACGCCGATACCGGGGCAAAGGCCTCCTGGGTGTTGATCTTGGCGATCACGCTCCAGTGCAGTCCCGGGATGTCCACCGGGGCGTAGGCCTGCAGTGTCTGCTGTCCGAGGTAATCGGGGGCGATCAAGGTGCCGCTGTTGCCGCGCTGGGCCTGCCGGGCGGCATCGGTCTGGATGGGCTGCACCAAGGTGGTGCCATGCTGTCGCAGCGCCTTGTCGGCGACGTCCGGTGGGGTGCCGGCCTCGATGACCTCTCGCTTGTACCGCTGCGGGTCTTCGAGGAACACCCGGGAATCCGAGCGCATCAGGTCGTCGGGTCCGGCGATGATGGTCTCGCCGGTGACCCCCATCCCGGACTCTTCCCAGCGTCGATCCATCGTCATCAACCGGTTGATCTTGGAGACCGGGAACTGCAGCGCCAGTACCCCTTCGACCTGGTCCGGCGGGCCGACCGGTGCCACCAGCCAGGCCGTCGGTTCGTCCGCGGGCGCGTAGTACCCGAAATCGGTGATCCCGACGTAGTCGGCAACGTTGCTGCGTAGCGCCTGCTCATAGGCGTCGCCCAGTTCGCCGCCGCGGAACGGGCCGGTGAAGACATTGGAGCCCAGGTCGACGCCCTTGTAGGCGCTGTAGACCACGTTGCCACGGGTGTCGAGCAGCAGGGCGTCCTCGTACTCGAAACGGGTGACGATCTCCCGGAAGAAGTCGTTGAACCGGGCATTGGCCGCCGACCACGCGCTGCCGTCGCCGGCGTCGTCGTTGTCGATGGCCTGGTCCGGGTCGGGGAACGGGGTGGTGTAGTGGGCCTGCAGATACTGCGCGGCGTTGCCTTTCGGCAGGGTGGCCGGGACATCGATGTCCGCGCCGATCTCTTCGGCCTCGTTCTTGGCGAAGTGGTTGGTGTAGAAGTCGACGATCGAGCGCTGCTGGTCGGGGGTGACGGGTGTGGCGGCAAGTTGATCGAAGCCGTCGGTGAACGCCTGAATGGCCTGGGTGGCGGTGGAGCCGCGAGAGTAGATCACCAGCGAGTTCTGTAGGTCTGCCAACTGGGCCCGCAACTGTCGGTTCTGGGCGTCACGGATCTCGGTCAGGCCGTCGAACACCGATGCGCGCAGTGAGTCCTGGCCGGACTGATATCCGATGAATCCGACCACCGCCGCGGACAACACGCTGGTCAGCAACAGCATCACCAGAAGCTTCGATTGGATGCTGATCCGCGATATCAGCAGCCGGCCTTCCAGCTTTCCGGGCTTTGTCGTCATCGGTTGAGAACACTAGCCTGCAAACGCCGGCTCAGGGAGACAGGATCAGCCAGCCGTTCGGTGGCACCTGGGTCTGCTGGACCAGCTCGGCCGGTGGGGCTCCGGAGCCTGCGATCACCTGGCCCGCCTGATCGAGGGCCATCGGCGCATCGTCGATGTTGAGCGCGACCACCAGCGCCTGGTCGCCCGCACGGACCTCGTAGGCATACCCACGGTTGCTGACCTGCAGCGGTGCGGAGGTGGCGCGGTGCAGCCACGGATGGCGCCGACGCAACCCGATGAGGAACTGGTGCAGGGCAAACAGTTCCCGGCCGCGGGCATCGGCCTGCAGCGGGGGAGCGCCGAACTCGGGGCGTACTGCGTCGTCGCCACCGGCGCGGTCCTCTTTGACGCCGTGGAAGCCGAACTCGTCGCCTGCGTAGATCGTCGGGACACCGCCGAGGGTCAGCAACAGGACCAGCGCGTGTGCGACGTGGCGCTCGTCGCCGAGTTTGCTCGCGATGCGGGTGACATCGTGGTTGCCGATGAAGGTCTGGGGGACAAATCTGTCCAGGAATTTGTTGTGGCGCTGCAGTGCCCAGTCGAGTTCGTGGAAGTTGCCGTCGTTCAGGCTGCTCCAGATGGCTTTCCAGAGCTCGTACTGGGTCACCGCGTCGTATCCGGCCTCGTCGACCATCGCGGCATAGTCACCGTGGATCACCTCGCCGACGATCCAAGCATCCGGATGCCGCTCGCGGACCCGTGGTAACACCTGGGACCAGAACTTTTGCGGCACAGCGTAAGCCGCATCGAGGCGCCAGCCATCGGCGCCTCGATCGAGCCAGTGCGACATCACGTCAGCGGTGTAGTCGACCACCGCCGGATTGCCATGGTTGAGAGTGATCAGGTCACCGTGGCCCTCGAAGGTGTGGAACCGGCCCGGGCGGCCGCGGAACCAGCCGATGGCCTCGGTGTCACCGTCGAGAGCGGCCCGGTAGACCGCGAAGTCGGTACCGACGTGGTTGAACACGCCGTCGAGTAGCACCTTCAGCCCGCGGCGGTGGGCTTCGTCGACGAGGCTGTCGAAATCGGCGTCGTCACCCAGCCGCGGGTCGATGACACGATGGTCGGTGGTGTCGTAACCATGTGTGCGGGAAGCGAAGACGGGCCCGAGTGCGATACCGGACGCGCCGAGGGTGACGGCGTGGTCGAACCAATCCGCGACCCGCGCCAACCGGTGTTCATCCGACCCGGGTGCCGGATCGGCGGGGAATGCCCCCACGAAGCCCAGTGGATAGACCTGCCACCAGATGGCGTGCGAGACCCATTCGGGTTCGGTCATGGGCGGAACCTGGACTCGTACAGCGCTTTCATCTCCACTTCCAGTTCGGGGGCCGGCCCGTCGACCACCACCCGCGGTGCGACGGTGCTGATGGGCAGCGCCGCCACTGGTGGCGGTGGTGCGCCCCATTCCTCCAGCCACTGCGACAACTGCTGAGACGAGGTTGCGTAGACAATGCGGCCCAGTCCCACCCAGCCGTGGGCGGCCGAGCACATCGGGCAGTGCTCACCGGAGGTGTAGACGGTGGCCCGGATCCGCCGTACCGGCGCCAAGTTCTCCGCGGCCCACCGGGCGATGGCGAACTCGGGATGTCGGGTGGCGTCGCCGTCCTTTACCCGATTGCGGTCTTCGAACAGGGTGTTACCGTCGGCGTCGACCAGGATCGAACCGAACGGTTCATCGCCGTTGTCCAGGGCGGCGCGCGCCAGCTCGACACAGCGCGCCAGCCATTCGACGTCACGGTCGGTCAGGCCCACGAGTCCGAAGTGTACGCACTACGGGATCGACATCCATCCGGCACGCGCACGACGCGGTGACCGGGACATCGGCCCGCGCCCTCGCCAGATCCAGTTGCCGGCTGATTATCACGGCTTCGTCGGCACGGCCCAGTCGTTGCAGACACTCGTGATAGCCGTGCAGGCTCCAGAGGTTGTTCGGGTGCTGGCAGGGGCGGGCCAGCGTCGGGTCCAGGCCGAGGTCCGCTTCGTACACCTTGGCCGCCTCCTCGACGTGGCCCTGCTCCAGCAGCAGCGCGCCGTAAGCGTGCCGGGTGGGTTGCATCCAGCCCCAGGGTTCGTCATAGGGGAGGTTGTCGTCGAGTTCGATGGCTGCCCTGAGGTATTCGAAGGCGGCATCGAAATTGCCCTTCCGGTAAGCGATCTCGCCGTCGAGCATGGCACGCGCCACATCGAGGATGTCACGGCTGGTGTTGTTGAACAGATAGCGGCTCGGCGGAATCGTGGCATACGCCGTCTCGAATGCTGCCCGTTCGGCTTTGGCCTGCTCGATCTGCCCAAGGGCGGCGTGTGCGACACCGCGGCCATAGTGGACGGTGGCCGCTGTGGTGCAGTACAGCTCGGGATCGTCGGGCAACAGCTGGGCGCTCAGCTCATTCCAGCGTCCGAAGCGGATCAGCACATGAATCCGCAGCGGCACAAAGGCTTCCAACCAGTCCGCCATCGGCGGGGAGGTGATCGACAGCAGCTCGGCGGTGAGCTGGCTTGCCAGTTCGTCGGCAGCGGCCAGTGCCACCCGATATTGTCCGCTGAACATGGCCGAGTACACGACGAAGTGCAGGTCGTGTGCGCGGTACAACGAGTAGAAGTTCAGTGGCCCTTGGTGTTCGACGAACTTGCGGTCGGCCGCGACGGCGGACTGATTGGACACCACGGAACTGTGGTAGTCGCCGCACAACACGTCGATGTGGGTGGGCATGTGCTGCAGATGGCCCGCGTCGGGGACCAGGCCGCGCAGCAGGTCGGCCGCCGGTAGCGCGTCCTCGGGGTGCGCCGACATTTCCATGGTGTGGATGTAGAGGTGTAGCAGCCCCGGATGGGCCCGGCCCGTGCCGGTGGCCAGCGCGGCGTCGAGGATTCGTTTGGCCTCGGCCACCCGTGAGCCGGCTGCGGGTTCTCCGGTGCGGGTGTCCCACAGCGCCCACGCGGTCACGTTCACCAGTGCATCGGCGGCCAGTGTCTGGATGTCGATGTCATCCGGGTAGGTGCTCGCCACCATCAGCATCGCGTCGGCATAGGCGGTGTGGCCAGCGGCGAGGGCCTCCACATCTTCGGGATCGTCGGTGGGGAATCGGGCGGCCAGCGCTTCGATCAGGTCCCGCTCTGCCGGGGTGGCTCGCCCGTCGCGGGCCAGCTGCAGCTCCTGGCGGGCCCGGGCCAGCGACACCGCAAGGTCGACGGGGTCGAAGGCCTCCCAGGCCTTGTTGTAGTTGGGGCCGCTGGCATAGGCGATACCCCAACGGGCCAGCGCCAGGCCGGGGTCGTGGGTCAGAGCTTTCTCGAAACACGCAATTGCTTCGCCATGGTTGAAGGCATACGCCCAGACCAGGCCACGGTCGAACCACAGTTGCGCCTGCGGGGAGGTGGTTTCGACAGGGCGGCAGTAGGCGCCGAGGTCGTAATACGGTCCTGGATCCGCCGTGCCAGTCGTCATGCTCGAACTCTAGTGGTGGGCGCCGGTCTAGCATCTCCACCATGATTCGGTGCGTCCGGCTGTGGACCGGGCAAGATGGTGGTTCTCACGTGCAGGTCGGGCGCCTGGAGATGCGGCCCGGCCGCAACGGTGATCTGGTGTCGCCGTCGATGTCGTCGGCACACGTCACCGTGGAAGAGACCGCCGGCGGCGGATCGCTGGCCTGGCACACCGCTCCGGTCCGGCAGCTGGTGGTGACGCTGGCCGGCACACTGCAGTTCCTCACCCGCGACGGCGAACAATTCACCTTGGGCCCCGGCGATGTGCTGCTTGCCGAGGACACCGCGGGCAGCGGTCACCAATGGCAGTTGCACGGCGACGATCCCTGGCGACGGATGTATGTGGTGTTGGCACCGGGGACCGAAGTTCCGTTTGTCGTGGACCAGTAGCTGCGCCCAGGCGGGCAACACCATTCAGGTGTATGCGGTGACGGTCAACAGATGTCGGGTGATGGTCTCCGCCTCGGCCACCAGCACGCGCGCAGCGATGTCGCTGCGCCCGAGGAAGGCGGCCGACTCCCGGAGTTGCTGTTCGGTGGCGATCAGATGGGTGGTGTCGAGAGTCCAGGCCTGACCGGGCTGTGGGGTGTCGCCGCGGAGCGCATCGACGAAGTCATAGACAGCGACGACAAACCTCCGGTCGAGAGTGCCGGGGTCGGCGGTCGGAACCTGGGATTCCATGATGGCGCAGGACCCGGTCACGGCGTTGATCACCGCGCGGTAGCCGGTGAGCCAGCGCCGAACCGCGGGGTTGTCGGCACGGGTAGAGCCGCTGGCGGCCTCGAAGGCGGACCGTGCCCGCACCGCCCGCTCCCACGCTGCGGCGATCACCTCGGCGGTATCGCTGTGTGGCCGCACCAGCGCGCAGACGACGGTTGCGCTGTAGTCGATCTCGGCTTTGAGTAGCTCACCGGCTCGCTGGTTGAGGCGGACCAGCGACCGATCCGGCAGTATCACGTGGCCGGCGACGGCCAAGGCGCCGCCGATGATCGTCGCGACCAAGCGTTCGCGGAGGGTGTCGGCGTGGATGCCACCGGTGACATCGACGAGGAACACCACGGTGGCCGCCAAGGTGGCGGTCACCGGCACGTAGCTGATCCCGGAGATCGCGTAGGCGATTCCGACAAACAGCACCGCCAGCACGGCCGACATCGCCCAGCCGGGATTTGTGAGCACCGTGATCGAGGTCGCGATCACGATGCCCACGAGGGTGCCACCGACTCGGATGACACATCGGGTGTAGGTATGTGCGGTTTCCGGGCGCAACACCAGCAGCACGGTCAGCGCCATCCAGTAGCCCTGCGCCATCCCGGTGAGGGCGGCAGCAGCGGTACCCACTCCGGCCGCCGCACCCAGGCGGACGGCGTGCCGCAGCACGGGGGAGTTCCAGTGCAGCTGCGAGCGCACGGACGCTCGCCCGGCCGCCACCCTGCGCAACGGAGTGGTCGACCCGGTGAACCGCAGGGATACGGCTTCCCGGAGCTGAGTCTGCAGGCGGTGTGCCGACAGCACCGCGGCGTTCGGTACGTGGCCGACGGCGGCGTCGATGGCGGACAGCGCGCGCCCGGCGTCGGAGCGGGCGGTGCGACTGCTGCCGGTGATGGCATCGAGGGCGTCGGCGGCGGCCAGGATGAGGGCCTGTGTCGAGGGTCCCGATGAATTCGCCCGGAGCGCAGTCAGTGTCATCGCTATGCGTTCGGGCAGGCCGAAGAGGCCGCGAAACGCGGGCGGGCGACGCCGAGCCTGTCGTTCGGTCATCGTGTAGGTGTCGCGCAGGGTGAACAGCGGAGCGACGTCCAGCGCCGCCTCGGGATCGGCGGCCAGTTCGCGCGCCCCGGCTGCCACCGACCGGTACGCGTCGGCGAGTGCGGCTTGCTGAGCCTGCCATCGGTGGGCCGGCCAGGCGGCGACCAGCACGGCCTGGGTCAGCCCGCCGGTGACGGCCAGCGCCGCAGTGAGGGCGGCGTCGGCCGACGATGTGGGTTGGTGGGCGCTACTGATCAGCAGCGCCGTGATTGCCGCGGCCACCAGCGCGGTGCTGGCGTTGACGGCCCACAGCAGGCCGGCTCCGATCGACCACATCACGACGACTGCGGTGAACCACAGGCCGTGGGGCGCGGTCAACGTTCCCAGGAACACCGCGACCCCGGCGGCCGCGGAGACGCCGAGCACCGCGGGCATTCGGTCGTGCGGGTTGTCCTGCAGTGCAGTGGTTCCGGCGATCGCCGCCGTGCCGCCCGCCGCGATCACCGCAGTCGGTGACCCCCATTCGACGGCCAGCACCACGGCGAGCAGGATGCCGAGCATGCTGCGTGCGACCTCTCCGACGTACGGCCACGGTGGCCGAAACATCGGTTCGAGCGCACGGAGTTTGCCCATCCCGACATTATGCGCCGGTGTTTGCCAGGTAGATTCGCGACATGGAGAAGGTCATCTTCGTGTTGCGGTCGAATTCGAGCACTGCCGGAGGTGACGACCAGTGGTGTGAGCGGCTGCGTGGTCCGGTGGCTCGAGACCTGTTGGATCTCGGCGTGCCCGGGCTGACGATCAATGTCAAGGATGCGCCGGTGCGGGATTCGTTGATGACATTGACAACTCTGGATCCGCCGGTGGACGCGGTCGTGAGTGTGTGGGCGCAGCAGAGTTACGGGCCGCAGCTGGGGGCAGTCGCTGCGAAGCTGGGCGAGATCGCCTCCGATGTGTTCGGCTATCTTGTCACCGAATCCGTTCCATTGCCGCCGCCGGTGACCGAACCGGGCAGTAGGACAACGGGTTTGGCGAACATCGCGCTGTTGCGCAGGCCTCCTGAACTCGACGAGGGGACTTGGCGGCACCGCTGGCAGATCGACCACACGCCGGTGGCCATCGAAACACAGGCGACGTTCGGTTATGTCCAGAACGCAGTCGTTCGGGCGTTGACGCCGGGCGCGCCGGAGCTGGCGGCGATAGTCGAGGAGTTGTTCCCCGACGCCGCGGTCTCCGATGTCAGGGCATTCTTCGGCACTGACGATGACACTGAGCTGGGGCGCCGGATTTCGGCAATGGTCGCCAGTACCTCGGCCTTCGGCGCGAACCAGAACATCGACACGGTGCCGACGAGTCGCTATGTGTGGCGATCGGCGTTCACGACTGACTAGCCCTAATCAGGGACGGTGGAAACTAGACCCATTAAGCTGCCGGGCGTGACACTTCAGACCGCTGATGACAACCGGGTACGCACGCTGACGTTGAACCGTCCGGAGGCGCTCAACGCGTTCAACGAGGCTCTGTATGACGCCACCACGGTCGCGTTGCGGGAAGCGGCCGAGGATCCCGAGGTTGCCGTGGTCCTGATCACCGGGACGGGCCGGGCCTTCAGCGCCGGTACTGATCTGGCCGAGATGCAGGCTCGGATCACCGATCCGGATTTCACTCCCGGTGAGCACGGCTTCATGGGGCTGATCGACGCGTTGACCGTCTTTCCCAAGCCGCTGATCTGTGCCGTCAACGGTTTGGGTCTGGGGATCGGCACCACCATCCTGGGCTTTGCCGATATCGCCTTCATGTCGGCCACGGCAAAGCTGAAGTGCCCGTTCACCAGTCTCGGGGTGGCACCGGAAGCGGCATCGTCGTATCTGTTGCCGCAGTTGATCGGCAGGCAGAACGCGGCGTGGCTGCTGATGTCCTCGGAATGGGTCAGTGCCGAGGAAGCGCTGCGGATGGGTTTGGTGTGGAAGGTGTGTGAGCCCGACGAGCTGCTGGGGGAGGCCCGCCGGCACGCCGAGGTGTTGGCGTCGCGGCCGATCGCGAGCCTGCAGGCGGTCAAGGCCACAATGGTGGCGCCGATTCGGGCGGAGATCGATGCTGCCCGGGCCAGGGAGAACGCGTGTTTTGTCGAGTTGATGGGTGCTCAGGCCAACGCGGATGCATTGGCGGAGTTCACCGGGAAAAGCTGAATCACGAGGCGACGCCGGCGGGTTGTTCGGCCAGAGCGGCGGCGATGATGGCCCGCACCGTCACTCGGCACCGTCCGCAGTCCGAACCTGCTCCGCAGGCCGCGGCGACCTGCCTGGACGTGCAGGCTCCCTTGGCTACTGCATCGGCGACACAGTGGCTGGTGGCACCGGTGCAGAGGCAGACGTACATCACACTCCCTGGCGCAGATCGACTCGCATGATTAGCGAAGTCTAACCTAAGTTCGCTGATTTTGTTAGGGCTCCCTCAGTTAGGTGTGCCTACGATAAAACCGCAGGTAGGGGGCGGTTTTTTCGGCGATTGGCTAGTGCTTTGAGGCTCGGACTCGGCTAGATTCAAGAGCGCAGCGGATGTGCGCACAGCCCAGCGCTCCGTGAGCGATTGCACTGACAGCCCGTGTACACAAGCCTGTTCTCAAGGAGCCCTCATGCAAGGCGATCCAGACGTTCTCAAGTTGCTGAACGAGCAGCTGACCAGCGAGTTGACGGCAATCAATCAGTACTTCCTGCATTCGAAGATGCAGGACAACTGGGGCTTCACCGAAGTTGCGGCGCATACCCGCAAGGAGTCGTTCGAAGAGATGCAGCATGCGGAGGCCATCACCGATCGCATCCTGCTGCTCGACGGCCTGCCCAACTATCAGCGGCTGTTCTCGCTGCGCGTCGGCCAGACGCTACGGGAACAGTTCGAATCCGACCTGGCCATCGAACTGGAGGTCGCCGAGCGGCTACGGCCGGGGATCATCCTGTGCCGTGAGAGGCAGGACAGCACCAGTGCCAAGTTGCTCGAGACCATCATGGCCGACGAGGAAGAACACATCGACTACCTCGAAACGCAGCTGGAGTTGATGGACAAGCTGGGAGAGCAGCTTTATCTCGCGCAGTGTGTGGCGCGTCCCCCTCAGTGACACGCGTGGGCCAGTTGCACGCGTAACCTCGTCGGCGTGTCACTTGTCGCGGGTATCGATTCGTCTACACAGTCATGCAAAGTTCTGGTTTGTGACGCCGACACCGGCGTGATCGTCCGGTCGGCCTCGGCTCCCCACCCCGGTGGGACCGAGGTTGATCCGGCCGCTTGGTGGGAGGCGCTGCAGACGGCCGCCGAGGCCGCGGGCGGTCTCGACGATGTCGAGGCCGTATCGGTCGGCGGGCAGCAACACGGCATGGTGTGCCTGGATTCGTCCGGCCATGTGGTCCGGGACGCACTGTTGTGGAACGACACGCGTTCCGCGGCTGCTGCCGACGACCTCATCGACGAGCTGGGCAGCGCCGCGAGCTGGGCGCAGGAGGTCGGTGTGGTGCCGGTGGCTTCCTTCACCGTGACCAAGCTGCGTTGGCTGGCCGACAATGAACCCGACAACGCCGACCGCACCGCTGCAGTGTGCCTGCCGCACGACTGGTTGACCTGGCGGCTGGCCGGTTCCACGGATATCGGCGATTTGGTCACCGACCGCAGCGATGCCAGCGGAACCGGATACTTCTCGGCCGAGGACAACACGTACAAGCAGGACCTGCTGCTCCTGGCGATGCGTGGGCGCTTGCCGCACACGCCCCGGGTGCTGGGACCGGCCGAGTCGGCTCTGCGCCGTGCCGGCAAC
This sequence comes from Mycobacterium sp., assembly GCF_049647605.1. Lineage (GTDB taxonomy): Bacteria > Actinomycetota > Actinomycetes > Mycobacteriales > Mycobacteriaceae > Mycobacterium. The sequence goes on along the minus strand of NZ_JBARXZ010000029.1, from coordinate 55,031 downwards.
GGAGCGGCTCTGGGACCGGGGGCCGGCGACAATGCGGCGGCCGCACTGGGGTTGGGGGCCGCGCCCGGTGACTGTGTGATGTCCCTGGGGACTTCCGGAGTGATCAGTGCGGTGGGCGAGAGCGCCCCGCACGACGCGGACGGGATTGTTGCGGGATTTGCCGACGCCACCGGACGGCAGCTGCCGCTGGTCTGCACCCTCAACGGCGCACCGGTGCTGGCCGCTGTCGCCAAGATGCTGGGGGTCGACCTCGCGGCGTTCTCCGACCTGGCGCTGTCGGCTCCGGCAGGCGCCGAAGGGCTGGTCTGGGTTCCCTATTTCGACGGCGAACGTTCTCCCAATCTGCCTGAGGCCCGCGGTGCGCTCCAGGGGGCCAGCACCACAAACCTCTCACCGGCCAACGTGGCCCGGGCCGCGGTCGAGGGTCTGTTGTGTTCGATGGCGTACTGCCTGGACAAGATCGCCGAGCAGGGTGTCGCCGTGGAGCGGGTCCTCATGGTCGGGGGTGGCGCGCATTCGGAGGCGGTCCGCCGGCTGGCGCCTGCGGTGCTCGGGCGGCCCGTCGAGGTGCCGACACCCGGCGAGTACGTTGCCCTCGGCGCGGCCCGTCAGGCGGCCTGGGTACTGGCCGGTGGTGACGAGCCGCCGAACTGGTCGCTGGAGGGTTCTCAGACCTACACGGGCGAACCCACCCCGCATGTCCTCGAGCAGTACCACGCGGCGCGGGGCCTCACCCTGGGCCAGCGCAAAATAATGCTAGTGTAACTAACTATCGTGTCGTACTCTGCTCTGCCCGAGTCGGCCAGTCCACTTCTGAGTTCTCGACGCCGCAACTTCGTATTCGTGGCTGTGCTGTTGGGAATGTTGCTGGCCGCGCTCGACCAGACCATCGTCGCCACCGCGCTGCCCACTGTTGTCGCCGACCTCGGCGGCGCCGGTCACCAGTCGTGGGTGGTGACCAGTTACCTGCTGGCCTCGACCGTCGCCACCGCCATCGTCGGCAAGCTCGGTGATCTTTTTGGACGCAAACCGGTGTTCGGTGTCTCGGTGCTGTTTTTCCTGGCCGGCTCGGTCCTGTGCGGGCTGGCCGGATCGATGTCGATGTTGGTGGCGGCGCGGGCACTCCAGGGGATCGGCGGTGGCGCCATCATGGTCACCGCGATGGCACTGATCGGTGAGGTCATCCCGCTGCGGGAGCGCGGCCGCTACCAGGGTGCCCTCGGCGCGGTCTTCGGGGTGACAACCGTCATCGGGCCATTGCTCGGCGGGTTCTTCACCGACCATCTGAGCTGGCGCTGGGCGTTCTGGATCAACGTCCCGGTCGGCATCGTGGTCCTCATCGTGGGAGCTGCGGCCATCCCCTCGCTGGCCCGCTCCGCCAAACCCGTCATCGATTACGCCGGAATCCTGTTCATCGGCCTGGGAGCCTCCGGTCTGACACTGGCCACCAGTTGGGGCGGGGGTGAATACGCCTGGACCTCGCCGGTGATCATCGGGCTGTTCCTCGGATCGGTTGTCGCGCTGGTGGTGTTCGTCTGGGTCCAGACCCGGGCGGCCGAACCCATCCTGCCGATGCGGCTCTTCCGTAGCCCGGTGTTCTCGGTGTGCTGCATCCTCGGCTTCATCGTCGGCTTCGCCATGCTGGGAGCCTTGACCTTCCTGCCCACCTTCATGCAATTTGTCGACGGGGTGTCGGCCACCGAGTCCGGCCTGCGCACGTTGCCGATGGTGCTCGGGCTGCTGACGACGTCGATGGTCAGCGGCCAGATCGTCGGACGGACCGGCCGCTACAAGGTTTTCCCGGTGGCCGGCACCGCGATCATGACCCTCGGATTCCTGCTGCTGTCCCGCTTGGACGCCGACACCTCGCTGTGGCTGCAGTCGCTGTACCTGTTGGTGCTCGGCTCCGGTATCGGGCTGTGCATGCAGGTTCTGGTGATCATCGTGCAGAACACCTCCCGGTTCGAGGATCTTGGCATCGTCACCTCGGGCGTCACGTTTTTTCGCACCATCGGCAGCGCATTCGGTGCAGCCGTCTTCGGGTCCCTGTTCGTCAACTTCCTGGCAAGCCGCATCGGGCCTGCGCTGGTGGCCGCCGGTGCGCCACCGACCGCCGCCGAGTCACCCAAAGCACTGCATCTGCTGCCCGCCGAGATGGCCGCCCCGATCGTCGACGCCTATGCCGATTCTCTGAGCCGGGTGTTCCTCTGCGCCGTACCCGTCGCGCTGCTCGGGTTTGTGGTCTCGTTGTTCCTCAAAGAGGTGCCGCTGCGCGATATGGAGGCGGCGTCGGCGGCCGATCTCGGCGAAGGCTTCGGAGTGCCGAGCGCCGACTCCCCGGAAAAGATCCTCGAGACCGCGGTGAGCCGGATGTTCCGCGATTCACCCGAAATCCGGCTGCGCCATATCGCCGGACGTCACGGATGTGAGCTCGATGTCGCCCGACTGTGGGCATTGCTGCAGATCTACCGGCAGAACCAGGCATTCGGCACCGCCCGGCTCAGCGAAATCGGAGACCGACTGCGACTACCGTTCGAGATCCTGGAACCGACCTTCGACAATCTTGTCGCCGGTGGGCACGCACTGCGAACCGGCGACCAGATGTGGCTCACCCAGGCCGGGGTCCGCCAGGTCGACGCAGCCTCGTCGGTGATCGTGAGTCGCATTCTGGTGAAACTGTCCCAATCGGCGACGTTCGAAGGCCGTCCGGATCGTGACGATGTTGAAGCCGCGCTGGAACGGATTGCCCACCGGATGCTGATGCAGCGCGACTGGGTCGACGAAAAACTAGAACACGTTCCACTGCCTGGCCCCCGGGCGTAGCATCGCCGTCATGAGCCGAATCGGAGAGTTCCCGGCAGACGATGTAGCGGGTTGGATCCTGAAATCGCCGGAGATCGGCGCTGCAATGGCGGGTTACACGCATGCGGTGTACAACAACAACCGGTTGCCGCTGCGGGTCCGTGAACTCGCCCGGATCGTGATCGCCCACGACAACGAATGCACGGTCTGCATCAATACCCGCGATGCCGACGGGCCGGCGGCCGGCGTGGACGAAGATCTGTACAGCCACGCCGAACAGTGGCGGACCTGGTCCGGCTACAGCGAACAGGAGCGCATCGCCGCCGAGTTCGCGCACCGGTTCGGTACCGAACACACGAAATTGCGTGACGACGAAGATTTCTGGGAGCGGGCGCGTCCACACTTCTCCGACGAGCTGATGGCCGATCTGGCCCTGTCCTGCGCGATGTGGGTGGGTATGGGCCGGATGCTGCGCACCCTCGACATCGGCCAGGCCTGCAAGCTCACCCTGCCCAGTCGCGCATGACAGCAGCGCCCGCTCCCGCCGCATCGGTCGCCCAACTCGAGGCCAACGACGTGGTGACGGTGGTGGGCACAGTGGTCAATCCCGCAGGCCTGACTCACGCCAAAACCGTTCCGGTCACGCGGATCAATGCGTTCGCCGATACCGGGCTGGGCGCCAGCCCGGTATGGCATGGATTTGCCATCGATCAGGCCGGTATCGCGTTCACCGACGACATCAGTGTGGTCGGCGATCAGCGGATCCGCATCGACCTGGCGGCGTTGCGCCTCATCGGAGACGGATTGGCTTGGGCGCCAGGACAGTTCTTCACTCAAGACGGTGCGGCCGTGCCCGCCTGTAGCCGCGGCGTGCTGCTGCGGTTGGAACACCAGCTCGCCGAGCGGGGACTGAGCGCACGGATCGGTCACGAACTCGAGTTTGTGCTCGTCGGCCCCGACGGCGCCGCGCTGCCGACCAACGCCTGGGCCCAGTACGGGCTGGCCGGCGTGCTCGAGTACGAAGGTTTCATCCGAGATGTCACCGCGGCGGCCAGCGCGGCGGGTGTCGGCCTGGAGCAGTTGCACCCGGAGTATGGCGGCAATCAGTTCGAGATCTCACTGACGCCGCGAACCCCGGTGGCCGCCGCCGATCACCTGGTGCTGATGCGCATCATCGTCAGCCGAGTGGCCCGCCGGTACGGTCTGCGGGTCAGCTTCTCGCCGGTTCCCTTTGCCGGATCTGTTGGTTCTGGTGCCCACCAACACTTCTCGCTGTCCCGGGGTGAACAACCGCTGTTCTCCGGCGGTCCCGGGCCCCACGGAATGACCCAGGAGGGGGAACACGCGATAGCCGGTGTGCTGCAGGGATTGCCGCAGGCCCAGGGGGTGCTGGCGGGATCGTTGCTGTCCGGGCTGCGGATGCGGCCCGGACAGTGGGCAGGTGCATATGTCTGCTGGGGAGTCGAGAACCGCGAAGCCGCGCTCCGCTTCCTGCTCGGGGGTCCGGCCAACCCCTACGGTGCCAACGTCGAGGTCAAGATCGTCGATCCGTCGGCCAACCCATACTTTGGCTCGGCGGCCATCCTGGGGCTCGCTCTCGACGGTATCGACCGCAAAGCCGCGCTGCCGGAGGAGACCGCGGTGGATCCGGCGACACTCAGCGACGCGGACCGGGCCGCGGCCGGTACGGTGCTGTTGCCGGAATCGCAGGCCGATGTCCTGGCCGCGCTCGACGGTTCCGCGCTGATGCGCGCCATCTTGGGGGAGCAGGCGGTCGACGCCTTGGTCGCGGTGCGGCGCTACGAGAGGGCACAGTACGGCGACCTGTCACCGGAGGAAGCCGCGGCGAAGTTCCGGCTGGCGTGGAGTCTCTGAGTGACAGCGGCACTGGCCGAACACATCGCGGCCGTACCCCTGGTGGACCACCATGTGCACGGTTGCTGGGCCACCGCCGGATCCCGCGTGCGCTTCGAGAACGGCCTCAACGAGGCCAACACCGAGCCGGTGGCCGAGTTCGACTCCGCGTTCGACAGCCAGCTCGGCTTTGCGGTGCGCAACCACTGCGCGCCGCTGCTCGGTCTGCCTCGACATGTTGAGCCACAGCGATATTGGGAACGCCGGTCGGAGCTGGGGGAGCAGGGCCTGGCGCGGCTGTTCCTGCGTTCGGCGGGAGTGTCGGAGTGGGTGGTCGACACCGGGTTTGCCGACGGTGTCACCGATCTGAGTCAACTTGCCGACCTGGCGGGTGGGCAAACCCACGAGGTGGTCCGCCTGGAACAGGTCGCCGAGGAGGCGGTGGCTTTGTCCGGTGACTATGTCACGGCGTTTGGTGAGGTTCTGCACCGCCGGGCTGCCACGGCGGTGGGCACCAAATCGATCCTGGCATACCGGGGCGGTTTCGACGGCGATCTGACCGAGCCCACCACCGTCGAGGTGAATGCGGCGGCGCAGCGGTGGCGTGACACCGGCGCCGGGCCCCTGACCGACCGGACACTGCTGCGGTTCGGGCTGTATCAGGGGCTGCGCCTCGGGAAACCCCTGCAACTGCACGTGGGATTCGGCGACCGGGACTGTGATCTGCACCGCACCAATCCGCTGCACCTGCTGGAGTTCCTGCGTAACTCCGGTGACACCCCGGTGACGCTGCTGCACTGCTACCCCTACGAACGGGAAGCGGGCTATCTTGCCCAGGCATTCAACAACGTCTATCTCGATGGTGGCCTGAGCATCAACTTCCTCGGCGCCCGCGCCGGCGCTTTCATCGCCCGGCTGCTGGAGATGGCGCCGTTCCGGAAGATCCTGTATTCCTCGGATGCCTTCGGGCCGGCGGAACTCCACTATCTGGGCTCGCGACTGTGGCGCGACGGAATGCTGCGGGTGCTCGGCGGCTTTGTCGCCGACGGGCAGTGGAGTGAAGCGGACGCGGTCCGGGTTGTCGACATGATCGCCTCGGGAAACGCGCAGCGGATCTACCGGCTCGAGGCGCACTGACAGCCAGTGCTCAGTGCACGAAGATCCAACTCACAGCGCCGTGACAATGAGCGAGAGTTTGATGGAGGGTATGGCACCCGACAACACCGCCGAGGACGTGGTGCTGGTTGTCGATGCCGACACCGACCAGAGCTACGAGTATGCGCGGGCACTACTCGACCGCGGTGTCAGAGTGGTGGTCACCGCGCGAACCACGGGATCACTGGCTCGAATCCTGTCGAACCAAAGCCGAAACAGCGTGTTTGCCATCGCTGCCGACCTCCGCGATCCCTGGCAACGCCGACGACTGTGCGAACGGGTGGTAGCGGAGTTCGGCCAAGTCACCTACGTCGTCGACGGGCACACCGGCGAGTCCAAGTTGTGCTGCGGGGCGATGCCGTTGTCGGAACCGCCGCCGGATGAGGCCGATCAGACCTCGCCGGTGGCGAAGTCCGGCACCCCGGAGGGCGGAGCGTGGTTGGTCGGCGCACCCATGTCCCGGTGACGGGCTTGCCGCCGGCACTGAGTTTCTGGATCAACTGCGATGATGGGCGCCGTGGAGCCGATACATGCGAACTGCCTGCACGTGCGACCGATGACACGGGCGGACTGGGGGTGGATCTCGGCGTGGTTCGGCGACGAGGAACTCAATCGCCGATTGGGTCCGCTCGATGACGAGTGGCTGGAACACGTCCTGTCGGAAACCGAAGGTGTTCAGCTTGTGGTCAACGGTGCCGACGGCACACCGGCGGCGCTCGCCGGGTGTGCCTGGGACGGTTCGGGCTCTGAGCACGCCATCACCGATCTTGCCGTGTGTCCGCGGATGCGCCGGTCCGGGATCGGACGTCGGGCCTTGCTGTCGGTGGTGACCTGGGCCGGGCATCCACCGACGAAGGGCTGGGTCGCCTACGTGGACCCGGACAACCCAGGGGCCTTCGAATTCTTCTCGGCAAACGGCTGGCGTCTTGATGGTCTCGACGATGGTATGCACCGGTTCGGGCTGCAGCTGTGAAAGGGCGCCGGCGGTCCACACCGGAAGGTGCGGCGAGCTGATGCGCTGCGCCAGTTCAGACCTGGCCGGTGGCGTCGTACATCCAGGACATGTCGGCGGTGGCGAAGTCCTCCATCCAGGAGGGCGGAGCGTGGTTGGCCAGCGCACCCATATCCCAATAGTCCTTCCACAGGGTGATCCTGCCGTCGACCACCTTGTGGACGGTGGCGAACTGCAGCAACGCGGTTTCCCCGCCGGCCCAGTGCCATCGCTCGGAATGCTCGTACATCACATCAGGGCCGTCGGCGACCAGTAGGCCGTCGAAGTTCTGGTAGCCGGCCAGGGGTTCCAGGCCGATCTTGAGACGTTTCACGATGTCGTCGGGACCCTTGGCCGCCGCTGTGGGACCCACCGGCATGTCCAGGTAGATGCAGTCGTCGGCCAGGAACGTCTTGACCGCCTCCCAGTCGCGCGCCGACAACGCCCGCCACATCCCCACCACAACTTCACGGGGCGTCGTCATCACCGGACCGCCAGCTCGTCGCTCGGACGCAGCGCACGCACCGGCTGTCCGGCAGCCAGGAAACTGCCGGTCCGGCAGCGGCCCACCAGATCGGTCGGCACCCCGTTGCGGAAGACCGTGCGACCGCCGACCAGGACGGCCGTCACGGTGTCGTCGTTGCGGTTGACCATTCGCGACAGTCCGCCGTACTGCTCGACCGGTTCTTCGGCGTAGGCGTCCAGCGAGGCATCCAGCTTCTCCGGGTCGATCACCACCACGTCGGCACGGTCTCCGATGCGGAGGTGGCCGGCGTCTAGCCGATACCAGTCGGCGAGTTCGCCGGTGAGCCGGTGTACGGCCCGTTCGGTTGTCAGGAACGGCGCCCCGGCGCGCTCGGCGTCCCGGACATGGCGCAACAACCGCAACCCCATGTTGTAGAACGCCATGTTGCGCAGGTGCGCGCCGGCATCCGAAAACCCCATCTGCACACCGGGTTCGGCGGCCAGCTTCTTGAGCACTTCGGGCCGGTGATTCGAGATGGTGGTGCGCCACCGCAACTCCCGGCCGTGCTCGAGCACCAGATCGAGGAACGCATCGACCGGATGCAGTCCACCGCGGTCGCGACCGACCTGGCCGAACGACTTGCCGATCACCGCGGGATCGGGGCAGGCAACGATCTCAGCATCGAAGAAGTCGCGGTGCCACACCCGGATACCCAGCTTGCTCTCATACTGTTTGCGGAATTGCCTGCGATAGGTCTCGTCACGCATCAGATCGTTTCGTTCGACCTCGTCGCGCAGGTGCAGGGCGGCAGCACCGGCGCCGAACTCCTCGAAGATCACCAGGTCGATGCCGTCGGCGTACACCTCGAACGGCACCGGCAGGTGCTGCCATCGGAAGTCGCCGCCGAATCGGTTCGCCAGTCCGGCCAGCGGGCCCATGATCTTCACGGCATACGGGTTTGCCTTGACATCGGCTGCCGACAGCAGACTGGTCTTGAGCTTCTTGCGGAACAGCCCCAGCGACTGGAACACCTGGGAACCGACATTGAGCGGATTCTCGATATCGGGCCCGGACTGCAGGATCCGGCCGCTGCGGCGCAACAGGGATTTGAGCCGACGCAGTTCCCGCGCTTTGGCGTAGGTCGACGGCAGCGTTCGTGACCGGCACGTCTCACCGTCCAGTTTGTCGAAGAGCAGCTGTTGAGACGACATTCCGACCATCCCGGCTTCGATGGCCTCGGCCAGCATGCCCTCCATCTGAGCCTGCTCCGACCGGGTGGGCCGTTCGTCGCTGCGGGTGGCCCGGTCCAGACCCATGGTGGCGGTGCGCATATCGGAATGGCCGATGAACGAGGCCACATTCGGGCCCAGTGGCCGTGCTTCCAGCGCCTCGATGTACTGGGCGCAGCTGTTCCACGATTTGTGCTGATCGACCGCGGCGATCACATGCTCGCGTGGAATGGCCTCCACCCGTCCGAACAGGTCGCCGGCATCCTGGCCGTCGATGTGGATGGTCGACAGGGAGCAGGACCCCAGCATGATCGTGGTGACACCGTGGCGCAGCGACTCTGCCAGGGCAGGGCCGCCGAGCACCTCGACGTCGTAATGGGTGTGGATGTCGATGAGCCCGGGCAGCACCCACTTGCCTGCTGCGTCGATCACCTCGGGGCAGTCGGTCTGATCCAGCGCAGCTGAGGTGATCGCCACGATGTGGCCGCCGCGGATTCCGATGTTCCGCACCGCCGACGGGGCGCCGGAGCCGTCGAACCACCGGCCGCCGAGGATGATCGTGTCGTAGGTCACAGTGTCAATAGAACCTGTTCCAATTATTGCTGTCAACGATTTTGTGTACAGATCTTCGGTTGTGTTCACCACTGGGGTCTGGCGGGCGACCGTCGCATACTCGAAGAATGACACCACTGCAGCGCTATATCGCCGAGGAGATCGCCACCGACCACCTCGACGGGCTGCTGTCCCGTCGCGAGGCGGTCCGCAGATTGGGTCTGCTGGGAATCTCCGCGGCTGCGGCATCCGCGCTGATCGCCGCCTGCGGTGAGAAGCGGCCAGGCCTGCAGAGCGCTTCCAACGCCGAGCCCCCGCCGGCCACGTCCACCGCCCCGACCGAACCGCCGCCGGGCATGGCGCAGGCAGTGCCGACCGTCCCCGTCACCTGGGTGGGACCCGCCGGCGAACTGCGGGGAGTGTGGGCAGCTGCCGCGGAGCCGCGTGGTGGAGTGCTGGTGATCCACGAGAACAAGGGGCTCAACAGTTTTGCCGAATCCGTCGCGGCCAGGCTGGCCGGTGTCGGCTATTCGGCGCTGGCCATCGACCTGCTGTCGGCGCAGGGCGGCACAGCCGCGTTCGCCGATCCCGCGGCAGCTACCGCCGCGCTGGGCAACATCGCCCCGGAAGTGATGATCGCCGATATGCGATCGGGCATCGCCGAAGTGCAACGGCGCCTCCCGGATCACCAAGTCGCGATCGTCGGCTTCTGCATGGGCGGCGGCCTGGTGTGGCGCCTGCTGGCTGCCGGCGCCCCCGAATTGTCAGCTGCAGTACCGTTTTACGGGCCGACACCGGAAAACCCGGACTTCAGCGGCTCTGCCGGGGTGGCGGTGCTGGCGTTCTACGGCGAACTCGACGCACGGGTGAATGCCGGAGAACCGGCAGCCAGTGCGGCACTCGAACAGGCGGGTCTGGTCCACGATGTGGTCATCGAACCGGGCGCCGACCACGCCTTCTTCAACGACACCGGGGAGCGGTACAACGCCGTCGCGGCCGTCGACGCCTGGACCCGCCTCCAGGACTGGTTCGACCGGTACCTGGCTTCCGGTTAAACCGCGTCGAGGGTGGCGACGACGGTGACCCGGCCCGCTCCGTCGCGGTCCGCCACGGCGTGCGCGGTCCGCACCGTGTCGCCGAGCCGGATCGTCAACGGCGCCCCGGCGCCGAGGAAATTACGCCACCACTGTTTGCGATCCGGCATGGCCACCGGGATCCGCACGACGTCACCGCGCCGCCGATAGCCGACAGGCAGCGTGAACGTCTTACCCGACTTGCGCCCGACATAACTGACCTCGGTCAGAGCCTTGCCGAGGATGGACCCCAGCAGCGGCGCTCGGGTCAACGTCGTGACCGCGGAGTTCACCCCGTTGACCACGGATTGCAAAGGACCGCCGAATGCCATGGAACCTCCTGGTGGTCGACCGAACTCGGTACTGCCATGATGCCGGTGATGACTTCCACCCTGCCCGAGGTGCTCGCCACCCTCGATCTGCTCCAAGTCAACCAGACATTGTTCAGAGGCGTCCAACTCGACGGGCCGGCGCACCACATCCTCGGTGGCCACATCGGCGCCCAGGCACTGGTCGCCGCGGCGCACACCGTCAGCGCGGATCGGCCGGTGCGCAGCATGCACGCCCAGTTCCTCCGCAGCGGTGACGCCCGCCGGCACGTCGACTTCGAGGTGATCGCCCTGCACGACGGTGGCACCTTCTCGACCCGCCGCGCCACGGCACGTCAGTCCGGCGCCATCCTGATGGAAGCCACCGTGTCGTTCAGCGCACCAGCCGGTGACGATGTGGCGTATCAGCCGGTGATTCCCGTTGTGCCACAGCCTGAGTCGCTGACCTCGAGACCTGCCGACGGCACCTGGGCCAGTCTGGAATGGTTCGAACGCCGCAGTGTTGTCGACCCTGCTGAGGACACCGCACGAATCTGGTGGCGACCCGATGGCTGTCCGCCACCGAGCCCGACCCTGACCACGGCGCTGGTCGCCTACTTGTCCGCGGTGACTCCGGTGGAGGCCGCGCTGGCGGCCCGGAGGGGCGGGCAGGAGGTCGGGCCGGCCTCGATGGTCGATCACTCGGTGTGGTTCCACGGCGTTGCAGATCTCTCGGATTGGCTGCTCTACGAGCAGCGATCGGCCAGCGGGGCGCAGCGCCGCGCACTCACCACCGGCCGGATGTACAACCGGAACGGCAGCCAGGTGTGCACCGCCGCGCAAGAGGTCTACCTTCCCGCGCCGCGGCCCCGCTGACCGGTCCGGGGCGTGTTCACCAGGGTTTCACCTGAGCGCCGACACCACGTTGTTGACCGCACACGCCTCGGCAGTGGGATGAGTTCATGCGGGTCGTGCAGGTGGCCAACTTCTATGGCCCCCGATCCGGCGGCCTGCGTACCGCCGTCGACCGGCTCGGGGCGGAATACTGCGCCGCCGGGCATGAGGTCTATCTGATCGTGCCGGGCCCCACTGCGAGCAGCACTCAGCTGGCCTCCGGGGTGACGCGGGTTTCGGTGCCGGCCCGCAGGATTCCCTTCGCCGGCGGCTACCGTGCGGTGCTGCCGAGGCCGGTGATCGCCACTCTCGAGCAGCTGGCCCCGGACGCCATCGAGGTGTCGGACCGGTTCACGCTCCGCGGCCTCGGCCGGTGGGGGAGCAGCAGCGGGGTCCGCTCGGTGATGATCTCCCACGAGCGACTCGATCGGCTCACCGGGCAGATCCTCCCGTCACCGATCGCCCGCGGTATCGCCGACATCGCGAATCGCCGCACGGCCGCCCAATACGACACGGTGTTGTGCACCACGGCGTTTGCGCGTGAGGAATTCGACCGGATCGGCGCGACCAACGTTGCAACGGTGCCGCTGGGGGTGGATCTCGACCTGTTCCACCCGCGCCGCTTCTGCGCCGCGATGCGTCGACAATGGGCAGCGCCGGACCAGCTGTTGCTGGTCCATTGCGGCAGGCTGTCGATCGAGAAACGGGTAGACCGAAGCATCGATACGGTTGCCGCCCTGTTGGATTCGGGGATTCCGGCCCGCCTGGTCATCGTTGGTGACGGCCCGCTGCGGCCGCGGCTGGAACGGCAGGCGGCTCGGTTGCCGGTGCATTTCACCGGGTTCGTCGACCACCGCGAGACCGTGGCGGCATTTCTGGCCAGCGCCGACATCGCCCTGGCGCCCGGTCCCCATGAGACTTTTGGCCTCGCCGCGCTGGAGGCACTTGCCTGCGGAACCCCGGCGGTGGTGTCCCGGACCTCGGCGCTGTCGGAGGTGCTGACCTCCGACAGCGGAGCCTGCGCCGACAACAATCCGCAGGCGATCGCAGTGGCGGTCAGCGAGGTGCTCAGCCGTCCCGAACGCCAGCGGCGCCGCGATGCCCGACGGCAGGCGGAGCGATTCACCTGGCCCCGGTCCGCCGAGGGCATGCTGTCGGCTCTCGGTGGCCAGAACGGATGATTCCGGTTTGGTCTTTGCCGATCCGGGCACTCGGCTATTGACGGGGCCGTGGCGGCTGTCTCCACAACCGAGCCCTGGGGATCGAGGAGTCGATATGGATACCACCGTGTGGATCGTCGTTGCTGTTGTCGTGGTTCTGCTGGTGCTTGCGGTGGTGGTGTTCGCCGGGCGCAGTCGACGGAACAAGCAACTGCACGGAAAGGCCGAACGCATTCGCGAAGAAGTCCAGCAGGACTCGGCGCAGGTGCAGCGGCGTGCTGCTCTCGCCGACGAGACGGCCGCGAAAGCCCGTGCGGCACAAGCAGAAGCAGAAGCAAAGGCGGCTGAGGCCCGACGTCTGGCCGATCGCGCCGACGCGCACCGCGATGCCGTTGCCAGCTCGCGCGAGGATCTCGACGAACGACGTGCGCATGCCGACAGCATCGATCCCCGGGTCGACGACCAGAGCCCGCCGGATCAGAAGCCCCCGGTTCCCGGCGGACCCTCAGCGCACCGCAGGTGAGCGGGCGGGGCCCAGCAGCACCGGCAGGTGCGACCAGCCCCGCAGTACCCGGGTGTCCCGGCGCGTGCCCGGGGCGGCCGCCCGGACGTCGGGGAAACGGTCGAAGAACGCGGCCAGCCCCACCTCTCCTTCGGCCCGGGCCAGGGCGGCACCCAGGCAGAAGTGCCGTCCGCCGGAGAACGACAGGTGCCGACCGGCATTCGGACGGGTGACATCGAATCGGTGAGGGTCGGAGAACACCTCCGGATCCCGGTTGGCTCCGGCCAGCGACAGCAGAACTATCTCGCCGCGGGCTACTGGCGTCCCCGCAACCTCGGTGTCGGTCCGGGCCGTTCGGGCACTCATCTGCACCGGAGAATCCAACCGGAGGATCTCCTCGACCGCCGTCGGCCAGTGCTCGGGATGCTCGCGCAGCACCGCCAACTGATCGGGGGCATCCATCAGGAGCCGGATGCCATTTCCCAGCAGATTGACCGTCGTCTCGAATCCGGCGGCCAGCACGAGGCCGGCCACGGCGCGCAGTTCCTCGTCGTCGAGTTGCGAGTCGGCCTCGGAGATCCTGATGAGATCGCTCATCAGGTTGTCGCCGGGATCGGTGCGCAGCCGGTTGATGTGTTCACCCAGCCAGGTGTTGAAACCGGCGAGGCCACGCTCCACTCGCCGGTACTGCGGCCAGCTCAGCCCGACGTCCAGACTGGGGGCGGCGAGTTCACCGAACTCGAGCACCCGGACACGGTCCCGCTCGGGTACACCCAGGATGTCGCTGATCACCGCAACGGGTAACCGGGCGCAGTACCTGTCGACGATGTCCACGGCACCGCCACCTCCGGGGGCATCGGCCACCAAGGCGTCGAGGAGCTCGTCGGCGGTCTGGCGTACCCGTTGCCGCAGGGTGGTGACGGCTCGGGTGGTGAACACCGACGACACGGTCCTTCGGTACCGGGTGTGCTCCGGCGGTTCGACCGCCAGCAACGACGGCGGCCGCAGCGGATGCAACAGCCCGGTCCGGGTGCGCTCCTCGAGGCGGCGCAGCGGCCCGGGCAGGCCGGCCCCCAATTCGATCACCCGGAAGTCGTCGGAGCGCAGCAGTTCGTGGACCACACCGTGATCGACGGTGAGGAGGCTGGCGCGGCACCGGATCAGCGGCCCCAATGGCCGTAGCTCTTCGAGGAAGGGCACCGGATTCGCGCGTACGGCCGGATCGGCGATCAGCCGGCCCTGCGGATCGCCTCGGCGCGCCGCCGCGCCCGCGAAGACGCGGACCACGCCGTGCATGGCCAGCCAGTGCAGGCGCTCTCTCACCAATTTCTCCGCTCGGCTCGGTGGCCCCCACGCTACGAGCACCTCGGCAAACCCGCCAGATACCGGGGGTTCGGCGGTATAGGCTCCGCTCATGATGGGGCGACTTGCCGGATCCGCCGGTGTTCTGGCGGCCACGTGTGTGCTGATGGCTGCGCCCGCGGGGGCCACTCCGGAGCCTGCTGCTCAGGTGGACTGCAACTTCACCTTGAGCGCGCCGTATGTCGTCGACGTCGCCGGAACCCAGATGGTCACCGCCACGGTTGTGCCCGCGGCATGCCCGGATGCGGTGCCCACGGTGCTACAGGCATGTCTGTCGGTTCCGGGCAAGGTGGGACGGTGCGACAACACCGACGGCAACACCATGTCGCAGGTGTACCTCTCGCCGTACGTGCCCGGTATGAGTTACACGGCACGCGGCCGGGGCTGCGCCGCGGTTCCCTCGCCGCCGACCATGATCTGCTCGTCACTGGGGCCCACCGAGGCTGTTCTCTGAGCCCGCCAGGGGTTTATTCCGGCTGACGCGGGGGATTCTCGACCCATGCCAACCGTGTCACGTACGTTCACCGTGAAGCCGCCGCCAAAGGTGGTGCTCGGCTATCTCGAAGATTTCTCCCACGCCCAACAGTGGGATCCCGGCACGCAGCACTGCACCCGGATCGGCGCCGACCCGGTTGGCGTGGGGACCCAGTGGCACAACAAGTCCAAGATCCTCGGGGTGTCGACCGAACTCGAGTACACGCTGCTCGAGTCCAAAGGTGACCGGGTGGTCTTCGAAGGCAAGAACAAATCTTCGACCACTGTCGACACCATCGTGGTGACTCCCGCGCAGTCCGGGTCCCGGATCGAGTATCGGGCAGATCTCAGGATGCACGGTCTTTCAGTGCTCGCGACGCCGATGATGAAGCTGGTATTCGAAAAGCTGGCCGGCGATACCGAGAGCCAGATGATCAAGGTGCTCAACGACCTACCCGCCGATGAGGTCAACAATCAGCGCTGAATCGGCGCGGATGCTGAATTGCCGAAGCCGATTCACGGCACCTGATCAGTCGAGTTGTTATCGGGCCTGGAGTGGAATCAGCGCGATGATCTCGTTGATGGTGTTGCGGATGTAGTCGCCCGGCTGACGCGCTGCCGGAGCCGCGGCCAATGGCGCACGAACCGCGGTGAACGGTGTGCCTGCCTGGGCGCCGCACTTGGGCCAGGCCTTGAGCCCCTGGGTGGCCAACACGTTCTCGGCGACGCGGATCTGCTCGGACCGGCTGGCCTGCGCCGGGTTGCCGCGGCCGCCGTTGGACTGCCAGGTGGCGGGCTTGAATTGCAGACCACCGTAGTGCCCATTGCCGGTGTTGATGGCCCAATTGCCGCCTGATTCGCACTGGGCGATGGCATCCCAGTTGACGCTGTCCGCATTAGCTGTGCCGCTCGACAGGGCCATCATTCCGAACAGGATGGCGCCGGTGAAAGCGGTCAGTACGAAGAACTTGCGGATGGTCTTCATGAGTGATGTTTCGCACCACTTGACGCATCTGTTACTTCAGGAACAGGAGTTTATTCAAAACGCAAATGCTTATTTCTGACTCATAACTTTGTGTACATCTCAGGCGAATCACGAATTACATACACGTAATTCTGAGCGGGTGGGTCCGGAGTGGAGGCGAGGTGAAGCCCAACAGAGTCCGCCGGTTAACATGCTGATCGAATCGACGTGCCGAAACTAAGGGGTCAGCAAGTGAACCGCGCAGCGTGGGCCCGGGTTGGGGCAACGGCCATCGCAGGAGTGCTCGTACTGGCGCCGCTGTCCGCGCCGATGGCTTCCGCTGAACCCACGGCGTATCAATTCGCCAATTGTTATGACGCGAGCCGGCCGGTCCAGGAGCAGCCCGCCACCGTCGTCTACGGCTGTGACGACACCAGCGTCATGGAGAACATGGTGTGGACCACCTGGGGTGCAGACGGAGCCACCGGGACGGGGGTGGACACCGCGATCGAATGCCAGCCCAACTGTGCAGAGGGTCGGCGCCTGGTCAACCCGATTGTTGTCCACGCGTGGAACCCCGCTCCGGCGGAGCAGCCCGGCTGTCCCGCCGGCGTCGAGTTCTACCGCGACTTCACCGTCGCCTATCCCGAGAGCGTGCCGCCCTGGGTGCAGCCGGGAACCTCGTGGACCGAGGATGTCTCCTATGTCTACGTCGACGGTATGCCCGCCGCACACTTCACCAACCAGACGCCGTACAGCTGCACCACGCCCTAGGGGGCCATTCCGTTCCGACCCCAGGTTGAGGACCGTGGTCACCGAGAAAAGGACCTTTGCCGGGCTCGAAGAGCGCCCGGATTTCCTACCGTCAGTCCCATGACCTATGTGATCGGATCCGGTTGTGTCGACGTCGTCGACAAGTCATGTGTCCAGGAGTGCCCGGCGGACTGCATCTACGAAGGGCAGCGGTCGCTCTACATCAACCCCGTCGAGTGCGTCGACTGCGGTGCGTGCAGCATCGCCTGCCGGGTCGACGCCATCTACTACGAGACGGACCTGCCGGACGACCAACTCGGCCATCTCGAAGACAACGCCGCATTCTTCAGCGAGATCCTCTCCGGGCGCACCGAGCCGCTCGGAGAGCCCGGGGGCGCTGGCAGGCTGGGGCCCACCGGCGTCGACACCCCGCTGGTCGCGGCGATGCCGGTCCGGGAGGTGCCTGCGCACTGAGCCTCGAGTTCGCTTCCGGTCCCCGGATGAGGTAGAGAAGGTCGGTGGGTCTGTGAGTAGGCTCGCGCGGGGACAACGGCAATGCCACGGAAGGAGCACATGTGGTGGACACGGTGCTCGGGGTGTCGGTTACCCCGACCAGTGTCAGATCAGTGCTGGTGGAAGGGCGTTACGCCGATGGCGCGACTCTCGAACACAACGAATACGACGCCTTCGAGGAAGTCGGCGCAGCACTTGCGCGGACTCGTGACGGCCGCGCGGTGGCCTCGATCGGTGTCACCTGGAGCGACGACGCCGAACTGGAGACGTCGCAGGTTCTCGACGGCATGGCGCGCGCCGGATTGACCGACGTCAGCGCGATCCCGCTGTCGGCAGCGGTCGAGGCGTTGGCGAGCAGCATCGGCCAGGTGACCGGGTACAACCGGACGGCGCTGTGTGCGGTCGAGCCGGGCACCGCCGCGCTTGTTGTCGTCGACGACGCCGACGATTCGGTGGACGTCATGATCAGCCATGCCCTCGACAGCGACGACAAACTGGTCGACTGGCTTGTTGCCGCGCTGGCGGCCGACATGCGCCCGGACGGGCTGTTTGTTGTCGGTTCGCTTCCCGGCCTCGGCCGTGCGGTCGCCCGGCTGGAGACCGAACTGGGGCTCCCGGCGTTCCACCCGCCGGAGGCAGAATTGGCGCTGGCACACGGGGCCGCTCTGGCCGCTGCCGGCAGCACCGATCTTCGGCCCTTCGAATTCGACGCGGTGCCGACGCGGAAGACCCGTCGGAAACCGGTCACCGCACCGCTGACCCTCCTGGTAGCCGGCGCCGTGACATTTGTGGTCTCGTTGTCGATCGCAGTGGGCGACGGACTGGCGCCCACCACCAACCCGGCGCCTTCGGAAACTCGCAACATGGTGAGGATCGTGAGTACCCCGCCGATGGCGCGGCCTGCGCCGCCACCGGCAGCACCCGTCGCGCCGCCGCCGGCCGTCGTACCGATCGTCGTCGAAGAGGCTCTGCCGCCGGCACCGCCGGTCGAGGCTGCGCCGCCACCGCCGGCCCCCGAGTTTGTTCCCGAAGCACCAGCTCCGGAATACGTTCCCGTCGAGGTCCCGGCGGCACCGCCGGCCATGGTGGCGCCGCCACCGCCGATCTATCAGGCCCCCGCACCGAAGCCCGGGCTGTGGGAGCGATTCAAAGAGAAGCTGAAACCCGGTCCGCCGGGTGCGCCGATACCTCCGGGGTGATCCTCAGCCCACCTCGGCCGGCTTCCCGCCGGAGTAGTCCACCTGCCAATGCTTGATGCCGTTGAGCCACCCGGAGCGCAGCCGCTCGGGAGCTGAGATCGGTGTCAGATTCGGCATCTGGTCGGCGATCGCCCCGAAGATCAAATCGATCGTCATCCGGGCCAGATTGGCGCCGACGCAGAAATGGGCCCCCGTACCGCCGAACCCGACATGTGGGTTCGGACTGCGCAGAATATCGAACCGAAATGGGTCGGTGAAGACGTCTTCGTCGAAATTCGCGGAGCGATACGACATGACAACACGTTGGCCCTCTTTGATGTTCACCCCGCCCAGCTCGGTGTCTCTGAGCGCGGTGCGCTGAAACGATGTCACCGGCGTGGCCCATCGCACGATCTCGTCGGCGGTGGTGGCAGGACGCTCCCGCCTGTAGAGCTCCCACTGGTCGGGGTTCTCGGTGAAGGCGATCATGCCGTGGGTGATCGAGTTGCGGGTGGTTTCGTTGCCCGCCACCGCCAACAGCACCATGAAGAACCCGAACTCGTCATCGGAGAGCCGGTGCCCTTCCACATCGGCCTCGATCAGCTTGGTCACGATGTCGTCACCGGGCTCCTTCGCCCGCAGGGCCGCGAGTTGCATCGCGTACATGATCAGCTCCACCGCCGAGCTGCGGCCGTCGTAGTGGGCGAACTCGGGGTCGTCGTCGCTGACCATCTGGTTGGACCAGTCGAAGATCTTCATCCGGTCCTCGAGGGGGACGCCGATCAGGCCGGCGATCGCCTGCAACGGCAGCTCGCAGGCGACCTGCTCGACAAAATCGCCCGACCCCTCCGCGGCGGCCTTACGAACGATGTCCTGGGCCCGGGTGTGGAGATCCTCGCGGAGCCGCTCCACCGCGCGCGGGGTGAATCCCCGCGAGATGATCTTCCGCAGATGGGTGTGGTGCGGAGCGT
The DNA here is from genome assembly GCF_049647605.1 of Mycobacterium sp. Lineage (GTDB taxonomy): Bacteria > Actinomycetota > Actinomycetes > Mycobacteriales > Mycobacteriaceae > Mycobacterium. Next base: position 35,830 of record NZ_JBARXZ010000029.1, on the reverse strand, counting down.
CCATGTTGAGCAGCACGAACTTTCCGGTTTCGATCTGGTCTCCGGTAGAGCCCTTCGGGTACCGCGGAAGTGCGGTTTTCACCAAGCTCGAGAACACATCGCTGCGCAAGGAGACGTCTTTGACGTCCTTGTGCTTGGTGACCATCCAGTACCCGCCGTCGTCGAATCCGCCGTCGCCGGTGGGCTGTTCGTTCCACCAGATCGGAGCGGTCCGGCGTAACTCGGCCAGTTCGGCGATGGGTAGGCGGTCGCGATTCAGGTCGGGATCGGTGAAATCAAAGCCGGCAGGCAGGCTGGGGCTCGGCATCCGTCACACTCCTCACTTAGATGTCTTGGATATCTGCACAGCCCGCAACGACTGTGTAAGGCATTGGTACACCGCAGATCAGGCCGTCGTGGCCGGATGGCAAAAACGGGAACTGAAACGTGTTATCGATCGGTGGCGGGAACGTATCGGCGGTGGCCGGAGTTGGTTCTGACGTGACCGAGACCGCTGCGATCATCGAGCGCCACGGCGTCCGGCTCGTCCTACGGGTGGCGATCATCGTCGCCGTGCTGGCCGCCCTGGTGTACGTCGAATCCCAGTCGCGTTCCGGTGTGCTGTGGCGGTTCATCACGTTCACCTACCAGGCGAACCTGCTGGCAACCGCCTACTACGGGTGGACACTGCTGAACCCGAGGGCGGACCGGCACGCCGGACTGCGTGGGGCCGTGGTGCTCTACGTCGTTGTTGCCGGCGTGATCTGGAATCTCTATCTGGTCGACATGAGCGCCGGCTACACGCCGGCCAATTTCTTGTTACACGTGGTGGTTCCGGTGCTGGCGTTTGCCGACTGGGTGATCGTCGGCAGCAGCCAGAGTCAGGTCCGCTGGTGGCAGCCGTTGGTCTGGCTGGTGTACCCGGCGGTGTATCTGGGGCTGGCCGTTGTGGTGCTCAACAACCTCGGCCGTCGGGCGCCCTACTACTTCCTGGATACCGGGCGCATCGGCGAGGCAGCGGTGGCGGTCAACGTGGTCATCCTCGCCGCGGGTTTTGTGGGCCTGGGTTACGGGCTGTCGCTGATCGGGCGGGCGGCCGTCAGGATCCGGGTCTGAGAGTCCTCGTCGGCCAAGTTTGGCGAGTGCTGTGAATTCGTCTGATGTGTTGTAACGAATTCATGTGCCCGGAAGAATGACATGGCATGATGCGGATCCACTCTCGCGCGGCACGGTCGGTAGCTCTCGGTGCGTTCGGTGCCGCAGCCCTGTTCGGCGCCGCTGCGCCGGCGTCGGCTGAGCCGGCCGCCCCGGCTCCCGTCGTTCCGGTTCCGATGCCGGCTCCACCTGCAGCGCCGTTGGCTGCTCCGGTTCCGATGCCGGCCCCACCTGCAGCGCCGTTGGCTGCTCCGGCTCCCGTCGTCCCGGCACCAGCCGCCCCGGCGCCGGTGTCGCATCTGTCGAGCCTGGAGAATCTCCCGCCGGGAGCAACCCTGGCGCCCACCGGACCGGCGGAGGGGCGTGGAGTGACCTACCTCCGCGAGCTCTGGCATGCGATGCAGACCCAGGACGTCAGCAAGGCCGATGCGCTGCTGCTGCTCACCCAGCGGCCGATGAACCCCGACACCGCGCCGCCGATGGGTGTCCCGGTGGGACCGCAGGCACCGCTGCCGGCGCCCGTCGCTCCGGCCCCCTAGCTGCCGGTGGACGGTGCCGTGGAGGTAGCCGTCGGAGTGCTCGTCGTCGTGGGAGTGCTTGTCGTCGTCGGAGTGCTCGTCGTGGAAGTGGCCGGTGAGCGGTCCGGGGTGAACCGCGGCTGCTGGTACTCGACCCAGGTGTCCCGGTAGATCACTTTGTCGCCCTCGGTGACGAGGAGCTGTTGCGGCGTCACCGTGTACTTCACCCCGCCGTCGTTGTCGGCGACAAATCCGCCGTCGTACGCGTCGGCGTCGAGCGTCAGACCGGCCTCGTCGCTGATCCGGACACCGCGGTACTCGTAGCCGCCCTCCGGGAGTGTGCAGATTGCCACCAGGGAACGGGCGGTCCGGCCATAAGCAACCGCCAATTGTGTGCTGTCGCAATGGGCTTCGGTGCCGGTGAAGCCCTGGTCGTCGCTCGGGATGGTCGGTTCCGCGGCGGCGGGGGCCGGTAGCAGCAGGGCTGCGGTGGCCAGCGCGGCGATTCCGGTCGATGTCAGCAGATGGCGGCGCAGGGCCATGGCGATCGCTTCCTCTACTTCTTCTACGACGGTGGGATGACCTCAAGCAAACCATCCTGAACAGCAGATTCAGCGTTCATCGGAGTCGTGTTGCCGGGAAACATAGCCGAATTGTGTGGTGAATCACGTCGGCCGGATTAGGCTCGAGCGGCCAGGACGGGCGGGGGCTCACCGACAACACAAGGGTGGACATGAGGCGCGCACTGACCATCGCCGCGGGCACGCTTCTGGCGACCGCCACGCTCGGCGCCCCCACCGCGGGCGCCGTTCCCAACGACGCGTCGATGGCCATGGCCGATGTGCCCAACATGGTTTTTGGCGTCGAGTTCAGCACCGCCTGTCACAGCTGGGAGCGGTTCATCTTCGGCCGGGGTGTCACCGGACAGACGTATGCCTGCCACTACATTCCGAACCAGTGGCCGCCGGTGTACACCGGCTTCTGGGTCCACTCGCCGCCTCTGTACGGCGTCCAGGAGATCGGCGCACCGTGTCCGAACTATCGCAGTTCGGCGGCGCAGACGGTCGATGGCCTGCCGCTGGAATGCACCGAATCCCGCGGCTGGCAGCAGGACTTCTACGCCTGAGGCATCGAGACAGAACTCAGGTAGAAAATTCTTGGGTGCTGGCTGCCTGAGTTCTGCCTCGATGACAATCCTCGATGAGGGCTCAGGCCTCGTTGAGGGAATTGAGTCGGGCCGTCGCGTCGAGGTACTCCTGCACCCAGCGCTCGATCACGGTCGAGGTCTTCTCCACCTTGTTGAACTGGCCCACCACCTGGCCGACGGGATTGAACGCCACGTCCACCGTCTCGTTCGGATACTTGTGGGTGGCGGCCACAGCCATCCCGGACACCATGTACTGCAGCGGCATACCGAGCGGCTTCGGATTGTCCGGGTTCTCCCACGCCTCGGTCCAGTCGTTGCGCAGCATGCGGGCCGGTTTGCCGGTGAACGACCGGCTGCGCACGGTGTCGCGGCTGGATGCCTTTGCGTAGGCGGCCTGCTGCACCGGGGTGTTCTCCGCCTCCTCGACCATCAACCACTGCGAGCCGGTCCAGGCGCCCTGAGTGCCCAGCGCCAGTGCGGCGGCGATCTGCTGCCCGTTGCCGATACCGCCGGCGGCGAGCACCGGTACGGGTGCAACTTCCTTGACCACCTGCGGCCACAGCACGATCGAGCCCACCTCGCCGCTGTGTCCGCCGGCTTCGCCGCCCTGGGCGATGATGATGTCCACCCCGGCATCGGCATGCTTGCGCGCCTGCGACGGTGACCCGCACAGCGCGGCGACCTTGCGGCCCTCGGCGTGAATGTGGGCGATCATGTCGGCGGGCGGAGTGCCGAGCGCGTTGGCGATCAGCGTCATCTTGGGGTGCCGCAACGCGATCTCGACCTGGGGCGTGGCGGTGGCCTCAGTCCAGCCGAGCAGCTGCAGCGCGTTGTCGTCGCTGTCATTGGTGGGGACCCCGTGATCGGCCAGGATCTTCTTTGCGAAGTCCAGATGCTCTGCCGGCACCATGGATTGCAGGGTTTTGGTGAGCTCTTCGGCGGACATGTTGGAATCCATGCCCTCGTACTTGTTGGGGATCACGATGTCGACGCCGTACGGGTGATCGCCGATGTTCTCGTCGATCCAGTTGAGCTCGACCTCGAGTTGTTCGGGGGTGAATCCGACCGCGCCGAGCACGCCGAACCCGCCGGCCTTGCTCACCGCGACCACGACATCGCGACAGTGGGTGAACGCGAAGATCGGGACATCGATGCCCAATTCGTCACAGAGGGGAGTGTGCATGCCGGCTTCCTTGCTCAGGGCGGATGTGAAACTAGAACATGTTCTAGTTTAGCGGGTGCTCGTCCCGGCGCGCTGGAGGACCGGCCGAAACCCCGGTCAACCACTGCGGAGACGATGCTGATCTACTCTTGCGGGATGACCGACCAAGACATCGCCGCCGTCCGCCGCGAGATCGGCGAAGCCCTGCTGGCAGCGCTGGACCGCCGCCACGAAGTGCTCGATGTGATCGTCGACGCGCAGGACCATCCGGCCGCCGTCGCCAAGATCGCCGAACTGCTCGGCATCTCCGTGCGGGGCGCAGAGGCGGTGGCGGGGCTGTCGCTCGCGCAGCTCACCCGGCAGTCGCGCAGCATCATCGCCGCGGAACTCGACGACCTCAACAGTCAGCTCAGTTTCATTCTCGGAGAGCGGCCCGCCAGCCTGGATGAAAGCTTGACGCTGCGGCCCTTCGAGGCCGCCGACGACCGGGACATCTTTGCCGCCAGGACCGAAGACATCGGTTCGGCGGGAGACGGTTCCGGTGCTCCCGCAGCCGATTTGGATGACGAGATCCGGGCCGCGCAGTCACGGGTGCGGGCCGAGGACGCCGCATGGTTCGTGGCGCTCGAAGGCGCCACGAAGGTGGGGATGGTGTTCGGCGAGCTGCTCGACGGCGAGGTCAACGTCCGGATCTGGATTCACCCCGAGCATCGCAAGAAGGGTTACGGCACCGCGGCTCTGCGGCGCTCACGCAGCGAGATGGCCGCCTGTTTCCCGGCGACGCCCATGGTGGTGCGGGCAGCGGGAACCACCCCTTCGTAGAACATCGCCCGGTCATGTCGGGCACACCCGCGCCGGTGGGTAGTGTCGCCTGGGTGACTGTGCGCGCGGGCATCGTGGTGACCGGAACCGAAGTTCTGACCGGACGGGTGCAGGACCGTAACGGCCCGTGGCTGGCCGACAGATTGCTCGAACTCGGTGTCGAGTTGGCGCACATCACCTTGTGTGGTGACCGTCCCGAGGACATCGAGGCGCAGCTGCGGTTCCTGGCCGCCGAGGGTGTCGACCTGATCATCACCAGTGGGGGATTGGGACCGACGGCCGACGACATGACCGTGGCCGTGGTGGCCCGATTCTGCGACCGCGAGCTGGTACTCGACGATGCGCTCGAGGAGAAGATCGCCGACATCCTCCGTGAACTCTCCGCCGCGCGCGGTAGGCCGGTGGGCGATTTCGAGTCGGTGCGGGCCGCCAATCGCAAACAGGCATTGGTCCCGGTCGGGGCGGTGGTGCTCGACCCGGTGGGCACCGCACCCGGCGTGGTGGTGGCGGGCACGCCGACAGTTGTTGTGCTGCCGGGTCCGCCACGCGAGCTGCAACCGATGTGGGAGACAGCGGTGCAGACGCCCGAGGTGCAACAGGCCATCGCCGGGCGGGTCCCCTACGAACAGTCCACGGTGCGGATGTTCGGTCTACCCGAGTCGGAGTTGGCCGAGACGCTCCGCGAGGCGGAGACGACGGTCGCCGGATTCGACCGCCTCGAGATCACCACGTGTTTGCGTCGCGGCGAACTCGAGGTCGTCACCCGCTACGAACCCGGTGCCGCGGCGGCGTATTCGCAGCTGCTGGAGGTACTGGTGGGCCGGCACGCCGATACGGTGTTCTCCACCGACGGGGCACTGGTCGACGATCAGGTGGGGGAGTTGCTCGGGGGCCGCACCATCGCGACCGCCGAGTCCTGCACCGCAGGCTTGCTGGCGGCCCGGCTGGCCGACCGGCCGGGCAGCTCGGCGTATCTGCTGGGATCGGTGGTGGCCTATGCCAATACCGCAAAAACCGGCCTCCTCGATGTCGATTCGGCGCTGATCGAGCGCCATGGCGCGGTATCGGAACCGGTCGCCGAAGCGATGGCGGCGGGTGCGCTGGTGCGGTTCGGAGCCGACACCGCGGTGTCGGTCACCGGAATCGCCGGGCCCGGTGGCGGGACGGCGGACAAGCCGGTGGGCACCGTGTGTTTCTGCGCACGGACCGCCGACGGCCGGACGATCACCCGGACCCTCCGGCTACCGGGGAATCGAGCTGACGTGCGGGAGCGGGCTACGACGGTGTCGATGCATCTGTTGCGTCGGTTGCTGACCCCGGAGGTATAGCGGCTGACGCCTTGTCGTGGGCGTCCCAGAGTTCGAGCATGGTCCGCAGGATCTCCTCGGCGCGACCGAGGCCGGCGAGATGGCTTTCCCCGGGCAGCGGATACAGCTCCGCGTCATCCAGGAGCGCCACCACGTGCTCGCCGTGGGCAAACGGCACGATGTGGTCGCGGTCGCCGTGCCACCAACGCACCGGTACTTTCACTTCGTCGAGTCGAAATCCCCAGTCCCGGGCGAACACCACCACATCGGCGAAGGGTGCGGCCAACTGTTTGCGGCTGCCGTTGAGCAGATCGTCGAGGAACATGGCGCGAAACTCGGGCCGGACCAGCAGCCGGCGGTCGGCTTCCGGCGACACCCGCGCGTAGGCGTACAGGGCGGGCGACGCGATCGGGCGGACGAGCCGGATGAAGGCGGAGGCCGCCATACGCAGCGGGAACCCGGCGACTTCGATGAGCGGGGCCACCGTGGTCCCGAACCCCATCACCCCGCCGTCGATCGCATCGGGCCCCACGGTGGGAGCCACGCCGCCGAGGACACCTACGGCCAGCACCCGATCAGGTAGCGCCGCCGCGCATCCCAGCGTGTAGGGGCCGCCCCCGGACAGGCCCACCACCATCATCTTGTCGATGCCCAGGGTGTGGGCGATGGTGGCCAGGTCGTGGGCGAACTCGCCGACGTTGGCGTACTGGAACGGTGTCGAAGACCCGATTCCCGGCCGGTCGATGCCGATCAGCCGGATGCCCTGCTGTTCGGCGAACACCCGCGCCTCGGTCGGGATCTGACGGCGTGCTCCCGGAGTCCCGTGCAGCCAGAAGATGGCCCGGCCCTGCGGATCGCCGAACTCGGCAAAACCGATCCGCCGCTGCGGGTCGACGGCGATGTTGCCTTCCAGCTTGGGGCGTTCGATCGCGGGAATCATGTCAGAAGTGTCCCACCAAGCCGGCGTTGTCACTGTCAGTCAGGCATAGGCCAGTGCATCACCGACGACGGCGACCGCAACCTTGCTTCCCTCGCCGTCCGGGCTCGGGTGTCCGGCGACGCTGCGGATCTGCAGCGGGGTGCCGTCGGCGAGTGCGACGTGCACAGCGGTGGTCGGGCCGTAGAACCGCTGGGCGGTCACCGTTGCCGGGGCCCCATCCGCGACGTCGACTATGCGTAGTTGCTCGGGCCGGAGCACGACGGTGACGGGCCCGTCGGGTACGGGCAGCCGAGATGGGACGACGCCGAGCGCGCTGTCGATCTTGCCGTTGCAGCTTCGACCGTCCAGTTCGACTGTGGCCCCGATGAATCGGGCCGCAGCCAAGGTGGCCGGGCGCTCGTAGAGGTCTTCAGGTGAGCCGTGTTGGGCGACGGTACCGTTCAGCAGCAGAGCCACGGTGTCCGCCAGCGAGAGAGCTTCGCTCTGATCATGGGTGACCAGCAGCGCGGTGGTGTCGCTGGCCCTCACGATCTCGGCGATGTCCTCGCGGACGCGTTCTCGTAGCCCGGCGTCCAGGGCGGCAAACGGCTCGTCGAGTAACAGCACGCGGGGGCGCGCCGCGAGCGCCCTGGCCAGGGCGACCCGCTGCTGCTGGCCGCCGGAGAGCTGGTGCGGTCGGGCGTCGGCGAGCCCGTCGAGACCCACCACGTGCAGCCAGCGCCGCACCGTTGTGGTCACCTCGGCCCGTGAGGCCCGTGGCAGACCGAATGCGATGTTCTCGCCGACGCTGCAGTGCGGGAACAGTGCCCCTTCCTGCGGCATCAAACCGACTCGGCGCCGGTGTGCCGGCACCATGGGTCCCGCTCCCACCAGCTGGTCGCCGCCGATGTGCACCTCGCCGCCATCGGGCTCTTCGAATCCGGCGAGAATGCGCAGCAGGGTGGTCTTGCCGCAGCCTGACGGGCCGAGCACGGCGGTGATACTGCCGGTCGCCACCTGCAGATCCAACCCGGTGAGGACGTCGCGCTTGCCGAATTTCTTGCAGATGCCGTGCATGCGAACACCTGCGGCGTCAGTCATTTCGGACCTCTCTGATGCCGCCGCTCCAGTAGCCCAAGACCGCTGTCGGTATCGCGGCGAACGCCACCAGTGCCGCAGCATACGGTGCCGCGGAGGCGTAATCGCTGATCGAGCTGAAGTTCCACAGCCGCGTTGCCAGGGTGTCGGTTGTCGTGGGACGCAGTAGCAGCGTGACGGGAAGCTCCTTCATACAGGTCAGAAGCACCAGCGCGGTGCCGGCGGCGATTCCGGGTCCGGCGACCCTGGCGGTCACCGATCCGAAGGCGCGCAGTGGCGACCGGCCCAGTGCGCGGGCGACTTCTTCCTGCCGGATGGGTGCTGCCTCGACCGCGGCGCGGATCGACCCGACCGCCAGCGGCACGAACAGCACTGTGTAGGCGAGGATCAGCAGCGGTGGCTGCTGGTAGATCGGGCGTAACAGCAGTACCCCGACCGACACCATGGCGATACCGATCACGATGGCGGGTAATCCGTGGGCGACGTAGCTGGCCCCTTCCAGGATCCGGGTGGCGCGATCGCGGTAGCGGGCCGCCAGCACGCCCAGGGGAAGTGCCGCGACGGTGCACACCACTGCGGCCACCAAGGACAGCCACACCGAGGAACCCAGCGCATCGAGCCATCGGGCAGAATCCCAGCGCGGCCCCGCGGCGCGCAGCCACTGGGCCAATTCCCAACCGGGAAGCAGGACGGTCGCGGCCAGAACTGCGGCGGGCGGCACGGCCGCAACCGGCCACCACCACCCGAGGCGGCTCACGGGAGCGGGTCGTTGGGCGCCACCGCCCACCCGCGATGCGGCTGCTCGACCCCGCGCGCGACTCTCGGCCGCCACCAACATGATTGCGAACACCACCAGTACCAGGGACAGCACCGCGGCGCGTGCCGGGTTGAATCCGGACCGGTAGGCGCCGTAGATCACCCAGGTGAAGACCTCGTAGCGCATCGCCGCGACGGCTCCGAAGTCGCTGAGGACATAGAGCGCCACCAGCAGTGCGCCGGCCGCGATCGCCGCGCGCGCCTGTCGCAGGGTGATGCGGAACAGCACCGCGACTCCGCCGTGGCCCAGGGATCGGCCGACTTCTTCCTGAGCGGGGTCCACCCTGGCCAGCGCCGCCATCGTCGTGAGCATCACCAACGGGTAGCTGACCAGCGTGAGCACCAGGGCAGAACCCCAGAATCCCGACATACCGGGTATCGCAGACACCCACAGGTATGCCAGCAGGTAGCTCGGCATCGCCAGCGGCAGCGTCAAGATCACCGACAGGGCTCGCCGGCCGGGGAGATCGGTGCGGGTGACCAGCACCGCCAGCCCCACGCCGAGCACCACACAGGCGACGGTGACCACGGTCACCAGCGTGAGGGACCGTGCCACCAGGGCAGCGGTCCGGGGTTGGAGCAGCTCGGCGACCACAAACTGCCAGCCGCGGTCGAGGGCTCGATCGCCCAGGTAGACCAGTGGTAGCAGCGTGCCGAGGACAACGACGACGGCGGGCACCAGCAGTGAAGCCGGTGCCCGCCTACGTCGGTCGATTGCCAGAGTATCGGCCTAGTTCGTCAGCAGTCCGGTGTTGACCAGCATTTCCTGCGTGGCTTCGAGGTCGTCGAGCTGCGACAGGTCGACGGCGGGCGGCTGCAGATCAGTCAGCGCCGGCATGGCGTCGTTGGCCGCAACCCCCGCGACCAGGGGGAATTCATCGGTTTCGGTGGCGAAGTATTCCTGGGCCGAGGTGCCGACCAGGTAGGCGGCGAACTCCTGGGCGCCTTCCGGGTTGGGTGCGGTCTTGAGGACGCCCACACCTGCGACGTTGATCAGCCCGCCCGGGTCGCCCGGGGCCATGAACTGATTCTGGGCGTTGACGGCGTCGGCGCCCTTGGTGTCGATCAGCTCGTAGAGGTAGTAGTGGTTCGACAGACCCAGCGGGATCTCACCGGCGTCGATGGCGTCGCGGATCGCGCCGTTGTTCTCGTATGCCTGCGGATCCTGGGCCTTGAAAGCGCGCAGCCACTCTTCGGCGGCGGCGTCACCGCGGACCACCCGCAGGCCGGTGACAAAGGCCTGCCAGGAAGCGTTGCTGGGTGCATAGGCGATCTTGCCCTGCCATTCCGGTGCCAGCAGGCCGTCGATGGTGTCCGGCGGTGTCGGCGCGAGTTCCGGGTTGAACACGATCACCCGGGCGCGGCCGGAGACCCCGAGCCAGGAGCCGTCGGCGGCGGAGAAGTTCTCCGGTACCGCCGCGAGCGTTTCTGCGGCGATCGGGGCGAAGAGCCCGGCCTTGGCGACGGCACCGAGCGCACCGGCGTCTTGGGACAGGAACACGTCGGCGGGGGACTGGTCACCTTCGGTGAGCAGTTGGGCTGCCAGCTCGCCCGAACCCGCATACCTGGCCTCGACCTCGATGCCGGTGTCGGTGGTGAACTTCTCGATCAGCGGCGCAATCAGTTGTTCGTTGCGACCCGAATACACCACGATTTTCGAGGTGGTGTCGCCGGTCGCGGCGCCGGTGGTGGTCGCGGCGGTATCGCTGTCGCCGCCATTACCGCCAGAGCATGCGCTCATCGCCAGAACCGCTGTCGCGGTGCCGATTACACCGGCCACTCGGGATATCGAGGCAATCATTGGATGACTGATCCTTTCCGCAATTCGCCCGGACCGCGCCGCTGCGGCCCGGATCGGGTGGCACTGAACCTACCATCGAATTAGGTAAGGCTGTCTAAAGGGTGTCAGGTTCCTGTGTGCTGGCCACCAAACGTTCAGGCGTCCGGCGATCTCGGTGGCATCGGCTCGAGAACATTGAAATGCTTTGTGCTGCAATTGGTTTCCGGGACCGAAATGCGCCGTCAGGCTGGAATGACCACCGTCAGTTTGTTTCCTTCTCGTTCGACGCGCATACCGGCCCGTCGGGCGATCTTCGCCACGGCTGCCGCATCCCCGGGTTCGGCGCTGGAGGAGGCCAGAACCCGGGCGAGGTGACCCTTGTGCGCCTTGTTGAAGTGGCTGACGACGGTGCGCTGCCCGTCGGGGCGCTCGGCGAGGACGTCGACGCGTATCGCTGCGGGCAGACGTCCGAGGCCGGCGTAGGAGCCGGACCGGAGGTCCACCACCAACTCCTGATCGGCGATATCGGCCAGCACCGGTTCCAGCACCGGTCGCCAACGCGCGGACAGAGTCGGCCTGCCGGGGAGTTTCGATCCTGCCGACAGCCGATACGCCGGCACCTGATCGTCGGCCCGCAACAGTCCGAAGAGTGCGGAGCCCACCGCCAGGCGGGCACGTGCGCGGCCGGCGGCCGCCCCCGTCAGGGAGTCCACATCCAGCGCGTCGTAGAGCACGCCGGTGTAGCGGCGGATCGCCGGCATGGTCGCGGAGGAGAGCAGGGCGGCGTTGCGATCGATCTCGGCGTCTTGGGCAGCGGAGATGCCCAACGCGGCCCGGCTGGCGGGCCGGTCGGAGGCCAAGTGCACCAGGTCGTCGATCAGTTCGGTGCGCAACGGCGTCAATTTCGGAGACGCCAACCTCGCGAGGTCCAACGGCGCCCCGTCGCCGCCGGTGCGTTTGGTCTCCGACGGTGGCAGCAACACGATCACGGCTGGCACCCTATCGGGGCCGTCGTCCGGGTCAGCCGCGAGCCAGCAGTAGTGGCACCTGCTGTTCGGCCGGCGTCAGCGATCCGTGGTGTCCGATCAGCCCGGATTCCAGCGGCTCGACAGTGCGCCGGACCAAGACGGCCGAGTCCCGCGCGGCGACCACGATGTCGCCGATCCGCTGACGTACCCGGTCACTGACCTGCTGGCCGAACCAACCCGCGGCTATCGCTTCGTCCCGGCCGGCGACCCAGGCGTGGTCGGCCAGGACGTGCCGCCACGTGTCGAGCACGTCGTGGCCGGCACCGTCGGCGGTGTAGACATGGCGGGCCCGCGGCTCTCCGCCGAGGTCGTGCACGCCGTCGAGCAGGTCTGGTGAGCTGTCGAGATCGACCAGCCGGCCGGGGTCGGTGGTGATCATGCCGTGGTCGGCGACGACGGCCAGCAGTCCGCCGGGCGGTAACCCTTCGATCACCGATTCGACCAGTCGGTCCACTTGCCGCAGCTGCATCCGCCAGGCCGGCGATCCGGGGCCGTAGAGGTGCCCGACCATATCGAGTTCGCTGTGGTAGCCGTAGCAGAAGCCGCCTTCGTCGATGACCTGCCGTACCCGGGCGGCCAGGTCGCCGAGCGCGTGGACACCGATGTAGGTGCCGCCGCGCAGCACGGCGCGGGTCAGCCCCGAACCGTCGAATTGCGCGCCGGAGACGACGCTGACGGCGATCCCCGCGGCGGCCGCCCGCTCGAAGGTCGTCGCCAGCGGCTGCACGTCCTCGGGCACCAGCTCGTCGCGTAGGTCAGGTCCCCACGGGTGCGGGCGCCAGCGCAGCGCGTTGACGACCCCGCTACCCGGAATCCGGAAGGAGTAGCCGACCAGGCCGTGTTCCCCGGAGCTGGTGCCGGTTCCCACGGCGGCCAGGCCGGCTGCGGTGGTGGAGGGAAACCCGACCTCCAGCGTGCGCCCGCGCAGTCCGGCCAGCACCGGTGCGTCGGCGCTGTGGGCGTCGAGCAGCTGATCGCCGAGTCCGTCGATGAGCAGTACGCAGGCTCCGCGTATCTCGCCGCCGATGTCGAGCCGGGGAGCAAAATCGGTGACGCCCATCGCGGTCAGCACCGCGGGCACCACATCGGCCAGCCGTGGTTGGCTCGGATCAGGCTGTGGCAGAGCCGAACTTGTTGTCGCCGAAGTCATCGTCGGTGGACTGACACCACGTAGTCGCCGCCGGTGAACGGGGTCCGCTCCCAGGTCGCCCACCGGGTCACGAGTTCCAGTCCAGCGGAGGTCGCATGTTTGTCGTAGGACTCGATGGACAGCCGGTCTTCTCGCAGGCTGAACCCGGCGATCACCAACCCGCCGGGGCGGACGCTGCCGGCGATCTGTTGCAGGACCAGTCCTTCGGTGCCGGGAGTCAGGAAGATCATCACATTGCCGGCGAGCACCACCGCATCGAAGGCGCCGGCGACGACGTCGGCGAGGTGGCACAGGTCGGCCTGGATCCAGGTCAGTTCGGGTGCCTTGGACCTGGCCGAATCCAGCATGGCCGCATCGGCGTCGACGCCGACTGTCGAGTACCCGCGGGAAGCCAATTCGATTGCCACCCTTCCGGTTCCACATCCAGCATCGAGAATCCGGGCGCCGGGATGCTCGCGGAGTTCGGCCTCGACAAAATCCACCTCGCCGTGGACGTTCTGCCCGGCCTCGGCAAGTTTGTGCCAGCGCTGGTCGTAGTCGGTGCCGCGAGGGGCGTGGGCGGAGTCCTGCCAGCGTGTACTCACGTCCTGATTCAACACGACTTGCGGCACGGGGGTGAAGCCCCGCCGGGGCGCTGGCACGATGAACACGGTGAACGGATTCTCTCGGGCGCCACTGCTGGTCATGATCTGCGCGGTGCTGCTGACCAGTTGCGCCGGGGAGCCGGAACCGCCGACGGCCACTGCCGCACCTGCGACCACCACCGCAGCGCCTCCGGTCACACCATCAACACCAGCACCGGACACCGCGCAGCCGCAGCCGCAGCCGTCACCGGCGATTGTCGAGCCGGTGACGGCCGCGCGGCTCGGGAGCACCTGGCGTCCGGAATGCCCCGTCACCCCCGACCAGCTGCGCCGCATCGAATTGGACTACCTGGGGCTCGACGCCCAGCCGCATCGGGGTGCCATCGTGGTGCACGAGGAACTGGTGCAGGAGACCATCGCGGCGTTCGACCGGCTCTTCCGGCTGCGGTTCCCGATAGAGCGGATGCAGACGGTCGAGAACTATCCGAATGCCGACGACGAACTGTCCATGCAGGACAACAACACTTCAGCCTTCAACTGTCGCGATATCCCGGGAACCGGCCGATGGTCGTATCACGCGTACGGCCGTGCCATCGACGTCAATCCCCGCTTCAACCCGTACATCGACCGGACCGGCGCGTACCAGCCTGCCAATGCGGGTGTTTTTGTCGACCGCAGCCGTATCGATCCTGGTCTGTTCAAGGACGGCGATGCCGCGGTACGGGCATTCACCGAGCACGGCTGGCAGTGGGGCGGCGCCTGGCGCACACCCAAGGACTACCAGCACTTCGAGTGGCCGTGACCCGACCGAAGTCGGGCGGCTCAGCCGGCCCGGCGTCGGACCTGCTGTCTGATCCTCTCCGGGAGGGCCTCGGCCGCCAGCAGATCAGGCAGCAGCTCCGGTTCGCGGGTCAGCGCCCGAAATGCCAGCCGCACCGTGACGTCGTGTTCCGGACGGTGGGTGACCACCACCTGATCACCTGCGTTCACCGTGCCCGGTGAGATGACGCGCAGGTAGGCGCCCGGTTTTGCAGCCTCGGTGAAGCGTTTAGTCCAGCCCCGCAGTGACAGGAAGTCGGCGAAGGTGTGGCAGGGTATCCGCGGCGAGGTCACTTCGAGCTCCAGGCCGCCGGTGCCGATCGACCATCGTTCTCCGATACGGGCCTCGTTGACATCGATGCCGGCCATGGTGAAGTTCTCGCCGAACATGCCGTTGCTCAGCTCGCGTTGCAGTTCGGTTTCCCAAGCGTTGAGGTCTTCCCGGGCGTAGGTGTAGACCGCCTGGTCATCGCCGCCATGGAACTTCGGGTTGCCGATCAGATCGCCGACCAGACCGCTGCCCAGGCCACCTTGTTGCGGCCCGGGCGCGCGCACCTCCACTGCAGTGTCCACCGGACGCTTGTCGATGCCGGTGGACAGCACAGATTTATCCGGACTGTGGCGGGGATGGGCCAGATTGACCGTCAGGATCGAGGGCATGTACGCAGCGTAGATGCCCGTCCCGACCGTGTCAGAACTGTGGCAGTCGCACCACCTGGACGAAGAACTCATCGATCTGACGGACCGCGTTCATGAACTGGTCGAGGTCGACGGGTTTGGTCACGTAGGCGTTGGCGTGCAGCTTGTAGCTGCGCAGGATGTCCTCTTCGGCCGACGACGTGGTGAGCACCACCACCGGGATGTGGCACAGATCGGCGTCGGACTTGATCTTTTCCAGTAACTGGCGGCCGTCGTACTTGGGCAGATTGAGATCGAGCAGGATCAGATCAGGCCTCGGCGCGCCGGTGTAGGGGCCACGTTTGTAGAGAAAGTCCAGACCTTCCTGGCCGTCGTGGGCGACGTGCAGAGTGTTCTTGATCTTGTTGTGCTCGAATGCTTCTCGGGTGATCAGTTCGTCACCCGGGTCGTCCTCGATGAGTAGCACATCGATCGCACGGCCTGCGGTCATGGTGTGGTTCCTTCCAACGCGACAGTGGGACTGTCGGCGTGGCTAGATATCGGTCCGCTCGGTTTGCGCGGCTCGGTGGGGAGGGTGAACAGGAAACGGGTGCCGTCGGTGTAGGACGTGTCGATCCAGATGGTGCCGCCATGGTGTTCGACGATCTTGCGGCACACCGCCAGCCCGATACCCGTTCCGCTGTAGCTGTCGCGCCCGTGTAGGCGTTGGAAGATGACAAACACCTTGTCGGCGAATTCTTCGTCGATACCGATCCCGTTGTCCGACACCGACAGCAGCCAGAAATCGGACTGTTCGCCGGTACCGGGGCGGCAATCGATGACGATTCGCGGAGCGCTGTCGGGTTTGCGGAACTTCATCGCATTGCCGATCAGGTTCTGCCACAGCAACGCCAACAGAGTCGGGTCGCCGACAAGATGGGGGAGGGGCTCCGCGGGGCGGATGATCTGGGCGCCGGTCTCTTCGGTGGAAGCGGCCAGGTTGGCCAGTCCGGCTTCGAGTGTGGCGCCGAGGTCGATATCGCTGTAGGCCGAGTTCAGCCGGCCGACCCGGGAGAACGCCAACAGGTCGTTGATCAGCCGCTGCATCCGTTTGGCACCGTCGACGGCAAATCGGATGTACTCGGTGCCCCGTTCGTCGAGCTGGTCGCCATAGCGTTTTTCGAGTAGCTGGCAGAAGGAGGCCACCTTGCGGAGCGGCTCCTGCAGATCATGGGAGGCGACGTAGGCGAACTGTTCGAGTTCGGCGTTGGACCGTCGCAGTTCGATGGCCTGTTCGTCGAGGGCTTCGGCTTGCTCGGCAAGGCGGATCTGTGCCGCGGTGGACACTTCGAGGTCGTCGACAACACGCTGCCGCATGTCTTCGACGTCGCTGGCTATGGCTCGGATGTCGCGTGGACCCTGCTGGGGAATCTGCTCGCTGAAGTAGCCCTCGGTGATCCGGCGGCATGCTGCCGCGAGCCCTTCGAGCGGCCGGGTGACGGCATTGCGGATCAGCAGGGCCAGCAGGACCGCGGTGATCAAGAACGCGACCACCACACCCTCGAGCACGAGGTTGCGCCACAGGTTGACCGTTTCGAGCTTCTCGGCGGCGACATCGCGTGACTGGACCAGATTCTCGTTCTGGACATGGAACAGGACCCGGATCCGGTCGAATGCCAGCTTCCCCTGCTCGGCGGTGTCGTTGTCCACCAGTGCCGGCGTGCCGGGCACCACTTCTGCGATGACCGGCTCGGCGAAGGTTTCGCGCCACTGGTTGGCGGCCTCTTCGATGGCGTCCACATCGGCGATCAGCTCGTCGCGCCCGGCGAGGCGCTCGCGCAGGTTGTCGGTGGCGAGCTGTTCGGACTCTTGGCCTTCGTTGTAGGGGTCGAGGAATTGCCGGTCCGCGGAAATGAGGTAACCCCGGACTGCGGTCTCCTGGTCGCGCAGCGCACCCTGAAGCTGATACGCGGAGATCCGGGCCGGACCGAGTTGCTCGGTGAGCTCATGCATCGTCTCGTCGGATCGGCTCAGCAGCAGCACGGTGGCGATGGCACCGGCCGCTACGACTGCGCCCACGGTGGACAGGACGATGTACAGCCACCCTTTGACGGTCAGGCCACGTCTGGGGGCGCTGCGGGGTTGGGTCACGGTGCGGACCGCTCGACCCTGACCACGGCGATGTCGTCGCTGAGTCCACCGTGTGCCTGAGCCAGCTCCTCGGCGCCGTTGATCAGCGCTTCGACGAATGCCGGGCCCGGCAGGTGGGCCAGTGAGCGCGCCAGATCGAGCAGGCCGTCCTCGCCCAGTCGTTCGTTGCCGTGTCCGGAATGACCTTCGAACAGTCCGTCGGTGACGAGCACCAGCCCGTAGCCCGCCGGTAGGTCTGCGCGCTGAGTCTCCCAGTCGGCGGATCGCAATCCCAGGGCGGGACCGCCGAGCGGTTCGACCCACTCCACGGTGCCGCCGCCGTGCAACAGCATTCCCGGATGCCCGGCGCGGACCACGGTGACCTCTGAGCTGTCGGGGGAGATGGCCAGGCTCAGCACGGTCGCGAAGATCTTTTTGCTGGCGCGTTCGGCATGCAGGATCCGATCGAGTTGGTGCATCCGGTCCGAGCCCCGCAGCCCGGCGAATGTGAGCGCACGCCAGGCGATGCGCAGTGCAACACCAAGTGCCGCCTCGTCGGGTCCGTGTCCGGCGACATCGCCGATCATGACATGCACCGTGCGGTCCGGAGTTTGCACAAAGTCGTAGAAGTCGCCGCCCAGCAGTGCGTTCTCCCGGCTGGGCCGGTAGTTGGCCACGATGTTGACCCCGGGCTGGTCCAGGAGGAGGGGAGAGGGCAACAGGCCGCGTTCCAGGCGGGCATTCTCTCGGGCGCGCAGTTGGCTGGCCTGTAACTGGACGGCGGTGAGCTCGGCGCGCTTGCGTTCGATCGCGTACAGCACTGCTCGGCGCAGCATCTCGGGCTCGACCCGCCCCTTGACGAGGTAGTCCTGGGCACCTGATGCGACCGCTGACACCCCGAAGGGCTCGTCGGACAGTCCCGTCAGCACGATGATCGGAACGGTGGCGTCGCAATCGGCGATCTGGTCGAGTCCGGCGATTCCGTCGGCGTCGGGAAGATTGAGATCGAGCAGCACGCAGTCAGGCCGGGCGACGGCGAGTTCGCGCCGGGCATCCGCCATCGATGGTGCCCACACCAGGCTGATGTCGGCGGCGGCGTCGGCGATCAGCTCCTCGACGAGTACCGCATCAGCGCGATCGTCTTCGACCAGCAGCAGTGACAGTGGCTGCACGGCGGGATCGTAGGCGAAAGCGGGCGCCGATTCCGGTATCTGCGGCGCAGTCATCGACAACTGAACGTCCTCTTGGTCACGTCACTCGGGCAAGCGCAACCCGTGCTGGAGTGCGACGGGCACGACCTTACCGGGTGCAAGCCATCCCGGGTGCCGGGCAGACGAATTGCGGTCAGGCGGTGCGTTGCAGCAATGGCAACAACGCACTGCGTTGGGCGGTTCTGGTATCGGCGAAATCGTGGAGTGCATCGGCCACCGAATCGACCACCGGCAGCAGCAGGTCACGCAGTGCGGTGTCGAATGTTTCGGTGGTTCCCGGCGCGGTGACCAGCGCCCATTCCACCTCGGTGGCCGCGCAGGTGTGCTCGACGGCGCGCAACATTGCGGCAGCCTCTCGGGTGAAGGCGGTCAGTTCGGTCAGGTCGAGGACAAATGAGGTGTCGGGCAGGACAAACCGGCAGACCTGATCCGTCACCGCGGCGATATTGTCCGCCGTCAGGTCGCCGCGGACGGAAACCACCGTTGCCAGGTGGCGTGCGCAGGGGCGGACATCCGCACCGCCGAACCGCAGCGTCGTTGGGCGATCCATGCGCGGGGCGATCGAAGCGGTCATCGGCGGCCTCAATTCTGGAGGTGGTTCTGGCGGTGCTTGATCGAACTGTGACCAACGCTAACCGTGGAATCTAAGGCCGTCGGGCGATTCAGCTAATGCTTTGATAAGAAACATGCTTCACACCGACCACAGTGGTGGCGTCCGTGAACAGGTTGTCGCGGGGTCTCGTTACGTTCGTAATAGCAAGGGGTGCAACATTTTACGGTGAAATCGCGAGCCCTGGTTCCGGGTTACTCGCCGGTAGGGTTGCGGGTGCCTGCCGGCAAACAGCTTCCCGGTGCGTCGGCGGCGCACCTGCCGCGGAGCCCGATCTCATCCATCTGGATGACGTATTCGATGTCGCGAGATGGTTGGCTCCACAGAGGGCGAAAATGCATTGTGCGCCAACGGCTTTGAATTAAACGCGTGATCGAGGGGAGTTGGCCGATGAACCATCGATCAGAACCAGAGCTGACTCCACATCGGAATCATCACGTCAGAGAAACGATCGTGACGGCGCTGGTGCATATTCCGCACACACTGCCCGAGCCGCACCCGTACTATCCGCCACCACACCCCGATTACCTGGAGTGGTCACGGATGGCGCTCGAGATGCGTCATCTGTGAGCCGTGTCGGCAAAAAGCCCCGAAACCGGCAACACCCCGCGAGTCGGAGGACTCGCGGGGTGTTGGCGGCGGTCACGCAGGCTGTACCTGCGGACCCCTACTTCATGGCTACTTCTTGACGTCGAACCGGTCGGCGTCCATGACCTTGGCCCACGCGGACACGAAGTCGGCCACGAACTTCTTCGACACGCCGTCCTCGGCGTACACCTCGGCAAGTGCACGCAACTGCGAGTTGGAGCCGAACACCAGGTCGACGCGGCTGCCGGTCCACTTGACCGCACCGGAGGCCCGATCCTTGCCTTCATAGGTGCCGTCGTCGGCCGAGGACGGCGACCACACCGTGCCCATGTCCAGCAGATTGACAAAGAAATCATTTGTCAGTTTGCCGGGGGTTTGGGTCAGCACGCCGAGTTTGGTGCCCTGGAAGTTGGTGCCCAGGACACGCAGGCCTCCGACGAGCACCGTCAACTCCGGCGCGCTCAGGCCGAGCAGGTTGGCCTTGTCGACGAGCAGGAACTCGGCAGGCAACGTGGTGCCCTTACCGAGGTAGTTACGGAAGCCGTCGGCCTTCGGTTCCAGATGGGCAAACGACTCCACGTCGGTCTGCTCCGCGGTGGCATCGCCGCGACCCGGAGTGAAAGGCACCGTGACATCAAAACCGGCGGCCTTGGCGGCCGTCTCGACACCGACCGCACCGGCGAGGACCACCAGATCGGCGAACGAAACGCCGGTGTCGGAGGCCTGCTGGATCTCCTCGAGCTTGCGGACCACCTGGGCCAGTTCATCAGGCTCGTTGGCTTCCCAGCCGGCCTGCGGCTGCAGTCGCAGGCGACCGCCGTTGGCCCCGCCGCGCTTGTCGCTGGCACGGAACGACGCAGCAGCTTTCCATGCGGTCGAGACCAACTGCGGAACCGTCAGACCCGAATCGGCGATCTGGGCCTTCAAGGTGCTGATCGCGTCGGCGCTGAGCTGGCTCTGGCCGGACGGGATGATGTCCTGCCACAGCAGATCTTCCTGAGGAACCAACGGCCCCAGGTAGCGCGTCGTCGGCCCCATGTCGCGATGGATGAGCTTGAACCAGGCGCGCGCGAACGCGTCGGCCAGCTCCTGGGGGTGATCCAGCCAGCGGCGGGTGATCTTCTCGTAGATCGGATCGAAACGCAGTGCAAGATCTGACGTCAGCATCGACGGGTGGGTCTTGCCGGTGCCGAATGCCTCTGGCACCGAGTTGGCCCAGCCGCCGTCCTTGGGGCGCCACTGGTTGGCGCCCGCGGGGCTCTTGAACAGCTCCCACTCGTTGCCGTAGAGGATCTCCAGGAAGCTGTTGTCCCACTTCGTCGGCGTATGCGTCCAGATGACCTCCAGGCCACTGCTGACCGCGTCCATGCCGACACCGGTGCCCTGCGGGTTGTGCCATCCCAGGCCCTGCATCTCCAGCGGGGCGGCCTCGGGCTCGGGGCCCACCAGCTCGGCGTCGCCGTTGCCGTGTGTCTTACCGAAGGTGTGACCACCGACGATCAGCGCGGCCGTTTCGACGTCGTTCATCGCCATCCGGCCGAAGGTCTCGCGGATGTCGATAGCCGAGGCCAACGGGTCCGGGTTGCCGTTGGGGCCTTCGGGGTTGACGTAGATCAAGCCCATCTGGACCGCGGCCAGCGGGTTCTCGAGATCCCGCTTTCCGGTGTAACGCTTGTCGTCGAGCCATTCGAGCTCGGGGCCCCAGTACACATCCTCTTCGGGTTCCCAACGATCCTCGCGACCGAAGGCGAAGCCGAACGTCTTGAATCCCATGTCATCGAGCGCAACGTTGCCGGCGAAGACGATCAGGTCCGCCCAGGACAGGTCCTTGCCGTACTTCTTCTTGACCGGCCACAGCAACCGGCGAGCCTTGTCCAGGCTCACATTGTCGGGCCAGCTGTTCAGCGGCGCGAAGCGCTGCATACCGGCGCCCGCTCCACCGCGGCCGTCGTTGACCCGGTAGGTGCCTGCGGCGTGCCAGGCCATCCGGATGAAGAACGGGCCGTAGTGCCCGAAATCGGCCGGCCACCATTCCTGGGAGGACTTCATCACCGAGACGATGTCGGCGCGGACCGCGTCCACGTCGAGGCCTTGTACTGCGGTGGCGTAGTCGAAGTCCTTGTCCAACGGATTGATGACATCCGGGTTCTTCTGCAGGATCTTCAGGTTCAGTTGATTCGGCCACCAGTCGCGGTTGCCGCCGCCTTCGACCGGGGGTTTGACACGGCCGAAGCCCGCGGGGCAACCGCCCTCGGCCTGGTCGGTCTGGGCCTCTCCAATGGGTGGGCTTTCTTCGATCGGGCGATCTTCAGGCACAGCTGTCCTTTCGGGAGTGAGTGAATCGGGCTGTGATCACGGGCGTGATCCCGAAGTGTGCAGTTTTGAACAATCGGGGCACAGGCCCCAATAGATGACTTCGGCCTCGTCGATCGAAAAACCTCTCAGGAGGCCGTGTTCATCGGAGGCGGTCAGACAAGGTGCGTCGCCGACGGCGCAGTCGACGTCGGCGATGACACCGCAGGCGCGGCAGACCACATGGTGGTGGTTGTCGTTGATTCGAGATTCGTAACGGGCGAGGGAGCCTGAGGGCTGGATTCGTCGCACCAGCCCCACCGCGGTCAGAGCATTGAGGACGTCGTACACGGCCTGTCTGGACACCTCGGGAAGTGTGGTGCGCACCGCCACGAAGATCGACTCGGTGTCGGCGTGCGGGTGGGCCGAAACCGCCTGCAACACCGCGACCCGGGGGCGGGTCACTCGGAGATCAGCTGATCGCAGCTGCTCCGCGTAATCCGACACCAATTCCACACCGCAACTATGCACCTCTTTTCTGGATTGAGTCAAGACTTGGGCAGAATTGTTGTCCTCCGGCACTTATCATTCGCGGATGGCCAAACTGGAGCTGTCCCGCGAGTTGTCACTGAGTCCGCAGGACGCCTGGGACCACGTGTCCGATCTCGGTGCGCTCGGTGACTGGCTTGTCATGCACGAGGGGTGGCGCAGTGAGATACCCGCCGAAATTAACGTTGGCACAACAATAGTCGGTGTCGCTGGGGTCAAGGGTATGCGAAATCGGGTGACCTGGACGGTGAAGAGGTACGACCCGCCCCGGATGCTGGAGGTTGTGGGCAAGGGGGTGGGTGGCGCCAAATACGGACTGACGATGGTGGTGGCACCTCTCGGGTCCGGTTGCAGATTCACCGTCACGCTCGATCTCGGTGGCCCACCCCTGTTCGGCCCGATCGGGTCGGTCGCCGCCCGCGCCGTCAAAGGTGATATCGATCGGTCCATCAAGGAGTTCGAGAAGCGTTACGGCTGATTCGGTTTCGGCTGATCGTGTCGGACGTGCGGGTTGCAACAGTAGTTGGCCAGGACCCGGGCGTGCGGCTGGATCGCCGCCAGCTCCCCGGAGCCGGTGTCGGAGAAGATCTCGAGTAGATAGTGGTCGGTGCCATCGGTGGCGGCCACCCCCAGAACTGCCACGTATCCGAGCTGCTCGAGCAGCGCGACCTCGCTGGGGTCTGATTCCGGCAGATCGACCGCCGCCAGAAACGGTTCTCCGGTCTGGATTGCCCGGGAGGTTGCCGGGTAGTCCGCCAGTCGGTAAGTGGAGTCATCGGACACGGCGAGCACCCGCAGCCCCGACACGCGGTCTCTGGAACTCTCGATCCCTTGCATCGAGCGCACCCCGCCCCCGTCATCGGTGGTGATCGACACCGCCCAGGCGGCGGCGTTCACGGTCTTGCAGATCTGGAAAGCGAGAATCTGCAGGGCGGCTGCAGGGGTCGACGGCCCATGAGCATCGAGGATGTCGACCACCTGCGGCACGATATCGGGGGCCAACCGGGCCGCGTCCGAGCCCCGGCTACGGACGGCTCCGGAGGGCACACCCCGGGTGTCAGTGTCGACGACGCCGACGCTGAACCGGCCCGGTCCCAGCCGTTTCGACTGCAGCAGTCCGGAATCGGCGGCCCCGAACAGCGCGGGGCCGGTGTTGACCGCCGATCCGTACACCGACGCGCCCCAGCTCAGCGAGATGTCGCGTCCGGCCAGCTCGGTGATGCACCGGGTTGCCGTCACCGCAAAATGTTCGGCGTCGGCGAGGCTGGACCGCGGAAGCACGATGCAGAACTCATCACCGCCCATCCGCGCCACCAGAGATCCTGCGGTGCTCGCCGCGGTTCGGTTCAGAGCGTCGGCAACGGTCCGGAGCAGTTCATCGCCGGCCGGGTGGCCGTGGCGGTCGTTGACCGCTTTGAAACCGTCCAGGTCGCAAACCAGCAGGGCTGGATGGACCTCGTCGATCTCCATTTCGTCGAAGATCTCGTCGAGGCGGCGGCGATTGGCCAGCCCGGTCAGCGGATCCTCGAACGCCTGGCTCCACACCGCGCTGAACAACTCCGAGCGACCGATGGCAACCGCGGTGTGCGCCGCGATGGCCTGCAGCACCTGAACATCGTCGGGACCGAAGCGGCGGCCGTCGACTCCGGTGGCCCAGATTTCCCCCCACATCGTGTCCTCGTGCATCACCGGCACCGCCAACTCGCACTCCTTGCCGACCTTCAGGAGCGTCACCAGATCTTCGGCGGTGCAGTCGGTGCTGTCGATCGAGTTGATGTAGGGCAGGCCTTGTTGCAGAAGTCGCAGGACTTTGTGATCACCGGTGACCGGGTACAGCTCGTCGTCGGGCCAGCGTTCCTCGCCGGGCGCCAGGTCGCCCACGTTGATCAGTGTCCGCAGCACGTTGTCCTGATGTTCCCACCTGCTGATCGACACCGACGCCGCGCCCAGTGCGAGCATCGAATGATGGGCTATCGCTTCGAGCGCCTCGTCGAAGTACCGCGCGCACAGCACGGCGTGCGACATCTGCAACAGTGCACGCAAGACGGGAACCTGATCGGTATCGGCCGCCGCGACGAGTTCCGCCAGCGTCGGGCTGACGGGCGCTGAATCCGCAGGACGCAACTGGCGCGCACTGCCGTCGCCTTCCCCGACACCCCATCCAGTTTCTGCAGCATTTGCCATGACCCACCCCGGTGAAACTCCACTGACCCTGGCATCGACTGTACGCATCCGTCTCGAAAATGGATGTCGACTGCGATACACCGAGTGGGATCGGTGTTACCTACGAGGTGGTGAGCCGGCAGGTCAGACGGGCCATTCTTCGCGCCGGTAGGACGCGTCGAAGAACATCCATTCATAGCGGGCGGTGGTGGTGAAGTGCGCCCGGGCGCGGGTCGCTTCGTCGATCGGCAGGTCGGCCCCGACGCGGTCGACGAGTTCGAGAACCTCGTCGACGGTGGCAGTGAACTCTTCCCCGCCATAGGTGTCGATCCATCGCTGGAACCTGGGATCGGGTGAGCCGCGCTCGAGGAGGTGTTTACCGACTTCGGCGTAGATCCAATAGCACGGCAAGACCGCGGCCAGACCGTCGGTGAAGGTCCCTGAATAGGTGGTGGCCAGGAGGTAACTCGTATATGCAGTGGTTGTCGGCGCAACCGGGATGGTGCCGATGGCAGCAGGATCCAGGCCGAGCTCGGGCAGCAGGCTGGCGTGCAGGGCCAGCTCGTCTTGGACCACCCCGGCAGCGTGCCGGGAGAACATGGCGGTCTCGGCCAGTGTCGGGCTCTTGGCGCCGACAAGCGCGAGGGTGCGTGCGTAGTCGCGTAGGTAGTGCACGTCTTGGGCGACATAGTGGGCGAAGACGTCCGTCGTCAGAGTGCCGTCGGTCAAGCCGGTGACAAACGGGTGTCGGATGATCGCATCGAAGATGGGTGTTATCTCGTGCCACAGGTGGGCCGACCACGAATCCAGGCTGGGTGCTGTCACGGGCCCAGGGTAGCCACCGAGCCACCATCGCCGCCGTGCCGGTGTCCACGTCCGTGCACCGCCTCGGCACAATGGGGCCATGGCGACCACCGAATCGCACATGTTGCTGGGGGCAGCGCTGGGTCCAGCGAATCGGATCGATCCATATCCGCATTACCGCGCTCTGCGTGAGTACGGCCCGATGCAGCTCCCCGAGGTGAACCTGACCGTCTTCTCGTCGTTCGCCGATTGTGATGCTGTACTGCGGCACCCGGATTCGGCCAGTGACCGGTTGAAGTCGACGCTTGCGCAACGGCAGATCGCCGCCGGTGAGGCGCCCCGGCCCTTCGGCCTGGCGGGGTTGGTCGACCGGCGTCGCGCTCCGGCGTTTCTGTTCATGGACCCACCGGATCACACCCGGCTGCGGACATTGGTCAGCAAGGCGTTCGTGCCGAGGGTGATCAACGAGCTCGCCCCCGACATCGTCGCGTTGGTCGACGACCTGTTGGACACGGTCGAAAAACTTGGCGAGTTCGATGCCGTCTCCGACCTGGCCTACCCCCTGGCGGTCGGGGTGATCTGCAAGTTGCTCGGAGTTCCGGTTGAGGACGAGCCGCAGTTCGGCCGCGCCTCGACGCTTCTCGGCCAGACCGTGGATCCGTTCCTGGCCGCCACCGGAGCTACCCCCGAGGGGTTCGAGCAGCGCATCGAGGCCGGAAAGTGGTTGCGCCGATACTTCCGTGACCTAATCGACCGACGGCGCGGAGACCCCTCCGACGACCTGATCTCGGCGCTGATCGCGGTGGAGGAGACCGGCGATCAGCTGACCGAGGAGGAGATCATCTCCACCTGCAACCTGCTGCTCATTGCCGGTCACGAGTCGACCGTCAGCTTGATCGCCCACGCGGTGCTGGCGCTGCTGCGGCACCCCGACCAGTGGACCGCGCTGGCCGCCGATCCCGGGCGGGTGTCGAAGGTGATCGAGGAGTCGCTGCGCTACGACGCGCCGGCACAGTTGCTGGGCCGGATCGCCGCGTCTGACATCGTGATCGGCACGACCGATGTGCCGGCGGGGGACACGATGATTGTGCTGTTGGCCGCAGCGCACCGCGATCCGACGGCCAACGACCATCCGGACAAATTCGATCCGGATCGAAAAGCGGTCCGGCACTTGGCTTTCGGCCGAGGTGCACATTTCTGTCTCGGCGCGCCACTGGTGCGGTTGGAAGCGTCGGTCGCGCTCTCGGCAGTTGCCGCCCGATTCCCGCAGGCGAAACTCGGCGGCGAGCCGCGCTACAAACCGAATGTGACGCTCCGGGGTCTCGCCGAGCTCCCGGTGTCGGTGTAGCCGGCTACCGGGCCCCGGCGCGACCTGCCTGAGACCTGGGGGCGCGGACTTGGCAGACTGTGTGCATGGCACAGATAACCCTGCGTGGAAATCCCATCAATACCGTTGGCGAGCTGCCCGCGGTCGGCGCGACGGCTCCCGCCTTCAGCCTGACCGGCACCGATCTCGGCGCGGTCGGCAGTGACCAGTTCCAGGGCAAGGCCCTGCTGCTGAACATCTTTCCTTCGGTCGACACCCCGGTGTGCGCGGTGAGCGTGCGTACCTTCAACGAGAAGGCTGCCGCCAGTGGGGTGGCGGTGCTGTGCGTGTCGAAGGATCTGCCCTTCGCGCAGAAGCGGTTCTGTGGAGCCGAGGACATCGAGAATGTGTCCACGGCATCGGCATTCCGGGACAGCTTCGGCGAGGATTACGGCATCACCATCACCGACGGGCCGATGGCCGGACTGCTCGGCCGTGCGGTTGTGGTGGTCGGCGCCGACGGCAACGTGGTCTACACCGAGCTGGTTCCCGAGATCGCTCAAGAGCCCGACTACGAGGCAGCGCTGGCCGCCCTGGCCTAGGTGACCCAGCCCACTTTTGACCGAACCCGCCTCCGGCAGTCACCGTTTTGTCACGGTACGGCATCTCATTGATGTTGTGCGGTGCGCGAATTGGAGCTGGAGGCGGGTTTCGCTGTACAAGTAGGGGTACAGAAGTCCGCCCTCTTCCAGGGCCGGGTCAGGAGAAAAGGGTGACATGCTGAGACGCGTCTACGCTGTCCTGTGCAGTCTGGCTGTGTTGGTGGCATCGGTGGGTATCGGAATCGGAGCCGGGACGGCGGCGGCCGACCCGTTCGGCCGGACTCCGGAACAGTTGCAGGCGATCAGTGTTGTCATCTCCCGGGCGCTGTCGGCACGCGGGATCCCGTTCACCTATGGCGGCGGCAACGCCGACGGTCCCTCTCGCGGTACACCCAGGGATGTCGCAGCGGTCACCGACTCGGCCGGCTTGAGCATCCCCGGCCTGACCACTCCCGGCCTGACGCCCACCGGTTTGGCTCCCGTCGGTTCAGCGCCGACCGGCACATTGCTGGCGCCGGACCCGGCGGCCGATGTTGTCGGATTCGACGCCTCGGGGCTGATCGTGTACGCCTTCGGCGGGGTCGGCATCAAGATGCCGCGTTCTTCGGGACAGCAGTACCTCGCGTCCCGCAAGGTGGCGCCCGCGATGGCGCTGCCCGGCGATCTGATCTTCTACGGTCCGGAAGGGACCCAGAGCGTCGCTCTGTTCATCGGCAACGGCCAGATGGTCGAGACCGGTGACAAGGGTGTCGTAGTGTCGCCGGTGAGAACCAACGACATGACGCCATACCTGGGGCGGATCATCGGCTGACCGGCGCGCCTGCTCGGGTGTGAGATCTGCTCGTGGGCCCTCCTCCGGCTGAGCCGATATGCTCTGGGCCGCGACAGGGCCTCGCGAGAAGTGAAGTGCAGGAATTACACGCGTGCAGATGCTGACCGACAACTACACACCAGTGCGGAGCACCCGGCAGATCCGGCATGATCTCGACGGTCTGCGTGGCGTTGCCATCGCATTGGTGGTGGTTTTCCACGTGTGGTTCGGTCGGGTTTCCGGCGGTGTCGACGTATTCCTGGTTCTGTCCGGCTTCTTCTTCGGCGGCCGGTTGCTCCGGCTCGCCGACGGCGGTGGCCGGCTGGCGCTACCCAGAGAGACGCTGCGGTTGGTGCGCCGACTGCTTCCCGCACTTGTTGTTGTCCTGGCGGTCTGCGCGGTCTTGACCGTGCTCATCCAGCCACAGACCCGCTGGGAGAGCTTCGCCGAGCAGACGCTGGCCAGCCTGGGTTACTACCAGAACTGGCAGTTGGCCAGCACCGCCGGCGACTACCTGCGTGCCAGTGAAGCTGTCAGCCCGCTGCAGCATCTGTGGTCGATGTCGGTGCAGGGCCAGTTCTTCATCGCCATGCTGGTGGTCGTCGCGCTGTTGATGCTGCTGACTTCCCGGATCCCCACGAAGTTCCGGCGGGCGGCCATCGTGACCGTGGTCGGGCTGGCCACCCTCGCGTCGTTCGTCTACGCCAATTTTGCGCACGTCGCCGACCAGTCCAGTGCCTACTACGACACGTTCGCCCGGGCCTGGGAGCCGTTGGCCGGCGTGCTCGCCGCGGCGGTGGCCACCGCGATCCTCTGGCCGGGCTGGCTGCGGGTGACGGCGGCAAGTGTGGGGCTGCTCGCCATTCTGACGTGTGGTGTCTTCATTGACGGGGTGCGCGAGTATCCGGCACGCTGGGCGCTGGTTCCGGTGGGCGCGACGATCCTGATCATCTTCGCCGGTGCCGGCCGCACCCCTGGCGAGGGCAGGTCGCCCTGGCCGTTGCGGCTGCTGAGCCTGCCGGCCATCGTCACCCTGGGGGCGTTGGCCTACGCGCTGTATCTCTGGCACTGGCCGCTGCTGATCTTCTGGCTGGCCTATACCGACCGGGAGTCGGCAGACGTCGTCGACGGTGCGGGCATCGTCGTGGTGTCGCTGCTGCTGGCCTGGCTGACGCTGCACCTGATCGAGGAACCGGTGCGGCAGCGCAGTCCCGCGGCGCATGCCATGCCGGTGCGATGGCACGCCTCCACCGTCCTGGTCTCCTCGGTGGTGGTCCTGGCCACCGTCGCGCTCGTGGCCACCTCGCTGGGATGGCGTCATCACGTCACCGTGGTGCAGGCCAGCGGCGCCGAGCTGACGAGTCTGCCCGACCTGGACTATCCCGGAGCGCGAGCGTTGATCGACGCGTCCCGGGTGGCGAAGCTCCCGATGCGGCCCTCGGTGCTGGAGGCTCGCGAGGACAACCCCGTGACCAATGCCGACGGGTGCATCACCGATTTCCTGGGAACAGATCTGATCACGTGCGAATACGGCGACCTCTCCGCCACCAGGACCATTGCCCTTGCCGGCGGATCACATGCCGAGCACTGGATCACCGGCCTCGATGAACTGGGGTCGGAACAGGGTTTCAAGGTGAAGACCTACCTCAAGATGGGCTGCCCGCTGACCACCGACAACGTGCCGATCATCGCCGGCTCGCTCGAGCCGTATCCGGAGTGCCGCACCTGGATCGACACCGCGATGGATCAGTTGATCGCCGATCAGCCCGATTTTGTCTTCACCACCACCACCCGCCCTTATACCGACGCTCCTGGCGACTTTGTGCCGGACAACTATCTGGGGATCTGGGACCGCCTGGTCGACAACAACATCGCCATCCTCGGGGTCCGGGACACGCCGTGGATGTTTCGTGATGGCGTGCTGTTCTCCCCGGTCGACTGCCTGGCCGACGGTGGTGACGCCGATGACTGCGGGTTGTCCCGCAGCGAGGCACTCGACGACCTCAACCCGACGCTCGACTATGCCGACCGCTACCCGCTGTTGAACCTGCTGGACTTCAGCGATGCGGTGTGCAGCGCAGAGGTGTGCCGGGCGGTGGAGGGCAACGTGCTGGTCTACAAGGACGAGCATCACCTCTCTCCGACCTATGTCCGCTCGATGGCCCCGGAGTTGTCCCGGCAACTCTCGGCGGCCACCGGCTGGTGGTGATGTGCAGTGGGTCAGCTGATCCCGACGACCTCCTGTGCGATCGCCGCGATCCGGGTCTGCGCGGCGGACACCACTCGGGAGCGGTCCTTGTGGGCCTCCTCATAGGCGACGACAACACGGATGTCACCTGAGTCGTTGAGGTCCTTGACCGCGGCGATGGCTTCGGTTTGGTTCAGATCGTCGTAGTCGGCGATCGGCAGCTCTGAGGCGTCGATCACTCCGGCACCCTCGCGGATCGAATGCAGGGCGTCGGCGGCTCCGTCGGCGCCTTCGCGACGGGTGGTCAGTTCGGCGTTCAACAGCGCTCCGTCACGAGCTGCGGCGACTGTCTTGCCCGCGATCTCGCCGGCACGACTGCCGCGTTCCAGCAGGCTCGCCACGGCGGGACGGGTGTTCCGCAGGGTGTCGAGCGCCCGGTCGACACCCCGATAGGACCAAGTGATCGGAAGGTTCACCATCTTGACGGCCACACCTGCCGTGGCTTGCAGTGGTGTTCTCCGAAGGGCAGCCGGTCCGCCGAGGGCATCCTCGGCCAGCACCGTGGTCAGCCAGTGGACCGTTGCCGAGTGCGCGGTGATCAGGCGGTCGGCGAGGGCTTCGACATCGGATTCCCCGGCGGCAACGGCCAGTGCCTTGATGTACCGCGACCGGTCCAGCAGCTGGTCTTCGAGTGCCAGGTCGCCGAGCAGTGCCTCATCGAATGGTTCGGCCTGCTCGGTGAGTGCCTTGACCGCAGCGGCGGCGCGGCCGAGGAACGGACCCAGGACGTCGGGAAAGCCTCCGAGGTCTCGAATGGCCTGTTCGATCGCCTGCGCACGCAGTCGGCCATTGTCGGCGTTCTGTGTGAGCTCGGTGCGGACCGCGTCGGTGCGAGCCTGAGCAACGCGCGTTTCGGCAACTTGGATCTCGGTGTGGGTCAGGTCGAGCACGGTGCGAAGCTGTGCGATCAGCGTGGTCTTGTCTGCGATGGTCATGATTGTTGTCACCCCTTCGGGTCGGTACGCAATGTGGATGTAGATGACGCTCGAGCGCGCCTGCCAACCGATTACCCGCGGAGCCCGGCCGGGTAATCGTTCTCGTCGAACTGTGATCAATGTCGGAATCGCGTATGAATCCCAGCGCAGCGGGTACCAGGGTTGTTCAGTCCCAGGATCGTGATGAGTTTTTTACTCGCCGAGACGGCTGTTCCATTTGTACCGTCGCCATCCGTGACCACATCCGCCTTCTCGCGCCGGCGCGCACTTCAATTGATGGGTTTGGCCGGCGGCGCCGCCCTGCTAGGACCCACACTCACAGCTTGCGGTTCTTCCGGTGGCGGCAGCGCCTTGGCCGGAACTGCCCCAGTGTCAGGGAAATTCGAGGGCACAGTACTGAAGCTTCTGGTCAATCAACCCCATGTGACGTCCTTTCGGGACGTCCTGGCGCCGGCCTGGAACAAACAGACCGGTGGAACGCTGGAGGTGACGGCTGCGCCCTATGACCAGCTGACCAGCAAGCAGATCCTTGACGTGCAAAGTGGCACTGGCGAATTCGATGTCTTCGACTACTTCTACTTCGGCCTCGGTGACCTCGTGGATGCCGGGGCCCTGGTCGACCTGACCGAATGGATCGATACGCACACCGCTGAGATCGGCGTCGATGGTTACCTTCGGTCGATCTATGACCCGTACACCCTGCTCGACGGCAAGCGTTACGGCCTGCCGTACGACGGGGACGTCCACATCTTGTTCTACAACTCCGAGCTGCTGGACCGCTTCGGCGTCGAACCGCCCACCACCTGGGATGAATACGACGAGGTGGCAGCCAAGATCACCACTGATGCCAAGGGCGCCGCGTATGGCGCGATCGTCTCGGGCCAGCAGGTGCCGATGATCCTGGGCTGTTCCTATATCAACCGGCTCACCGGGTACGGCGGCGAGTTGATCGACGCGGCGGGCAAGCCGGCGTTGACCTCGGATGCTTCGATCGCCGCTCTCACCCATCTTGTCGAGGTGAGCCCGGTGGCGCTGCCCACTCCGCTACAGGTGGGTTTCGACCAGGCAAATCAGGCGTTCCTCTCGGGACAGGGAGCACTCTTGGACACCTGGACCGATATGGCGCTGCGCGCCGAGGATCCGACGGCGTCCAGCATCGCCGGTCGGTGGGGCGCGGTGTCATTGCCCGTCGGCGGTGCCAACACGACACCTCGAACCGCGCTGGACGCCGGATTCGGTCTGGGGATCTCGACTGCGTCGCAAAACCAGGATGCGGCAGCCGCTTTCATCAACTGGGCCACGGCGGCACCTCAGAACCTGGAGGTGTCGTCCACAGCGGGTGCCGGCATCGACCCGGTGCGCGGTGACGTGCTCGATTCCGACGGTTACGCCGAGGTGGTCACCGGTGCCATCGAACCGATCCGCCAGGGTCTCGAGGGTGATCCTCTGGTGTGGCCGAAGCAGGCCGGCGCGCCGAAGTTGCTGCAGGACCTGGTCGATCAGTTGGCGCTGGCCCTGGCCGGGACCCAAACCGTCGAGCAGTCTCTGGACAACGCGCAGAAGAGTTGGGAGAGCGCCGCGACATGACGCGACGCGTCCCGCTCTGGTTGGCGCTGCCCGCCATCGCAGGTTTGGTGTTGTTCCTGGTCTATCCGACGGCCTACCTCGTCGGGTTGGCGCTCACGGATTCGTCATTGGCACGGCCACTCCGATCCTTCACCGGCCTGGACAACTTCGAGACCGCGTTTGCGGCGCCTGCGTTCACCCCGTCGCTGTGGAAGTCGACGGTCTTTGCGGTGGTGGCCACGGCCGCGACGACGGTGGTCGGTGGGGTGGTGGCACTTCTGTTGCGTGCTCGTGGGGCCCGCTTCGGGGTGGTGGGCGCCTTGCTGTTGTTGCCGTTGGTGACGGCTCCGGTGCTGATCGGTGTGGCGTGGAAACTGTTGCTGGCGCCCGTCGGTGGTGGGCTTGCCGGCTTCTTCTCCTCGATCGGTGCGGCCGGATTCAACCCGTTGGGTTCCGGTGCGGGGGCATTTGCGGTGTTGCTCGCCATCCACATCTGGCAGTGGATGCCCTTTGCGGTGCTGATCCTGTTCGCGGCGCTCGGGGTGGTGCGCCCCGAGCTGCTCGAGTCGGCTCGTATCGACGGGGCCGGGCCGTGGCGGACCTTCACCACGGTGATCTGGCCCGCGATCGCTCCGACCGCGTGGGCGGTGGCGGTGCTGGAACTCGTGATCGGATACAAGGTCTTCGATCTCATCGTCGTGATCACTTCCGGTGGCCCGGGATTCGCCACAACTCTGTCCCCTTACGTCATCTATCAGACCGGTCTGCGGGGCAGCTTCGACATGGGTACCGCGGCCGCGCAGACATTGGTGTTTGCGGTGGTTGTCGGCGCCGTCGCGACCGCGTTGACGGCGGTGCGGGCCCGCGCGGTCGCGGTGGA
Organism: Mycobacterium sp.; assembly: GCF_049647605.1. GTDB lineage: Bacteria > Actinomycetota > Actinomycetes > Mycobacteriales > Mycobacteriaceae > Mycobacterium. The sequence continues at coordinate 2,233 of NZ_JBARXZ010000029.1, read as the reverse complement.
GCACCGATGAGCGCCGGGCGGCGCAGACGGTGGTCGATCCGTGCGGCGCTGACGGTGGTGGTGGGGCTGTCGCTGCTACCCATCGGGTACCTGGTGTCGCTGTCGGTGCGGCCCCCGGCCGACGTGCTCAATTCCAGTTTGCTGCCCACACAGTGGACCCTGTCCAATTTCACCTCGGTGTTCCGCACCATCGAGTTGGGCACGATGCTGCAGAACTCGTGGATCTCCGCGGTCGGCGCCTGCCTTCTGGCGGTGGCGATCGCCACGCCCGCAGCCTATTTCACGGCGCGCCGGGTCCGTGGTGAGCGCCTGCTGTCGGTGCTGCTGGCCGGCTACTGTGCGCCACCGATCGTGGCGATCATCCCGTTGTTCTTCCTGCTGCGGGACGTAGGTCTGACCAACAATGTCGTCGGTCTGATCCTGGTCAACGGCATCGCCAATGTGCCTGTCGCTGCCTGGCTGCTCGACGGCTTCGTCCGTCGCATCCCGGTGGAGATCGACGAGGCGGCGGTGATCGACGGGTTGTCGGTGGCCGGGGCGTTCCGCAAGGCGGTGCTGCCGCTGTTGTGGCCGGGGATCGTCGCGGCTCTGCTGGTGGTGTTTTTCCTCAGTTACAACGATTTTCTGTTTGCGGTGTATTTGGCGGTCACGAAGGAGAGTCAGACGTTGACGGTGGGTTTGTCGTTGTTCCAGGGGGACCGCAACGTGCAGTTCGGGCAGCAGGCCGCGGCGGGTCTACTCGGAATCGTGCCGGTGTATGTGCTGGCGCTGGCGGCTCAGAGGTATCTGGTCGGTGGGCTGTCGGTGGGGGCCACCAAGTGAGCACCGTCGAATTGGAGGGCATCACCAAGGCTTTCGGGGACACCACCGTGGTCGACGGCCTGGATCTGCAGTTGGCCAACGGAACACTGACCGTCCTGGTCGGTCCGTCGGGTTGCGGAAAGTCCACAACATTGCGTATCGCGGCAGGGCTGGAATCCGCTGATCGCGGCAGTGTGCGTATCGATGGTCGTGATGTGACTGCTGCGGCACCGCGAGAGCGTGACATCGCAATGGTGTTCCAGAACTATGCGCTGTATCCGCAGTTGACCGTGGCGGGCAACATCGGGTTCCCGCTGCGCAATGCCGGGGTGTCCAAAACCGATACCGTCCAGCGGGTTCGTCAAGCTGCGGACCGGGTCGGGATATCGGCGTTGCTGGATCGCAAGCCCCGGCAGCTTTCCGGTGGGCAGCAGCAGCGGGTGGCCATTGCGCGTGCTCTGGTGCGTACTCCGTCGTTGTTCCTGTTCGATGAGCCGCTGAGCAATCTCGATGCCAAGCTGAGGGTCGAGCTGCGCTCGGAGATCCGCCGGCTGCAGCAGGAGTTGGGTATCACCGCCTTGTATGTGACCCACGATCAGGAAGAGGCGATGACAATCGCAGACCAGCTGGTGGTGCTCGATGCCGGCCGGGTCGCCCAGCGGGGGACACCCGAGGATCTCTACCAGCGTCCGGGTAACACCTTTGTCGCCGGTTTCATCGGGTCGCCGAGTGCAAACTTGTTGGCGGGCAGCGTCCGTGACGGGGTGTTCAGCTCCGACGGGGTGGTGTGGCCCATCCTCGGGGGTGTCACGGCCGGCGGCGAGGTCACCATCGGAGTGCGTCCCGAGGATCTCCTCGTCGAGCCGGCGTCAGCGGACTCCGCTGACGGGCTGGTGCAGCTCGTCGAATTGCTGGGACCACGCTACGTGGTGATCGTCCAGGTGGGCGGGCATCGGCTCACCGCCGTGGTGGAGACTGCGGTGATGGCCTCCTGGTCGCAGCCCCTGGCCCCGGGTGCACCGGTGACAGTGCGGGCCCGGCCGGGCCGCGCACACATCTTCAGCACCGCCACGGGCGAACGCGTCGCTGCGGCCAGTTAGAAGGGTGGTGCGTCGTCGTCGGGTCCGTCGTCGGGTCTGGGTGGGGGTGGTTACCAGTCGGCGGGGATGTGTTCGTCTTCGAGAGGGTCGTTGATCCAGGGGCACCATCGGCTGGTGCTGGTGTGGCCGCCGTTGAGGACGCGGTGGGTGCGGCGGAAGTTGGTGCGCCACTGGCGGAGTTCGATTTTGTGGGTGCGGGCGCGGTTGAGCTGTCGGGTTTCGGTGTTGGCGGCGCGTTTGGCGGCCATGCCGGCGCGGGTGGCGGCGGTGCGTGTGGCTTTGGTGAGGCGGTGGTTGGTGCGTCGCGGGGTGGGGCTGGCGGCGGCGATGTC
>NZ_JBARXZ010000028.1:0-29710 GCF_049647605.1 Mycobacterium sp. | reverse complement strand
GTGGTGGTCTTGGTAACGGTGATTGTGGGCGGTGGCGGTGGCGGTGGAATCGGTTGTGGCGCCGGGGCTGCGGGCGGTGGCGGTGCCACCTGGGCGCCCGCCGGACGCACCGGCAGCGGGGCACCCGAAGGTGCTGCGCCGATCAACGATGCGACCAAAGTCCCGTGTCCGTCACAATCTGAGAGCCCATCACCGTACTGCGCCAACACGTAATCCCCGCCTGCCACCAGGTGCGGCAGGCGCGGAGAGGGCGCCACCCCGGTATCGATGACGGCGACGACGACCCCGGCACCGGTCGACTCTTGCCACGCCGCGGTCATATCCAGCATTGCCAGCGCCGGGGGCAGCTCGCGCAGATCGCTGCCGGGGACGACACCGGTCAGCGTGCACGCGCGCGTCTGCTTCATCGGCCAGTCTGGGGCTGGCGCGGGATCTGGCGGTGGCGGGCCGGGCGGCACCACCGGTGGGGTGATCGCCCAGCTGGCTCCCATGCTGGTGGCGGCGAGCAGCGCAACCGTGCCTACCAGTCCAGCACCGGTACGCACCCGGTCGGCAAAAGGCTTGCGGCTCATATCCCGTGCCTGACTGCGTTGCGGATTACCGGATACAGATTGAGCAGCCACAGTGCCCAGGGCAGCAGCGCGAGCAACAAGACGTACTCGATCATTTCCACGAACCGGCGCATCGGGGCGGTGTATTCGCGGAAGGGCACCACAAGCGCCGAGAGCAGTCCCAGCACGGCGAGGCCGAGGGTGACCGCGACGCAAATCATGGCCACCTTCAAGCTGGTGGAATCGCTGGCGGCGTAGCGGCCGATGGCCACTGCCGCTGCCCCCATACCGGCAACCATCAACGTGACGGACTGATAGCGGTCCACGAACGAGCGTGAGCGAAGCACCAGGATCACACAGACCGCTCCCACGAAGGCGGTGTAGCGCCATCCGCCGGGCTGGCCAGGTACCACGGCGTAGCGGGCGGCGACGATGGTCACCACGGCGAGCCCAATCATCATGCCGGTCAAGGTGTTGTTACCGCGCATCACCCATGCGCGGACCTGTTCCGCGGTGGCCACTCCGGTCGGGCCGACTGGCGACACGGTGTCGGAGGGCTGGCCGGGCAGCCGCTCGAAGACGCCGCGATTGGTCACGGACGGAAACAGCGGTGTCGGCACGCCGGAGGCGGCGACGGCGGTGCTGGTCGCCCACGTCACGGCGATAACCACGCCGATCATGGCGATGACGGCGACCCGTTCTGGACGGACCTCCCACGTCGAGGCCGCGACGACCGCCGCCACGAAGGCGAACGCACTGACGGTCAGAATCGCGGCGATCGCCACGATATGGCGGCCCCAGATCGTGGCGAGCACGATGACCCCGACGATGACGGCAACAAGCGGTGCGGCGAGGTGCCACAGGCTCGGGGTGCCCGGCAGGGACATGGCCGCGGCAGCCGCCGCGGGAATGAGCGCGACCCAGGACAGTGCGTGACCGGTTGCGCGGCGCTCACGGCCGGCCACAGTGCTGGGGTCTGCCTTGGACAGTCCGCGGGCTGCCGCGACGAGCGCCACCAGCATCGTCCAAGCCGAGGCTGCACCGATCCAGCCGTACGAGGCGTCGGTGCCGCCGATGCTCCACCACCAGTTGACCAGGATGAGGCATGCCCACCCCACAACGCCTGCGGTGAGCCAGCTGGCGACCTTGCGGCCCATGTCGGGTGTCAGGGTGGCCAGCAGCTGATTGGCGGCCCGCGCGATGGCGGTCGAGACCATTTCCGTCACCGGTTCGTAGGTCTCGGCCGAGGCCGCCGGCAGCAGCCACAATTGCTCCCCGTCGAGCACCCCACACTCATCCAGCGTCTTCTGCGGGTCCAGCGGTTGTGCGTCCGCGCGGCACAACCGGTAGCTCTGCTCGGGATTGAGCAGTGGGCGGCCCCGTTCGCGCAGAACCTCGTTGACGCGGGCCACCAGGTCTTCGGTGACCGCGATCAGCGCCACCCCGGCGGGCAGGGAGTAGTCGATCTCGAAGTCCTCACCCACCAGGAGCGCGACCCGGCACAGCGCCGGGGTGGACGGCTCGGCGGGGTTCACTTCCCGTCCTCACTGCTGTTGAAGCCCGAGGCCAGCCGAGCGGTGATTTCCAGGTAGCGCCGCCGTGTCTCCGGGCGCAGCTCGTTGATGTCAATCACCCCAGCAGAGGCGATATGCGGATCGAACGGGACGACGAAGACGCGTTGCGGGCTGACCCAGCGAGAGAACTTCTCCACCAGCGACTCCACCAACTTGCGGTGAGCCTTGCCTGTCTCGCCCCGCACATCGTTGATGACGACGACGGTGCGTTGTAGCAACCGGTGATAACCAGCCTCGTAGGCCCAATCCATCAGCTCAGCAGCGCCTTTCGCGCCGTCCGGCGCTGTCGAAGCCACCATGATCAAGGCGTCGGCGCGGCTCATCAGGCCGGGGATGACCTGGTGGTCGACATCGGTGCCGGAGTCGCTGATCAACACGCTGTAGAAGCGCTGCAGCACCGCATGAGTGTCGGTGTACACCTGCGCAGTCAGTGGCTGACGATCGCTTTGGTATCGATTGCCTAGGACATCGAGGCCGGCAGACTCGTTCATCCCGACGTGCGAGCGAATATCGCTGTAACCATTCAGGTTTCGATCCGACAGCACGTCCTTGTAGGAGTTCGTGGCTTTGGGGTCGATCCGATCGGCCAGGTTCGAGGCGCGATCGGGGTTGGCGTCGATGGCGATCACTTTGTCCTTGCGCAGCGAGGCGAATGTCGACCCGATCGACGCGGTGGTCGTTGTCTTGCCCACGCCACCCTTGCCGCCCAGCACCACGATGGAGTAGGTGCCGCGCAGGTGGCCGGCGACCGTCGCGTTGAGGTTACGCAGCAGCTGCTCATCCGGTGACTCGCCGGTGTTGATGAGCTTGAATGTCCCGTAGTAGAGCCACTTTCGCCATCCGCGTGACGAGGGGATCTTGCGTGGAGTGTTGAGTTCGGAAGCGGAAATCTGCTCGCTGCGCAGCTCAGCACCCCCGGACCCGGTGTTGTGGGACCAGTCCCATTCGGGCGGTCGCGGCCCGCTGGGCGCTACGGGTTCACTTTGCCGCGACTCCGGCGCCCGCGCCGACCAGCCCGGCGGTGGCTGGGTGGGTCGCTGTCCCCCGCCTGACTGGGGGGCACCGCCCTGAGCCGGCCAACCGGGAGGAGGCGGTGGTGTTGCGTTGGATCCCAACGCGTTTCGCAGCGTTTCGCGAGACAGAAACTGTGTGCGTTCCTCCGGCGCGACCGGCCGAGGAGCCGGTCGTCCCGGCGGTTCTGCCTCCTGGCGTGGTACGTCATTGCCGAAGGCTGATGGCTGTCCAGCCGGGCGTGCGCTCCACGGCGGCGCTGCAGGTCCCTGTTCGTGGTGCTGCGGACCTTCGGCCGTGGGCGGTCTAGGCGTCGCGTTCACTTGGGCTGTTGGCTCATCGTTCGCAGGCGGGAATTTCGCTGCCGGAGTGCGTATCTCACCCTGGATGGGGCTGGATTCGAGGCTCTGGTTGGGGCCTTCGAGCGACTGAGGCGGCCAGGGAACCGCGGGATAACCCGGTGGGGGCGCTGCGGCATCCCCGCGCGGCACGTTGTTCGTCGGTGGGGTCTGACCCGTCGTCGGTGGCTGTTGGCCCCATCCCCCGCCGCTGTCGCCGGGTGGGTCGATGTGGTGCCGGCCGCCGGCAGGGTCGCCCTGGGGCTCGTCTGTAGCAGCAAATGGTGGCTGCGGATAGCTGGGGCCTGCTGGCGGCGTTTCGTCGCCGGCGCTTGCGGCCCCTGGTGCACTCCCGCGCGTCTCGTCGTCATCGCCGCGCCCCGTGTTGTTCAGTGCGTCGAAGAACTGTTGATCTCTGGACTCGGTCATGTAGCCCCGCCCTCCTGCCGATTTCCACCGGGGAGCGCTAAAGGCTCCTCGAATCGGTGAATATCACCGTCGCAGAAAGACTACCAACCACACATTTCAGGCGTCCACGACGTTAAGCACATCAGTGTGCGTGAAATGTCTGAATTCTTTGATGCTGGTCCCAGCCAGCACCGCTGGGCAGGTCCTTCAGCACGTCGCTCACCGCGCGATTGATCCGCGCCGCGGTGCCGGGAAACAGCATTGTCCAGCGCTGCTGGTCGTCGGTGGTACTGGAGGAGATGACGACCCTGCCCATCAGGGAGTCGACAACCATCGCACCCGTAGCGGCAAACTCAGGACCATCCACTGAATATTGGGTGGCGCCGATGGCCGCGCGCACGGCCCCGGTATCGGACACGGCGACGATAACGCGAGCCTGGCGTGCCGTCAGGCCTAGCTTCAGCAATTCCCCGATCACGTCGTAACCCTGCGGGTCCGACTGCCAGCTGCCCAGCACTGACTCCAGCTGTTCGGCCTCGATGTTGACGCCCTCGAACTCGGCCGGGATCTCCTCCCCGAGCAAGTCGTTCACAGCCTCGAAAACAGTAGTGTCACCGTCGAGGGGGCTGATGGTCACTTCGTCGAGCGGTTCCTCACCGCTTCGCCACACGCGCGCTGCGACAACCCATTTACCGTCACGGCGACACAGAACCGCTGTCCGATCGGCAGATTGGTGTGCGCGCCATGCGCGTAGCGCTGCCGCGGCAGCAAGAGGCTCTTTGAGCGGATCCGCTGGCGGCGTAAAGATTTCTGGGGGGCCGGTGAGACGCTCAGACTTCGCGTCCGGGCGGGACACCCTGATTGACACGTCGATATCGCAGCGGCCCAGTGTCCAAAGCCATTCCTGCACATCAGGGTCCAGTGTCCGGCCCTGGCAGACCCCCGCCTCCTCCAGTACCTGCAGGCCGGGGTGGGAGGCCAGCATAGCCTCGGTGTCGCCCACAGGCCGCACGCGCAGCGCCGCAGGAAGTCTGGTGACGCCAGAGAGCGCAGCTGTCAGCCACAGTCCTTCGGAGGTGGTCGACAGCTGCGCTCCCATGGGTCAGTCCTTACTCAGATGCCGACGAAGCGGGCAGCGTTCGCCGCGTCACCCATATCGGTGTTCTGCACCGCGCCGCCCTGGGCGCCGCCGTGCCGCTGGATGGTCTCGAAGACCTGCTGGTAGGCCTGCGTGATCGAACGCTGAGCCTCGGCGTAGGCGTTGGCACCCTTGTCGCTCCAGAAGTCCTGCGTCTGGGCGAGAACCTGCAGTGCCTGCTCCTGAAGACCGTTCAGATGCGAGACCAAGCCGGCCTGGGCGGCCACGTGGTCCATCATCTTCGCCTGGTCGTACCGCATACCCTCCATGTGGGTTCTCCTTCGAAAGTTGTTGTCGGTAGGTGGGTTACGCCTGGGTGGCGACGCTGGACAGCTTGGCCTGGTTCTCGGCCTCCACGCGGTCGTACTCGTTGGCGCCGGTCTGCATGGCCTGGATCACCTGATCGAACCGGGCCGAGACGTTGCGGCCGGTGGTGGCCACTTCCTCGGTGGTCTTCATCGAGGCCACGGAGGCGATGCCGACGAAGGCGCTCCCGCCGAGGTCCTGGTTCATCGTCATGTAGCGGCCCAGGGCGTTGAGCGTCTGGTTCTTGATCTCGTCGAGCTGGCTGGCCGAGTTGCGCAGCTTGGTTGAGTCAGTCTGGAACATGTCCACTTCCTTTCGAGTCCCGTATGGGATGGGTGTGCTGGTTGGTTGTCATGTGTTGCGCCGGTTGTCGCCGAGCGATCACCCTCCCCCGTCTGTGTAGACCACGCCATTGGCGGTCAGGATGGGGATAGCGTCCGCGTCGTCGAGGACCACCGATAGGGAGGTGTCGTCCTCGCTGCGGCTCGCGCCTTGATCGCGGCGCTGCCCTGCCTGGGCGGCGCCCATCGGCATCATTCCGGGCATGCCGGAGCCCATCGGGCCCGTAGCCATGCCCGGCATGCCTGCGCGTGCGGCCGCCGAGGGCTTGTTCTGGCCGGGCGCGCTCGACCCGTCTGCGGCCGAGGCTGGGCCCCACCACGCCGAGGGCATCCCGATCGGGCCACTGCCCATGCTGGCGCCGGCGGGTTTGGTGAGCGCGGCCGTCACCGGGCCACCGCCGGATCCAAAGCCGCCGCTGACACCGTTCATAGACGCAGCGAGGTTGGCGCCGGGAGCGTTGGCCGATAGTCCGCCGAACGGTCCGCCGCCCATGCCGCCCATGCCGCCCATCATGCTGCTCAGCTGGCTGCCCATCTGCATAGGCGCTTGGGCCAGCTGCGACAGCGGCTGGGTCATTCCCTGGGCCATGGAGGGCAGCGAGCTCGCCATGCCCATCATCGATTGGCTGCTACCGAGCAGTTCGCTTCCACCCGGCTGAGCGAGTTGCGGGGTGCCGGTAGTGCCCACATCGCCCTCGCCGCCTGACTGGCCGGCGCTGGTCGCCGCCGACAGCGCGGCCGGGGCCGCCGACGAGACGGCTTGACCCGCGGCCTGTAGTGGGGCGCTGAGACCCTGCATGGACGCTTGGACACCGGTCTGGACTCCTTGCGCGCCCATGCTGGCCGCCCCTGCCGCCAACGCGGCCGGATTGCCTCCGGCGGCCAGCGGTGGGCGAAGCGGGACGCTGAGGCCGGACACGATGCTGGCCGCGGCGCTGGAGTAGCCGGTCATCGCGGTCGCGTTCTGCGCCCAGTACTCGCCGTACTCGACGTCAGCCTCGGCGATGGCGGGGGTGTTCTGGCCAATGATGTTCGTAGCTTGCAGCGTTGCCTCGCGGATGCGGTTGGCAACGACGACCGGATACGGAATGGTCGCCGCGACCGCCGCAGAATGGGCACCAGCAGCAGCGCCGATCAGACCACTGGCCTTCTCCGCATGAGCGCCGGCCTCAATCTGCCACTCCGACTTCGGAACAGCAGCAGCCATCATGGAGGTGCCACCTTTCCCCCACCAGCTGCCGGTAGCGGTCGTCGCCGCAGTCGCCATCATCTGGGCGCCCTGCTGAATGTGGGTGACCCCGGCGGCCTGGTAGCCGGCCACGACCGATGTCATGGCCGCCGCGCCTGGTCCGGTAGTCAGCCGGATGGCGTTGGTCTCGGGTGTAAGCCCCCAATATTGAGCGGGCATGTGCTCAGAGGAGCAGCGAGGCCTGGTTGACGGCCTCGGTTGCCACAGACATCACACCGGAGACACCGACATCGCCAGCGAACATTCCCCGGTCCGCGACGCTGACGCCGGTCTGGGCAAGGAACTGCGCGTTGTGCGTCTGGATCGCGGTGGCCAGAAGGGCGGAGACCTCCTCGCTTCCCATCGGGACAACGGCAGTCATCGCCGGTGCTGAGCCCGCGAGCACGCCGGCGGTGGTCGCCGTTCCGGTCGCTTCAGCTACGGATTGAGCAGCAACGCCAACTGGATCCACAAAAAAGGTCACGATAAGCCTCCCCTAAGGCGCTAGGTACCTGATAAGCCGAGAGTAGAGCGGTTCCGCAGTGGCTGCCACCAGCGCAGCCACATTCGCTGCCAACAATTTTGATATTCGCCGTTGGTCCGCTTGTCCCTCGGACATTTCTTCTTTTTGCATTATCCCAGCTACTGACTGACCCTAAGTGCACTTATTTTCACGGGTACGTGTAGCCAGCTGAGCTGCGGATTCCGCAATATCGCCGATGACCTCAAGTCGCTTGCTCAACGTGTCCGCGGCCGCGGACCCGGCCCTGGCTTCGTGCGCGATCTGCATGAGCTGCTCCACCAGTACCTTCGTGGTCCCGCTCAGCGGGTATTCGGTCCCCGCGCGCAACGTAGGTTCCGCCCCGTCCAGCACCGTGGCGAAGCTGCCCGGGGTCCATCCGAGTGCGGCTTCTATGCGACCCCGCGTGACTTCACGGCCGGGAATCTTGCCGCGGTTGATCAGGTCGGTGATCGTGGAACGACCCACCCTGGCGATCTTGGCCAGGTCCATCTTCGACAAGCCCAAGTCCAGCCTTGCCGCGTCGACGGCTGCGCCGAGCCGATGTCCCGGATCACTCAAGGGGCAGCACCTTCGCGATCTGTGCGGGGGCCGACAGCCGGTCGGTCACGTAGATTCCTCGGCCCGCCGGCTGCCTGGCGGCACGAACGCCTCTGATCAGCTCGCCCTCCATGCGGTGGCCGTCCATGACGATCAGAGGGGCGGTTTGCGCGATGAGCCGTCCGGCCAGCGGAGAGGACATCGCCGGCCCCCACGGGAAGCGCCGCCCGATGATCAGGTGCAGACCGACCTCGCGAGCGCGGTCGATGTATTTGGTCAGACCCTCGGTCGCCGGACCCTTACCGTCCGCGCGGAACATGTTGGCACCAGCGCTCCAACCAGCCACGATCTGTTCGTCGTCGACGAGGACGAAGATCTCCGGTCCCGACCAGGAGCGCGTGGCCTGGGCGAGTTCTTCCTGTCCGGCGCGGCCACGTGGCATGCGTGGGGCCAGGAGCGAGTCGATATGGCGGGTCATCGCCCGCACATCGTCCTCGTAGTAGGTGTAGCCCTCGGACTCCACACCGTCCTCGCCGATGTAGCGACCCAGGTGCGGCCCTTGCACCACCCGGACGAGCGAGTTGCCCGGATCAATGACATAGATCTGAGCTTCTTCGGGTCGGTACGACCGCATGATCGCCCGCGCGACGGCAGCCACGGAGTTCGATACGCCGCACTCCGGGTTGCCGATGAAGAGCAGGTGGGGGTTGCGGTTGAAGTCGGCTTCGGCAGCCACCAAGCCCACCTCGGAAATGCCGAAGGGCACCACGCCGCGCTTGGGCTCGCGCTGGGCGGCGAAGACCTCCTCGAGGCTGACTGTGCTCGGCAGCATGCGGACCTGTGCGACCTGATCGACACCGGTGAGCTTCGTAATCACCTCGGCGGCCTCGCGCGGGCCGATCGTCCTTCCCTCCGGAGTGGACAGGATGGGCAGACCGGCCTGGAAGTGGTAGCCGGCCATCGACGTGCCTCGGCCGCTGATGGTTTCGGTTCTCGTCTCAGCGGTCTCGTCACTGGGATCACCGAGCAGTTCACGCTTACCGAACGGCACCTTCTTGGCGACATCACGGTTGTTCTTCGACGGATCGTCTTGGCTACCCAGAGCCAATTCGACGTTGAGGGTGAACGTGTTGGACATCCAGGAGGGGAAGCCGCCCGCGATCCAGCCCGCGGCGGCGATGATCGCGCGAACCCCGAGGCTGTTGCCGCGTTCCATGATTACGCCGAGGTCGGCCATCATGTCCTCGCCGAACGTGGTCCGGAACTGCTGCCAGCCATCGATGACCAGGAACACCTCACCGAAGGCGTCATCGGGTACCGGGCCGGTTTCACCACCGAACTTGCGCGCACGGAAGCTTTCGATGCTCAAGCCGAGCCGACTGAACGCCTCTTCGCGCTCCTCCACGAGAAGCTTCATTTCCGCGATCGTGCGCTGCACACGCTCACGGTCACCTGCCCGGGCGAACGAGCTCACGTGCGGAAGCGCCTCAACCTCGTTGAGACCCGGGCCGCCCATAGCCACCACCACGAACTGCACGCGCTTCGGGTGATACATCATGGCCGCACCGGTGATCATCGTCGTCAAAGCGGTTGTCTTACCGGAACTCTGTTGGCCGATGACGGCACAGTTGCCCGCGGAGAAGTCCAGCGCGTACACGCGTTGCGCGTGCTGGAAAGGCCGGTCCTCGATACCAATCGGGAACAGCAGTCCGGGGGTGTGTCCGTAGTCCTGATACCAGGGCTTGCGCCGCAAGCGGCGCACCAGCTCCTCGACGGGCACCGGCTCCAGCGGCGGCAGCCACATCTGGTGGACCGGCACTCTGGTCTGCTCACGCAACGAGTTGATCGAGGCCTCAAGCTCGCGGATCGGTTGCCCGTCAGCGCCGAGCACGGTGTCGGTCGATTCAACGGGAGCGGCAGAGAGCTTGGGCGCGGACGCGATCGCGGCCATCGGCGCAGCGGTAAAGACCTCGGGGGCCATGTACCCGGCTTGGGTGCGTACCGCTTCGGCGGCCACCCGGCGCGGCGGATGGTAGACCTTGCGCGCGAACGCGGATTGGAACCGCACCAGCCGATCTCGGCCCTGTACGCGCAACAAGCCCGCACCGGCAGGCTTTTCGGGAAGGTGCTTGGCTTCGTCGGTGCCGATGATGGCCATCGACTCGCCGGCGTCCAGGGTACGAAGACCCACGCGGATCGGGATGTTGGCCATGATGCCTGACTGCATTTCATGCCCAAGCCGCTGCGAGCCCAAGATCATCTTCACGTTCAAGGCGCGGCCCTGGCGGCCGATCTCGTCGATAATCTTCTTCGAGTCGGGCGCTTCGATGAACATCTGGGTGAACTCGTCAATGACGATGATCAGAGCGGGCAGCGGTTCCAGGCGCTGGCCCAGGTGGATACGGCGGTACTCATATTCGGCGACCTCGCTGATTCCTGCGCGGTCCAGCAGTGACTTGCGGCGCTCCAGTTCGCCGTTGATGACGTCGCCCATGCGCTCGATCCACAGCGAGTCGTCCTTCAAGTTGCCCATTGCGGCAACGACATTCGGCAGACCAGCGACCATGTTGGCCGTCGTCTTGCCCTTGAAGTCGAAGAACGCAAACACCAGCGTCTCCGGAGAATGCGTCAGCGCCGCCGACAGGATCAGAGTCGTGAGGAACGACGACTTACCCGAGCCTGTCGTGCCGGCGATCACCATGTGGTGGCCCATGCCACCTTCGTGGGTCTCTTTGAAGTCGATGTGGACTGGCGCCCCAGTCGGATCGACACCGATCGGGAACTGCAACCACTTTGCGCCCCAGGCATTGTCTTCAAAGGGAGGCCCTTGCAGCGTTGGCGCCCAGAGCTTTTCCACGTCGAGGTTGCCGGGGTCATCGATGCCGAGAACCTTGTAGAGGTCGGCGTCGACCGAGGTGTCGTCGATCAGGCTGCGAGAGCGCTCGCCCTCCACGCGGTACCGGGCCATCTTGCGTGCCAGCACCCGGGCGCTCGCCAGGTCCATCGAATCGGGGCGGCAGAACCATTGACCGCGGTGCGTGACCTCCGACTCCGACACCCAGAACGTATTGGCTTCTTCGAAGCCGAGGCCGCGACCAGGCTCGTCGGACAAGGCCAGGAAGGTCACCCCTGCTACACCGCCAGCGCGGGTCAGCGTTTCCCAGTGGCGGTCATCGCCGCGGCGGCGACGGTCGTCGATCACCAGCCAGTGCGGCGTGGTGGTGGCGTTCGTGCGGAAGGCGTCGCGGCCGTGCAGCTCCGTGCCCACCGCCCCGTCCATCTGCTCACCGGTTGTCCAGACCATCCGGGTAGGACCGCCGCGGTCGCGCAGCGTGGGGTGCGCGCAGTGCGGCAGCCACTTGCACCACTCCCAACGGGCAATGTCGTCGGTGACGATCATGATTTTGAAGTCCCGCGGTGAATGCGCCACGGCGGCTTGGCAAATCAGCGCCCGGGCCAGCCCGTACACCGCATCCATGCCGTCACGTCCGATGAGGGCCATACCGGCAATATTGCGCAGCAGCAGCGGTTTCGGCGCGTTCTGCAGCTTGCTTTGGGTCTGCAGAAACGCCGACGACGCGTCGTAAGTGACCGGCTCGTAGTCCTCGCGGCGGCCCAGCTCGTTGGTCTCCAGCTCCTTGACGACCTTCGAGGTACCCAGACCCACCCGGACCTGGCTGTAAAACACCTTCAACACTTGATCATTAGGCGTGCGGCACCACATCCGGGCCGACCCCACAAGGCCTGACAGCAGTGCCGGCTCGGGATGGAGATACTCGAACTGCGCGTGCTGGGCTCGGGCGGCGTCTTGTACCTTGTCCCGCGTCTCATCGAGGGTCATCGCATAGTCGCGCAGTGCCTGCTCCATCTGCGGCCCCGACAGCTGCTTATCGCCGCCGCCACCACGATTGGAGAACATGTAGGACCCCATCGACACGATCATCATGATGGGGAACAACAGGGTCATCATGCCCATCGTTCCGCTGCGCAGACCGGGCTGAGACAGCATCAGGGCCATGATCCCGAGGAACGCGACGCCCATGACAACGGGAAGGATGATCGCGGCCTTGCTGCGTGGAATCGGCCGGGGGGCCTCCAGCGGTTCGGGCACCGTTTCGCGGCCGCCCATCGTCGGTGGGATCTTCACCGAGCCTTGACGGGGCTTCACTGTTGCCATGCGGTCTACCGTCCTTGTTCGGTGATCGGGGCCGCAGAGCCGGCCAACGTGTCGTGCATGGTCATCGCCGCCTGCTTCGACAGCTCCGGGCCCGCCGGCCATACGCGAAGCAGTGGCCATGGCGCCAAGCGCGGCGCGACATTCTTGAGTCCCAGCGACTGCAGTGCTTCATCGTCGAACGGCACGCCGTAGCGCGCGCCGGATTCACTGATCAGCCAAAGAGTTTCCCGACGAGCGGACTCAGCGCTCGCACCCGTCGTCGAGACCCACGTTGCCGGACTGTCAGCGAGCAGAACCTGATCGGCCAGCGTGCCCTGGTCGGCAGTGCTGACGACCAGAGGAACCAGATGCGCCTCCTGCTCGGCAGTCACCGGCAATGCTCGCCCGACCAGAAGTCGTTGGCGGGCTTGCCGATCCGTGACTCCCCGATCCCACGCCACACACAGCACAGGCTCGGCGCGCCAGTCCACGACTTTGAGTGGCTCCGCGGGATACCCGGTCACGTCGAGCACGTCCCGCACGGGAACATCGCCCAAGACGTCCGGGGAAATGCGGGGAGGTTGTGAGACGCCGAATGAATCGCGCTGCCGCAGCATGGCCGCCACCACTGAGGACACCGGCTGCACACCACTGCCGAGTACCACGTAGAACTGGTCTTGACCCGACGCCACGTCCTGAGACACCACGACCGCGCCGTTCACCATCGGTGTCGTCGTACCCAGATTGACCGTGCTGGGCTGGCCCGCCCCCGGCACCCCCGGGACGACCAGGGGCCTACCGGCAGGCAAAGCGTCGACCATGGCCTGAGAGAGCACAACCGGGGCACCGGCTTCCTCCAACCCCAGCGGCTCCACTACTGCCCTGTCGGAAAGATCGACCGGCATCCGCACGCCATTGGTGATGACATACGCCTGCTCGTTGAAGATGCCAACAACCGCAGTATCAGGGGCGACCTCGCGGGCGCGGTCGCCCAGCGTGAGGTCACCGTTAATCCCAGTGATCACCGGACGCCCGCTCATCGTCTCGGACGCCGTGTCGCACACTGCCCAGCGCGACACCTCAGGAGTGAGCACCTTGGGCGGCTCGGTAGGAGCGCCTTCGATGCCGACCAGCGGCCCCCGCGGCCACTTGGCGAGGTCGTCGGGACTGACGAACGTCGGCTCGGACGGTTGTCCGGCGATCAGCCATGCCGACACCAGATTCAGCGCCGGATGAAGCCGGCCGTCCACTGACACGAAGACCGTGCCGAGTTTGCGGTCGGCCACGATTTTGGAGTCGTTCACCAAGCCCGCTGGCCGTAGCCAGCCCACCACGAGCGCCCCCACCATCACCAGGACGGCGAGCAGCGCCGAGATCATCAACATCAATCGCTGCGTACGCATGCGGTCGGTCTGCATACGCACCGACCGGCGCTGAAATGCAAATCCCAGCCGCCGGCGCAGGAAGTAATGACCTCGCACCTGTGTCTTGGAAGCCAGATTCATCGGCACTCCAAAACCGTACCGTGCAAAACAACGAGTCAGCCACCACCGCAGCCAAATTGACTGCGAACGAATTTAGGCGAGGTTGCTGCGCTGGCATCAGGTCGACGCCTAATGTGGACTGGGCGCGTTCACCCAGCGTGCACGAGGTCCTCTTCGACGCTGGCCAGCGACTCAACGATCAGATCGCGGATATGGACGTTCCCGGCGGTCGCAGCTGCGTAACACATGTCGGGCAGCGGCAGCGGCCGTGTAGCCCATCCACCAATCAGCTCGGCTGTGCGCGCCACCATCCAGTGCGCGCGATAGCGAGCAAGTTCTTCGATGGTCTCGCTCGGATCGGCCTGGCCAACGAAACCCGGCCGAAAAATCGACGTGACGGTATTGAAGTCCTTGGCCGCCGCGTCGTACTCAGCCCACTGCTGTGGGCTTGGATCCCGATCTCCGCCGCGTGTCAGCCAGATCTGACGAACAGCGTTGGGGATTCCCCCTTCGACCGCGACGCCCTGGGTGGTGGCCGTGTTCATCAGCAGGGCGCTGGCCGCAGCGACGATCCTGTCCTGGAGCAGGGGGTCAGCGTCCATGACGCGCAGCAGCCGCGGATACACATCAGGCCACAGCGCCGCCAATCGGTGCTCGTGCATTCCGTCCAGCCCGGGCGCAGCGGTCTGCTGGCCCGGTTGAAGCAGCGGGTTCGTCTGTCGCGTGCATGACGGCGGATGCTCCACGCCGGCATCGCGCAGCGCCGTTAACGGGCCCGTCGTCGCAGCCGCCACCAGCCGCCAACCCATTTCAGCGCGCAGCTGCGCGTACTCGATGAGCACTCGCGCCGGGTCAGCCCAGCCGAACCACAACTGTCGAAAATGGTCGTCCAACAAAGGATCCGTTGCCAGTACGCGTGCTGAGCGGGGCACATAGACACCAGCGGGAATGTAGCTGGCCCCATCGTTGGACGTCACGACAGTCTCAGTGCCGCTAGGTGAACGAAAGACTCCCACCGCCCACTCGATCGGATAACCGACCGCCTGAGCAGCGTGCTGGAGCTTCCACGCCAACTCCTTCGCCGCCGCCGCATCGGCCGACTCACGCCGCTCCCGGGCGGCAGCGGACTGGCCCGCTGCGACCACACTCGCCGGAATCAGCGTCGCACCACCTCCGGCGCCTGCTGGCGGCGACGGCGTTGCAGGCGCATTGCCACCAGCGGCGAGCGTGCCCGCCGGGACCGTCGCCGGAGGCGGCGGCGCAGCGCCGGCCGGTGGACCCATCGACCCAGGCGGCAACATCATCGGAGTACCACCACCAGTGCCCATTCCGGCCCCGGTCGAAGTGGCGGCCGCCGGAGCGGCCGGAGTGACCATGCCCGGCTGAGCTGAGGCCGGTGAGACGCCACCACCGGGAGCAGCCGAGACGGGTGCCACCGGTGCCGCGTGTCCCCCTCCAGTCAGCGCCGGCGACGGACTCGGCGGAGCCGGTGGAGCAGACGGCATCCCACCACCGATGCCCGCCCCAGTCGACAAGCCCTGGGAGAAAGCCGCCGCCGGTGAACCAGCGCCGGTGCTTGCGCCCGGAACCCCTCCACCACCTGGCAATCCGCTTCCCGCGCCGGGCACCTGACCCATGCCGCTACTCAACGGATTAGATCCCATCCCCGGCATGCCGCCGGAGCCAAGGCCGCCCGGCATTTTCGGCATACCACCGCCGGAACCAAGGCCGCCACCACCAGATCCCATGCCGCCCATCGACGGCATGCCACCACCGCCAAGCGGTGTAGCCGCTCGGCTCGGTGATGTCGCACCGGGAGTCGCCTGTGTCACCGGCGGGCTGGCCGCCGCGGCGAGTGCACCGTCGCCTGGTGCCGTGGAGGTGCCGGGCTCAATCCCTGATTGAGTAGCTCCGGATCCTGTGGGATCGGCGGGGGGCGTCTTCGGGCTTTCCACCGGGTCGCCCGCGTCATCGGTGCGCTTTAATGGATCGTCTTCTTGGGTGATCCCAGGTGATGTGTTGTGGTCGACGGGGGTAATTGCGGGGCTCGCCGCGATGTCACCGTAGCGAGTGAGAAGGTCGAGAGCGCGGGTGTTTTCGGCTGTGGCCTTGAAAGAAGTGTGCAGCGCCATTGCCGCTTCCACGCCCCAACCGGTCTGGGTTCGGGCCTGGGCGTGGTACGCGGTTACTAAAGTTTCGCGCTCCCCCGGGAGCTTGGCGGCGTTGATCGCGGCGTCCGCATCACGGACCAGTTGGTCTTGCCCTGCAGCAGTTTCGCGGAGTACCACGGCAATGCCGTTGCATTTCTTCGCAACACCGTCGTGCCACTCACTGATGGTTTTGGCTTCCTCAGCCAGCATTGCTCCAGCCTGATGTGCGCTATCGAATCCCGTGGAGTCGGCCGCGTCGCGGAATGCGGCATTGTCTTGCACGATCTGCTGGTGGATACCGTCCCATGCCGCCGCTCCCGCCTTGTAGGACTGTTCCTGGGCGTCCCAATGGGCAGCGTCCGGCGGAACCATGTCCGGCGTAACGATCAGCGGGCCATACGATCCCGCCCCTCCCCCTGTCGATGGCATTAGCGCAACCCGCACGCAGGCGCGATCACATCCACGAGGTCATTGCCGCGTTGAAGGGCCGCACTTGCCGCTGGCCAGTCCCGCATGTTTACGAAATGCAGTCTGTCGATCTCGGAAGCGATCCAGGCGCTGATGGGGGCCACGATGTCTTCGGGCGCGGCAGGTTCAATCTGAGTGCGCAGGAAGGAGACCTGCGACATGCTGACGCGCTTTTCGTTGGCTCTGGCGTCGAAACGAGCGTCCATGGCGCCTTCGCCCGGCGCAACAGCGGCGCGCGCTCGGGCGGCAGCAGCAGTCGTCAAAGCCGCCTGCTCCCAGGCCTCGCACGCAGTGGTCTTTGATGCTAGGACTTCGGCGCTGCTGTAATCGGCTGGTGATGGTGGGGGGGACACGTTGACCATGTGCTGAGCAGGTGTGATCGGGCTGCCGAGCGCGACCGCCGTTCCTACTGTCGCGGCGGCGGCAATGGCGAATGCGCTTGCAGCGGCGACGATTCCGGTGCGGCGTGGTCGCGGTGTCAGTTGAGCTGGTGGCCCACCCGCGTTTTGGGGGGGAGGTGCGGGTGGACCACCGGGTTGGGGGTGCTGGTGGGTCGCTGAGGTCGCGTAAGTAGTCATACCGTTACGGTCCCTCCGCTGGGGATGAGGGTGAGCGACTGCCGGTTTTCGTTCTCGATCGTTTCCATCGACGTGACGGACTCAGTCTTGCGCTGATAGATGCCCGCGATCCGCCGTCCGCCGCCCGCGTTGAGGCCCTGGCGAATTACTTCATCCTCGGCAATGGTCTCTGTCAGCGGCGCCCACATCGGACGGGCCGCGCAGGCAGCAACAGCGCCGGATGACGCTGCGCCAGACGGCGCTTGGGCCACAGTCTCGGCAACCAACGCAGGAGCCGACGCGTTCGCGGCGTGAGCCTCGACCGGCTTGAGGTTGAAGGGCTTGGTAACTGCAGGCATTAAGTTGTCCCTTCTACTTCTGGCAGGCCGCGTGGGCTTTGTCCATCGCGGTCTGGCCCTGCTGTGCGGGTAGGTTGCGGTCCTGGCCGCTGGTATCGGCGGCCAGCACGGCAAGCGTGGCATCGATGTAGTCGCCCATCGGGTCAGCAACTTCGCGTGGCGTGGCCGGCGGGATGTGCAGCCGCAGGTACTCCATCTCCACCAGGACCACCGCCTGCTCATTGGCGAGTGCGGCTTTGTATTCGGGGCTCTCTCGGTTGGGTAGCGCCGCTACGAGGGGCACGGAGGCCTCGTAGACGGCGGCAACCACCGACTTAGCTGCCGCGCACGCCTCGTCGCGGGCAGCGCTGACTTCCTCGGCGCTATAAACAGGTGCGGAGGGCGTCACTGTTGTGGTGACCGGCGCTGGGTCGGGGCGCGTCCAAGCAAGAGCGCCCATCACTACTGCCGCTACCGCAAGTACGACTGCGCCGCCCGAGAGTCCCCACACCAACTTCGGCGTGCGTTGACGCGGCGGGGTTGCCGGCGGCGGCATGTACGGGGCTGCCTGGGACGCATGAGGAGGCAGCACACCGGTCGGGCTGCCCGGCGGCGGGAATCCACCCACGGGTGGCTGCTCTGGTCCGCGTGGGGGTGCCCACGGCGAGCCGGGACCCGCGGCAGCGGGTCCGACCTGCGGTGACGTGCCCTCACTCATACATCAACCGTAACGCCGATAGACGACATGTGGCTACCAGCACGGCCCGATCCGCCATAACCAGCTCGCTGCGGGCTCTTCATTGCTGAAGGTTGTTGAGTAGCCGGGCTGCCTCCTCGGCTGCCTTTTCTGCGTTCTGCTCGATGACTTCACGCTCGGCGTAGGCGTCGGCGACCGCGGCTTGCAACGTCGTGCTGATGACCCGCTCGAGTCCCTCGTTGGTGTAGCGGGTGGTGCATCCCGGGGCCAGCGACAATGACACCAGCCGCCCATGGTGATTGACCGACAGCTGGACATCGCCATCAGCGCTTTCCATGTGTACGTCGATGCTGGCCCACTTCTTGCGGAGATCCCGCAGGGTCTGCTGCACACGCTCGATGCGCGCGACGGCTTGGGCGACCAGCTCGGCGTCCGATTTGTAGGCAGCCGGGCGGGCACCGTTGGTCGGTGTGGTCGCCGGCCTCGCGGCGGATCCGTGTGCTGCGGTCATTTCGCATCCCCTTCGGGATCGGGTGGCATTGTGACGCGGCGGCGCGGCCGCCCTGGCGCAGCCCGATCAGTAGGTGTCGCTTTGGTTGCGGCGGCGTTGTCGACGCTGACAGTTTGGCGGCGCTCAACTTCACCTTTGACCGGTTCCCCGTTCGGAATGGAGGGGATGACCACGGTCTTGTCCGGTGGCGGTTTCGCCCGATCGCCACCAGCGCCGCCACCGGCACCCATGCCGCCCATCATCGGCGGCATCATTCCCATCCCGCCCATACCGGCACCGGCGGGCGCGGGTGAGCCGGGCGGGACCGCCCCACCGCTCGACGGCAGCGACGGTGCCCCACCGGTGGGCGCTGAGGCAGCGGCCAGCGCGCCCCCGCCTGGAGGCAGAGAGGTGTCGAGACCGGCTGGCTCCATGCCGCCCCCACCGCCGCCACCACCGCCGCTGCCGAGGCCACCACCGAAGTCAGACAGTCCTGCGTCATCGAGCGAAGCGTCGTCGAGCCCGAGGTCAGGCTCCTCCTGAAGGCTTGACGCAGCACCTTGCATGACCTGCTGAGCGGCGCCCATCAGCTGCTGCGGGACGCTGGTCACTGCCCCCATGGCGCCACCGAGAGCGCCTGCGAGCATGGAAGGAACCATTGCCGCCATCGGCAACATCTGCTGCATCGGGTCACCGCCCATCGGCGAAGCGCCCTCGCCGCCGGCCAGCAGAGGATCGGCGGCAGGATCGGCCAGTGGGTCGGCCAAGGGGTCGCCGCCCCCGGTCTCGCTGGCCGCGGCGCCGGTATCTGACGACGCAGCTGCGCCGGACTGATCTTCGCCGTCGCCGGGCTTCCGCTCCCCTGGTTGCCCGGACCCTTCGCTCGGCGTACTGGACCCGTCCTTCACGATGTCGGTGACCGGCGGCGGTGGCGGCGGAGCTTGGGGCAACTCGCCTAGGTGATAGGACACCCCTGCCGTGGTGGCTGTGGTGTCGAGCTGCTGCAGGTGATTGCCGTACCGCACGAACTGGTCAGCGCCCATCAGGCCGCCGGTCTGCATCATCAGCATCTGCGCGCGGGTCATGGACTGCCGCGTGTCGGCGAACGCCTGGGTGCGCGGAGTTTCTTGCTGGGTGCGGTCAAAGCGGCCACCGTGATCTTGTGCGGCTTGGGCGACCGTGGCGGAGTGGGACGCCATCTGATCGGCCCAGGATGCGAACTTGTTCAGCGAGGCCGCCAGCTGTGGTCCGGTTCGCCCGGTGATGCCGGCCGCTACGGCGCTCTCAGCGTTTCGGGCAGCGACGGCGCACGCCTCAAAAGCGCCCTGGTAGGCCTGGCAGGCAGTGTGAAAGGTCGTGCCGGTGCTGCTGCTGCCCGCCTCGATCAGCCCAGCGGTCACCTCCCCGGGTCGCGGGGCCATCGGGGAAATCGGGGTGTCAGGAGCTACCGCGTTGGTCTTGACTGCAGCCTGGGTCGCCGGTCCGCCTACCGGTGCCGCGGGTGCCCCTCGCAACGCCAGTGATGCGGCATTGGCGGCTTCGCGTTCAGCCATGTCCATGCTCACCGCGGCCACGGCTTGGGCGGCGGCGGTGAGGACTGCCGCACCATCCAATGCCCGACTGGACAGCACTCCCCCATGCTCGGAGAGCCGCGCCGCCGCCGTGGTCGACACCTCGTCTGGCGCCAGCGGGGCGTGCACGGGGGGCGCAGCGGCCAGCGCGGCCAGACTGCCTGCGGCCGAGGTCATCGTCGCGGCGAGCGTGGCCATCCCGCCGAAGTCGACATCAACGCGTGGCCCCCCACTGCTTGGCATGTCTCCCCCCTTAAAAGTCGATGGTCATAGCGAACGCGGCCACCTGGTCCTCAGTGGGCAGAAACGAGCCCACGTTCTCCACACGATTGCCTTCCATCTCCAACCGCAGCGCCAACTGTGATCGCAGGTAAGCCAGGGTGTTCAGGCGGATGATCCGCGCCGCGAGCTCCTCGTCGGCGAGATCCATCGCCTCGGGCTCCAGCTGCACCCCGACCGACGCACCCTGGCGGTCGACAGAGACGATGATGGACTCGTCGTGGCTGGTTGCCTCGAAGACTTCCACCGTTGTCTGCTGCGCCGACTCAAACACCAGCCCCCCTTAAGTGTCGGACGGGCTGATGGTCACGCGCGCCCGGTTCTCAGCCTCGACTCGCTCGTACTCAGCTGCCGAGGCCAGCAGGGCGTCACGCATCTGCTCATGCCGAGCCTGCTCGCTGGCCAACGCGGCGTCGCGCTTGGCTGCAACCTCGCTGACCGACGCTTTGACCTGGTGATACAGCGGGCCCAAGGTTTGCGCCTCAGTCGTCATCCGCTCGTTGTCGGCGCGTGCGGCCACGATCTGATCGATCGCCTGCGCGTGCACTTCTGCGCGACGACGCAGCTCAGAGGGATCGACCTGTACAACCACACTCATAATTTAACCCCGTTCGTCTGTAGGTGCGGACACTCAATTGGCCCCCGCCAGCACGGTTGCTGCCGGAGCTGCAGGGGCTGTCTGGATCTGCGGACGTGCCCAGCCCAGGAAATTCGGGCCGGTGGGCATCTCCTCAACAGGGGTGACCTGTCCGTTCAGCCAGACCTTGCCGTTGCCCAGGGCCATCACGCGGTGATCGGTGAACTGGGCGTAGTCCATCATTCTGAGTTGGCTGGGCGAGACCGGATCGTTGACCGGTGCACCGGGGGGCAGCACTGTGATGTGGGCCTGTCCGGCCGCGTCGTCGAGGCTGGCGCCTTCGAGGACCAGGCGGCCGGCGTGGGCCAGCTGCGGGCTCTCTGCGGTGACGGTCGATCCGTCCGGCAGCTTCACCGAAACGTCGGGGCCGGGCTGGGCAGGAGGAACCTGACCGGTTTCAGCGGCTACCGGCTGAGGCTGTGCTCCGTCAGCAGGCTTTGCCGCCGCGGGCTCGGTCGCCGGGTCATCTGTCTTGGCGTCGTCGGCAGCGGCTTCGTCGGACTTTTCATCCTCAGGGTTGTCCCGCTCAGAACCGTCCGGCGTGGCCGCCAGCGGATCATCCTTGAGCGCCTCGGCAGGGTCGTCCTCAGGCGGTCGCGCGGACGCAGCTTCCTTGATCGCGCCGCCGATCGCCCCGCCCAAATCGCCCAGGCCACCTCCGCCGCCGAAGCCGCCCATTCCCGGCATCATCGAGCCCATCGCGCCCGGAAGCCCAGACAGCGCACCCATCGCCGGTCCGGCCAACCCACCAAGGCCTGCCATCAGCGGATCAGAGGCCAACCCATCCAGCAGAGGGTCACTGGCCAGGGGGTCGCCAGCCCCGGTGCCAGTGTCGGCCGGTGCCGGTGCGCCTCCCGCGGAACCGCCTGTGCCGCTACCGCTTTGGCCGTTGCCCCCGGTCGTGGCCGGGTCCGTGGAGCCGGTACCGGAACCAGCCGAGTCCTTCACCGCGTCGTAGCGCTGCGAAAGCGCATCGAGCACTTCGGCCTTGGATTCGGCGTCCATGCCGGAGGACTTGACGATGCCCAGGATTTCTTGAGTCTTGCTCTGCAGAAAGTCGTTGAGCTGCTGTTGACCGGCCGGAGTGTCCAAAGTTGGTCCCAGCTTGTGGATTTGGTCCACCAGTGCAGCTTGCAGTGCCTGCAGCTGCGCCTTGCCCTCATCGGATCCGGTCTTGGCACCCAGAACCGCATCGACGAGTTCTTCGTCGGCCTCGGCCAGGGCGGTCGTGTTCTTGGCCAACGCGTCATCGACACGCTGAGAAGCCTCAGCCGCACGACCGGAAAAGCCGTCGTCGGCAGGCGCTGGGGGGGCCTGGCCAGGCGCGGCAGGCGGGGCGTCGACACTGGCCGGCACTGTCGCCGGGGGCGCGCCGAGCGGGTCGACCAGCTTCCCCCCATCGAAGAGGGTGGGATTGTCCAGCCGCAGCGCACCCAGATACTTGTCGTCGATCGTGGTGGGCAGATCGCGGTTGCTCAGCCATTCCTCCGGGTGATGTTTGGCCCGCTGGTACATCTCGTTGAGCGCGGCGAAGTCGGAGTCGTTGAGGGTTCCGCGCCAGTCAGGCTTGAACCGCATGATGTGGTCAACTGCCGCCACGACTTCGGCCGCGGTGGCCATTAGCGGCCCCTTGCCTCAGCGCCTCCGCAGCACGAGACGGTTCTGTCTGCCACCGAGATCTGCGCACTGGGCGGTGTGCCGGACAGCTGATCGGCTGCGTCGGCGAGCACTGCGGCCAGCAGATGCGCGACAAAGGAGTTCATGCGTCGGACCATAGATTTGCAGGCGGTGGCGGTCCACCACCCTTGGCACATTCGTTGTAAATCTCGGTGCCGACACCCCCAAGATCACGATCTGATCTCCAATGTTCGGCGTGTCGGTGGCTTTTCTGAAAGAGGGTGCGTAAGGATCAGCTCTGCTCGAACCTTGCCACGATCTGGTGGTGACCAGCGTGTCTCGGCGGTTAATCCGCCACTTGCGTGCGAAACTTCGTCAAGTACCACTCGCATCAGGAGCCGCAGAGGTCACAAGATCGACGCCGTCAGGGACCAGCGACAAGCGCGAAACGACCGTGAGAGGAGCAACGCAATTGACTGCGCAACAGGCGGCTACACCCCGCGGCCGCCCGCATCTCGGTCCGCGAGTGGTCGTCACTGCCACCTTCTGGCCGAGCCTGGAACGCCTGGTGGACCAGACGCGTGCATGTCTCGACCGGTCACCATTTCTGGCCGACCTCCTGGCATGGCACGTCGACCGTCCTGACCTTATTCGACACCACCAGCTGATCCTGACGCTCCGCGTCGGGACCGACGTCCGCGCACTGACACGGCCCAGCACCGCTACGAGACATTGCACAGTACGAGTCCACCCAGCCGTCGCTGGCGAGCTCGTCGCGCGAGCACAGGACGCTGGACTCCCCCGCTCGGTGTACAACGCTCGTGCCATCGCCGAGATCCTCGGTGGGGGTGCCCTACCCCTATCAGCGATTCAGGAGGGTTTGCCCTTGGCGATGTGACGACGCCAGTGGTGCCATGAGGAACCACTGCCAACTTCCCACATCTGAATAGGCGAAAGCGCCGATAAAACGACTTTGCCCCCCGGCTGGAACCGGAGGGCGGGTCGGGCGCGAACGCCACATTCCCCGAAGGGAACTGTCGTGGAAGACAGGTCTCACGGTAGCGCATGCGTTGGCACTGGTCCAGACTTGCGCACCGCGTTTCTCCATATGTCCACCCCGAATGTGGACAATTCGCCCCGTGCATATCGCGGCTGCAGCACCGCCGTGCGTCGCCGCGGCACGATCCGAACCACTCCGGTGGCGGACGTCTTGGCTATCCGTCGTGGTCGCCGTATGGCCGGGCGCGATCTGCCCTCTCCCGCCCAGTTCGTCAACCTCGAACTCGGGTCGGACGCCCATGCCGGCGTCGCGTGCTGGAGCGGAGGCCCTACACGTTGGGCACAGGTCACCGTGGCGTGCGCCTACGACCAGCGGTACCCACAGATCCGGGAACAGATGACGGCGCCGGTCTCCAAGCGAGCCGTGGTAACCATCGCCGCGGAAATGGCGCGCTTCGCTGACCGCAGCACCGGACGAAACTGCCGGCCGAGTGTGGCGACGCTCGCGACGCGGACGGGGTTCTCGGAACGTACTGTTCAGCGGGCGCGGGAGTGCTTACGTCTGCTCGGCGTGGCCACCGAGGTGGTCCGCGGCCGCCAGCGGACGTTCGTGGAGCGGATGGCGTCCTGGCGGATGGGTGATCGATCCCGTGGGTGGGCCTCAGTCTGGGCGTTGCACGACAACCAGCAGGTCACCCGGGTTATCCACATACTGACACCCCACCTGGAACGGTCCCCACTTAAGACAGCTATCTCACCTTTAAGGAGACTGGTTACTACCCACGCGGGCGCCAGAGGCGCCCGGCAAGGCGTCGCTACGCGCCGCCGAAACATCGACAGAAACGGGCAGCGCTTGGCGCGAACGTGGCGCGAGCATCCGAAGGCTCCACCGTGGTCACGCAAGTACGGTACCGGCGCCTGGGCAGCGGTTCTGGCCGCGCCGGCCCGTGCCGGATGGACCGCCGAGGACCTGAACGCGGCTGTGTCGGAATGGCTGATCGGTGGCCACCGGATTTCTGACGCTCCCCCTCGGCCGATCGGGCTGATCGGAGCCATCTTGGCGGCGTACACGGCGCATAACGAGCTGTCGGTGCGGCCTATGGCGTACGCGGAAGCCGCCGCTGCTGCTGAGGCCGCTCAGCGCGCGGAACGGGCTATCCAGCGCGAAGCTGAGCGCCAGGAGCACGCCCGTGGAAGGGAAGTCGGACGGGAAGCACTGCATGGCCCGGGACGCGCTGAGGTCGCCGCAGTGTTGGCGGCAATAACCCGGCGGCGGGGCCGATGATCAATCTTCGGCGGCTGGCTCCCCCAAGATTGTTGGGGCGGAGCCGGGACCGGCGACGTCGTTAAGCGACGGCCGAACCGAACAACAGTTTCAGTTAAAGGCATTTCGCCGATTAGGTGTGCTGTCTGATGAGGTCCGTGACACGCCAGACTGAGGTTGTGGGCGGTCTTTGTCCCCGGATGAAAGGTGGTGAGTTAGAAGTACTCGCGTGACGATCAGCGTGCAATGGCGACATGGGCACTTGATTGCGCCGAGCGCGTGTTGCCGACCTTCGAGGCGGTTGATCCCATCGACCTGCGTCCCCGGCGGGCAATCGAGACTGGGCGTGTGTGGGTAAGCACTGGTCAGATCAGCGTGGCTGTGATCCGTAAGGCGTCGCTGGATGCCCATTCGGCCGCCAAAGAGATCATTGATCCAGCTGCTATCGCGGCTGCTCGCGTGGCGGGCCAGGCAGTCGCCACTGCCCCACTGCCCACGTGCCGCAACACCCATATGGGGGTGCCTATTATGCACTCCGCGCTATCGCTGCACGATCGCCGGACCAGAGTGTGGACGACATGTACGAGGAGCGTCAGTGGCAGGCCGGCCAGCTCCCGGATCATCTGCGCGCAGAATCATGGACCGCATCGTGGTTGAAGAAGGCCGGCGGGGCCTCCGGGTATCAGTTCGCAAGGGCGCCGGCTTCTGAACCGCTTGGGCGGCAGCTGCATGAGGAGCAGCACACTTAGGCGACGGGCCACTCATCGTTCCTGGTCTACTGACGACCGCTCGGAAACGTCACCCGAAATCGGGGACCGAGCAGCCCCCGGTCGTAGGGTGCTCTCGGCGAGCACACTTTTCGCGGCGTCTCGGATTCTTGCCACCGTGTCGTGCCGCAGGTCGAGCCGCTGACCGATCTGACGCAGCGCAAGGGGCGGTTGAGTGTCGTGGAGAAGCCGGAGGGCGGCCGCGATCTTGGCTGTGGGATAGGAGGTTATTTGCCCGCGTTCGTGAATTGCTGCGGCCACGGCTTCCCATCGTTCAAGGCGGTCAGCCGCTAGGGCTAGGGCGTCTTCCCGTCGTTGGGCAGTCTCGTCGGGCTGCTCGTAGGGCGTGAATCGCCACAAAATGGAAAGCCCGTGCGTCACGAGTACCAGCGCCAATGGCGGAACGCAGGCGACCGCCGCGGCACCCAACGATCCCAATGGCTGCTCGGGCAGCCGGCCGTCGGGCAGCATTGCGTGTACGGCATTCCCCGCCACGCTGACTGCTGCGCCCACCGTTAGTAGCGCCCAAAAGTACCGGCGGGGTCCGCGCTGTTCCGGGTAGGCAGAAAACGTCACCAGCGCCATCGTCGCAAGCACGATCGTCCCGTCAATGATGACCGGCCACAGCCACGCGAACTTGTCCGGCCACACCGTGCGAGCCGCGAGATCAGCCAGCGATGAAAATGAAAGCGCGAAGCTGAAAACTGCAACTAGGACGGTGATTCCGACCGCCGCGGCGCGGGTTATACGAACGAGCGATAGCTTCGACGCTTGATGGGAGTGCCTCGCACTGGCAGATAAGGCTGATTGCTCCTCGTTGAGCGCTAAGGGTCTGGTGCCGTCTGCAAGACCGTTGGTGCGGTCAGGACGGGGTTCATCCTCCTGTAGCGAGCCGCACGCGGCGTCACTAAGCAATGCCGTCATCAAATGTCCGCCTTCGTTGCTGGGCCGTCACAGCGCAGCATTCCCGACCGACTTTCGCGCTGTCCACGACTACGGGCACATTCGGGCCAGATCGCCGGGCAGAGCCTGCACGCGCTTGGACGACCTCAGTCGACAGCTGAGGCCTGCAGGAATCAGTCGAGGCTCTAGGACACCTTCAACGGGCGCGGCAGCGCATCGTCCTGCTCACAGAACGCATGCGCTCGGGCGATGAGGTCCTCCACCGCCGGCGCCAGCAGCTCGGCAACCTTGACCCCACGGGACTCGGCGTACCGAGTCAATGCTGAATGATCTTCCTCGCTGACACGCTTGGCCACGAGTTTGGATGAAGCACGGGTCTCCCGGTGGCGCCAGTTGCGCCGTCGACCAGCCGTGTCTTCGCTCGCACTGATGTCCGCCACCAGACCGCTCCGATCAGCTCGTTGGGAAGGCTGCTCTAAGCTCTTGACCAGCCATTACGGGATCTGTGTAACAGAATATCAGTAACACGAACTGTGTAACACGATTCCTGTAATAGCATGTCAGGCGTGTCCTATGCGCAATCGGCGGGAGTGCAGAAGCTCTCCTCGGTTGTCTTTGGGCAGAAACACCGGCTGGCGACGATGGCCGCCATTGCCCAGGGTGACGGCCTAGTCAACCCCAGCGACTTAGCCGCCGAGCTGAACTTTCCTGCGCAGAGCGCACTGCAAACCCCGTTGAAGGACCTCGCTGAGGCTGGCCTCATCACGCGACAAGACGGCATGGGCCGCGTCTACTACCGCAGAAACCCGCATCCAATCTGGGACGCTGCAATCGAGCTGCTACATCAAGCGCTGGCCGCGGACGTCACCGCCGCGGACGTCAAACCCCGGGCGTAGCGGCCGACCCGAGGGACGCCGCCGGGCAACCTTGAGCGCGCCGTTCTGAGCGCAGCGGCCTAAGGAGCGTAGGCACGGTCCACCATGGCGGGCCAGCGCAAATGAGCTCGCGCCACACCCTTCGATCACGCTTTTGCGCTGCGCCCTCCCCCGACCCACCGACAGCACCGCAGCCCCCGGCCGGACGCGTAGATGCCGGGCGTGGAGCCTCCAAGCGACTGGCTACCAGAACGCAAGGGCCCGTCGAGCCATCGGACCAACCCGGCGGCAGTTGCCCACGGATGATTGTCGCTGGGCTGCGATGCGCTATCGCCGAGCCTTGAGCCTCACCGGCGGCGGACCTATCAGGGCGGCCTGCGCCGGGCCGCGCACGCGGGAGCTGCATGGAGTCCCGATGGAGCCGTGGCGGCAGCGAGGATCGACAGCCGCGGCCGCTGGGGTCGAACGGGGTGTGTCTGGTACCGGCGGCCCCTCCCCCATCGCGGTCCGTGGACGCTCGACCGACTTGCCTCCAAGCTGCGGCGTATCGACCCTCGATTGAGTACGCCGATGGCAACTCCCACAAGGCCAGTTTTCCGCGGAGAACCCGGTCGACATTGCAGTTTTCCGCGGAAAACTGA
Organism: Mycobacterium sp.; assembly: GCF_049647605.1. Classification (GTDB taxonomy): domain Bacteria; phylum Actinomycetota; class Actinomycetes; order Mycobacteriales; family Mycobacteriaceae; genus Mycobacterium. Next base: position 1,862 of record NZ_JBARXZ010000028.1, on the reverse strand, counting down.
CGCGAACGCGCTGGTCACAGCCGCTTGGGGCATACTCCTGAACGCGATCACGGACAGGTTTGAGTAAGCCGCGGGGTAGCTGACACTGCTCGGTTTTCCGCGGAAAACTAGCGGAGTTGTTTGACTGTTGCGCGTGTCGCCAGGGCAATTCAACCGTGCGGACGTAGCCTTACAGGCGACCGTTCTCGCGCGCCGCATTCGCGCATTTCGTATACCTCAAGGGGCTAACGCAATGTCCAGAGTCATCACGTTACTTAACCAGAAAGGTGGCGTCGGCAAGAGCACCGCAGCCGTCAACCTCGCCGCAGTTCGCGCTGAGCGCCTAGGTAAGGATTCGCCGGACGATGCCGATCCTCGAGTTGCCGCCGTGTCGATCGACCCGCAGGGTTCCGCCGCATGGTGGGCGAGCCAAGTCAGCGAACTCCCCTTCTATCTGATCCAGGCCCACGACGATCCACTTGAGCATCTGGCGCTGTTGAACAACCTGCCAAGCATCGACGAGGTGTATGTCGACACCGCGGGCTGGTTCGATTTGGACCCCGACGGTTCCGGAGACGGCCTTGGCTCTGGGCACTCCGCAGATGCCCTACGCACCGTGCTCGACGTTTCCGACGAAGTGCTGGTTCCGATTCTGACGGAGCCTCTGTGCTTTGACCCCACCGCACGAACCATCCGCAAGATCTTGGAGCCGCGCGGGCTCCCCTACCGCGTCTTCATCAACAACCACGACAGTCGCGATGGCAGCTACTGGCTCAACGAGACCCAAGAGTTTGTTAGAGGTCGCGGTTGGCCCCTGGCTGAAACCGTGATCCGGCACTACAAAATCCACACGAATGCATCCAACGACGGAGTGGTCGTCACGCAGTACAAGAAGACGGGGAAAGCAGCCAACGCGGCGTCGGACTACTACAGCCTCGCCGACGAGTTGATGGCAGCGGAGGTTCACTGATGAGCCGCGGAGGTGTCAAGAGCTTCGCGGCGCTAGCCGAAACTATCGGCGACAAATCGTCGGTTGACGGGGCATCAGTCGCGTCCATCATTCCCCGAGCCGGCCAGTCGCGGTCAGTGCCGCTGCGCGAGCTTGTCGGTAATCCCCATAATCCGCGCGACTCCCTCGGCAACCTTGATGAGCTGGCTTCGATTGTCCAGCATCAGCTGCAACCAGTCGTAGTCGTCACGAAACGCGCCTATCAAGCGTTGTATCCCGATACGCCGATCGACGCGCGCTGGGTTGTGATTCTCGGCAACCGGCGGTTGGCAGCGGCGCACCAGTTCGGCCGGCCCGAGCTCGATATCGTGATCAAGGACGAACTCGCTGCCGACAGAGCAACTCTTCTCACCGCTGTGATCGCCGAGAACGTCGACAGGTCAGGCTTCGACGTGATCGAAGAAGCTCGTGCAGTCGAGAGCCTGGTGGGGGAGTATGGCAGTGCTGACGCGGCGGCTGACCACCTACACAAGAGCAAAACCTGGGTGTCCCAACGTCGTGCACTCCTCAAGCTGGCGCCCGAGCTTCAGGAAGCTACTCGGCGCGGCGAACTTCCGATCCGCGAGGCGCGTGATCTTGCGCGAATCCCCTGGGAAGAGCAGCGGGCGTCTTGGGATCGAGCGCAATCCGACACGAATGCTGAAACTGAAACTGACCAGGTGGGCCAGGACGGCGCAGCAGGGGAGAAGGAGTCACGAGGGCAAGGTGAGCGACCCGGAGCGCCGCAGACCCACTCCCGGTCGGTGAGTCGGGCACTTAAGCGGTTTGACGTCGACCCAAGCGCGCTCGCAATTGCATTGCACGGTCAACTTGGGGATGCCGGCGCGCGAACTCTCGCGACACAGCTCCGTAAGCTCGTCAAGCAGTAGAGGCG
>NZ_JBARXZ010000027.1:0-13487 GCF_049647605.1 Mycobacterium sp. | reverse complement strand
GTCGTACACGGTGTCCCCACCGATGAGGTCCTCGCCGACGGCGACCTGGTGTCGGTGGACTTCGGCGCCGTGCTCAACGGGTGGTGCGGCGACGCGGCCCGCAGCTTCACCATCGGCGCCGGCAGCCCCGGCGATGCCGACCTGATCGCCGCCTCCGAACGTGCCCTGGCCGCGGGCATCGCCGCCGCCCGGCCCGGCAACACCCTCGGTGACATCGGATTCGCCATCGCCGCCTCGGCACGCAAGGACGGCTACGGCCTGCTGGCCGACCACGGCGGACACGGCATCGGGCGGACCATGCACGAGAGCCCCGACGTCCCCAACGAGGGCCGCCGCGGCAAAGGCATGAAACTGCGCCCGGGCCTGGTCATCGCCATCGAGCCGATGCTGATCGGCGACGGCACCGAGGACTACCTCCACGATCCCGACGGTTGGACGCTGCGCACCGTCAGCGGCGCCCGCGCCGCACACAGCGAGCACACTGTGGCTGTGACCGCCGACGGGCCGCGAATCCTCACCCGATAACCTCCCCCCCGGGTCGCTCCGCACCCGCCCGCCGGACCTAGTCTTGGCACCATGCCTGAGCAGCTGACGATTCCCGCCGACCTCAAACCCGCCGACGGCCGGTTCGGCTGCGGCCCTTCCAAGGTCCGGCCCGAACAGCTACAAGCCCTGGTCACCCAAGGTGCCGAACTCTTCGGGACCTCACACCGCCAGGCCCCGGTCAAGAACCTGGTCGGACGGGTGCGCGACGGAGTGCGGGCACTGTTCTCGGTTCCCGACGGTTACGAGGTCATCCTCGGCAACGGCGGGTCGACAGCATTCTGGGACGCCGCCGCCTTCGGCCTCGTCGACCAGCGATCACTGCACCTGACCTACGGCGAGTTCAGCGCAAAGTTCGCCTCGGCGGTGGCCAAGAACCCGTTTGTCGGGGACCCGATCGTCATCAAGGCCGACGCAGGCAGCGCGCCGGCACTGCAGGCCGACCCGGCCGCCGATGTCCTGGCGTGGGCGCACAACGAAACGTCGACCGGGGTGGCGGTCCCGGTGTACCGGCCCGACGGTGCCGGCGACGCGCTGGTGGTCATCGACGCCACGTCCGGAGCGGGCGGGCTCCCCGTCGACATCACCCAAACCGACGCCTACTACTTCGCGCCGCAGAAGAACTTCGCCAGCGACGGCGGACTCTGGCTGGCCGTCATGTCCCCGGCGGCGCTGGCCCGCGTCGAGGCGATCGCCACGTCGGGCCGGTGGGTGCCGGAGTTCCTGTCCCTGCCGATCGCCATCGACAACAGCCTCAAGAACCAGACCTACAACACCCCGGCAATCGGGACACTCCTGCTGATGGCCGAGCAGCTCGACTGGCTCAACGGCAACGGCGGCCTGGACTGGGCGGTCAAGCGCACCGCCGACTCGTCGCAGCGGCTGTACTCGTGGGCGGAGGGCACGTCGTATGCGACACCATTTGTGGCCGATCCGGCGCTGCGCTCCCAGGTGGTCGGCACCATCGACTTCAACGATTCGGTCGACGCCGCCGCCGTCGCCAAGATCCTGCGCGCCAACGGCATCGTCGACACCGAGCCCTACCGCAAGCTCGGCCGCAACCAGCTGCGGGTGGCGATGTTCCCGGCCGTCGACCCCGAGGACGTCAGCGCACTGACCCGATGCATCGATTGGGTCGTCGAGCGCCTCTGATTCCGGGCGGCTGAATGGCACGGCGCAGCGACGGCGCCGTGCCATCTGCGTCCCGTTTCGGCCAACCCCCGCGTGTCAGCACCGCGGCAGCGCCGCGCTGCCGTAAGGTCCCTGATACTCGGGCCCGGCACGGTGGCCCCAAGGAGGTCGCCATGCGAGATCTGAAGGTCGTTGGACTCGATGTCGATGGCAGACACATCCTGATCGAGATCGACGGTGATACCGCAGGCAGCGCCTATCGGCTGCGAATCGATGACAAACTGCGGGCTGCCGTTCGCGGTGACAAAGCCCGTCTGGACCAAACCCAAATGGACATCGAGGTCACCAGCATGCTGCGCCCCAAAGACATTCAGAGCCGGATCCGCGCCGGCGCATCGGTGGAGCAACTCGCCAAGAGTGCCGGGGTCGAGATCTCCCGGGTCGAGCGGTTTGCCCACCCGGTCCTGCTGGAGCGGGCCCGTGCCGCTGAACTGGCAACTGCGGCGCACCCGGTGCTGGCCGACGGTCCCGCGGTGTTGACCTTGCTGGAATCGGTGTCCAGCGCACTCGTCGCCCGCGGCCTCAACCCGGATTCGACCAACTGGGACGCCTGGCGCAACGAGGACGGCCGGTGGACGGTCCAGCTGGCGTGGAAGGCGGGCCGGTCGGACAACGTGGCGCACTTCCGGTTTGCCCCGGGCGCCCATGGCGGCACCGTGACCGCTGTCGACGATGCGGCCAGTGAGCTGATCAACCCACGCTTCGATCGGCCGCTGCGCTCGGTGGCGCCCATCGCTCAGCTCGACTTCGACGCCCCGGTAGAGCCACCGAAGCAGCAGAAGCCGCAACTGCAGGCTCCGGCCGCGCCGGCCGCCGCGGCGCCCACACCGGAACCAGCACAACCGGAACGCACCGAACGTCCCGCCAGAGCACGCAAGGCGAAGCCGACCATCCCGGCCTGGGAAGACGTCCTGCTTGGTGTGCGGTCCAGCGGCGACCGCTAGAACTGGTCGGTCAGTAGTTCTCCAGCGCCGCCACCGCGCGCCAGCTCGGCCACGTCGTCTCCCAGATACGGTGGATCCGGCCGTCCAGGTAGGCGGCGATCACCACGATCTCGATCCGGGTGGGTGTCTCCCCCGGGCGTGACGTGGTGATCCACATCCGGCCCACAACTTTGTCCCCTGCCTCCACCCAGGCCTGCTCGTCATACTCGACCGCGTAGGCGATGGGGCTCTGCTACACCGTCCGGTGACTGGCCGCGAACTCGTCGAACGTCTGCGACATCCCGTCGGCGTACATGACAGACTCCGGGTGGTAGAACCGCTCGATCAGGTCGGCGTTCTTGGGAATGACCATGCGCTCGAACATGCCCGGAACAACTGGACCGTCATGCCGTCACCCCCGCCGACACCAGACCCAGCAGCGCCACCCAGGCCACCGCGACGCCCACCCCGGAACCCAGCGCAAACCATCGCACCACCGGCCGGTGCCGCCACCCCCACACCGTCGGCGCCAGCCCACCCACGGCCACACCGTTGAGCCCCACCGCCACCAGCGGGTGCACCCGGAGCAGGCCGATGGTCAGCACCACGATCGCGGTGGCGACAACGGCGGCCACAAACGCGGCCACGGTCAAACCCGTTGCCCACGGCGGGGAATCATCGGTCACGATGGGGAGTTTAATTCGTGGCGCTGCGGGCTCGCTCGTAGAACGCCAACGCTGCCGCCGTCGCCACATTGAGCGAATCGGTGCCGCGGGACATCGGGATCCGGACCCGCACATCGCTGGCGCGCATGGTCGACTCGCGCAGTCCCGGCCCCTCCGCACCGACGAGAATCGCCACTCGCTGGTCGCCCAGAGCCGGAAGCGCGTCGCCCAACGGCAGCGCACCCGCCCCCGGTGTCATCGCCACCATACGAAAATTGTTGTCCCGCAGCTTGTTCAAATCAGCAGGCCAGGACAGCGCCCGCGCGAACGGCACCAGCAATGCATGCCCCATCGATACCCGCACCGCCCTGCGGTACAACGGGTCGGCACATCCGGCGCCGAACACCACCGCATCGACACCGAGGCCGGCCGCATTCCGGAAGATCGACCCCAGGTTCTCGTGGTCGTTGACCCCTTCGAGCACGGCCACGGTGCGGGCACCGGCGAGCACCTCGTCCACCGACAGTTCCGGCGCCCGCCGCGCCGCGGCCAGTACGCCACGGTTGAGGTGAAACCCGACAACCTCGGCCATCACCTCGGGACTGACCCGGTAGTAGGGCACGTCCACCCCGGCGAGGTCGGGCAGCAGCTCCTCGTAGCGACGGGCATTGCCGAGCAGGGCATGCGGTGAAAACCGGGACGCCAACATCCGCTGCGCCACCAAGACACCCTCGGCTATCACCAATCCCTTGCCACTGGGCAGGTCGGGACGCCGGTCGATGCTGTTGAGATCGCGGAAATCGTCCAGACGGAGATCGGCGGGATCGTCGATATCGATGGGGCCGGCGTCGCCGCGGCAGCCGGCGCTCACGCGCCTTCGTCGACGATGGCCGACAACAGGACGGCGGCGCGTTTGAGAGTCACCCGTTCATCATGGTTCAGTTGGGCGAGCCTGCGCTGCAGCCACTCCTGGCTGGCGCGTCGTTCCGACTCCACCAGGTCGACGCCCGCATCCGAAACCGAGACCAGCACCTGCCGTCCGTCCACCGGGTGCGCGGTGCGGGCCACCAGGCCCTGTTCCGCCAACGACGCCACCACCCGCGTCATCGACGGTGGCCGGACCCGCTCCCGGACCGCAAGCGCACCCGGTGTCATGGCGCCCTCCTTGAGCAGAGTGGCCAACGCCGAAAGCTGGGACATCGACACCTGCGATTCCGGACGCCGAAACCGCAACTGACGCGCCATCCGAACGACCGCAAGCGAGAGGTCACTGGCGAGCCGGGTGTCGACATCTTTCACATCGCAAACGATACGACAGGCGCGACAATTACACCGGGCAAACGCCGTCCTACCCGGCACGCCAGCTGATCGACTACCGTGAACAGTCATGTCCTCGCCGACCGCCGGCTCCCCCGAGCCGCCCCCACTGCCACCAGGGCTGCTCGAGCCGTGGCGCGTGATTGCGGTCGGAATCGCCGCTTGGCTGGTCGTCACCGTGCTGTCGTTCACTGTTTCCGCACTACACGAGTGGCGCCCGGTCAGTATCGCGGGGTTGGCGACCGGCTTGGTGGGCACCTCGATCTACCTGTGGCAGCGAAGCGCCGCCCAGCGCGGCGCCCGCGGCGCCCAGACAGGGCTCACCATCGGTAAAAAACGAACGTGACGGCATTTCTAGCAAACTAGCGTAGAGCGGGTCAGCAATGCCCGCCGCCCCGCGGCTAGCTCGGGAGCGGCGCGCCTTCGTCAGCGGCACCATCTTCGGAGACACCCTCGTCAGAAGCGCCCGCGTCGGCAGCACCGTCATCGGTGGCACTGACTTCAGAGCCACTTTCGTCGGCGGCACTGTCCTCAGAGACACTCTCGTCGGAGACACTCTCGTCGGAGACACTCTCGCCAGAGGTACTGACCTCGTTGGGTGCGACTTCGAGCACGCCGTCGTCGTACGGGTCGTACAGGGGCGAGCCGGCGCCCGACGATCCCGGGGTGTCCGAATGCGCACCGCAGCCGTAGGTGCAATCCACCACATGTCCGTCGGCAGCCATCTCATTGGCACAGACCCCGAACATCGGGCCCAAAGCACCCGCCAGCGGCAGGAAGAACCCGCAGTCGCGGCACACCCGTTTGGTCGATCGGGCCATCGCCGAATCGGGACCGAAGTCACCGTCATGCCACCGCTGGGCCGCTTCGTCGCGACCCCATTGACCGAGAACCTGCCGGCGCCCCAGCCCGATCTCAGCCGCGGTTTCGTCGATCTCCGGATCGCCGCTGAGGAGGAAACCCGGCACCAGACGTGGGTCATCGACGGGCGGAGCCAGCAGGTCACCGGGGCTCAGGTCGCCGGGCTGGACCCGCTGATCCCAGGGCAACCACTGCGGCGCAAGCAACGCCGTCGGTCCGGGCACCAACACGACCTCGCTGATCGTGACGTGTTCGGCACCGGGATAGGCGGCCACCACGACCGCCCACTGCCAACCGTTGTACCCGGGCAGCTCCGCCAGGAACCGGTGGGTCGCCGAGGTCTGGTCTTCGTGCGTGACACCGAGATACTCGCCAACGGTGGCGCCGCTGAACTCTTCGATGGCGGCGCGAGCGACATCGACGGCACCGGTGAGAAGAGTCGCCAACACCGCCGGAGTGACGTCCTGGGTCGTCTCGGCTGGTGATTCCATGGATTCGATCATGCTGTCCATCGCCTCTCATACTGCCTGAGTGCGCCCCCTCAAGCCACATCGGTCGCCACACCCAACTGCCTGCGCGACTGCACCACCGCGGATAGGGAAGAATCGACGCCGTGTCACAACGGCGGCGTGATCACCCGACCCCGGGCCCGGGGCCGGGTGCAAGACGCCCGCGGCCGCAGCACCACGGCGAGCATCCGGGCATGGCGAACTACCCCAGCGACGAGCCGGACCACCGCCGGACCCGACGTACACCGCCCACCCCCAGCGCCAACCGCTACCTGCCGCCGCTGCACGAGGATCAGACCGAAGCCCACCCGCAGGACCGCCGCACCGGCTCATCCCAGCGGCGCCCCGGCACCGAGTCCACGCAGCGGATCACCGTCACCCGGGCCGCGAAGCTGCGCAGCCGGGAAATGGGTTCGGCGGTGTACGGGCTGGTGCACCGCGCCGCCACTGCCGACGGCGCCGACAAATCCGGCCTGACCGCACTCACCTGGCCGGTGGTGGTCAACTTCGCCATCGATGCCGCGATGGCCGTCGCCCTGGCCAACACTTTGTTCTTCGCGGCCGCATCCGCGGAGAGCAAGAGCAAGGTCGCGCTGTATCTGCTGATCACCATCGCCCCGTTTGCGGTGATCGCACCGCTGATCGGACCCGCGCTGGACCGCTTGCAACATGGCCGCCGCGTGGCGCTGGCCATGTCGTTCGGGCTGCGCACCGTGCTGGCACTGATCCTGATCATGAACTACGACAGCGCCACCGGCAGCTTCCCGTCGTGGGTGCTGTATCCCTGTGCACTCGGGATGATGGTGCTGTCCAAATCGTTCTCGGTGCTACGTAGCGCGGTCACGCCCCGGGTGATGCCGCCGAGCATCGATCTGGTTCGGGTCAACTCCCGGCTGACGATGTTCGGGCTGCTGGGAGGCACCATCGTGGGCGGCGGTATCGCCGCAGGGGTGGAGTACTCCCTGACCTACATGTTCCAGATGCCCGGCGCGTTGTACGTCGTCGTGGTCGTCAGCATCGCGGGCATCTGGCTGGCGATGCAGATCCCGAGTTGGGTCGAGGTCACCGAGGGCGAGGTGCCCGCCACCCTGAGCTACCACGATCACAGTTCCCCGTCACATCGCCCACCGCCGAAAACGTCCGCCAATTCGCTACGCCAGCCGTTGGGCCGCAACATCATCACGTCGCTGTGGGGCAACTGCACCATCAAGGTGATGGTCGGGTTCCTGTTCCTCTACCCGGCGTTTGTCGCCAAATCGCACGACGCCTCCGGCTGGCAGCAGCTGGCCGTCCTGGGCTTGATCGGGGTGGCCGCCGGTGTCGGCAACTTCGCCGGGAACTTCACCGCCGCGCGACTCAAACTCGGCAGACCGTCGGTCCTGGTGGTCCGCGCCACAATCGCCGTCTGCGCCTCCGCACTGGCGGCCGCACTGACCGGCAACCTGGCGGTGGTCACGGTGGCCACGCTGATCACGTCGGGCTCGAGCGCCATCGCGAAGGCATCCCTGGATGCCTCGCTCCAGGACGATCTGCCGGAGGAGTCACGGGCATCGGCGTTCGGACGCTCGGAGTCGGTACTGCAGCTGGCATGGGTCATGGGCGGCGCGGTGGGTGTGCTGGTCTACACCGACCTGTGGGTGGGTTTCACCGCCATCACCGCTCTACTCATCCCCGGGCTGGCGCAGACCATTGTGAGTTTCCGCGGGAACTCCCTGATTCCGGGCTTGGGCGGTAATCGGCCGGTGATGGTCGAACAGGAAAGGGTGGATCATTCGGTGACATCAGTGGTGACCAGGAAGTGAAACGAATCGTCGCAGCCGCCACCACGGCCGCCGTCGTACTGGGGTCGGTGGGCACCGGCACCTTGGCGTGGGCACTGGCCCGCGATCCCGGTGGGCACCCGCTGCCCGAGATCAGCGCCTTCACCGGCGGGCAGCTGGCGCTCGCCGGACCATTCCTGTACTGCAATGTGCTGGACCTCAATGACTGTGCGACGCCGCAGAGTCAGGGCGAGTTGCACGTCACCGAGCGGAACAAGGTGCAACTGTCGGTACCCCAGGCGATAGCGGCGGCGCCGTGGCGGCTGATGCTGGTGTACGAGGATCCCGACAACACCACCATCAGCACCTTCCGCCCCAACACGAAACTGGCGGCGACATTGCCGACGGTGGACCCGCAACGTGGCCGGATGACCGGTCTGGCGGTGCAGTTGCTGACGTTGGTGACCGACGAGAACGAAGAGATCCGCGAGGTCCCGCACGCCGAATGGTCGATCCGGTTCGTCTGGGACTGAGCTGACGGACCCGCTGCCCTAGGTGCGGGCGCGCAGGTACTCCAGATCAGAGGCGACTCCCTCACCTGGCGTCTCGATGATCACGTCACTGCCCGCGGCACGGCAGATGTCGGCGATGACCTGTGAATCAAAGGTTCCCGCGTCAAAATTGGCATGCCGGTCGGCACCGGAGTCGAAAGCGTCGCGCGAATTGTTGGCGTGCACCAGGTCGATCCGGCCGGTGATCGCCTTCACCCGGTCGACGATGTTGTCGAGATCCTCGCCGCCGGCCCAGGCATGGCAGGTGTCGAGGACAAAACCGGGTTCGTACTGTCCCACCGCGTCCCACAGCATGGCCAGCCGATCGAATTTGCGGGCCATGGCATTCTCACCACCGGCGGTGTTCTCGATCAGGATGGGCAGCGGGAAGCCACCGGCCTCTTCTTGCCGTTCGAAGGCCTTGCGCCAGTTCTCGATACCGACGGCCGGATCGTCCTTGGCCGTGACGTGCCCGCCGTGCACGATGAGCCCTTTGGCACCGATGCCCGCGGCGGCTTCGGCATGCTGTAGCAGCATCTTTCGGCTCGGGATGCGGATTTTGTTGTTGGTACTGGCCACGTTGATCAGATAGGGCGCGTGGATGTAGATGGCCAGCTCACTCTCGCGCAATGCGTCCGCGAGCGGGTGTGGTGGCGGCTTCTTCCAGCCCTGCGGGTCCCCCATGAAGAACTGGACCGTCTCGGCACCGATGGCCTCGGCAGCCGTCAACGGGTCAGCGGAATCGACGTGTGCACCCAACAAAGCCATGCGCTCAGCCTAATCCGCTCGTCCCTCGCCGGCTTCGGCGCCGTGGCCGGGTTGAATGGGCCCCGGCCTTCTCAGCCGGCTCGTCCCTCGCCGGCTTCGGCGCCGTGGCCGGCCGGAACCCGCTCACTCTCACGCGTCGGCCCGGGCGGCGTCCCATCACCGAAGGGCCTGCCTCCCAACGCCTCTCGACCGTGCGGCGTCAGCCAGTTGACCAGGTCCGGGCCCTTGGGCACCACCTTTGTCGGATTGATGTCGGTGTGAACCATGTAGTAGTGCGCCTTGATCTGCACAAAATCGGTGGTGTCGCCAAATCCCGGTGTCTGGAACAGATCCCGGGCATAGGCCCACAGCACCGGCATCTCGGCCAGCTTGCTGCGGTTGCATTTGAAGTGGCCGTGATACACCGGGTCGAAGCGGGCCAGCGTGGTGAACAGCCGCACGTCGGCCTCCGTGATGGTGTCCCCCACCAGATACCGCTGAGTCGACAACCGCTCGCTGAGCCAGTCCAGGGCGGTGAACAGCCGGTCGTAGGCAGCGTCGTAGGCGTCCTGCGAGCCGGCGAACCCGCACCGGTAGACGCCGTTGTTCACCTCGGTGTAGATCCGCTTGGCCACCTCGTCGATCTCGGCCCGCAGCGGCTCGGGGTAGAGCTGCGGCGCGCCCTCGCGGTGGAAGGCAGTCCATTCACTCGACAAGTCCAGCGTCATCTGCGCGAAGTCGTTGGTGACCACCTGGCCGGTGGCCACCTCGACGATCGCGGGCACCGTGATGCCCTTCGGGTAGTCCGGGAACCGGGCGAAGTACGCATCCTGCAGACGCGGGATCTTCAGCACCGGATCCACGCCGCCGGGATCGAGGTCGAAGGTCCAACTGCGCGAGTCGTGCGTCGGCCCACAGAAGCCGATGGACAGCACATCCTCGAGTCCGAGCAGCCGGCGCACGATGATCATCCGGTTGGCCCATGGACAGGCCCGGGCCACGATCAGCCGGTACCGCCCCGGTTCCACCGGGTAGCCGTCACGGCCGTCCGCGGTGATCCGATCGGTGATGTAGTTGGTGTCCCGGCTGAACTCGCCCGCTCCGACGTAATCGCCCATGACTACAGCTTGCCCGTTCCGTGGGTGTCAGGCGTCCAGTTCGCGCGCGACGGCCTTGACCACCTCGGACACCCGCCGCGCCACCTTGCGGTCCGGGTAGCGACCCTTACGCAGTTCGGGCTGGACGGTGCCTTCCAGCAGGGTGATCAAGTCGTTGACCATGCCGTGCAACTCGTCCGGAGTGTGCTTGTGCTCGGCGGGGCCGGCAGCCTCACGCCGGGTGCGCGCCAGGCTCGGCGGGGCCTCCAGCAGCTTGACCTGAAGCGCCTGCGGGCCACGGCGGCCGGCAGCGACACCGAACTCGACCTTCTGTCCTGCTTTGAGGCCGTCCACCCCCGCGGGCAACGCCGAGGAACGAACATAGACGTCCTCCCCCTCCTCTTGGGAGAGGAAGCCGAAGCCCTTCTCGGTGTCGTACCACTTCACCTTGCCGGTCGGCACTGGTTTCACCTGCTTGTCTGACAGTGTTGGAAACATAAGGAAGCGCCCCGCCTGCGCAGGACGCGATGCAGCTGATCCTACTCGGGCCGTGCCGCCGGCAGCATCCCTGTTACTCGGTAGGCTGGAACAACGTCTGGAGGAACGATGCGCCTGGTACTGAACGTGATCTGGTTGATCTTCGGCGGCCTCTGGCTGGCGTTGGGTTATCTGCTGGCCGCACTCATCTGTTTTGTCCTCATCATCACCATCCCGTTCGGCTTCGCCTCGCTGCGGATCGCGTCCTACGCGCTGTGGCCGTTCGGCCGGACCATCGTCGACAAACCGGGCACTCGACCCGGGGCGCTGGTGGGCAATGTCATCTGGGTGATCGTGGCGGGGATCTGGCTGGCGATCGGCCACCTGGTGAGCGCGGTGGCCATGGCCATCACCATCATCGGCATCCCGTTGGCGATCGCCAACCTGAAAATGATCCCGGTGTCGTTGATGCCGCTCGGTAAGGACATCGTTCCCGTCGACGGTTTACGTACCGCTACGGAGGCCCGCCTGTGACGGTGACCGCGCTCGGCCTTCCCTCTATACAGCGCGCGCCTGCTGCGCAGCCCTCGCTGGGTCCCGCTCCGGCGACCGGTCCGCTGATCGACACCTTCGGCCGGGTCGCGGCCGATCTACGGGTGTCGCTGACCGACCGCTGCAATCTGCGCTGTACCTACTGCATGCCCGCCGAAGGTCTGGACTGGATGCCGAAGGCGCAGATGTTGCACCCGGACGAGCTGATCCGCTTGTTGAGGATCGCGGTGACCCGGCTCGGGATCACGACGGTTCGGTTCACCGGTGGGGAGCCGATGCTGGTGCCGCACCTCGAGGACGTGGTGGCGGCCACCGCCGCCCTGGTGCCGCGGCCGGAGATGGCTGTCACCACCAACGGAATCGGCTTGGCCAAACGTGCGCAGGCCCTGGCGACCGCCGGCCTCAACCGGGTCAACGTCTCCCTGGACACCGTCGACGCCGCCCACTTCGCGGCGATCACCCGGCGCGACCGCCTCGACGATGTCATAGCCGGCCTGGCGGCGGCCCATGCCGCAGGGCTGGGTCCGGTGAAGGTGAATGCGGTGTTGGACCCGGCAACCGGGCGTGACGACGTGGTGGCGCTTCTCCGGTTCTGCGTGGAACACGACTATCAGTTGCGGGTGATCGAGCAGATGCCACTCGACGCCGGGCACCAGTGGCGTCGTGGCGAGATCCTGACTGCGGGACAGATCCTGGCGGTCCTGGGTGAGCATTTTGTGTTGACTCCTGATCCGCGGCCGCGCGGCTCCGCACCCGCCGAGTTGTGGTGTGTGGATGGCGGCCCGGCGACCGTCGGCGTCATCGCTTCGGTGTCGAAGGCGTTCTGCGCGGCGTGTGACCGGACCCGGCTCACGGCCGACGGTCAGGTGCGCAATTGTCTGTTCGCCACCAGCGAGACCGATCTTCGGGGGTTGTTGCGCGGCGGCGCCGACGATGACGCGATCGAAGCCGCTTGGCGCTCGGCCATGTGGAACAAGGCGGCCGGGCACGGCATCAATGATCCGGATTTTGTGCAGCCCGACCGACCGATGAGTGCCATCGGTGGGTGAGGTGAGCGTCACGGTCCGGTACTTCGCGGCCGCGCGTGCGGCCGCGGGCCTGGATGAAGAGAAGGTGTCCGTCCCGGACGGGACGACGGTGGCCGAGTTGGTCGCCGAGCTGAGTCGACGCGACCCACAGCTTGGCCGTGTCCTGCAGCGATGTTCATATCTTTGTGACAGCATCGCAATCCGCGACACCCAGACCGTGATCGGATCGGGACAAACAATCGACGTATTACCCCCGTTTGCCGGCGGATGACCGTGATTTGCGTCACATCACGATTGGATAACGAGCTGGCTACGGGGGAATAGACAGCCCGTTGGACCAGGGGAAACGCATTCAATTCGTGGCGTTTTAGAAATTCTTTAATATTTGCCCGGCACCGAAACGCCAGGACGGCGGCAAGGTGACGGCTCGGATTTCAGGCATTACCGTCGTCTCCGAAGTCAGCCGAGCTCTACCCAGCGGCAGACCTATCCCACTGTCAGCGCCTAGCTCCATCCATGACAGCGGGATCAACCAAACCCTTGGATGGGGGCGGGGGACCCACCGGTCCACCGAGATCGACCCGGGATCGCTTCGGCGGTTCCTTGGGGTGAAGCCGAAAGCGGTTCAGCACGAATCGCCACCGGCCGGGCAACCTCTCCAGCCCGAACCCGACAGCTGACCTCGCAGGCGCGACAGAGAGGAAAACACCGACCTATGAGTGGACGGCACCGCAAGCCCACCGTATCGGCCAAGAACGTCGCCAAGGTTGCCTTCACCGGCGCCGTCATCGGTGGGAGTGGTCTAGCCCTCGCCGGTCACGCCGCAGCTGCCCCCGATTCCGAATGGGACACCGTGGCCAGCTGCGAATCCGGCGGCAACTGGGCGATCAACACCGGCAATGGCTACCAGGGTGGTCTGCAGTTCGCCCCCAGCACGTGGTCCGGTCACGGGGGTGGCGAGTTCGCCCCGTCGGCGCACCTGGCCACCAAGGAAGAGCAGATCGCGGTCGCCGAGCGCGTCCTCGCCAGCCAAGGCAAGGGAGCTTGGCCGGTCTGCGGACGCGGCCTGTCCGGCTCCACACCGCGCAACATCGTTGCCGAGCCCGCACCGTTGAACGCTCCGCTCGATGCCGCCGACGTCAACGGCGCACCGATGCCCCCGGCCCCCGACTTCCCGCCGCCCGCGCCTGAGCCGCTGCCGCCGGCACCCGAGGTGGTGCCCGCCGCCTTCACACCGGAGCCGGCCCCCGAGGCCCTGCCCGCACC
>NZ_JBARXZ010000026.1:0-29057 GCF_049647605.1 Mycobacterium sp. | reverse complement strand
CCCGTGCCGGGCGGATCCGGGCCGAACGGGCCCGACGGCGGCGGCGCCTGACCGCCGTGCTCGCGGTCACCGTGCTGATCGGTGTTGTCGTCGGCACCGTATTCCTCGGTTCCCGTCTCTGGTCCTCGATGTTCGGCACCCCGTCGGACTTCACCGGTGACGGCGTCAGCGATGTCGTGATCGAGGTCAGCGAAGGCGATTCCACCACCGCGATCGGGCAGACGTTGTTCGACGCCGACGTGGTGGCCACCGTGCAGGGATTTGTCGACGCGGCTGCGGGCAATCCCGCGATACAGGCCATCCAACCCGGCTTCTACAGCGTGCGCACCGAGATTCCCGCCGCCTCGGCGGTGGCGAAGCTGACCGATCCGGCCAGCCGGGTCGGCAAGCTGACCATTCCCGAGGGTCGGCAACTCGACGACATGGTCGACGTGCGGACCAACGCCGTCACCCCGGGGGTTCTTTCGATGATCTCCGAGGCCACCTGTACGGATCTGGACGGTCAGCGGTCCTGCGTGTCCATCGACGACCTGCGCAACGCCGCCTCCACGGACAGTCTGGAAACCCTGCAGGTGCCGGTGTGGGCGGTTGAACCCGTCACCGCGATGGGCACCGACCACCGGCGGCTCGAGGGGCTGATCGCCGCAGGCACCTGGAATGTGGACCCGTCCGCCCAGCCCGGCGAGATCCTCGGATCGCTGATCTCGGCCAGCGGCGCGCGTTACGAGGCCAGTGGCTTGCTGGCCACCGCCGCGGCGATGAACATCTCGCCGTACGACGTGCTGGTGGTGAGCTCACTGGTGCAGCGGGAGGCGCTGCCGCACGACTTCCCGAAGGTCGCGCGGGTGATCTACAACCGGCTGGCCGCAAATCGCAAGCTCGAGTTCGACTCCACGGTGAACTACTCGCTGGACCGCCAGGAGATCGCCACCACCGATGAGGACCGGGCGCGGGTGACACCGTGGAACACCTATGCCTCGCTGGGCCTGCCCGCCACGCCGATCTGTTCCCCGAGCGCCACGGCGCTGGCCGCCGCCGAGCATCCCGAACCGGGGGACTGGCTGTACTTCGTCACCATCGACATGCAGGGCACCACCCTGTTCACCCGTGAGTACGAGGACCATCTGGCCGCCATCGAGATCGCCCGCCGCAATGGCGTCCTGGACAGTGCCCGATAGGCCCCCGGTGCGGAAGGCAGCAGTACTGGGGCAGCCGATCGCTCATTCGCGATCCCCGCAGCTGCACCTGGCCGCCTACCGCGCCCTCGGATTGATCGACTGGACCTACGAACGCATCGAATGCAGCGCCGCGGACCTGCCCCCGCTGGTCGATTCCCTGGGGCCGGAATGGGTGGGGCTGTCGGTGACGATGCCCGGTAAGTTCGCCGCCCTGCGCCACGCGACAGAACACACCCAGCGTGCGGAGTTGGTCGGCTCGGCGAACACGCTGGTGCGGACCACCGCGGGCTGGCGCGCCGACAACACCGATGTCGACGGGGTGGCCGGGGCGATCGGCGAACCCGTCGCCGGTCGGGCCGTGCTGCTGGGTTCCGGCGGCACCGCGCCCGCCGCGCTGGTGGGCCTGGCCCAGCTCGGCGCCGGGCATGTGACGGTGGCGGCCCGCGATCCCGAGAAAGCCTCTCGGCTGCTGGAACTGGCGACGGCAGTCGGTATCGACGCCTCCTACAGCCCACTCGACGGCGACGCACTGGCCCGGCAGGTGAGCCGGGCGGCGGTGGTGGTCAGCACCATCCCCGCCGATGCGGCCGCGGGCCTGGCCACTGCGATGGCCGGCGCGCCGCTGCTGCTCGACGCGATCTACGAACCCTGGCCGACACCGCTGGCCCAGGCTGTCAGCGCTGCCGGTGGGCGGGTGGTCGGCGGGTTGCAGATGCTGCTGCACCAGGCCTTCGCGCAGGTCGAACAATTCACAGGCCGGCCGGCTCCGCGAGCACAGATGGCGGCCGTGCTGGATTAGCGTGCCGCCATGGCACAGCTGGCGGCGGGCGCGGTTCTGGCGGTGTGGTTGACCGCGTTGAGCATCATCGACATCCGCCGGCAACGGTTACCCAACGCGGTGACGCTGCCGGGTGCGGTCATCATCCTGGTGGTCGCAGTCTTCGGCGGCCACGGCGCAGCGGCGCTCACCGGTGCCGCAGCATTGGGCGGCCTGTACCTGGTTGCGTTCCTGATCGGTGGCATGGGCGCCGGTGACGTGAAGCTGGCGCTGGGGCTGGGGGCGCTGACCGGAGTGTTCGGTACCGCGGCCTGGCTGCTCGCCGCGCTGGCGGCGCCGCTGCTGACGATCCTTTGGAGTGTGGTGTCCCGGGCCCGGGTGGTGCCGCACGGGCCGTCGATGTGTCTGGCGACCGCGCTGTCGGTGCTTGTCAGCCTGTGACGCGCCGACCGGGGCGGCGGCCCGAGACCGCGCCCAGGACAACGAGGATGGCAAGCAGCCAGAGCCCGGCGTTGACGGCCATGGCCGCCACGAAGCCGTGCTCGTTGGGCACCGGACCGCTGACCAGCGACAGCACGGTGATGCCGACGGCGCTACCCACCGAGAAACCGATGTAGCGCAGCACCTGATTGAAGGCCAGCGCGCTGGAAGTCTCCGCCGTCGGCACCGCCCGGACCAGCAACACCGGCAGGGTGGCGAAGGTGCTTCCGCTGCCGAGGCCGGCCAGCGCCATCGACAGCAGGGCCTGCCACACATGGTCATGGGCGAACATCAGCTGGACCGTCGAGAGCAGATAGATGGCGCACCCCACCGGCAGGACCCGGCTGGGATCCACGCGGCGGCCCACCCACAGCGAGATCCGCGAACCCAACACACTCATCACCGAGTACGGCACCAGCATCAGCCCGGCGATCGCCACCGGTTGGCCCAGACCCCACCCGGCCGGGGTCTGTACCTGCACCAGCACCATCAGCAGCGTCAGACCCATGTACATGCCCGCACCGGCCAGCAGTGCGGTGATGTTGGGTGCGGCCGCCGCCCCGCCGAACGCCAGCCGCAGGTCGACCAGGGGATCGGGGTGGCACAGGGTCAGCCGCAGCCAGAGCGCCGACGCCAGCCCGCCGAGCACAAACAAGCCGAGCGTCCGCCCGTCGGTCCAGCCCCAGGTGGTGGTCTGACTGATCCCGAGCAGCAGCGCCGATGTCGCCACTGCCAGCAGCAGCGCCTCCGAGGTCCGGACCCGCGGCGCCGGAACCGGCGCGGCGCAGGGCAATTCGCGCCAGGTCAGCACCAGGGTGGCGGTGGTCAGGACGGTGCCGAACCAGAACGCCGCCGCGACCCCGCCCAGCTGAGCCACCACCGCCGTCAGCGGGTAGCCCAGCCCCGCCCCGACAATCGTGCCCACCGACAGCGCCGCCATCACCGGACCGATCCGTTCCGGGCTGAGGATCTCGCGGGCCACCGCCATGGCCAACGGTGCCAGGCCCAACGCCATGCCCTGACCGACGCGGCCCGCGATCAGCAGGCCGAGGGCCAGATCATCGGAGATGTCCGCCAGAGCGGGAGCCATCGCCGCCAGCACCGTGCCCGCCACCACCAGCAGCAGACCTCCGAGTACCACCGGTCTGCGCCGGGCGCCGACCGCAAAGCGACCCATCAGTGGGGTGGCGACGGCCCCGGCCAGCATCGAGGCGGTCAGCGTCCACTGGGCGGCGCCCAGGGAGACGCCGAGTTCGACGGCGATCGTGGGTACCAGTGGCGCGCCGAGGCTACTGACCACGCCCGTGACCGTGGTGAGCAGAATCAAGGTGGGGATCAGCAGCCGCGACTGGGGGTGGTCGGCGGCTGTCATCGGATAGAGATCCTAACCATCTTGTCCCGGATCGCCGATTACCTGTTGGGGAAACCGCCATGGGAAGATGGGACACGTGTTGCGTTGGACCACTGCCGGTGAATCTCATGGTCGTGCGTTGGTTGCTGTGATCGAGGGGATGGTCGCCGGTGTCCAGGTGACCTCCGAGGACATTGCCGACCAACTCGCCCGTCGTCGACTCGGGTATGGGCGTGGCGCGCGGATGAAATTCGAGAAAGATCAGGTCAGCGTCCTGGCCGGGGTCCGGCACGGCAGCACGCTGGGTGGCCCCATCGCCGTCGAGATCGGCAACACCGAATGGCCGAAATGGGAAACCGTGATGGCCTCGGACCCGGTCACCGAAGAGCAGCTCGCTGCCGACGGAGCCGCCCGCAACGCGCCCCTGACCCGGCCGCGACCCGGCCACGCCGACTACGCGGGCATGCTCAAATACGGTTTCGACGACGCTCGCCCCGTGCTGGAGCGCGCCAGCGCCCGCGAGACGGCCGCCCGCGTCGCTGCGGGCACTGTGGCCCGTGAATTCCTGCGCCAGGCACTCGGTGTCGAGGTGGTCTCACACGTCATCTCCATCGGCGCCTCCGAGCCCTACGCGGGCCCGCCGCCGGAAGTCGACGATCTGCAGAAGATCGACGACAGCCCGGTGCGGGCATTCGACAAGGCAGCCGAGACATCGATGATCGCCGAGATCGAAGCCGCCAAGAAGGACGGTGACACCCTCGGTGGCATCGTCGAGGTGGTGGTGCGTGGCCTTCCCATCGGACTGGGCTCGTTCACCAGCGGAGACAACCGTCTCGACGGCCAGTTGGCGGCCGCGGTGATGGGAATTCAGGCCATCAAGGGTGTTGAGATCGGCGACGGTTTCGAGACCGCCCGCCGCCGCGGCAGCCAGGCACACGACGAGATGTTCCCCGGCCCGGACGGTGTGATCCGCTCCACCAACCGTGCCGGTGGCCTCGAAGGCGGGATGACCAATGGTCAGCCGCTGCGGGTGCGCGCGGCGATGAAGCCGATCTCCACGGTGCCGCGGGCACTGGCCACCGTCGACATGGCCACCGGTGACGAGGCAGTGGCCATCCATCAGCGTTCCGATGTGTGCGCGGTTCCCGCCGCGGGCGTGGTGGCCGAGACGATGGTGGCGCTGGTGCTGGCGCGTGCGGTGCTGGACAAGTTCGGCGGCGATTCACTGCCTGAGACCCGGCGCAATGTGGAGTCGTACCTGCAGGCTGTGGCCGACCAGGAACCGACAAACGAACCGGCAACGGCGTCCGGGTAGACCATGGCTCCCAAAGCTGTTCTGGTGGGTATGCCCGGATCGGGCAAGTCGACCATCGGTCGGCGCCTCGCCAAGGCGATGGGGGTGCCGCTGCTGGACACCGATGTCAAGATCGTCGAGACCTCGGGCCGCACCATCGCCGAGATCTTCGAGACCGACGGTGAGCCGGGTTTCCGGCGCATCGAGGAAGACGTCATCCGGGCGGCCCTGCAGGAACACGACGGCATCCTGTCTCTCGGTGGCGGTGCGGTCACATCGCCCGGCGTGCGTGAGGCACTTGCAGGGCATACCGTTGTCTTCCTGGAAATCGGTGCCGCCGAAGGTATTCGGCGTACCACCAGCGGAGCCGTGCGACCGCTGCTGGCCGGGGGAGATGCCGCGGAGAAGTACCGCAAGCTGATGTCGGAACGGGTTCCGCTGTACCGGCGGGTGGCCACCATGCGGATCAACACCAACCGCCGCAATCCCGGCGCGGTGGTGCGGTATCTGGTGACGCGGTTGGAGAACCCGAACCCCAAGCCGTCCCGGCGCCGGCGCCGTCCCCCATGGCGGTTGTCACCGAACCCGCCGCGCTGTGACCGTTCCCCGGCCGAAGACAGCTCACCGCCCGACCAGACCGAAACACCCCCCACCCCAGCCACTCCCGCCGCACTGGCGGCGCGACGCGCGGAGGCACGCAATGACTGAGAACAACCCGGTGGTCGTCGAGGTGGCGGTGGACCCGCCGTATCCCGTCGTGATCGGCACCGGACTGCTCGGCGAACTGGCCGAGCAGGTCAGCGGCGCCAGCAAGGTGGCAATCCTGCACCAGCCGACGCTCACCCAGACGGCCGAATCTATTCGGAGTCATCTGGTGGACAACGGGGTCGATGCGCACCGGGTCGAGATTCCGGACGCCGAGGCGGGCAAGGACCTGCCGGTGGTGGGCTTCATCTGGGATGTGCTGGGCCGGATCGGAGTTGGCCGCCAGGACATCATCGTGAGCCTGGGCGGCGGCGCGGCCACCGACGTGGCGGGTTTCGCCGCGGCCACCTGGCTGCGCGGTGTCTCGGTGGTCCACGTGCCGACCACCCTGCTGGGCATGGTCGACGCCGCGGTGGGTGGTAAGACCGGGATCAACACCGAAGCGGGTAAGAACCTCGTCGGGTCGTTCCATCAGCCCAAAGCGGTGCTCGTCGACCTGGCCACGCTGCAGACGCTGCCGCGCAACGAGTTGGTGGCGGGGATGGCCGAGATCGTCAAAGCCGGTTTCATCGCCGATCCGGTGATCCTGGACCTCATCGAGGCCGATCCCGAGATCGCGGTGGACCCGTCGAAAGACGTTCTACCCGAATTGATCCGGCGCTCGATCGCAGTGAAGGCCGAAGTGGTGGCCGCTGACGAAAAGGAATCGGCGCTGCGCGAGATCCTCAACTACGGCCACACTCTGGCCCACGCCATCGAGCGGCGGGAGCGCTACCGCTGGCGCCACGGCGCCGCAGTCTCGGTGGGCCTGGTGTTCGCCGCCGAACTGGGCCGGTTGGCCGGCCGGCTCGACGACGCGACCGCCGCCCGGCACCGCAGCGTCTTGCAGCTGCTGGGTCTGCCGGTGAGCTACGACGCCGACGCCCTGCCGCAGCTGCTGGAGTACATGGCCGGGGACAAGAAGACCCGCGCCGGGGTGCTGCGCTTTGTGGTGCTCGACGGGCTGGCCAAACCCGGTCGCCTCGAGGGCCCGGATCCGGCGCTGCTGGCCGCGGCCTACTCCGAGCTGACGGCCTGAGTAACAGGCCCCGCGCCACCGTCCGCCGGGTCTTCACCGGCGGACGGTAGACGTTCGGTTCAGTCGGCGTTCGTCTCAAGCGATGCCGTCGACGTTCACCTCGTGGCGATTTTTTATCTGGTCCCATCGGCGGATGTCGACGATCCTTCTGTGGTGTCGGTGACCGGGTCTTGCCTCCGTTGGATCCGGTTGCGTGAGTCGGCACGCAGGTCACCAGTGGGCCGTGGCGCCGTACCCGATGCGTGTCATCGGCGATCCTCGAATGCCTTGGGAACCAAGGTAAGCGGAACACAAGCAGGCCGCGTCACGGTTTGAGCTGACCGTAACCGGCCGCGGATGCAGTGTTGGCCGCGTAACGGTGTTGACTCCCAGGCGTTTCGACGTCTCATCTGTGTTTTCTCGTTCTGTCGTCTGACGACAAATCCGTCTCGAACAGGAGTATCGATCTGTGATGAACATCTCGCTGCCTTGGGTGATCCGCAGGATCGCGGTGATGGCCTGCGCCGGGCTGGTGGTCAGTGGCTGCTCGGGCAGTTCAGTTGAAAGTGCTTCCAGTGGAGACACTTTCGTCTACGCCGGAAGTAGCGACTTCATTCAGGAGTGGGACCCCGCCACGTTCTACAACAACGAGGACGTCGTCCTGGACAACATCTACGAAACGCTGACGACGTACAACGGCGAAACCGGCAAGATCGATCCGCTGCTGGCCACCCGGTGGTCGAGTACTCCTGACGCCTTGACGTGGACATTCGAACTGCGACCAGGGGTCAAGTTCCATTCCGGCCGCGAACTGGACTCCACGGCGGTCAAGGAATCGATCGAGCGCACCAAAGAGATCGGCAGGGCCGCCTCGTATGAGTGGGATGCGGTCGAATCCATCGACACCCCGAACCCGCACCAAGTGGTGTTTCATCTGTCCGAACCGGTGCCGCTCGACGTGCACGCGGCATCCGGCTTCAGTGCCCACATCTACGACGTGACCGCCCACGACGGAGACCTGGCGACCTGGTTCAGTGAGGGCCACGACGCCGGCACCGGGCCCTACACCGTGACATCGTTCGACAAGGGCGGCGAGACAGAGGTCACCCTGGCTCGTTTCGACGACTACTGGGCAGGCTGGGAGGACGGCCAGTTCGATAAGGTCCGGTACAAGAAGGTTCCCACCGAAACCACGGCCTACCAGTTGTTGCGTTCGGGGGAAGTCGATTTCGTCAAAGAGGTGTCCGCGCCGCTGTTCAAGGAGGCCTCGGCAGATCCCGATCAGGTTCAGGCGATCGCAAATTCGAGCTACCAGAACCAGTACATCTCGCTGAACACCCAACAGGGCCCATTCCAGGACGTCCGTGTCCGCCAAGCCGTGTTTTCCGCCCTGGATGCCGCCGAACTCCAAAAGGTGCTGGGCGAGGCAGCCGTGCCGGCCAGTGGGCTGGTACCCGAAGGGTTGTTCGGCTACCAACCCGGCCTGGAGCTGAAGAAAGATCTGGACCGCTCGCGCCGGCTGCTGGCCGAGGCCGGGTACGGGCCCGGAGGCACACCACTGACGCTCACCTTGCTCGGCAACCCGAGTGAACCGTTCGACAGCGCAGTGGCGACCCTGCTGAACAGCTCGCTGTCCGAGTTGGGTGTCAAGCTGGACAGCAGCTTCCTGGAAACTGCTGCGTTGACCGAGAAGTCGCGATCCACGGGCCGTCGGCCCGACATCACCCTGAACAGCTGGTGGACCATCTATCCCGACGCTTCGAGTTGGTACATCGACCTGGTGCGCAGCAGCGACGAGATCGTCTACAACTACTCCGGCCTGCGCGACCCCGAGATCGACGCCGAAATCGACAGGATCCCGGCTCTGAGCGCCACCGACCCCGACGCACTGGGCGCCGTGTACGCAACGCTGGCCCAGCAGGTGACCGTCGATCAGGCCGCGGTGGCCGCAACAGTGGTCAAGCGCCCGCTGCGCCTGTTGGCCCCGAGTATCCGGGGTTATGTCGACAATCCGGCCTACGCCAATGTCGCCTTCGTTCACCAGTTGCGCCGTGCGTGATCTCAACGAGAGGCCGCGCTGGGGCCGGCTGGTGGCCCGTCGCAGCGGCCACGCTGTCATCGTCGTGATGGGCGTGGTGTTCCTGTCCTTCCTCATGGTCCGGGTGCTACCCGGTGATCCGGCTGTGGTGTATGCCGGGACGCGGGCGTCAGCCGAACAACTCGCACAGGTGCGTGTCCAGCTGGGTTTGGACCAACCCGTGGTAGCCCAGTTCTGGCATTACGTCACGGCATTGGCGCAGGGGGACCTGGGCACCAGCCTGGCGACTCGGCGTCCCGTCGCCGAGGACCTGACGAAGGCGCTGCCGGCGTCGCTTGTGCTCACTCTGATCGCCCTCGGGGTCGGCGTACCGCTGGGCATCGCGGCCGGGGTGCTCTCCGCTCGTTTTCGGGGACGCCTGGCCGACCGCGCGATCAGAGCGATCTCGCTGCTGGCGGTAGCACTGCCGGTGTTCTGGCTGGCGGTCACGCTGCAGAACCTGTTCGCCTCGAAGCTGGGCTGGTTGCCCGCAGCCGGACAGGTCAGTCCTCGCCTTGCCGACGACCAGCAGCTGCCGGGGGTGTCCAACGCCGCGCTGGTCGACGCGTTGCTGGCCGGTAACCCGGTCATGGTCGGTGATGCGCTGCTGCATCTGGTCCTGCCCGCACTGGTGGTCGCGGCCTACCCGTTCGGGCTGCTCACCCAGATGATGCGCTCCTCGCTGATCGAACAACTGCAAGCGCCGTACGCCACCCTGGTGCGGGCCTACGGCGTGGGGGAGCAGCGCCTCATCCAGGGCTATGCGCTGCGCCCGGCGCTGACCCCGATCATCGGCATCGCCGGATTGGTGCTGGGGTCGACGCTGGTCGGAGCGGCGCTGGCCGAAGAGATCTTCAACTGGCCGGGGGTCGGCACCTACCTTGTGACCGCGATCCGGTCCCTGGACATCAACGCCGTCGTGGGCACCACGATCGTGGTCGGGGTGCTCTACGTCGTGGTCAACTTCATCTCGGATCTGTTGCAGGCCAAGGTCGATCCACGTGTGCGGGTGGAGTGACATGACAACACTGGCTGACGGTTCGCCGCTGCGGCGTAGCCCGCGTAAGCTCGCGGCGCTGCTGCGGTCGCGGCCGACGTTGAGCGCGGCGGTAGCGGGATTGTTGGTGCTGGCGCTTGTCGGGGTGGGGGCCGGATTTCTTGCGCCGTTCCCAGCGGACGGCACCTGGGCGACCCATCCGGACAACATCTTGCAGGCACCCGGCGCCCAGCACTGGTTCGGTACCGATCACCTGGGCCGCGACGTGCTGAGCCGAGTCATCTTCGGTGCCCGGACCTCACTGCTGATCGTGGTCGGAGTGCTGGTGCTGGCGGCGTTGGTGGGTGTGCTCCTGGGCACCGTGGCGGGCTACTACGGTGGCTGGGTAGGCTCGGCAGTTCTGCGTACTGCCGACGTATTCCTCGCCTTCCCAGCACTATTGCTCACCGTCGTGCTGGTGACGGTGCTGGGGGTCGGTTTGTGGACGGTGGTTGTCGCCGTCGCGGTCGCCTGGTGGCCATGGTATGCCCGATCGGCGGCGGCGATGGCCCGCACGATACGAACCCGCGGTTACGTCGACGCCGCCAGATGCCTTGGCCTGTCCGATCCTCGGATTCTGTTACGCCACGTGTTACCCAACACGATTCCCCCGGTGCTGGTGCAACTTTCGATCGATGCCGGGACGATCGTCGTCACCGTCGCGGCACTGTCCTACCTGGGTGTCGGTGTCCAAGAACCGACCAGTGAATGGGGTTTGATGATCCAGCAGGGACTGCAACACCTCAACGGCGCGTGGTGGATCGGCGTCTTTCCCGGCATCGCGGTGGTCCTGACCGCGTTGTGCCTGTTCACCCTGGGAGAGTCGATGCGGCAGAGTCTGGTCGAACGGGGCGGTTCGTGAGCACCGGTAACACGGCCCTGAGTATCCGCGAGCTCGGCGTCGCCTATAGCGGTGTCCGCCGGGCCCACGTTCCCGAGCTGGATCTCTCGCCAGGTCAGTGTGCGGCCGTGGTCGGGCAGAGCGGCTCCGGCAAGAGCACTGTGCTCCTGAGCAGTCTCGGCCTGGCCGGCCGCAACGCCCACGTCAGCGGCAGTGTGCAGATCTTCGGGCAGCAGATCGTGGGCACGCGATCCCGGCAGGCATCGCAGATCCGCGCCCGTGCCACCGGGCTGATCATGCAAACTCCGGTCGCCGCACTGAATCCCGTCATGCGGGTGGGCGACTTTGGGGCCAGGGTTCTGCGGGATCGTGGTGTCGAGCCCGGCAGCATCCCCGCTGCCTGGAAGGAGGGGATGCGCCGGGCTCGACTCGACGAGCGGTTCGCCGAGCGCTACCCCCACGAGCTGTCGGGTGGGCAGGGCCAGCGGGTGGCGATCGCGCTGGCGCTGGCCTCCGGAGCGCGACTGCTGTTCGCCGACGAGCCCACCAGCGCGCTGGACCTCACCCACCGCGTCGAGATCATCGAACTCCTGCGCTCCCTGCAGGACCAACACGACATCGCGCTTCTGCTGGTCACCCACGATCTGTCGCTGGTGCGGGCGTTGGCTGACCAGATCCTGGTCATGAGCGACGGTCGCGTCGTCGAACAGGGCAACGCCACCGACGTCCTGGCCAATCCACGCACCGTCGCCGGGCAGTCGCTGGTTGCTGCCGAGTTCCGGTTTCCGACAGGCAGGGTGCTGACGTGATCGAGCTGCACGATGTCACCGTCGAGACCAAGAACGGGCCCATTGTCGAAAAGATCTCCCTGACAGTGCAACCCGGCCAGCGCGTGGGGCTGATCGGGCAGAGTGGGTCCGGCAAGTCGACCATTGCGCGGGTGCTTCTGGGGCTTGTCGCCCCGACCCGTGGCGAGGTCCGATTTCATGGCACGGCACTTCCGAAGCTCGATCACGCTCAGCGACAAGAATTCCGCCGCACCATCCAGCCGGTGTTCCAAGACGGGTCCGAAACGCTCAACCCCCGCCGCAGTATCGCCGCCAGCATGCGGGAAGCGTTGAGGTGCTCGCCGCAACGGGCCGGCGGTTCGCCGCGCCCGGACGAGCTCCTGGTCTCCGTCGGTCTGGACCCGGTACTGCTGAAACGTTATCCCGCACAGCTTTCCGGAGGTCAGCGACAACGGGTGTCCATTGCTCGGGCACTGGCTGTGCAACCGGGCCTACTTGTTCTCGACGAGCCCACCAGTGCCCTGGACGGGGTCAGCCAGAATCTGGTCATCTCCACGCTGAACATGTTGTCAGCCGAGCGGGGACTGGGTTTTCTGCTGATCTCGCATGATCTGACCGTCGCCGAACGTCTCTGCGACAGCGCCCATGTCCTGCACGAGGGGCGGATCGTCGAGTCCGGAACCCGCCAGCAGATCCTGCACGATCCGGCCCACGATCAAACCCGAAACCTCAGGGACGCTGCGCGCCTCATCGCCGTCGCCCCGCCCCGAACGGAGCACATCAGTTGACTGCCGCAAACACTCCGATTCGTTTCGGAGTCTACGAACAAGCCTGCGTCGGCATGGGCTATGGCTCAGCCAATCTGTGGAAACACCCCGAAGACCGGCGCATCGATTCGCTGGGCTTCGACTTCTGGACCCGCTCGGCTCGCCAAATCGAGTCTGCTGGAATCGATTTTGTGTTCTTCGGCGACGTCCTGGCCGTCTATGAGGCCTATGAAGGATCGGCGCGCCCCTCGGTTCTCGGCGGTGTCGAACTCCCCGCACACGACCCGTTCAGTGTCGCCTCGGCGATGCTTGCGGTGACCGAACGGCTCGGCGTTGTCGTCACCGCGTCGACCACCTATGAACACCCGTTCTCCCTGGCGCGCCGATTCAGCACGCTCGATCACCTGTCGGGCGGTCGGATCGGCTGGAACATCGTCACCTCGTACCTGCCCAGGGCGGCACAGAACTTCGGTTTCACCACCGCGATACCTCACGACCAGCGGTATGACCGCGCCGAAGAGTTCCTCGAAGTCACCCGCAAACTGTGGGAGGACAGCTGGGACGACGATGCGTACGTCGGCGACCCGGCCACCGGGGTGTTCGCCCGGCCCGACGGGGTGCACACCATCGACCACGCCGGACCGCTGTATCCGGTACGTGGCCCGCACCTGTCGCCGCCCTCACCACAACGGTCCCCGGCGCTGTTCCAGGCAACCTGGTCCAAGCGCGGCCTGCAATTTGCGGCCAGGCACGCCGAGGTCGTCTTCGGGGGCAGCCAAAGTGCCGAGCTGATGCGCGAGGGCATCGACTTCACCCGTGAGGAGGCCGCTGAAGCCGGCCGCGACCCCAACACCCTGTCGTTCGCCGGAGCTTTCTCCTTTGTCACCGCCTCTACCCGGGCGGAGGTCGACCGCAAGGTTGCCGACCTGCAGCGCATCCACGAGAGCAGTACCGACGCGTTGGCCGCCAGTTACGGCGACTGGACCGGGGTGGATCTGGCGAAGTTCGCCTCCGACAACAAGATCAGCGGCAGCAGCGACCACACTCAGTCCGAATACCAGAACAAGGCCGCCGCGCATACCGCCGGTCAGGTGTGGAACGAGTTGCGGGACTTGGGAGGTGGGGAAGCCACCCATTTTGTCGGCACCCCAGATGATGTCGTCGACGCCATCGAAGGCTACGTGCACAGCACCGGCATCGATGCACTGGTGGTGCGACCGTTCCTGTTTCCCGGGACGGTCGACGACTTCGCCGAACACCTGGCCCCGCGGTTGCGCGACCGAGGCCTGCTCGCTGAACCCGTCAGCGCACCGCTGCGGTCGCGGTTCTCCGCCGACGGATCCGCGCGTCTCGGTACCGCACTGCCGCGCACTCGAACCCCGTGACACCGGGGCCGGTCAGCACCGAGACGCAACCACACTCAGTCCTTGCGCTCTTCGTCCTTGCGTTCCTCAGCAGCGATGACCTCGGTCTCTTGCTCGGCGGCAACGGATTCGGCGGTCTCGTCCCGTTCCAGGGTGGCCACCGAAGACTGCTGAGCCAGCGGTTCGGAGCCGTCGGCGGAGTCGGCGGCGTCGGCGCGGTCATCCCGGACCGCGGCGAACACGTCGGTGTCGGCGCGCTCGTCCTCACCCTCACGGCGGCGCTGGTACGGCGGCGCGGTGCGGTCGACCAACCAGCGACCGACAGCGCCGGCCAGGGTCGCCGGCACGAAGATCAGCAACGCCGTGAACGCGGCGAACGAGGTGAGCTCGCTGACAAGTCCGCCCGCGTACAGCGCCGGATAGATCATCGAGATGAACCACGACACCGCCCCGGACAGCAAGCCGGCCACCAGTCCCGCGAGCAACCACGTCATCGCCAGGTCGTCGCGGCGATCCGGGTCCGGGTTCCTGCGGGCGTCCGCCCGGCCGTCGCGCAGGCCCCAGACCATCACCACCGCGGCGAACACCAACAGCAACACGATGCTGATGAGCAGCGCGCTCGTCTCGAACTGGTCGATCAAGGCGCCTTGGACGAGCCTGACCACCACCATCAACGCCGCGAGCACAAGTCCGCGCAGTAGCCACTTCGCCATGGCTAAGCACAGTACCGAGTAGCGTGGCTGGGCGTGACACATTCCCAGCGACGCGACAACCTCAGCGCACGAATCCGCGCGTTCGACAACGCCGTAGCCATCGACGCGATGCTGGTCAGCGACCTGAACAATGTGCGCTATCTGACCGGGTTCTCCGGGTCCAATGCGGCGTTGCTGGTGTTCGCCGACGGCCGCCCCGCGGTGTTGAGCACCGACGGGCGCTACCGCACCCAAGCCGCGCAGCAGGCGCCCGATCTCGAAGTGGTCATCGAACGGGCGTGTGCACGTCACCTCGTGGGCCGTGCGGTCGCCGACGGGGCAAACCGGATCGGCTTCGAAAGCCACGTGGTGACCGTGGACGGGTGTGCCGCCCTGGAACGTGCGCTCGGCGACCCGCCCGCCGCGACCCTGGTGCGGGCCTCGGGCACCGTCGAGGCGCTGCGTGAGATCAAGGACGACGGCGAGGTGGCGCTGCTGCGCCTGGCATGCGAGGCGGCCGATGCCGCGCTGGCCGACCTGATCTCCCAGGGCGGGCTGCGGCCGGGACGCACCGAGAAGGAAGTGCGCCGCGATCTGGAAGCGCTGATGCTCGATCACGGTGCGGACGCCGCCTCGTTCGAGACCATCGTGGCCACCGGCGCCAACTCCGCGATCCCGCACCACCGGCCCACCGACGCGGTGTTGACCAGCGGCGATCTCGTGAAGATCGACTTCGGGGCGATGGTGGCCGGGTACCACTCCGACATGACACGCACGTTTGTCCTCGGTAAAGCGGCGGACTGGCAGCGGGAGATCTACGACCTGGTCGCCACCGCGCAGCGAGCCGGTCGGGAAGCGCTGGCACCCGGTGTCCTGCTCAAGGATGTGGACCTGGCATCACGGCAGGTCATCACCGATGCCGGGTTCGGCGACACGTTCACCCACGGCCTCGGGCACGGCGTCGGGCTGCAGATCCACGAAGCGCCGGGAATCAATGCCTCTGCCGCCGGTACACTATTTCGTGGCTCTGCGGTCACCGTGGAGCCAGGTGTCTACTTGCCCGATCGCGGCGGTGTCCGGATCGAGGACACGCTGGTCGTCGGCTCGAAGGCGCCCGACCTGCTTACCCGGTTCCCCAAGGAACTGCAGATCCTCTGATCGAGGGTCTTCTCACGACAGAGGAGAAATACCCACCGTGGCATCGACTGCCGATTTCAAGAACGGGCTCGTCCTCAACATCGACGGCCAACTGTGGCAGATCACCGAGTTCCAGCACGTCAAACCCGGTAAGGGTCCGGCGTTTGTCCGTACCAAGCTGAAGAACGTGCTGTCGGGCAAGGTGGTCGACAAGACCTACAACGCCGGAGTGAAGGTGGAGACCGCGACGGTGGACCGTCGCGACGCCACCTATCTCTACCGCGACGGCAACGACTTCGTCTTCATGGATTCCGAGGATTACGAGCAGCACCCGCTGTCCGAGCAACTCGTGGGCCGGGCCGCCGGCTTCTTGCTGGAGAGCATGCCGGTGCAGATCGCATTCCACGAGGGCTCGGCGCTCTACCTCGAGCTGCCGGTGACGGTGGAGCTCGTGGTCACCCACACCGAACCCGGCCTGCAGGGCGACCGGTCCAGTGCCGGCACCAAGCCGGCCACCCTGGAGACCGGTGCCGAGATCCAGGTGCCGCTGTTCATCAACCAGGGTGACAAGTTGAAGGTCGATTCGCGCGACGGAAATTACCTGGGCCGTGTGAATGCCTGACAGCAAGGTTGGCAAGTCCCGCGGCCGGCACGCTGCCCGCAAGCGGGCGGTGGACGTGCTCTTCGAGGCGGAAGCCCGGGGCCTGACACCGATCGAGGTCGCCGACTCGCGCACCTTGCTGGCGAATTCGAAGTCCGAGGTGGAACACCTCAACCCGTACACGGTGTCGGTGGCGCGTGGGGTCACCGAGCACCGCGCGCATCTCGACGACCTGATCAGCTCCCACCTGCAGGGGTGGACGCTGGAGCGGTTGCCCGCGGTGGACCGCGCGATCCTGCGGGTCGCGGTGTGGGAGCTGTTGCATGCCGACGACGTGCCAGAGGCGGTGGCCGTGGACGAAGCGGTCGAGTTGGCCAAGGAATTGTCCACCGACGACTCACCGGGCTTTGTCAACGGCATCCTGGGTCAGGTGATGTTGGTGACTCCCCAGATCAGGGCTGCTGCCGACGCGGTGCGCGGCGCCGACGGCGCCTAGATCACGGTGACGGCTGCGGCCTGGTGAGGCCATGATGGGAAACGTGCTCCCCGTCCTCGACCTCGCCGCCGCCGACACCGATCCCGCGGCGTTTCAGACCGCGTTACGCACCGCGGCGCACCACCACGGCTTCTTCTACCTGTCCGGACACGGCGTCCCGGCGGAGCAGACGGCCGAGGTATTGCGCCTGGCGCGGAGTTTCTTCGCCTTGACACCGGAGGCCAAGGATGAGATCAGCCAGCTCAAAAGTCCACAGTTCCGCGGCTATTCACGTGTCGGCGGTGAGCTGACCAACGGCACCGTGGATTGGCGCGAGCAGATCGATATCGGGCCGGAGTGTGACGTCCTGCCCGACGCCTCGGGCTACTGGCGGCTGCAGGGTCCCAATCTGTGGCCCTCCGCGCTGCCCGAGCTGCGTCCGGCGTTCGAGAGGCTGCGTACCGCGCTCACCGACGTCGGTCTGCGGTTACTGCGGCACTGGGCGGTGTCCCTCGGCGGGCCCGCCGATCTGTTCGACGCGGCGTTTGCCGAGTCGCCCGCTACCTTGATCAAGGTGGTGCGCTATCCGGGCACCGGGGACACCACCCAAGGTGTTGGTGCGCACAAGGATTCGGGTGTGCTCACGCTGCTGCTCCTGGAGCCCGGGTCGACGGGTCTGCAGGTCGAGCTGACACCGGGATCCTGGATCGATGTGCCGCCGCTCGACGGCGCGTTTGTTGTCAACACCGGCGAACTGCTCGAGGTGGCCACCCGCGGCTACCTGCGGGCCACCCGGCACCGGGTGCTGGCACCGGCCCCCGGCACCGATCGGATATCCATCCCGCTTTTCCTCAATCCCGCACTGGATGCGCAGGTTCCGCTGGTGGCGTTGCCGGACGAACTCGCCGCGCATGCCCGCGGTGTCGAAGCCGACCCCGACAATCCGATCTTCGCCACCTACGGTGAGAACGCCTGGAAGTCCCGCACGCGGGCCCACCCCGACGTCGCCGCACTGCACCATGGAGCCGAACTGCACCATGGAGCCGAACTGCACCACGGAGCCGAGCTGCGCCAGGGACGCTGACCGAGCGGAGTGACCCTGAACCTGGATCGCTGGTCGTCGTTCGGGCAGCGCGGCACCGCCCCATGTGGTGCGTCGCTTCGGTGAGCGCACCGCGCGGCTGCGCGGCACCAACCCGCCGCGGCTCGGGGTGCTGCTCTGACGGGTCAGGTCACCGGCTCAGGCGTAGGCGACCCAACCACGGAAGGTGAACGCGCAGTAGAACTCGGTGACATCGGTGAAGCCCGCGTCGGTCAGGACGGCGCGGTCCTGCTCGGGGCTCATGATGTGCACCTGGGTGGTCAGTGTGGAGCGGGCGCGGGTGATTGTCTCGGGGTCGACGCCGGAGGTGATCGCAAATGCCGCGTAGCGGTCCAGCCACGTGTTGTGATCACTGCCGGGAATGCTGAAGTGCGCCACCACGAACGGCGCCCCGGGACGTAGCCGGGCTCGTACCTGCTCGACGGTTCGGCGGCGTTGGTCGTCGTCGAGGAAATGCAGGGTCAGCAGGCAGACCGCCGCGTCGAACGGCCCGTCCGGCGCATCGTCGATGACACCGCGGTGCAGCCGGGAGCGGGTTGCCAGCGGTCCCAGGGTGCGCTCCGCCAGGGCCAGCATCTCGGCAGAGGGGTCCACGCCGTCGAAGGTCCACTGCGGGAACGCCTCGGCGAGTGCCTTGGTCTCCAACCCGCCGCCGGCACCCAGAATCAGGACCCGCGCGTCCGTCGGAGCTCGTTCGGCCAGCAGGATGCCTGCCATCGCATGGAGTGCGTGGTAGCCCGGGACGATGCGGCGGGGACCGTCCGCGTAGTGCGCGACGGCATCAGGGTCGTCGAACGCATGCTGTGTGGGGGAGTACATGGTGCCCAGCGTCGGTGGCTTCGGCCGAATCCGCAAGGGCTATTGCCGATTCGGCAAACTACCGTTCCAGGGCCTGATAGGTGCGCCGCACAAACCGCGGTTGCGCCGTCTGCAGCTTGGCCAGCGAGGTGTTGCCCCCGATCGCCGCCGCGTCGGCGTTCAGATTCGGCAGGTTCTGGATCAGGTACATCAGGATCAGGTCGGCCTCGGGATCGGCCTGCCACCAGGTGCCGTACGCCCCCGGCCAGCTGAAGGTGCCCCGCCCGCCAGGCCCGTAGAGCTGCGTCGACTTCGCCGGATCCGTCACCAGCGACAGATTCAGCCCGAACCCGCGGCCTTCCCAGAACGGCATCCCCAGGAACGGCACCGACTTCTGCTCATCGGTCAGCTGATCGGTGCGCATCAACCGCACCGACTGTTCCGAGACCACCCGTACCCCGTCGACCGAGCCGTAGCCCAGCAGCATCCGGATGAAACGCAGGTAGTCATCGGCGGTGGACCACAGCCCGGCGCCGCCCTGGCAGAACGGGGGCGGCGAGATCGGCGGCGGACCCATCACGTCGTGGTTCAGGGTGTTGAACTCATCGAGCTTGTACATCGTCGCCGCCCGCCGCCGGCCGGCAGGCGTCACGAAGAATCCGGTGTCGACCATCCCGAGCGGGCCCAGGATCCGTTCCTGCAGCACCTGGTGCAACGGCAAACCCGCCACCCGCGAGATCAGGATTCCCAACACATCGGTGGCGACACTGTAGGTGAGTCGCTCACCGGGCTGATGCTCCAGCGGCAGCGCTGCCAGTTCGGCCAGCCACCGGTCCTGCTCCTGGCGGTGTGGCAGCTTGGAGTAGGCCTTGGCGAGCGGGCCCAGAACCGAGAACGGATAGGCCAGGCCGCTGCGGTGGGTCATCAGGTCGAGCACGGTGATGGGGCGCCTCGCCGGCACCGTGGCCGTCAGGGCGCCGCGCGGTTCGGCCAGCACCCGCATCGCCGCAAACTCCGGCAGCCAACGGGTGACCGGATCGGCGAGTGTGAGCTTGCCCTCGTCCACCAGCGTCATCGCGGCGGCGACGGTGACCGGTTTGGTCATCGACGCGATACGAAACAGGGTGTCGCGTTGCATCGGCAACTTGGCCTCGACATCGCGGTAGCCGATCTCGTTGACCTGCAGCACTTTCCCGCCCTGCCACACCACGGTGACGGCCCCGGCCAGCAGGCCCCGGTCGTGGGCTTCGCGGATGGATCCCTGATTGGTGTCCAGGTTCACGGGTGCGACCTTACGCGGCCACCTGCGCGTTCCTCCGACCCGTCACCGAGCTGCTAAGCTGCCCCGCAGTTCGACATCCTTTAACGATCCGTCCGGTGAGGCGGAGAAGGAGGTCAAAGTAGACCATGGATACACCAGAGCCCGATCGGGAGTTGCTGTCGGCGGCTGACGTCAGCCGCACCATCTCCCGGATGGCGCATCAGATCATCGAGAAGACCGCACTCGACGGCACCTCGGACTCTTCCCGGGCCCCGCGCGTTGTCCTGCTCGGCATCCCCACTCGCGGCGCCGACCTCGCTGCCCGGCTGGCGGCGCAGATCACCGAGTTCTCCGGCGTCACCATCGAGCACGGCTGCCTCGACATCACCCTCTACCGCGATGACCTGATGTCCAAGCCCCCGCGGCCGCTGGCCGACACCAGCATTCCCGCCGGCGGCATCGACGGCGCACTGGTGGTGCTGGTCGACGACGTGCTGTACTCCGGCCGCTCGGTCCGCGCGGCTCTGGACGCGCTGCGCGACATCGGGCGGCCCCGCATCGTGCAGCTGGCGGTACTGGTGGATCGCGGCCACCGGGAGCTGCCGATCCGCGCTGATTACGTCGGCAAGAACGTGCCGACTTCCCGCAGTGAGAACGTCAAGGTGCAACTGACCGAGCACGACGGGCACGACAGTGTGCGTATCGCCCCCTACGGAGGACCGGCCCGCTGATGAGCGCTTTTGTAGAGACGAAACTGTGATGAAACATCTGCTGGCCGCGGCGGACCTGACCCGCGACCAAGCCGTGGCCATCCTCGATGACGCGGACAAGTTCCGGCAGGCGCTCCTCGGCCGTGAGGTCAAGAAGCTGCCGACGTTGCGCGGGCGCACCGTGATCACCATGTTCTACGAGAACTCCACCCGCACCCGGGTGTCGTTCGAAGTGGCCGGCAAGTGGATGAGCGCCGACGTCATCAACGTCAGCTCATCGGGATCCTCGGTGTCCAAAGGGGAATCGCTGCGCGACACCGCGTTGACACTGCGGGCCGCCGGCGCCGACGCGCTGATCATCCGCCACCCCGCCTCGGGAGCCCCGCAACAGTTGGCGGCCTGGACCGCCGAAGCCGACGGGGCCGGGCCGTCCATCATCAACGCCGGCGACGGCACCCACGAACACCCGACCCAGGCGCTGCTCGACGCCCTGACGATCCGGCAGCGGCTCGGCTCCTTGGAGGGCCGTCGGGTGGTGATCGTCGGCGACGTGCTGCACAGCCGGGTGGCCCGTTCCAACGTGATGCTGCTGTCCACCCTGGGCGCCGAGGTGGTGCTGGTGGCACCGCCGACGCTGCTGCCCGTCGGGGTGACCGGGTGGCCGGTGACCATCTCCCATGACCTCGACGCCGAACTGCCCGCCGCCGACGCGGTGCTGATGCTGCGGGTTCAGGCGGAGCGGATGAACGGTGGCTTCTTCCCGTCCACCCGGGAGTACTCGGTGCTCTACGGGCTCTCGGAGAAGCGCAAGGCGCTGCTGTCCGACGATGCGGTGGTGCTGCACCCCGGCCCGATGCTGCGCGGTATGGAGATCGCCTCGTCGGTGGCCGACTCGGCGCAATCAGCAGTGCTGCAACAGGTTTCCAATGGTGTACATGTGCGGATGGCGGTGCTGTTCCATCTGCTGGTCGGGGCTGAACAGGAGGCGATCAGCGCGTGAGCGTGCTCATCACAGGTGTCCGACTCTACGGCGAGGGTGACCCGGTGGACGTGCTGGTCGCCGACGGGCAGATCACCGAAATCGGTACCGGCCTCGATGCCGGCGACGCGGAGATCATCGACGCCGCCGGGCAGATTCTGCTGCCGGGCTTCGTCGATCTGCACACCCACCTTCGTGAACCCGGCCGCGAGGACACCGAGACCATCGAAACCGGTTCGGCCGCAGCAGCTCTCGGTGGATACACGGCGGTGTTCGCGATGGCCAACACCAATCCCGTCGCCGATTCCTCGGTGGTGACCGACCATGTGTGGCACCGCGGACAGCAGGTCGGATTGGTCGACGTCCACCCGGTCGGGGCCATCACCGTGGGCCTGGCCGGCAAGCAGCTCACCGAGATGGCGTTGATGGCGGCCGGCACCGGTCAGGTGCGGATGTTCTCCGATGACGGGATCTGCGTCCAGGACCCGCTGGTGATGCGGCGGGCGCTGGAGTACGCCACCGGCCTGGGGGTGCTGATCGCACAGCACGCCGAAGAGCCGCGCCTGACGGTCGATGCGGTGGCCCACGAGGGTCCCAACGCCGCTCGGCTGGGTCTGGCCGGTTGGCCGCGGGTGGCCGAGGAGTCGATCGTCGCCCGCGACGCACTGCTGGCTCGCGATGCCGGCGCCCGGGTGCACATCTGCCACGCCTCGACCGCCGGAACTGTTGAACTACTGAAATGGGCCAAGGGTCAAGGTATTTCGATCACCGCCGAGGTGACCCCGCACCATCTGCTGCTCGACGACAGCCGACTGGCCAGCTATGACGGCGTGAACCGGGTGAACCCGCCGCTGCGGGAGTCCTCGGATGCTGTCGCGTTGCGCCAGGCATTGGCCGACGGGGTGATCGACTGTGTGGCAACTGATCATGCGCCCCACGCCGAGCACGAGAAGTGTGTGGAGTTCGCCGCCGCCCGTCCCGGCATGCTGGGCCTGCAGACCGCGCTGTCGGTGGTCGTCGAAACCATGGTCAACCCCGGTCTGCTCACCTGGCGGGGCGTGGCCGCGGTGATGAGCGAGAACCCGGCCCGCATCGTCGGATTGCCCGATCAGGGCCGTCCGCTGGCGGTGGGGGAGCCGGCCAACCTGACCGTCGTCGACCCCGATGCTTCGTGGGTCGTCGAGGGCACCGACCTGGCCAGTAAATCGGCGAACACCCCGTACCAGGCGATGACCCTGCCGGCGACGGTGACGGCGACGCTGTTGCGGGGCAAGGTCACTGCGCGGGGTGGAAAAGTCACCCGATGAACACCGGAACGCTGGTCGGCTCGCTGATCTTCGCGGCCGTGGGTGCGGTGCTGATCGGCGTGTTCATCGCGCTGATGCTGCGCGGCTGGAAGCGGCGGGCCCTGCGTCAGGTGGAACTCGTCGGGCGCCTGCCCGCGCTTCCCGATTCCGTCGGCCCGGCGTTGATCGCCGGCACCAAGGGGCTCTACGTCGGCAGCACGCTGGCGCCGAGCTGGCAGGACCGCATCGCCGTCGGAGACCTGGGCTTCCGCACCAAAGCGGTGCTGACCCGCTATCCCGAGGGCATCATGGTCAAACGCAGCGGGGCCACACCGATCTGGATTCCGGACGAGTCCATCACCGCGATCCGCACCGAACGGGGCATCGCTGGCAAGGCGATGACACACGACGGCATCCTGGCCATTCGCTGGAAGCTGCCGTCGGGCACCGAGATCGACACCGGATTCCGCGGGGACAACCGCGATGAGTACAGCAAGTGGATCACTCCCGGATCCGATGGAGCGGCCGACGGAGCGTCGGATGAAGGAAGAATCGCATGACGATCAAGACAGCGAACAGCGAGAGTGCGAGGGACGAACGGGTGAGTGGATCGCGCATCGGCAATACAGCGGTGCTTGTTCTCGAGGACGGTCGGACATTCACCGGCACCGCCTTCGGTGCCGTCGGGCAGACGCTCGGAGAAGCGGTGTTCTCCACCGGGATGTCGGGCTATCAGGAGACGCTGACCGACCCGAGCTACCACCGGCAGATCGTGGTGGCCACTGCGCCTCAGATCGGCAACACCGGCTGGAACGGCGAGGACGGCGAGAGCCGCGGCGACAAGATCTGGGTGGCCGGCTACGTGGTGCGTGATCCGTCGCCGCGTGCCTCGAACTGGCGTGCCACCGGCACGTTGGACGACGAGTTGGTCCGGCAGGGGATCGTCGGGATCGCCGGGATCGACACCCGGGCGTTGGTGCGGCATCTGCGCAGTCGGGGCTCGATGAAGGCCGGCGTGTTCTCCGGTAGCGCCCTGGCCGCGGCCGATGAGCTGCTGACCCGGGTGCGCGGCCAAGCGGCCATGCTGGGTGCGGATCTGGCGGGCGAGGTCAGCACCGACGGGACCTACATCGTGGAAGCCGAAGGGCAGACCCGTTTCACCGTGGCCGCGCTGGACCTGGGTATCAAGACCAACACGCCGCGCAACTTCGCGCAGCGGGGGATCCGCAGTCACGTGCTGCCGTCGTCGGCGACGTTTGCTCAGATTGCCGAACTGCACCCCGACGGGGTGTTCCTGTCCAACGGCCCGGGCGATCCGGCCACCGCCGATCAGGTGGTCGAGGTGACCCGGGAGGTGCTCGGCGCCGGGATACCGCTGTTCGGCATCTGCTTCGGCAACCAGATCCTGGGTCGGGCGCTGGGACGGTCCACCTACAAGATGACCTTCGGTCACCGCGGTATCAACGTCCCGGTGATCGACCATGCCACCGGGCGGGTCGCCATCACCGCGCAGAACCACGGGTTTGCACTCGAAGGGGAGGCGGGCGAGGAGTTCGACACCCCGTTCGGCCGGGCGATCGTCAGCCACACCTGTGCCAATGACGGTGTGGTGGAAGGCATCAAGCTGGTCAACGGCCGGGCGTTCTCGGTGCAGTACCACCCGGAGGCCGCCGCGGGACCGCACGACGCCAACTACTTGTTCGACCAGTTTGTCGACCTCATGTCCGAGAAGAAACCAGGGGACAAGTGAGCGCACGCCGTTGTACGCAACACGCCGCGCAACTCTGTACAAACACGCGCGCTCGCGCTGAGGGGAAGTAACCATGCCGCGTCGTATCGATCTCAATCACATCCTGGTCATCGGCTCCGGCCCGATCGTCATCGGACAGGCCTGCGAGTTCGACTACTCGGGCACTCAGGCATGCCGGGTGCTGCGGGCCGAGGGCCTGCAGGTCACCCTGATCAACTCCAACCCGGCGACGATCATGACCGACCCGGAATACGCCGACAACACCTACGTCGAGCCCATCACCCCGGACTTCGTGGAGCGGGTGCTCGCCCAGCAGGCCGAGCGCGGCAACAAGATCGACGCGGTGCTGGCCACTCTCGGCGGCCAGACCGCACTCAACACCGCCGTCGCCCTGCATGAGAACGGCGCGCTGGAGCGTTGGGGTGTCGAGCTCATCGGCGCCGACTTCGAAGCCATCCAGCGCGGCGAGGACCGGCAGAAGTTCAAGGACATCGTCGCCAAGGTGGGCGGGGAGTCGGCGAAGTCCCGGGTCTGTTTCACCATGGACGAGGTGCGCGAGACCGTCGCCGAACTCGGATTGCCGGTGGTGGTCCGCCCCAGCTTCACCATGGGTGGCCTCGGATCCGGGATGGCCGCGACCTTCGAGGACGTCGAGCGGATGGCCGGTGACGGCCTGGCCGCCTCCCCGAGCGCCAACGTGCTGATCGAGGAGTCGATCTACGGCTGGAAAGAGTACGAACTCGAGCTGATGCGCGACGGCCGCGACAACGTGGTGGTGGTGTGCTCGATCGAGAACGTCGACCCGATGGGTGTGCACACCGGTGACTCGGTGACCGTCGCCCCGGCGATGACGCTCACCGATCGCGAGTACCAGATCATGCGCGACCTCGGCATCGACATCCTGCGCGAGGTCGGCGTCGACACCGGCGGCTGCAACATCCAGTTCGCGATCGACCCGAAAGACGGTCGGTTGATCGTCATCGAGATGAACCCGCGGGTGTCGCGCTCGAGTGCACTGGCATCGAAGGCCACCGGATTCCCGATCGCCAAGATCGCCGCCAAGCTGGCCATCGGTTACACCCTCGACGAGATCGTCAACGACATCACCAAGGAAACCCCGGCCTGTTTCGAACCGACGCTGGACTACGTGGTGGTCAAGGCGCCGCGGTTCGCGTTCGAGAAGTTCCCCGGCGCCGACACCACCTTGACCACCACGATGAAATCGGTGGGCGAGGCGATGTCGCTGGGCCGCAACTTCATCGAGGCCCTCGGCAAGGTGATGCGCTCGCTGGAGACCAAGAAGGCCGGGTTCTGGACCGGGCCCGACGCTGAGGGACCGGTCGAGGATGTGCTGACCCGGCTGCAGACCCCGACCGACGGCCGGCTCTACGACATCGAACTGGCGCTGCGCCTGGGCGCCCCCGTCGAGCAGGTGGCACAGGCCTCCGGCGTGGACCCCTGGTTCGTCGACCAGATCGCCGGCCTGGTGGAACTGCGGGCCGAGCTGCTCGACGCCCCGGTGCTGGACCAGGATCTGCTGCGGCGGTCCAAGAACAAGGGTCTGTCCGACGGCCAGATCGCCGCGCTGCGACCGGAACTGGCCGGCGAGAACGGCGTGCGGTCACTGCGGCAGCGCCTCGGGATCCACCCGGTGTACAAGACCGTCGACACCTGCGCGGCCGAATTCGAGGCCCGCACCCCGTACCACTACAGCAGCTACGAACTGGATCCCGGCGCCGAGACCGAGGTGGCGCCGCAGACCGAGAAGGGCAAGGTGCTGATCCTCGGCTCGGGACCCAACCGGATCGGGCAGGGCATCGAGTTCGACTACAGCTGTGTGCACGCCGCGACCACGTTGAGCCAGGCCGGTTTCGAGACGGTGATGGTCAACTGCAACCCCGAAACGGTGTCCACCGACTACGACACCGCCGACCGGTTGTACTTCGAACCGCTGACCTTCGAGGACGTGCTCGAGGTCTACCACGCCGAACAGGCCTCCGGAGCCGGCGGGCCCGGCGTCGTCGGGGTCATCGTGCAGCTGGGCGGGCAGACCCCGCTGGGGCTGGCCGAACGGCTGGAGCGCGCCGGGGTGCCGATCGTCGGCACCAGCCCCAAGGCCATCGACCTGGCCGAGGATCGCGGGCGCTTCGGTGAGGTGCTGACCAATGCCGGGCTGCCCGCGCCGCGATTCGGCACGGCCACCAGCTTCGACCAGGCCCGCAAGATCGCCGCCGACATCGGCTACCCGGTACTGGTCCGGCCGTCCTACGTCCTGGGCGGGCGCGGCATGGAGATCGTCTACGACGAGGAAACCCTGCAGGGCTACATCACCAGGGCCACCGAACTCTCGCCCGAGCATCCGGTGCTGGTGGACCGCTTCCTCGAGGACGCCATCGAGATCGATGTGGACGCCCTGTGCGACGGCACCGAGGTTTACATCGGCGGGGTCATGGAGCACATCGAGGAGGCCGGTATCCATTCCGGTGACTCGGCGTGTGCCCTGCCGCCGGTCACGCTCGGCCGTCAGGACATCGAGTCGGTCCGCCGCGCCACCGAAGCCATTGCGCATGGCATCGGGGTGGTCGGACTGCTCAACGTGCAGTACGCGCTCAAGGACGACGTGCTCTACGTGCTGGAGGCCAATCCGCGCGCCAGCCGGACCGTGCCGTTCGTGTCCAAGGCCACGGCGGTGCCGCTGGCCAAGGCATGTGCCCGCGTCATGCTGGGCGCCACGATCGCGTCGCTGCGCGCCGAAGGGGTGCTGATCGCCGAAGGCGACGGCGCCAGCCCGGCACCGAACGCGCCGATCGCCGTCAAGGAAGCCGTGCTGCCGTTCCACCGGTTCCGCAAGTCCGACGGCTCCAATGTCGACTCACTGCTCGGACCGGAGATGAAGTCCACCGGCGAGGTGATGGGCATCGACCAGAACTTCGGCAGCGCCTTCGCCAAGAGCCAGACCGCCGCCTACGGCTCATTGCCGGCCAGCGGCACCGTCTTCGTGTCGGTGGCCAACCGGGACAAGCGCTCGCTGGTGTTCCCGGTGAAACGACTCGCCGACCTGGGATTCCGGGTGCTGGCCACCGAAGGCACCGCGGAGATGCTGCGGCGCAACGGCATTCCCTGCGATGTGGTGCGCAAGCATTTCGAGACAGCCGATGGCACCGGCCGTTCGGCGGTCGACGTGATCCGTGCCGGTGAGGTGGACATGGTGATCAACACCCCCTACGGCAACTCCGGGCCCCGCGTCGACGGTTACGAGATTCGGGCGGCGGCCGTGCAGATGAACATCCCGTGCGTGACGACGGTGCAGGGTGCCTCGGCTGCGGTGCAGGGCATCGAGGCGGGAATCCGTGGTGACATCGGGGTGCGGTCGCTGCAGGAACTGCACGCCGCGCTGGACAGGCACTGAGGATGTCCGGTTTCGGCGTCCGGTTGCGTGACGCCGTGAGCGCTCGCGGGCCGCTGTGCCTGGGGATCGACCCCCACCCCGAGTTGTTGACGGCGTGGGGGTTGACGGCCGACGCCGCCGGGCTGGCCGAGTTCTGCGACATCTGTGTGACGGCGTTTGCCGGTTTTGCCGTCGTCAAGCCCCAGGTGGCGTTCTTCGAGGCCTACGGCTCGGCCGGCTACGCCGTGCTGGAGCGCACCATCGCCGATCTGCGCAGCGCCGGAGTGCTGGTGCTCGCCGACGCCAAACGCGGTGACATCGGCAGCACCATGGCCGCCTACGCCGCAGCATGGGCCGGGGATTCGCCGCTGGCCTGTGACGCGGTGACCGCATCCCCATATCTGGGGTTCGGATCACTGCAACCCCTTCTGGACTGCGCGGCCGCGCACGGCCGTGGTGTCTTTGTGCTGGCCGCCACCTCGAACCCCGAAGGGGCGGACCT
Source organism: Mycobacterium sp. (assembly GCF_049647605.1). Lineage (GTDB taxonomy): Bacteria > Actinomycetota > Actinomycetes > Mycobacteriales > Mycobacteriaceae > Mycobacterium. Next base: position 660 of record NZ_JBARXZ010000026.1, on the reverse strand, counting down.
GCAGCAGACGGTGACGGGGACCGGTCGCACGATCGCCCAGTCCATGGTCGATGCCGCCGCCGCGGTCAACCGGGCGGGCCTTCCCGACCCGGGTTCGGTGGGTGTTGTCGTCGGCGCCACCCTGTCGGATCCACCTGACGTCAGCGCCCTGTCCGGGCCGGTACTGGTTCCCGGAGTCGGCGCCCAGGGGGGCCGCCCCGAGGCGCTGGCCGGCCTCGGTGGGGCACACCCCGGTCAACTGCTGCCCGCGGTGTCGCGGGAGGTGCTGCGCGCCGGACCCGATTCCGGGGCGGTGCGGGCGGCCGCCGAGCGGCTCCGCGACGCCGTGGCGTACCTGGCCTGAGATCGGGCCACCCATTGCCCGTCCGCTGTTCGGGCGGCGTTGACGCAGGTGTTGCCTGACGGCAAGCCCCGCCGGGCACCATGTTCTCGCCGACGTGTGAGGGTGGTGGAGATCAGATGTCTTCGAGTGCGGCTGTGGCGACCGTGATTATTCCGAAAAGCACTGCGCATCAGACGATTACCTGCATGGGTGCGCTCGCTCAGGCCTACCGGCAGCAGCCGCGGCCGGACGTCGAGCACGCTGTGGGCGAGCTGGCCGAGGACGGCCGCACGCTGGCCGGCCGGCTGCAGGCCTCCGGTGACGCCACGGTGCGGATC
>NZ_JBARXZ010000025.1:0-84162 GCF_049647605.1 Mycobacterium sp. | reverse complement strand
GGACATGACCCTGCCGATGGTGCCGAGCGCCTTCGTCTCCGGTGATCCGATCGCCATCATCAACGAGATCCTGAAGATCAGCTCGACCTCGGCGCAGATGACCGCCGACATGGGACGCAACTTCCTGCAGAAGCTCGGCATCCTCAAGCCCGCCGACACCGGGATCACCAACGGCGCCATCCCGCGGGTCTACGGCCGTCAAGCCTCGGAGTACGTCATCCAGCGTGCGATGAAGCAGATGGGGGTGCCGTACTCCTGGGGCGGCGGCAACGCCGCCGGTGCCAGCCGTGGCATCGACTCCGGTGCCGGAACCGTCGGTTTCGACTGCTCCGGACTGATCCTGCACGCCTTTGCCGGAGTCGGGATCAAGTTGCCGCACTACTCGGGTTCGCAATACAACATGGGCCGCAAGGTCCCGTCCGCGGAGATGCGGCGCGGTGACGCCATCTTCTACGGACCCGGTGGCAGCCAGCACGTCGCCCTGTACCTGGGCAACGGGCAGATGCTCGAAGCGCCGTACACCGGCTCGCACGTCAAGATCTCACCGGTGCGAACCAGCGGAATGACACCGTACGCCGTCCGCTACATCGAGTACTGACCGATTTGAGATACAGAAATTGGGTTCAAACCATATGCGTAACAGGCTTTTCCGCATACTGAAACCAGTTGTCATGGCGCTCGTCGCGATGGCGGTTGCGGTGGGTGCGGCGATGCCCGCGGCAGCTGACCCCGACGACGGACAGTGGGACCCCACGCTGCCGAAACTGATCAGCTCCGGGGCGCCGGGAGACCCGCTGGCCATCGCCAACGCCTCACTCCAGGTGACCGCCCAAGCCACGCAGGCGACGATGGATCTCGGTCGCAAATTCCTGTCCACCATCGGCCTGGCGCCCAGCAGTGCGCCGGCGGGCGTCGCGCCCGGACGGGTTCGCGGCCCGCAGGCCATCGAGTATGCGATCCGCCGCGGCGGCACCCAGATTGGCGTCCCCTACTCCTGGGGCGGCGGCAAACCGACCGGTCCCAGTACCGGCGTGGACTCGGGCGCCAACACCGTCGGTTTCGACTGCTCGGGATTCACCCAGTTCGCTTTTGCCGGGGTGGGAGTGCTGATCCCCAAGTACTCCGGTGACCAGTACAACGCCGGCCGCAAGATCCCGCAGTCCCAGGCCAAACGAGGCGATCTGCTGTTCTGGGGTCCCGGCGGCAGCCAGCACGTCGCCATCTTCCTGGGCAACGGACAGATGCTGGAGTCCTCCGGCAGCGCGGGCAAGGTCACGGTCAGCCCGTTGCGCACCGCCGGCCTCCAGCCCTACCTGGTGCGCGTCATCGAATCCTGAGCACCGGGGCCGGTGATACCCGGTCCCCGGGGGACACTCGCCGGCGCGATAGTTCGCTGCCGCCGCGGCGCGCGGGGTGGTGCACGTCGACGGATCCCGAACCGCCTGGAATAGTTGAGTCGAGCGCGTACCTGCCGGTCACCCGACAAGTGCCGCGTGCCGTTTTGTAGCACTGCCGTTTTAGTAACAGCTGTGGAGGATTGTCGATGACGTCACCAGGTGGGTCGCCCAACTACACGCCGGGAAGTGCCCCCGGCGCCCATGCGGCCCCGCCGTCGAGTGGTGCCCCGGCGCCCGCCGGGCAGTCCCCGGGCGGGGCCCCGAACAGCCTCGCCGCCGAGGTACACACCCTGGAGCGGGCGATCTTCGAGGTCAAGCGCATCATCGTCGGCCAGGACCAGCTGGTGGAACGTATCCTCGTCGGCCTGCTCGCCAAGGGGCACGTGTTGCTCGAAGGTGTGCCCGGCGTCGCCAAGACCCTGGCCGTCGAGACATTCGCCAAGGTCGTCGGCGGCACGTTCGCGCGCATCCAGTTCACGCCCGACCTGGTGCCCACCGACATCATCGGTACCCGGATCTACCGTCAGGGCCGGGAAGAGTTCGACATCGAGCTCGGACCCGTCGTGGTCAACTTCCTGCTCGCCGACGAGATCAACCGCGCCCCGGCGAAGGTGCAGTCGGCGCTGCTGGAGGTCATGGCCGAGCGCAAGATCTCGATCGGTGGCAAGACCTATCCGCTGCCCAAGCCGTTCCTTGTGATGGCCACCCAGAACCCGATCGAAAACGAGGGCGTCTACCCGCTGCCCGAAGCGCAGCGGGACCGCTTCCTGTTCAAGATCAACGTCGACTATCCCTCTCCGGAGGAAGAGCGCGAGATCATCTACCGCATGGGCGTCACCCCGCCCACGCCCAAGGGCATTCTCAACCCGGGTGACCTGATGCGTCTGCAGGACCTGGCGGCCAACAACTTCGTCCACCACGCGCTGGTCGACTATGTGGTGCGCGTCATCACCGCCACCCGCCACCCCGAACAGTTCGGCCTCGCCGACGTCAAGTCGTGGATCGCCTTCGGTGCTTCACCGCGCGCCTCGCTGGGCATCATCGCCGCCGCTCGTGCGCTGGCCCTGGTGCGTGGCCGCGACTACGTGATCCCGCAGGACGTCATCGAAGTCATTCCCGATGTGCTGCGGCACCGCCTGGTACTGACCTACGACGCGCTGGCCGACGAGATCTCCCCGGAGACCGTGATCAACCGCATCCTGCAGACCGTGGCCTTGCCGCAGGTGAATGCCGTTCCGCAGCAAGGGCATTCGGCGCCCCCGGTGATGGCTCCCCAGTCGGCTGCCCAGGCCCAGGCCCCGGCGGCGGCTGGCGGTCGGTGAGCGACCCGCATCCTGTCGTCCCGCCGTCGTTCCAGCGCGGCGAGATCGGCGACCCGAAACTCGCGGCGGCGCTGCGCACGCTCGAGCTGACCGTCCGCCGAAAACTCGACGGGGTTCTGCACGGTGACCACCTCGGCCTGATCCCCGGTCCGGGCTCCGAGCCCGGTGATTCGCGGATGTACCAGCCCGGCGACGATGTGCGGCGGATGGACTGGTCGGTGACCGCACGTACCCAGGTACCTCACGTCCGGCAGATGATCGCCGACCGGGAGCTGGAGACCTGGCTGGTGGTCGATATGTCCGCCAGCCTGGATTTTGGCACCACCGGGTGTGAGAAGCGTGACCTCGCAGTCGCGGCAGCCGCGGCGATCACCTTCCTCAACAGTGGCGGCGGTAACCGGCTGGGCGCCATCATCGCCAACGGCGACAGCATCATTCGGGTACCGGCGCTATCGGGTCGCCAGCATGAGCAGAGCCTGCTTCGGGCGATCGCCACCGCACCGAGGGCCCCGCAGGGAGTCCGCGGTGACCTGGCTGCCGCGATCGACGCGCTGCGCCGCCCGGAACGCCGGCGGGGGATGGCGGTTGTCATCAGCGACTTCCTGGGGCCCGTCAACTGGATGCGCCCGTTGCGCGCCATCGCAGCGCGACACGAAGTGCTCGGGGTCGAGGTGCTGGATCCGCGTGACGTCGAACTACCCGATGTCGGCGACGTGATCCTGCAGGACACCGAATCCGGTGTGACCCGTGAATTCACCATCGACCACCAGCTGCGCGACGATTTTGCCCAGGCGTCGGCCGCGCACCGCGCCGAGGTGGACCGCACCCTGCGCCGCTGTGGTGCGCCGCTGTTGACATTGCGCACCGACCGGGACTGGATCGCCGACATCGTGCGGTTCGTGGCCTCCCGCCGGCGCGGCGCCATGGCTGGACGGCAGTGACCCCGGACCCCATGCGATGACAGCCAGACACGAAACGAGATGACTGAGTTCCTATGACGTTGCCGCTGCTCGGACCGATGTCGCTGTCGGGTTTCGAACATCCGTGGTTCTTCCTGTTCTTCATCGTGATCGCCGCGCTGGTGGCGTTGTACGTCGTGGTGCAGCGGGCCCGCGAGAGGCGGGTCCTGCGCTTTGCCAACATGGAGTTGCTCGAGACGGTGGCGCCCAAGCGGCCCACCCGCTGGCGGCACCTCCCGGCGATCGCGTTGATCACCTCGCTGTCGCTGCTGACCATCGCGATGGCCGGCCCCACCCACGACGTCCGGATCCCGCGCAACCGTGCGGTGGTGATGCTGGTGATCGACGTGTCCCAGTCGATGCGGGCCACCGACGTGTCACCCAGCCGGCTCGTCGCCGCCCAGGAAGCGGCCAAGCAGTTCGCCGATCAGTTGACCCCCGGTATCAACCTGGGCCTGATCGCCTACGCGGGTACCGCCACCGTGCTGACCTCGCCGACCACCAACCGCGAAGCCACCAAGAACGCCATCGACAAGCTGCAGTTGGCCGACCGCACCGCCACCGGTGAGGGCATCTTCACCGCCCTGCAGTCGATCGCCACCGTCGGCGCCGTCATCGGTGGCGGGGACGAGCCGCCGCCGGCCCGCATCGTGCTGATGTCCGACGGCAAGGAAACCGTGCCGTCGAACCCGGACAACCCCAAGGGGGCGTTCACGGCGGCGCGTACCGCCAAAGACCAGGGGGTGCCGATCTCGACGGTGTCCTTCGGCACGCCGTACGGCTATGTCGAGATCAACGACCAGCGCCAACCGGTGCCCGTCGACGACGAGATGCTGAAGAAGATCGCCGACCTCTCCGGTGGCAGCGCCTACACCGCGTCCAGCCTGGAACAGCTCAAGGAGGTGTTCACCTCGCTGCAGGAGCAGATCGGCTACGAGACGATCAAGGGTGACGCCAGCGTGGGCTGGCTGCGGCTGGGGGCACTGGCGCTGGCTGTCGCCGCACTGGCGTCGTTGCTGATCAACCGTCGTCTGCCAGGTTGAGTTGTCCCGGCGAGCAGACACAAACTCGCGTCACCAGCGCCAAAAACACCCGAGTTTGTGTCTGCTCGCGGACGACATACGGGTGCGCCGGATTTCAACGAACGACAGGCCAGACGATAAGTTGACCATCATGACCGACACTGCTGCAGCTGACTCAGCTGGCCTTGCCGACGGCGGCAAACCCTCCTTCGTGTCCCGATCCGTGCTGGTGACGGGCGGTAACCGGGGGATCGGACTGGCGATCGCGCAGCGTCTGGCCGCCGACGGGCACAAGGTCGCCGTCACCCACCGGGGATCCGGAGCCCCCGACGGACTCTTCGGCGTCGAGTGTGACGTCACCGACAACGAGGCCGTCGACCGCGCCTTCACCGAGGTCGAGGCGCACCAGGGGCCGGTCGAAGTGCTGGTCTCCAACGCCGGCATCTCCCAGGATGCCTTCCTGATGCGGATGACCGAGGAACGCTTCGAGAACGTCATCAACGCAAACCTCACCGGGGCGTTCCGGGTGACCCAGCGGGCCTCACGCAGCATGCAGCGCAACCGGTTCGGTCGCATCATCTACATCGGATCGGTGTCCGGCACCTGGGGTATCGGCAACCAGGCCAACTACGCCGCGGCCAAGGCCGGGCTGATCGGCATGGCCCGCTCCATCTCCCGGGAGCTGTCCAAGGCCGGCGTCACCGCGAACGTGGTGGCACCGGGCTACATCGACACCGAGATGACCCGTGCCCTCGACGAGCGAATCCAGAAGGGCGCCCTCGACTTCATCCCGGCGAAGCGGGTCGGCACCGCCGAGGAGGTCGCCGGAGCGGTCAGCTTCCTGGCATCCGAGGACGCCGGCTACATCGCCGGTGCGGTGATCCCGGTCGACGGCGGCATGGGCATGGGTCACTGACCCAGGACGCTCGGTTCACCGAAACGTCCCTTGAACTCTGTTCCCTGAAAAAGGAGTCAGCACAATGACAGGCTTTCTCGAAGGCAAGCGCATCCTCGTCACGGGGATCATCACCGACTCGTCCATCGCGTTCCACATCGCCAAGGTCGCCCAGGAGGCCGGCGCGGAACTGGTGCTGACCGGCTTCGACCGGATGAAGCTGATCCAGCGCATCGCCGACCGGCTGCCGAACCCGGCGCCCTTGCTGGAACTCGACGTGCAGAACGAAGAGCACCTGGCAACGCTGGCCGATCGGGTCACCGAGGTCATCGGTGCGGGCAACAAACTCGACGGCGTGGTGCACTCGATCGGCTTCATGCCGCAGACCGGAATGGGTGTCAACCCGTTCTTCGATGCCCCCTATGAGGATGTCGCCAAGGGCATCCACATCTCGGCCTACTCGTACGCCTCGCTGGCCAAGGCCGTGCTCCCGGTGATGAACGCCGGCGGCGGCATCGTCGGTATGGACTTCGATCCGACGCGCGCGATGCCCGCGTACAACTGGATGACGGTCGCCAAGAGCGCGCTGGAATCGGTGAACCGGTTTGTTGCACGTGAGGCCGGAGCGGTCGGTGTTCGCTCCAACCTGGTTGCCGCCGGTCCCATCCGGACGCTTGCCATGAGCGCCATCGTCGGCGGTGCGCTGGGTGACGAGGCGGGTGCGCAGATGCAGCTGCTCGAACAGGGCTGGGATCAGCGGGCCCCGCTGGGCTGGAACATGAAGGACCCGACACCGGTGGCCAAGACCGTGTGTGCCCTGCTGTCGGACTGGCTGCCCGCCACCACCGGCACCATCATCTACGCCGACGGCGGCGCCAGCACCCAGCTGCTCTGACAGCAAGGTCTGCCATGGATTTTGATGCGGTCCTGCTGCTGTCGTTCGGCGGGCCGGAGGGGCCGGAGCAAGTCATGCCCTTCCTCGAGAACGTCACCCGAGGCCGGGGTATCCCGCGGGAACGCCTCGAAGCTGTTGCCGAGCACTATCAGCACTTCGGTGGTGTCTCGCCGATCAACGGGATCAACCGTGCCCTGATCGAGCAGCTTCGGGCGGTCACCGACCTGCCGGTGTACTTCGGCAACCGCAACTGGGAACCATTTGCCGAAGACACCGTTGCAACCATGCACGACAACGGGATCGGCCGGGCCGCGGTGTTCGCCACCTCCGCGTGGGGCGGTTACTCCGGCTGTGCGCAGTACCAGGAGGACATCACCCGCGCACGTGCGGCCGTCGGTACATCGGCGCCGCAACTGGTCAAGCTGCGCCAGTACTTCGACCACCCGTTGTTTGTCGAGATGTTCGCCGACGCGATCGCCGAGGCGGCCGCCACCCTGCCCGAAGAGCTGCGCGCCGAGGCGCATCTGGTGTTCACCGCGCACTCGATCCCGCTGCGGGCGGCCTCGCGCTGCGGCCCCGATCTCTATGAGCGCCAGGTCGGGTACGCCTCGCGACTGGTGGCCGCTGCCGCCGGTTACACCGAGGTGGACCTGGTCTGGCAGTCCCGGTCGGGTCCGCCGCAGGTGCCGTGGCTGGAACCCGATGTCGGCGACCATCTGGACGCACTGGTCGCCCGCGGCGTCAAGGCCGTGATCGTCTGCCCGATCGGTTTTGTGGCCGACCACATCGAGGTGGTGTGGGATCTGGACAACGAACTCGCCGAGCAGGCCGACGCGGCAGGAGTGGCGCTGGCCCGGGCGAAGACACCCAACGCCCAGCCTCGCTTCGCCCAGTTGATCGTCGATCTGATCGACGAACTGAAGCTGGGTCGCGAGCCGGCCAGAGTTCTTGGTCCAGAACCGGTTCCGGGTTACGGCTGCAGCGTCGACGGCGCGTTCTGCACCCCGGGCTGTGAGCCTGCGGTCAGTGCTCCCACGCAGAGTTCAGGATCGCGCTGACGGCTGCCAGCCGTGCCGAACGGACCACCTGACCCAGCGGGCGCAGGGCGTCATTGGCGATCTGCACCTCGGATGACGACTGGGTCGAGATCGGCATCAGGCCGGCGCTGACGGTCATGATGGCGTCCACGTGGGCGGCGTTGTCGAGCACCCGCAGCGCCCGCGTCGGGGCGTGATCGGGTGCCAGGTGGCCGCGCCCAGACTCGAGGACCTGTTCGACCATGCCGCGCGGGTCTGCCACGTCGACCCCGGCGCCGCCGGCCCGCAGCGCCGAGAGTGCCTCCGCGGCCGAGCGAACCGCCGCCCGCAGCTCGTATTCGGCTTGCCCCAAGTCGATGTACTCCATCACCGGTGGGGTCGGCAGCGAGTACACGGTCCACGCCAACCGGCACACTTCGGGAACGGCGTCGAGGTCGTCAGCGGAGCTGAAGTCGAAGCCGTCGCCGTCGTCGTACTCGAAATCGGGGACCAGGCCGACGGGGTTGCCGCGTTCCGATCGCACGATCACCGCCTCTCCGGCCTCCAGTGCTTCCCGCTGCAGTGTGGTGCCTGCGGGCAAGCCGCGGACATCGCCGGGGACCGGAAGCGTCAGGCTCAGCGGCGGCTGCGGGAAGGGCCGGGACCCGGCGGCGGTACGCAGCGTCTGCAGCAGCGAGACCGCGCCCGCATCGTTGACATCCGGCCACGGCAGACCGGTACTGCCGGCGGCCACAGAGTCGTAGGCGGTCACCGAATGCTTTGGGGCCCATTGGGATAGTGCATCGAGAACGTCGTCGGGCGCGGCTTTTCCAGCGAGCCAGGCATTGGCCCACAGAGACAGGGAAACACTTGGGCACCACATGATGGTGGAAGTGTAGTTGCTGGATCCGGGCGCAGCCCGACACCATGCGCCGGACACGGTGAATCGTGACGGTGACCACGGGCCGGGCGCCGGCGCGGCCGCCATCTGGCCGCGACGCGTTACCCTGGCGGTATGCCTGCAGCCCTGATCTGGCTTGTTGTCGCGCTGGGGCTCGCCGGTGCCGAGGCGCTGACCGGTGACATGTTCCTGCTGATGCTCGGTGGGGGCGCGCTGGCCGCCGCGGGGACGGCAGCGGTGTTCGACTGGCCCATCTGGGCGGATGGCGTTGTCTTCCTGATCGTGTCGGTGCTGTTGCTGCTCCTGGTGAGGCCCGCCCTGCGCAGGCGGTTCACGATCACGGCCCCGCTGGAGTCCGGGATGGCGGCGCTGGAAGGCAAACCTGCGCTGGTACTGGACCAGGTCAGTGAGCACGGCGGCCAGGTGAAGTTGGAGGGCGAGGTCTGGACGGCCCGTCCGCTCAACGAACACGATGTGTACGAACCCGGGGACCACGTGACCGTGATGCACATCGACGGTGCCACCGCAGTGGTCTGGAAGAACGCCTGACACTAAGGAGGAAGCCCCATGGACGGTGCCATAGCCGGCCTGGTACTACTCGCGGTTCTGGTTCTTTTGGCGGTCATCATCGTCGCCAAATCCGTGACGCTCGTGCCGCAAGCCGAAGCCGCGGTGATCGAGCGGCTGGGCCGCTACAGCCGAACCATCAGCGGCCAATTGACATTGTTGGTGCCCTTCATCGATCGGGTGCGCGCCAAGGTCGATCTTCGTGAACGGGTGGTGTCCTTTCCGCCGCAGCCGGTGATCACCGAGGACAACCTGACCCTGAACATCGACACGGTTGTCTACTTCCAGGTCACCAGTCCGCAGGCGGCGGTATATGCGATCAGCAACTACATCGTCGGTGTCGAGCAGCTGACCACCACCACCCTGCGCAACGTGGTCGGTGGTATGACGCTGGAGCAGACGCTGACCTCGCGGGACCAGATCAACGCCGCCCTGCGCGGGGTGCTCGACGAGGCCACCGGCAAGTGGGGGCTGCGGGTCGCGCGGGTGGAGCTGCGCTCCATCGACCCGCCGCCGTCGGTGCAGGAGTCGATGGAAAAGCAGATGAAGGCCGACCGCGAGAAGCGGGCGATGATCCTCACCGCCGAGGGCGTGCGGGAATCGTCGATCAAACAGGCGGAGGGGCAAAAGCAGTCACAGATCCTGGCCGCCGAAGGTGCCAAACAGGCGGCGATCCTGGCCGCGGAAGCCGACCGGCAGTCCCGCATGCTGCGGGCCCAGGGAGAGCGAGCCGCTCAGTACCTGCAGGCGCAGGGACAGGCCAAGGCCATCGAAAAGACCTTCGCCGCGATCAAGGCGGGCCGGCCGACACCGGAGCTCCTGGCCTACCAATATCTGCAGACGTTGCCCCAGATGGCCAAGGGGGAAGCCAACAAGGTCTGGGTGGTGCCCAGTGATTTCGGTTCTGCGCTGCAGGGATTCACCAAGATGCTCGGCGCGCCGGGAGAGGACGGGGTGTTCCGCTACACGCCGTCGCCGGTCGAAGAGGGCCTCGGCAGCCCAGAGGACGATTCCGAGGAGGTCAAGGATTGGTTCACCACCCAAACCGATCCGGAGATCGCCCGGGCCGTGGCCAAGGCCGAAGCCGATGCCCGCGGCACGTCGGCGACCGCGGTGGTCCCGCCGTCGCTGCCGGCCTCCGTTCAGGCCCAGCTGCAGCAGACCGATACCCGCGTTCCGGAGTTCCCGCGGCCGGACCCGTCATCCAGCGGCGCGCACCGGTCGCCCTGACCTGACCCGACCGGGGTCGCCGGTCAGCCGGTGACCGCGGTCGTCGACGGTGTTTGGCTGTCCTCGGGTTCGGCCGCCGCGGGCGCCGGGTGTGCTTTGCGGTGCTGACGGGTCTCGTAGTAGAGGCCGGCGAGGCCCAGGGCCGCGGTGACCACCGAGATCAGCACCAGCAGCGGATTGATGCTGCCGGTCAGCGCATCGCCGAGCACGACGACGGCCATGGTGCCCGGCAGCAGGCCCACCAGGGTCGCCAGGGTGTAGGGGAACAGCCGCACCGCGGAGGCGCCGGCGGCGTAGTTGAGCACCGAGAACGGGACCGCCGGGATCAGCCGCAACGACAAGATCGCCGGCCAGCCCCGTCGGCGGAGCCGCGTGTCGAGGGAATTGATCGCCGGATGGCTCACCAGCTTGTTGAGCTGCCAACCGGCCGCCCGAACCAACAGCACGGCGAGCAGTGCGCTGATGGCGCTGGCGGTGACCGCCAGGGCGACGCCCAGTGCCGGTCCGAAGAGCAGGCCCGCGGCCAGTGTGAATGCGGTCCGTGGGAAGGGGAAGACGGTGACCACCACGTGGGCTCCGAAAAAGGCCACCGGGAACCAGGGGCCCACCGACGTTGCCCAGTCGCGGAGCTGGACGGCATTCGGCAGCGGAACCAGGATCACGAGTGCGACGAGAATCACAGCGACAATCGCTGTGGTCACCAGGCGCAGTTTCGGGATCTGCCGGGCTGTTGCGATGACCGCGGAGCGCACACCGCGCAACGTGCGCAGACTGGGTTTGGCCACGGCAAACAACACTACGGCTTGTCGACGACAACCGGTGTAGACGGCATGTAGATGACGTGGTTCGCCGATGACAGGGGTGTCATCGGACGTGATGGCCATCATTTAGCCTGAGGGTTCGAGTGGCGGGCCACACCTACAGCCAGTGTGGTCGTGAAAGCAGGAGTTGCCGGTGTCCCGAGAGACCTCAGTTGTGTCCGCTGATGCCAGCGTGCTGGAAGATGCCCGCTCCCGCTGGCGAAGCGCGGTGGCGGGGGTGCTGGCAAAAAGCACCCGCCGTGATGTCGCGGACCTGCCCGCCGAACCGGAACGGTTGCTGGACTCCGGCACCTACGAAGGTTTCCCGGTGCGACCGCTCTACACCGCGCTCGACGCGCTTCCCGAGCCGGCGCTTCCCGGCCAGTGGCCCTACATCAGGGGCGGTGATGCGACCCGCGATGTGCTCTCCGGATGGAAGGTGCTCGAGACCTTCCCGCTCGCCGGCCAGGTTGTCGGCGACGGTAACTCCGCGGTCCTGACCGCGCTGGGCGACGGAGTGAGTGGACTTGTCCTGCGGGTCGGAGCCGACGGGGTTCCCGCCGACCAGGTGGACCGCCTGCTCGAGGGGGTGTACCTGGAGCTGGCTCCGGTGGTGGTGGATGCCGGCGCCGATTACGTGGCCGCAGCACACGCCGTCACCGCACTGGTCGCCGCACTGCCCGAGGAAAAGCGGCCCACGCTGTCCATCGACCTCGGTGCCGACCCGCTGACCGCAGCGCTGTGTGGCCTGCCGGCACCGACCCTGCCGGAAGTGGTGTCGGTGGCCGGCGGCCTGGCCGACTACCACGGTTCGGTGCGGGCGGTGACGGTGGACGGCCCGGCGCTGCACGGCTTGGGAGCCAGCGCCGGCTGGGAGCTGGCGGGTTCGATCGCCGCCGCGGTGGAATACGTCCGGGCGCTGGTCGACGGCGGGTTGTCCGTGCCGGATGCCCTGCGCCAGATAAGTTTTCGCTTCGCTGCAGACGACGACCAATTCATGACGATCGCCAAGCTGCGGGCGGCGCGCCAACTGTGGGCACGTGTGGCCGAAGTGGCAGGAGCCCCGGACGCGGGTGCGGCGACGGTACATGCGGCCACTTCACTGGCGATGATGGCGCAGCGCGACCCGTGGGTGAACATGCTGCGATGCACATTGGCTGCGTTCGGTGCCGGGGTCGGGGGAGCCGATACCGTGCTGGTCCATCCGTTCGACGTGGCCATCCCCGGTGGCGCGTCCGGCGTCTCGCAGACCTTTTCGCGGCGGATCGCCCGAAACACCCAGTTGTTGCTGTTGGAGGAATCCCACCTGGGGCGGGTCCTGGATCCGGGGGCCGGGTCCTGGTTCATCGAGGACCTCACCCGGGAACTCGCCGAGCAGGCGTGGGCCAATTTCCAGTCGGTGGAGGCACGCGGGGGTTTCACCGCGGCCCGTGACCACCTGTGCGAGCAGATCAGGGAGGTCGCTGCGCGCCGTAGCGACGACATCGCACATCGCCGCACCGCGGTGACCGGCGTCAACGAGTTCCCCAATCTCGGTGAGCCACCGTTGGCGCAGACCGATGCGCTGCCCGGGATCGCCCGTTACGCGGCCGGATTCGAGGCCCTGCGCAACCGCTCCGATGCCTATCTCGACAAGTTCGGTACCCGCCCCCAGGTCCTGTTGTTGCCCTTGGGTCCGCTGGCGGAGCACAACATCCGGACCACCTTCGCCGCGAACCTCCTGGCCTCCGGCGGTATCGAGGCCGTGAACCCGGGCCCGGTCGACGCGGCCGGAGTTGCCGAGGCGGTGACACACGCGGGGTCGCCGACGGTGGCGGTGATCTGCGGTACCGACGCCCGCTACGGCGCCGAGGCTTCCGCGATGGTCGAAGCGGCGCACGCCGCGAAGGTCGAGCATGTCTGCCTGGCCGGCCCGGAGAAGGCGGCGGCAGAGGCCACTCATCGCCCCGACGAATTCCTGACCGCAAAAATCAATGCGGTCGAGACACTTTCAGCACTGCTCACGAGATTGGGGGCCTGAGACATGACTGTGTCCAATGTCGCCGGGGAACCGGCATCGGCTGCACCCTCGCACACGATCGAGAGTTTTGCCGACGTTCCGTTGTACGGAGACGGGTCGTCGGCACCGGCCAGCGGCGCTGCGGTCGATGACCTGGTGGCCACCGCGGCCGCCGCCCACGGTTACACGAGTGAGCAGCTGACCTGGACAACACCGGAAGGCATCGACGTCAAACCGGTCTTTGTCGCCGCCGACCGCGATGCGGCGGTCGCCGACGGCTATCCGGTGGACAGCTTCCCGGGGGAGCCGCCGTTCATCCGCGGCCCGTACCCGACGATGTACGTCAACCAGCCGTGGACCATCAGGCAGTACGCCGGCTTCTCCACCGCCGCGGAATCCAATGCGTTCTACCGTCGCAACCTGGCGGCCGGCCAGAAAGGTCTGTCGGTGGCCTTCGACCTGGCCACCCACCGCGGCTACGACTCCGACCACCCGCGGGTGCAGGGTGACGTCGGGATGGCCGGCGTGGCCATCGATTCCATTCTGGACATGCGCCAACTGTTCGACGGTATCGATCTGTCGTCGGTGTCGGTGTCGATGACCATGAACGGCGCGGTGCTGCCGATCCTGGCGCTGTACGTGGTGGCCGCCGAGGAGCAGGGAGTGCCGCCGGAGAAGCTGGCCGGGACGATCCAGAACGACATCCTCAAAGAGTTCATGGTTCGTAACACCTACATCTATCCGCCGAAGTCGTCGATGCGGATCATCTCCGACATCTTCGGCTACACCAGTGTGAAAATGCCCAAGTTCAACAGCATTTCGATCTCGGGCTACCACATCCAGGAGGCGGGAGCCACTGCCGATCTGGAGCTCGCGTACACGCTGGCCGACGGGGTCGAGTACATCAAGGCGGGCCTCGACGCCGGCCTGGACATCGACAAGTTCGCTCCCCGGCTGTCGTTCTTCTGGGGTATCGGGATGAACTTCTTCATGGAGGTCGCCAAGCTGCGCGCCGGCCGGCTGTTGTGGAGTGAGCTGGTCGCCGAGTTCAGCCCGAAGAGCGCCAAATCGCTGTCGTTGCGGACCCATTCGCAGACCTCGGGTTGGTCGTTGACGGCCCAGGATGTCTTCAACAACGTCGCCCGTACCTGCATCGAGGCCATGGCGGCGACGCAGGGCCACACCCAGTCGCTGCACACCAATGCACTCGACGAGGCGTTGGCGCTGCCCACCGACTTCTCCGCGCGAATCGCCCGTAACACCCAGTTGGTGCTCCAGCAGGAATCCGGGACCACCCGCCCCATCGACCCGTGGGGTGGGTCGTACTACGTCGAGTGGCTGACCCACCAGCTGGCCACCGCGGCCCGGATGCACATCGGGGAGGTGGTGGCGCACGGCGGGATGGCGCAGGCGATCAGCGAAGGCATCCCGAAGCTGCGGATCGAAGAGGCCGCTGCACGCACCCAGGCGCGTATCGATTCCGGTGCCCAGACCGTGATCGGTGTGAACAAGTACCGGGTGGTCGAGGACCAGGAGATCGAGGTCCTCAAGGTCGAGAACAGCCGGGTACGCACCGAGCAGCTCGCCAAGTTGGATCGGTTGCGTGCCGAACGCGACGAGTCGGCCACCCAGGCCGCGCTTGCCGAATTGACCAGGGCCGCAGGGGTTCACGAGGCGGCCGGGGAAGACGGTCTGGGGAACAACCTGATGGCACTGGCCATCAACGCCGCGCGAGCCAAGGCGACGGTCGGGGAGATCTCCGATGCGCTGGAGAAGGTCTACGGTCGTCATGTGGCCGAGATCCGTACCATCTCGGGGGTGTATCGGGACGAGGCTGGAAGCGGTGGAAACATCACAAGCGCAATCGAACTCGTCGAGAAGTTCGCCGAAGCCGACGGCCGACGCCCTCGTATCCTGATCGCCAAGATGGGCCAGGACGGCCATGACCGCGGCCAGAAGGTGATCGCCACCGCGTTTGCCGATATCGGCTTCGACGTCGACGTCGGCTCGCTGTTCTCCACTCCCGAGGAGGTGGCCCGCCAGGCCGCCGACAACGACGTGCACGTCGTCGGGGTGTCCTCGCTGGCGGCCGGGCATCTGACCTTGGTGCCCGCATTGCGTGACGCGCTCGCCGAGGTCGGTAGGCCCGACATCATGGTGGTGGTGGGTGGTGTCATCCCTCCGGGAGACTTCGACGAACTGTACGAAGCGGGAGCCACTGCCATTTTCCCGCCGGGAACGGTGATCGCCGATGCCGCGATCGGCCTGCTGCACAAGCTCGCCGACCGACTGGGCTATGACCTGAATTAAATGGCCGGCATACCTGCTCCGTCGGTAACCGAGATCGCCGCGGCTCTGCGTCACGGTGATCGGTCAGCTCTGGCACGGGCGATCACCCTTGTCGAGTCCACGCGTGCCGACCATCGTGACAAAGCCCAGGAACTGCTACTGGAAGTCATGCCCGATGCCGGCAGTGCCATGCACGTCGGCATCACCGGAGTTCCCGGGGTGGGCAAGTCGACGTCCATCGAGGCGCTCGGCATGCACCTCATCGAGCAGGGGCACCGGGTGGCGGTGTTGGCCGTCGACCCGTCCTCGACTCGGACCGGCGGGTCGATTCTCGGTGACAAGACCCGGATGGCCAGGCTCGCGGTGCACCCGGATGCCTATATCCGGCCGTCGCCGACATCGGGAACGTTGGGTGGCGTGGCCAAGGCCACCCGCGAGACCATCGTGTTGCTCGAAGCCGCTGGTTTCGACGTGATCCTGGTGGAGACCGTGGGGGTGGGGCAGTCGGAGGTTGCGGTTGCCAACATGGTCGACACGTTTGTGTTCCTCACCTTGGCCCGCACCGGCGATCAATTGCAGGGCATCAAGAAGGGTGTGCTCGAGCTCGCCGACATCGTGGTGGTCAACAAGGCCGACGGAAACCACGCACTCGAAGCCAAGAAGGCGGCGCGGGAGTTGGCGGGAGCGATCCGGCTGATCTATCCCCGGGACTCGGCGTGGGTACCGCCGGTGTTGACGATGAGCGGATTGGAAGGCACCGGCCTGGCCGAGCTGTGGCAGACGGTGTGCAAGCACCGGAAGGTGTTGACCGACGCCGGACAGTTCGAGGCGCGTCGCCGTGCCCAGCAGGTGGACTGGACGTGGTCGATGGTGCGCGACACCGTTCTGGACCGGGTGTTGGCCCATCCCGAGGTCCGTCGGATCAAATCGGATGTGGAACGTCAGGTTCGCGACGGCGAGTTGACGCCGGCGCTGGCCGCTCAGCAGATACTCGACGCCGCCGGCGGGACCCACGAATCCGGATAGCTGTCCGTCACAGAGCTGTAACGCGCATATCCGTCCAGGCCGGCTGCTGGGTAAATTGGTTAGTGTGACTCAACTAACTGTTCGGGAGCGCGGCGTGGCGCTTCCGAAGGGGGTCCACGGCGCCGCGGATCCCAACTTCGCCCATGCGGTGCGCAGCTTTGCGAGCTTGTTTCCGGGGCGTCGCTTCGGTGGTGGGGCGCTTGCGGTGTATCTGCACGGCGAGCCGGTGGTCGATGTGTGGACCGGATGGGCCGACCGTCGCGGACGGGTGCCGTGGACTGCGGATACCGGTGCGATGGTGTTTTCCGCGACCAAAGGTATGGCTTCGACGGTCATTCACCGACTCGCCGACCGGGGGCTGATCGACTACGACGCGCCGGTCGCCGAATATTGGCCGGATTTCGGGGCGGGTGGCAAAGCTGACATCACGGTGCGGGAGGTGATGGCACACCGCGCCGGTTTGTCGCAGCTCAACGGGGTCACGCGGGCGGATCTGCTGGATCACCTGAAGATGGAGCAGGTGATGGCGGCCGCACCGGCGACGGGGTTGCGTGGCAAGCCCGCCTATCACGCCCTCACCTACGGGTGGCTGCTGTCCGGTCTGGCGCGGTCGGTGACCGGTCTTGGCATGCGCACTCTGTTCCGGCAGGAACTTGCGGAACCGCTCGACACCGACGGGTTGTATCTGGGGCGGCCGCCTGCGGGGTCGGCCACTCGTAACGCCGAGATCATCGGGCCGCAGCTCAATCTGCAGAACCCCCTGTTCAATGCGGTGGCACCGCGGGTCGCCACGATCCAGCGCTCGGCGATCTTCGGTGCGATGTACTTCCCTGGGATGAAGGCGATGGTGCAGGGGGACATCCCGCTACTGGACGCGGAGCTGCCGTCGGCCAATGCGGTGGCTACGGCGCGGGCGCTGGCCAGGATGTATGGCGCGATTGCCAACGGTGGTGAGGTCGGTGACGCTCGGCCGGGCAGTCGGTTCCTGTCCGGTGCGAGGGTGGCGACGTTGTCGGGCGCGCCCAGCCTGGAGCCCGATCGGGCCATCCTGCTGCCGCTGGCTTTCCATTTGGGGTACCACGCGTTGCCTCTACCTGGGGTTATGCCCGGTTTTGGGCATGTTGGCCTCGGTGGTTCGCTGGGATGGGCGGTGCCCCGGCTCGGGTTGGCGTTCAGTTTTGTGCACAACCGGTTGTTGACCCCGTTCATGGTCGCTGACCAGGCCGGATTCGTTGCGACGGCGGCGTTGGTGCGGCGTGGCGCGGCCTCGGCGCGGGCACGGGGATATCGGCCGGTCTCAGGTTTCGGCGCGCAATATCCGGCGGAATCCACACCGGCTGCGGGTTAGCTCGTGCCGGCGCCCCGGTGGAAGTGAGCCCCGATACAGCGGTAGATAGATGTACCACGGGTGTGCCTGCGACGCCGGTATGCCCCCGTACGCCTCGGACAACGGGTATTGTCATTGAGAAGTGCTGAGGTGCAACAGAATTCAGCTATTGAGCGGCCATTTCGCTGAGAATTTCCTGAGTTTGCTCGTTGACTTTTTGGAGTTTGCCAGCCGCAAAAGCATTCCGAGTCGTCGTTATTGTTCTCGGGATTGCCCAAATGGCAACGCTGTGAATCTCTTGTGTATTGGTTGCCAGGCGTGGGTGCTAGCCAGGCGCCGTCGAGAATTCCGGTGGTGCCGGTTCGGCCCCCTCGTTTTCCCAGCGACAACGGGGGTGTTCAGTCGGTCCGACACATTTTCGCGATTTCGCCGTGTCCCATCCGTAATCAAAAACAGGCAAAATATTTGCGGCATCGACTATTTGCTAGAAATTTACGCAGCGAAAGTTTTGGTCACGGATGTCCGAACAAATTATATAACGGCGACGTAAATTCGCAGAAATCATGCAGGTAGGCCGACTTTATTAGTTGATTCAGCAAATCTCGCGGGCCTCGTGTAGTGTTCCGGCGGCGGAACCTGGATCGGCAGGCGGCGACACGGCTTTGCTCGATATTTTGCACAGGCGTCAGTCGGACCGGTTAAGCTTCCGGCTCACACGCCAAACTCAGGAAAATTTCAGGTACACCCAAGGGGATGAGCGACCGAAGTAGATCGGAAGACGTGGAGATAGGGAGGGGCCACGTCAACGGCAATCGGTCGAGCTTCTGGATTCAGCGCGGAAGAGGTTGGATTACGTGGTAGACGCAGCAGTCACTCCCGTGGCGGTCATCGGCATGGCATGCCGGTTGCCGGGCGGGATCGATTCGCCGCAGCGACTGTGGGAAGCCCTCATGCGGGGCGACGACCACGTCACAAAGGTCCCGATCGACCGCTGGGACGCTGAGGAGTACTACGACCCCGAACCCGGCGTGCCCGGACGATCGGTCTCCAAGTGGGGTGCCTTCCTCGACGACATCGCTGGTTTCGATGCCGACTTCTTCGGTATCAACGAGCGCGAGGCCACCGCGATCGATCCGCAGCACCGCCTCCTCATGGAGACGGCCTGGGAGGCCGTCGAACACGCCGGTATCGACCCCGCGACGCTCAACGACAGCCTCGCCGGCGTCTTCGTCGGGATGACACACGGGGACTACCAACTCCTGGCCGCCGATGCTCATGCGGTTGAGGGGCCGTACGGATTCACCGGCAACAACTTCAGCCTGGCCTCCGGCCGGATCGCCTACCACCTCGGTGTGCACGGGCCGGCCTACACCGTCGACTCCGCGTGCTCGTCCAGCCTGCTGGCCATCCACATGGCCTGCCGCAGCCTGCACGACGGCGAGAGCGACCTCGGCCTGGCCGGCGGCGTCTCGGTGATGCTGGAGCCCAGGAAGATGGCATCCGGCTCTGCGCAGGGAATGCTGTCGCCGACCGGGAAGTGCCACGCGTTCGACGTCGCCGCTGACGGGTTCGTCTCCGGCGAAGCCAGCGTGATGTTCCTGCTGAAGCGGCTCGACGACGCCCAGCGCGACGGGGACCGCATCCTCGGCATCATCCGCGGCACCGCCAGCAACCAGGACGGCCATACCGTCAACATCGCGACGCCGTCGCGTCCTGCGCAGGTCACCGTTTACCGGAACGCGCTGCGGGCCGGTGGCATCGACCCGGCAACCGTCACCATGATCGAGGCGCACGGCACCGGAACCCCGGTCGGTGACCCGATCGAGTTCGCCAGCCTGGCCGAGGTCTACGGCACCGCCGGGCCCGTCGCCCTGGGGTCGGCCAAGACCAACTTCGGTCACGGACAGTCCGCCTCCGGCGCGGTCGGTCTGATGAAGGCGCTGCTGTCGCTGCAGCACGGTGTGGTTCCACAGAACCTGCACTTCGAACAACTGCCCGACGAAATGGCGCAGATCGACACCGCGCTGTTCGTGCCGCAGAGCGCGGTGCCGTTCCCGGGTGACGGCCAGGGGCCGCGCCGGGCCGCGGTGTCCGCCTACGGCCTGTCCGGCACCAACGTGCACGCCGTCGTGGAGCAGGCCCCCGCCGAAGAGGCGCCTCGCACCGTCTCCGGTGACACCGACGTCGATCCCGCCGCATCCCGGCCGTCGGCCCTGCTGTTCCCTATCTCGGCCACCTCGGCCGAGGAGCTGCGCCGCACCGCGGGCCGGCTGGCCGAATGGGTCTCGGAGCGCGCGCGGGGCAACGCCCGGGCCACCGACCTCGAACTCGAGGACCTGGCCTACACGCTGGCACGCAGGCGCTCACACCGTTCGGTGCGCACCGCGGTACTGGCCGCCGACCACGAAGAGCTGATCAAGGCGCTACGTGAGATCGCCGACGGCGACACCCCGTATCAGGCCGCCGTCGCCAAGGATTCCCGCGGCCCGGTCTGGGTGTTCTCCGGTCAGGGATCACAGTGGGGTGGCATGGGGCGGGCGCTGCTGGCGTCCGAACCGGTGTTCGCCGCCACCATCGCCGAGCTCGAACCACTGATCCAGCGCGAATCGGGGTTCTCGGTCACCGAGGCGATGTCGGCCGACGAAAAAGTCACCGGCATCAACCAGGTGCAGCCGACGATTTTTGCTCTGCAGGTGGCCATGGCCGCCACCATGAAGGCCGCCGGCGTCCTTCCCGGCGCGGTGATCGGCCACTCGATGGGGGAGGCTGCCGCCGCAGTCGTCGCCGGAGCGCTGTCGCTGGAAGACGGCGTGAAGGTGATCTGCCGCCGCTCGAACCTGATGGCGACCATCGCCGGCTCGGGCGCGATGGCATCGGTGGAGCTGCCGGCCAAGCAGGTGCTGTCCGAACTGGCCGCGCGCGGAGTGCGTGACGTGGTCCTCGCGGTGGTCTCCTCGCCGCAGTCGACCGTGGTCGGCGGCGCCAAGGAGTCGATCCGTGAGCTCGTGGACCACTGGGAGCAACGTGGGGTGATGGCGCGCGAGGTGGCTGTCGACGTGGCGTCCCACTCACCGCAGGTCGACCCGATCCTCGACGACCTCACCGAGGCCCTCGACGACCTCGAGCCGATGGAGCCGACGGTTCCCTACTACTCGGCCACGCTCTACGACCCGCGCGATCCCGCCGACTACGACGCCTACTACTGGTCTGACAACCTGCGCCATGCGGTGCGGTTCTCGGCGGCAGTGCAAGCGGCGTTGGAGGACGGTTTCCGGGTGTTCGGCGAGCTGTCGCCGCACCCGCTGCTGACCTATGCCGTCGAACAGACCGCACGCGGTCTCGACATCCCGCTGGCCGCGCTGGCCGGGATGCGACGTGAACAAGAGCTGCCCAACGGTCTGCGAGGCTTCCTGGCAGATCTGCATTCCGCGGGTTCCGCGGTGGACTTCGCCGTCCAGTACCCCGACGGCCGGCTGGTCGATGCACCGCTGCCGACGTGGACCAAGGTGCAGTTGATCCTCACCCGGGACAGCCAGGAGCAGGCTGCCGGCGGTTCCAGCGTCGCGGTGCACCCGCTGCTGGGCGCTCATGTGCGGCTGCCGGAGGAGCCTGAGCGTCACGTTTGGCAGGCCGACATCGGCACCACCGCTCAGCCGTGGCTCGGCGACCATCAGGTACACAACGTCGGTGCCCTCCCGGGCGCGGCGTACTGCGAGATGGCGTTGGCCGCGGCGACAACCGTCCTCGGCGAGCTCTCCGAGGTCCACGACATCGTGTTCGAGCAGATGCTGCTGCTCGAGGACGAGTCACCGATCTCGGTGGTGGCCGAGGTGAAGACCCCGGGAGTCGTCGACCTGGTGGTCGAGACCTACGCCGACGGAGAACAGGTCCGGCGGGCCTCGGCCCGGCTCCACGGTGCAGGCGAGGCAGTCAGCACGCCGGGTCCGTATGACATCGACGCTCTGGTGGCTGCTCATCCGCAGCGCATCGAGGGTTCCGATATGCGGGACTGGTACGCCGAGCGCGGCATCCAGTACGGCCCGGCGTTCAGTGGCCTGGTGGCCGCCAGCACCGCCGACACCGACTCGAGCGCGACTGTGCTGGCTGAGGTGTCGCTACCTGGCTCCATCCGCTCCCAGCAGGGTGCGTATGCGATCCACCCGGCACTGCTGGATGCCTGCTTCCAGGCGGTGGGCGCTCATCCCGACCTGCACGCCGACACCACCGGCACCCTGATGTTGCCGCTGGGTGTGCGACGGCTGCGGGCCCACGCGTCCACCCGCAACGCTCACTACTGCTACGTCACGCTCACCAGCGCAACCCCCACCGCGGTGGAAGCGGACATCGAGGTCCTCGACGAGCACGGCGCAGTGCTGCTGACCGTCACCGGTCTTCAGTTGGGGACCGGGATGTCGGCGACCGGACGCCAGGAGCGGGTGCTCAAGGAGCGGCTCCTGACCGTCGACTGGCGCCAGAACGAGCTGCCCGAGCCCGAAAGCGTCGACGCCGGCCGCTGGCTGCTGGTCGGTATCACCGACGCGGCCGCAGCCTCCGTCACCGCGTTGGCGACCGAGCTGACCGGCAACGGCGCCGAGGTCAGCACGCTGTCGTGGACCGCAGCCGCCGACCACTCGGCGCTGGCCGAGACACTGCGGGACCGGCTCTCGGCCGAACCGCACGCCGGCGTGGTTGTGGTGACCGGTCTCGGTGATGGTGCCGACGGCTCCTCCGCGGCGCGTGGGGCCGAGCACGTCCGTGCCCTGGTGCGGATTGCCCGGGAACTGCCCGAGATCGCCGGTGAACCCGCCCGCTTGTTCGTGGTGACCCGCAACGCCCAAACCGTCGTCGCCGACGACGTGACGAACCTGGATCAGGCCGGACTACGGGGCCTGATGCGGGTGATCGGGATGGAGCATCCGGGCCTGCAGGCCACTCAGATCGATCTGGACGAAGCCACCGGCATCAGCTCGGTGTCGGCACAGCTGCTGTCCGGTTCGGACGAAGACGAGACGGCATGGCGGGACGGCGATTGGCATGTCGCGCGACTCAACCTGACTCCGCTGCAGCCCGAGGAGCGCCTCACCACCGTCGTCGACCACAAGACCGACGGGGTCCGGCTGCAGATCCGGGTGCCCGGCGATCTGGAAACACTCGAACTGGCCGCTTTCGATCGGGTGGCGCCGGGTCCGGGGCAGATCGAGGTCTCGGTTGCGGCTTCCAACCTCAACTTCGCCGACGTGCTGGTCGCCTACGGCCGGTACCCGAGCTTCGAGGGCCGGCTGCCGCAACTCGGCGCCGACTTCGCCGGCGTTGTGACCGCCGTCGGTCCCGGGGTCACCGACCACAGTGTCGGCGATCGGGTGGCCGGTATCTCGGCCAACGGTGCGTGGAGCACGTTTGTCACCTGTGATGCCAACCTGGCCGTGACACTGCCTGACGACCTGCCCGAAGAGCGGGCCGCAGCAGTGCCCAGCGCACACGCGACCGCCTGGTACAGCCTGCACCACCTGGCCCGGATCGAGGCGGGCGACAAGGTGCTGATCCACTCGGCGACCGGCGGTGTCGGTCAGGCTGCAGTGGCCATCGCCAAGGCCGCCGGCGCGGAGATCTTCGCCACCGCGGGCAGTCCCGATAGGCGAAAGCTGTTGGGCGACTGGGGCATCAAGCATGTCTACGATTCGCGTAGCACCGACTTTGCCGACCAGATCCGGGCAGACACCGACGGCTACGGCGTCGACATCGTGCTCAACTCGCTGCCCGGTGCCGCACAGCGTGCGGGTCTGGAGCTGCTGTCCTTCGGCGGCAGGTTCCTCGAGATCGGCAAACGCGACATCTACGGTGACACCAAGATGGGCCTGTTCCCGTTCCGCCGCAATCTGTCGTTCTACGCGGTGGACCTGGCGCTGCTCACCCTCACAAACCCGGGTGTCACCCGGAAGCTGATGCAGACGGTGTTCGAGAAGATCGCCGACGGCACCTTGCCGATGCCCGAGACCACCCACTTCCCGCTGCGGGACGGTGCCACCGCGATCCGCGTGATGGGTGCTGCCGGCCACACCGGCAAGCTCGTCCTGGACGTGCCACACACCGGTACCAGCAGCGCGGTCGTGCCGCCGGAGAACGCCACCGCGGTGCGTCCCGACGGTGCCTACATCATCACCGGCGGCCTGGGCGGGCTCGGACTCTTCCTGGCCGAGAAGCTGGCGGCCGCCGGTTGTGGGCGGATCGTGCTCAACGGGCGGTCGGCGCCCAGCGCCGAGGCACAGGACGTGATCGAGCGCATCCGTCGCACCGGCACCGAGGTCGAGGTGACCCGCGGCGACATCGCCGACGCGGACACCGCCCGCCGGCTCGTCGAGGCGGCGACCGCAACGGGGATGTCCCTGCGCGGTGTGCTGCACGGCGCGGCCGTTGTCGAGGACGCGACGCTGGCCAACATCACCGATGAGCTCATCGATCGTGACTGGGCCCCCAAGGTGTACGGCGCCTGGCACCTGCACGAAGCAGTCCAGGGGCAGGAGCTGGACTGGTTCTGTTCGTTCAGTTCGGCGGCGGCCATGGTCGGCTCGCCGGGGCAGGGCGCGTACGCGGCGGCCAACAGTTGGCTGGACGGTTTCACCCGCTGGCGGCGTGCGCAGGGCCTACCGGCCCACGCCATCGCCTGGGGTGCCTGGGCCGAGATCGGCAAGGGTCAGGCGATGGCCGAAGGTGGCGCCGACGACGGGGCCATGGCGATCGCACCGGACGACGGGGCATACGCCTTCGATGCGCTGTTGCGTCACAACCGTGCCTACACCGGTTATGCACCGGTGGCGGGCACACCGTGGTTGGCGGCGTTCGCGCAGACCAGCAAGTTCGCCGAGTCGTTCGCGGCCATCGGTCAGAACCGGAGCGGCACCAGTGCGTTTCTGACCGAGCTGCACGAGCTGCCGCTGGAGGAATGGCACGCCCGGCTGCGCCGGCTCATCTCCGATCAGATCGGTCTGGTG
Source organism: Mycobacterium sp. (assembly GCF_049647605.1). Lineage (GTDB taxonomy): Bacteria > Actinomycetota > Actinomycetes > Mycobacteriales > Mycobacteriaceae > Mycobacterium. Next base: position 59,528 of record NZ_JBARXZ010000025.1, on the reverse strand, counting down.
TTGCGCCGGTCCGTGGATCCTGATCGGCCGCTGGCCGAGTACGGTCTGGACTCGCTCGGTGTCCTCGAGGTTCGCACCAAGATCGAAACCGAAACCGGTGTCCGCATCGGGTCGACGGACATCACCACGGTGCGGGGGTTGGCTGAGAGACTCTATGACGAGTTGGCGGCCGACCGCACCGGCGAAGCGGCCTCCGAGGCAGCAACTGAGACCGCAACCGCGGCGACGTAATACCCGAGCAGTTTGAATCGATGTACTCGCCGGGCGCGGCGCACAAACGAAAAGCACACGACGGAAGCACAGGGAGAGTGAATGGTTGCAATCAGGGCAATCCATGACTGGATGGGTGAACCGGGGGCTGTGGTCTCCTGGCACCCGTCGCCCGCTTCACTCGCCAAGGTGAAGGGCGCACCCGTCAGCGACGTGCCGGTGAGCTACCAACAGGCCCAGCACATCCGGGGATACCTCAGCCATGTCGCCGAGGGCACCGAGATGGCACGGCTCAACATCCCGGCATGGGATATCCAGGGGCAGTGTGACCTGCGGGCGATGACACACGTCATCAACTCGTACGTGCGTCGTCACGACACCTATCACAGCTGGTTCGAGTACTCCGCTGACGGTGTGAACGACGAGGGCACCATTCTGCGGCATACCGTGCGCAACCCCAAGGACATCAAGCTGGTCCCCACCGAGCACGGTGAGATGACGCCGGTGCAGTGGCGTGAGCACGTGCTGTCCACCCCGGATCCACTGACCTGGGACTGCTTCAACTTCGGCATCATCCAGCGCAGCGACCATTTCACCTTCTACATCAGCGTCGACCACGTGCACACCGACGCGATGTTCATGGGACTGGTGCTGGTCGAGATCCACATGATGTACCTGGCCCTCGTCGACGGTGCCGCGCCGTTGCAGCTGCCGCCCGCCGGCAGCTATGCCGACTACTGCGTGCGTCAAGAGGCCTACACCTCCGCCCTCACCCTGGACACCCCTGCGGTGCGGGGCTGGGTGGAGTTCTTCCAGCGCAACAACGGCACCATGCCGCGCTTCCCGCTGCCGCTGGGCGACTTCTCGGTGCCGTGCACCGGCGACATGATCACGGTGCAGCTCCTGGACTCCGAGCAGGCCGAGAAGTTCGAAGCGGCCTGCATGGACACCGGCGCCCGCTTCAGTGGCGGTGTGATCGCGTGTGCGGCCCTGGCCGAATACGAGCTGACCGGTAACGACACCTACAACATCATCACGCCCACCACCACCCGCAACAGCCAGTCGGAGTTCATGACCACCGGTTGGTTCACCGGTCTGGTGCCCATGAGCATCGAGGTGGGGTCCTTCGCCGAGACCGCGCGCGCCGCGCAACATGCGTTCGACTCGGGTATGCACATGAAAGACGTGCCCCACGAGCGTGTTTTCGAACTTGCCGAGGGTACGGATCTGGGCTTGACCACTCCCGAACCCGGCACCCCGATGCTGTCGTACCTCGACGCCGGCCTGCCGCCGCTGTCCCCAGCCGTCATCGCGCAGTGGGAAGGCATGAACGGCAAGGTCTTCAGCGACTCGCGCTCGGCCTACCAGGTGGGAATGTGGGTGAATCGGACCGAACGCGAGACCGCGGTCACGGTGGCATTCCCGAACAACCCCATCGCACGCGAGTCGGTGATCCGCTACGTGGACGCCATGAAGGCGGTCTACACCCGGGTCGCCGAGGGACGCCAGGCGGGCCTCTCGAACGACCGCGGACGATCGGATTTGATTCGCGTCAACGGTGGCTGACCTGTGACGCTGCGATCCCGACCGGCGCGCCGGTCGCTGCGTGAACGATGGGCTGACACGCCCGGAACCGACAACCGGCTGGCCTACCTCGACCAGGCGATGTACCTGGGCCTGCGTGCGACGGGGCAGGCGGCGGTCTGCCAGTGCCTGTGGATCTACGAGCACCCGGTGGACCTCGACGGCCTTGAGCGGTTCCACCAGAATTTCGGTCACGGCCTGGCCGGTCGCCGAATCGAGCCGTCACCACTGCCTTTCGGAAGACACCGGTGGGTGGCCTCCCCGGGGGCTCCCGGCGACCTCCTGGTCGGAGAAGGCCTTCGCCCGCGCGACGAGCTGATGGAATGGGCGGACGAACACGCCTCTGCACCCGTTGATCCGGAATGGGGTCCGGCGTGGCACATGGGAGTGCAGACCTTCGATGACGGTGCCACGGCGGTGAGCCTCGTCGGCTCCCACTGCATCGGCGACGGTGGTGGCGCGGTGCTGACCGTGTTCGAATCGGTCACCGGCAACATCCGTGATCTGGGCTATCCGGCACCGCGTTCCCGGACCAAGCGGGAAGCACTGCGTGCCGATGCGCGGGACACGTTGCGTGATCTGCCGGAAATCGGCAGGACCCTGGTCGCCGGGGTGAAACTTGCCGTCAAGCGGCGCCGTGAACTCACGAAGTCGGGGAGCACCGCGCCCGCGCTGACTCCGGGACCCGACGGCGACAAACACGTGATGGTGCCCGCCGTCGCGATCTACATCGACGGTGCCGAATGGGATGCCCGGGCCGCAGCGCTCGGGGGCAACAGCTACTCGTTGGTCGCCGGCATGGCAGCGCGCCTCGGTGATCGCACCGGCCGCCGCAGCCCGGTCGACGGCACCGTGCCGCTGACCGTCCCGATCAACGACCGCACCACTTTGGAGGACACCCGGGCAAACGCCGTGGTGCTGGCCAACGTTCGTGTTGATCCCGCCGAGGTGACCTCGGATCTGTCGCCGGCCCGGGCGGCACTCAAGCAGGGGTTGAAGACGGCCAAGGAGGTGCCGGACGAAACTCTGGCGCTGTTGCCGCTGACCCCGTTTCTGCCCAAGCGGGCAGTGAAGCGCACCGCTGATGTTGCGTTCGGATTCTCCGCAGACCTACCGGTGTTCTGTTCCAACCTCGGACAACTCCCGGCCGAGATCAGTCGCGCCGACGGTACGGAGGCCGAACATGTTGTGCTGCGCGGAGTCGACCAGTTCGTCCCCCGGCGGGTCCTCGAGCAGCGGCATGGTCTGCTCACGGTGATCGCGGCCCGGGTCGGCACCAAACAATCCCTGGCCGTGATCAGCTATCAGCTGGGCGGGGCCAACACCAAGGCTGCGTTGCGGGAACTCGCCGCCGAGACCCTTGCCGAGTTCGGCCTGACCGGCGCCATCGAATGACCGATGCAATGACAGGTGTTGCGGGACAAGAGGACCGGCTCACCTATATGGATCAGGCGTCGTTCCTGTCGCTGCGCGCGGTCGGCCGGGCACTGTTGGGTCAGCTCGCGTGGGTCTACCACCACCCGGTGGACTACGACGGGCTGCGACGCTTTCACGACAACTTCGGCCATGGGTTGGCCGGTCGGCTGATCGAACCGTCGGTGCTGCCGTTCGGCCGGCACCGCTGGGTGGCGGCGTCGGGTCCACAGGCCGATCTCGACATCGCCGAGAGCCCCCGACCCCCCGAGGAGCTCGGGACGTGGCTGGACGAACAGGCGCAGACCCCGGTGGATCCGGAGTTCGGACCCGGATGGCGACTTGCTGTGCAGCCGATGACCGATGGCTCCACCGCTGTGAGCCTGGTGATCTCCCACAGCCTGACCGACGGTCTGGGGCTGCTGCTCACGGTGGCCGATGCGGCCAACGGCAAGCTCCGCGATTTCGGCTACCCGCCGCCTGCGTCGCGGACCCGGCGGCAGGCCTTGGTCGCCGACGCCCGGCAGACTGTTCGTGATATGCCCGAACTGGGTCGCACCCTCGTCGCGGCGGCCAAACTGTTCTATCGGCGTCGCAAGGACTTCGTCAACGCCGGAGCGTCGCGGGCATCGGTCACTCCGGCCGACAAGCGCGACGAGAACGTCATCGTGCCCACAGTGGCATTGTTCATTCCCGAGGATGAGTGGGACGCGCGCGCGAATGCCCTTGGCGGGAACAGTTATTCGTTGCTCGCCGGGTTCGGTTCCAGGTTGGCCGACCGGATGGGCCGGCACCGTCCGGATGGAACGGTGAGCCTGTTGGTGGCGATGAGTGACCGGGCCGAAGACGACACCCGGGCAAACGCCGTCACCATCGCCAACGTTGTGGTGGATCCGGTGCCCGTCACCAGCGATCTCTCCGGGGTGCGAGCGGCGATGAAGCAGGGCTTGCAGACCATGCGGGAGGTTCCCGACGAGACGTTTGCGCTTCTGGCGTTGACCCCGTTTGTGCCCAAACGTGCGGTTCGGCGGTCGGCTGACGTGATGTTCGGCGACCTGCCGGTGTCGTGTTCCAACCTGGGCCAACTCGATCCCGCAGTGGGCCGGCCTGACGGCACCGACGCCGAGTACTTCATGTTGCGCGCCGTGGACCAGAACGTCACGCGGGATGAGATCGAACGTGTCGGTGGACAATTGGTCGTCGTGTCCGGTCGGATCGGCGGCAAGGTCACCATCGGTGTGGTCGGCTACCAGAACGGCGGCACCAATACCAGCGCCGCGCTGCGTGAGCTGGCCCAGCAGACATTGGCGGAGTTCGGCGTGGCGGGTGAGGCGATCTAACGTCGGCCGCGGCGTGCTGCTTCCTCGAGGAGGTCGGCGGTGGCGGTGACGCTGTCCGCGGCCGGTGTGAGCTCGGCCGCGAGGCGACGGGCCTGCTCGGCGATGTCCGGTGCCAGGGCGGCTCGGAGTGCAACCCGCAAGGACTCCCGGGTGGTTTTCGAGAATCGCTGTTTGACACCGACTTTGAGGCGCTTGACCTGATTGGCGAACACGGGTTGGTCGGCCCCGACCCACAACACGAGCGTGGGAACCCCGGACCGCATCCCGGCAGCGGTCGTCCCGGCTCCGCCGTGATGGACAAGCAACCGGCAGCGGGGGAACACCACGCTGTGATTCACGGCGCCGACAACTTTCACGTGATCGGCTCCTGACATCCCGGTGAGGTCCCATGCGCCCGAGGAGATCAGCGCGCGCTGCCCCAGCTCGGCGCAGACTTCGGTGATCATGGCGACAGCGTCGGCCGGCGATTCCACCGGCATGCTGCCGAAGCCGAAATAGATGGGCGGGGAACCTGCTGCCGTCCAGGACATCACCTCGTCGTCGGAGGCGGCCTCCTGACGCAAGGTGAGCGCGCCGGTGAAGGGCCGAACCCCCGCCCATTCCTGGGCGAGCCCGGGGAACAGGAGCTTGTCGTAGGCCTGGATCTCGAGGGTTCCGCTCTCGATCATCCGGCGGATGGCCGGGGTCGACGCGCGGGCGAGTCCCAGTACCCGGCGCTGGGCGTCCTCGGCCTTCCGCATCACTTGCCAGTGCCCCCATTCGCCGGCGGCGAACACCGTCGAGACCAGCTTCGAGGGCAACGGCACCGGGACCACGCTGCGATTGGCCCGGTGCGGAAAGTAGTGCAGTGCAGCCATCGGGATCCGGTGGTACTCGGCAACGTTGGCGGCGACCTCTTGGTAGGTCGTTCCCGTCAGCAGTAGATCGGCGTCTTCGGCCAGCGCCGCCGATACGGCACTCATCTCGTCCCAGCCTTCGGTGGCGTACTCCCGGGCTTCCCGCAGCACGGTCGCTGGGTTACGCAGCGACCACCACTTCCGGAAGACGTCGGCTTCGAGTTGCTTTTGTGAATCGACGCCGTAGGCCCCGGCCGGTGGCAGCCCGGCGCTCTCGACAAAACCGGTCAGGTTGGGGGGCACCGCGATCCTGACCTGATGACCGCGTCGCTGCAGTTCCAGTGCCACTGCCGCGCATGGCTCGACATCACCTCGGGTGCCGTGTACTGCGATCGCAAAGATCATCGGCAGACCCGTTGCCGAAATGCACTTGTCCCGTACCACCCTCGGCGATCGGGGGTCTTCGACATCACTGCGTACACCTGCCGATTGAAACACGCGGTCGATGTGGACCGGGGATCAGGGCGAGGCGCCGATCTGGCGCGGGGTCTGGTAGCGGGGCTGATCCGCTCGGCTGGCTAACACGAAATCGCGGCGCGTCACGGCCTACCAGCTGAGGGTACGCCCCAGCGGTGATCCGCTGGGGCAGATGCGGTCAGTGGGCAGCTGTCATGTCGGGGACGCGAGGCGGTGGCAGGCGGCTGAATTGTCTCCCCGACTTTTGGTAATCCAAATATAAATGTATCTTCCCGGAATGAATTTATCGTTCCCAATTGGGAAGGGGAACTCCGGAATTGACGCGTCGCAGAACAGGGAGTGCAATGAATCCTCGGGTACCCACGGTGTCCTACCTCGGTTGGCACGGAAAAGGGAACATTGGCGATGACGCAATCTACGACGCGGTTCGTTCCCAACTCCCCGGTGCCAGATTCCTTGATCTACCTCGATTCCCTCACGAGAGAATCCGTGCCGCAGCAACCGGTCTGAACAAATCGCTTCGACACAGCACCCACATTCTCGGGGGAGGCACCCTTGTCGGCAGGCGCCATTGGCGGGGGTTGGCCAGTCACGCCGCCGCGCTGACAAAAAAACAGGGAAGTTTCGCAATCGGCGTAGGCGTGGAAGATCCAGTGTTTAAGGGACGGCGATCCGGTTCTGGCAACAACGAGTTGAAGCGTTGGGCGCCAGTTCTCGCCGACTTCAACATCATTTCGGTGCGCGGCCCCCGCAGCGCCGAGCTGCTCGGCGATGTGGGCATCGACGCCCAGGTGACCGGAGACCCGGCGCTACTACTGCCCCGCCCCGACGTCGCGGTGCAGGACGGCCTCATCGGTGTGAACCTCGGATTCGGGGACGATCTCTGGGGGCACGACCCGGACTATCTTGCAGAGACCACGTCTCAATCGGTAAAGGTGTTGGCGTCGAAGGGATACCGCTTTCGGGGCATTCTGATGAACGCCAGTGACGCGCGATGGACCGAACGGGTGCTCGCGGACGTCACCGCGGAGATCGTCGCGCCGGCCGATGCGGCCGCCGCGTCCCGCGAGTTCGCGGCGTGTTCAGCGGTGATCGTGAGTCGTCTCCACGCCGGCATTCTGGCGGCTTTGACTGGTACCCCGGCCATCTCGCTGGAGTACCAGCCCAAGTGCCGAGACTTTGCTCTGTCCATCGATGACGAGCGCTCACTGATCCGTACCGACCAGGTGGTCGCACACGACATCGTCGACCGGGTGCTCGCCGCCCTGTCCGACTCCGCCGCCATCAGGAAGAGAACCTGCACCGCCGTCGAGAAGTTGCAGCGGCGACTGCACGACGACTACGCCACAGTGAGGCAGAGCGTCGGCCTCGTGTGACGATCCGTACACATGCGGTGCCGGGACCGATGCAACAAATCAGGCCGTCGGACCGACAACACGGATGTGCACACTGAACTCTCGGTCGTCGTGGAAGTGACGGCGGCCCGCCGGCGCTGCGCCGGGGGAGTTCGGGATCGGTTGGTCGGGCCAGGTGCGACGTACAGATAGCTCCCAGATAGACTCAGGATTTCCACCTGCTGAACCGTGTAGCCTGAGCGGGATGTTGAAACGCGCCTTCACCAGCGGTGCGTTCGCCGGAGGCGGCTTTCCTTTACTCAGTCGCGTGGTCGTGCGCCACCCGCTGATAGTCATAGCCTCGTGGATCGCCCTGGCCGGCATCCTGCTTCTCCTGCTTCCCTCGTTGCCGAAAGTTGTCGCTGACAACCCGCCGGAGTTCTTGCCCACGGAATCGCCGGTGCTCCACGCGAGCACCATGATGCGTGAGGCCTTCAACGAGCCGAGCTCCGATAACAGCGTGGTGGTGATCCTCAGCAATGAGGGCGGTCTGACCGACGCCGACGAAGCCACCTATCGGTCACTGGTCGAGAAGTTGCGCGCCGACACCACCAACGTGCGGACAACGCAGGACTTCGTCAACATCCCCGAACTTCGGGAGGTGATGACCAGCAAGGACGGCAAGGCGTACAACCTGCCCGTTCAGCTGGTGGGGGTGATGGCCACCTCCGAAGGACAGACGGCGTACAAGAACGTCGTCGAGGTGGTCGACAAGGCCACCGCCGATTCGGATTTGTCCGCCAATGTGGTCGGTGCCGCCGCCACCTTCGAGGACATCAACAAGATCGGTGCCCGTGACCAGCTGCTGATCGAAACCACCACGGCCATTCTGGTGTTCTCGATTCTGGTGCTGGTCTATCGAAGTTTGGTGGCGATGCTGCTGCCGATGGTGACCATCGGCGTTTCGCTGGTGGTCTCGCAGCAGGTGGTGGCCGGCCTGGGCCTGGTGGGGCTCGGCGTGGGCCCGCAGACGTTGCTGCTGATGGTGGCGATGCTGCTCGGCGCCGGCACCGACTACGCCATCTTCCTGCTCAGCAGATACCAGGAGATCCTGCGGACCGGGGTGTCATCGGACGAGGCGTTGCGCGAGGCACTGGTGTCCATCGGCCAGGTCATCGCCGGCTCGGCGTTGACCGTGGCGGCCGCCTTCATGGGCATGGCCTTCACCGACCTGGGCGTGTTCTCCACCGTGGGGCCACCTCTGGCGATCACCATCATGATCGGCTTTTTTGCCGCGGTGACGCTGTTGCCGGCCCTGATGACGCTGGCGGGCCGGCGTGGCAGGTTGAAGCCCCGCAAGGACCTGGGGCGCCGGATGTGGCGCCGGTCCGGTATCACGATCGTCAAGAGGCCAAAATCGGCGCTGGTGGGCAGCCTGGCTGTTTTGCTGGGGCTTGCCGCGTGTATGTCACTGATCGACTACAACTACGACGACCGCAAGAACCTGCCCGACGACGCCGAGAGCAACATGGCCTACGAGGCCATGAACAAACATTTCCCCACCAGCAGCACCGCTCAGCAGTTTCTTCTGGTGCATTCTCCGGCCGATCTGCGCACGCCGAAGGCGCTGGCCGATCTTGAACAGATGGCGCAGCGGGTGTCCGATCTGCCCGGTATCGAAATCGTGCGCGGCATCACCCGCCCCACCGGCGAGATGATCGAACAGGGCAAGGCCACCTGGCAGGCCGGCGAAGTCGGCAGCAGGCTGTTGGACGCTTCCACCCTCATCGACGACAACGACGCGAACCTGTCGTTGCTCACCGGCGGCGCCGACCAGCTTGCAGATGCGCTGGACGAGATTCGGCGCAGCGTTGTCGGTGCCGTCGGCAGTGTCCGCGGTCTGGCGTCCGCGCTCGACGACATGTCGAAGAAGTTCGGCGGCGAAAAGACCCTCGACGAGATCGACAAGACCGCCAAACTGGTGACGAACATGCGCCAGCTGGGCAAGGCTCTGGGATTCGACCGGGTGCGCCTCGGTGACCTGGGCGGATGGGCCGCCCCGATGGTCAACGCCCTCAATGTGAGCCCCAACTGCACGTTGGACCCGGCTTGTGTCGAATCCCGGGCCGACCTGCAGAGGATCGCCAACCTGCAGGGTGACCCGCTCCTGGACAAGATCGCCGAACTCGGGGACGTCCTGGTATCCACCAACGGCGACCAGACCATCGATGACACTCTCTCGAGCCTCAGCAAGAACGTCACGGAGTTGACCACCGCCGCCCGGGACTTGGGTCTCGGGCAGCCGAACGGTGTCCAGAACCGGATCAACACCGCGGTCCAGGGGGCCAACACCCTCGCCGACTCCAGTCGCCAGCTAGCTGAGGGTGTGCAGCTACTCGTCGATCAGACCCGCAACATCGGTGACGGACTGGATCAAGCGTCGGCCTTCCTGCTGGCCATGAAACGCGAAGCCGCCGACCCGCCGATGTCGGGTTTCTACATTCCACCGGAATTGCTGACCCAGGCCGAATTCGAGAAGGCCGCGGCGCTGTTCATCTCTGATGACGGTCATACCGCCCGCTATCTGGTGCAGACGGCGCTCGATCCGTTCAGCGTCGAGGCGATGGATCAGCTGCGGATGATCGTCAAGACCGCCGAGGACTCCCGCGCCAACACCGTGCTGGCCGACTCCACCATCTCGATGGTGGGCTTCACCGTTGTCAACGACAACCTGCGCACCTATTACGACGGCGACATCCTGTTCATCATCGCCTTCACGCTCATCGTGGTGTTCCTGATCCTGGTGGTTTTGCTGCGTGCGATTCTGGCGCCGCTCTACCTGGTTGCATCGGTGGTGCTGTCATTCGTGTCCGCGGTCGGTATCGGTGTGCTGTTCTTCCAGTTCATCCTCGGACAGAACATTCACTGGAGCGTGCCCGGGACGGCGTTCTTGGTTTTGGTCGCGGTCGGCGCGGACTACAACCTGCTGCTGATCTCCCGAATTCGTGACGAGCTACACCTGGGGTTGCGTTCGGCGGTCATCCGCACGGTGGGAGCCACCGGTGGGGTCATCACTTCGGCGGGCATCATCTTTGCCGTGTCGATGCTCAGTCTCACCGTGAGCAGTATCAGCACCGTGGTTCAGATGGGCTTTGTGATCGGCGTGGGCCTGTTGCTGGACACCTTCATTGTCCGGACGGTCACCGTTCCGGCGATGGCGGTCTTGGCCGGCAACGCACAGTGGTGGCCGTCGAAGTCGGTCGGCACAATGCACAAGCCGCCCAAACGCGCCAAAAAGGTGGTGCCGACCCCCGACACGGACACGGACCTGCAGGAAGCCGATTTCGATGAGGACGTCGACACCGACCGACTGCGCGTCGAACCCATCGATGACCTGGTTGACGACGACCCTGATACCGACGAGCTGAACATCGGGGCTGGCGAAGATGCTGCCGAGACCGATCAGTTGAGTGTTGAGGGGGACTCGGCTGAGACTGACGAGTTGGATACGGATCAGTTGGACGTTGTGGAGGAGGACCCCTCGGATGCTGAGGTCGATGCCTCTGACGAGCTGGACAACCCCGAGCCTCTCGACGAGGACAGTGCCGAGTCGGATGTTGGGGTTGTGGACGAGGGTTCAGCGGAGTCCGACGAGCTGAGTGTTGAGCTTGGCGAAGGCGCTGTCGAGACGGATGAGTTGGATGTGGTGGAGGGGGACCCCTCCGATGCTGATACCGACTCAGAGGCCGATGCCGGCGCTGATTCCACCGGTGAGGCCGACGCCGACGCCGAGGTGGACAACCCCGAGGCTCTCGTCGAGGACAGCGCTGACTCGGATGAGGTGGATGCTGCGGGGGACTCGGTCGATACCGACCCCGAGGCCGATGATGACGCTGATTCCGCTGGTGACGGGCTCGACGAGACGGCCGATGAGGTGCCCGACGGTACCGAGACCGATTCTGATGTTGTCACTGAACACGACGACCCTGATGACGAGGTAGCGGCAGCCGATGACGTGCCGTCGACCCCTGCCCGGCAGAGCGTGACGCGCCGAATCCGCCGATGGTGGCGCCGGTGATTCAGACGTCGAGGCTCCCATCCGACTGAGAGCGATTACTGGCTGCGGGCGTGGACAACCTCGAGGACTGAACTACAGCTGGGCGAAGTGACTACCCTGCCGGGTGCTGCCCGACGGTCACCGAACCGACTCTGCGGCGATCCGGTACTGCCGGATGACCAACGGCCCGAAGATGGCCACCAGGACGGCGATCCATGCCAGGGCGATGAGCAGCGTTCCGGTAAACGGCTCGCCGACCGTGATCGCTCGCATGGTCTCGATCACCGGCGACAGCGGCTGGTACTGGATGACCGGCTGCAGCCAGGTGGGGAACGACTCGACCGGAGCGATTCCCGGGCTGCAGAATGCCAGGCCAACCGAACTCGTGCCCAACCACATGAACACGGCGGTGCCTTTGGACTTGAGTGCCAGCGTCATCACCAGCATCGAAAAGGCCAGCACCACCAGGACCGGCAACACCACGTAGAGGATCACCGTGAAGAGACTGCCCTGGAAGCGGATGCCCAGTGCGACGCCCACCGAGGTGATGATGACGACGCCGAACAACGTTCGGACAGCTTCGGCGATCAACCGGCCGGTGATGGCGCTGGTCCGGTGGACGGGCAACGTCCAGAACCGGCTTAGCAGTCCGTGACCACGCTCCATCGGCAGCGACAGGGCGGCCCCGAGCGCCCCGAACATGCCCCCGGCCAGCGCACACATCGGCACCAGGCTTTCGAGGTTGTCGGAGCCGTTGATGGCGACCATCGATTTTCCGGCAAGCAGGTGGTAGAAGACCAGCAGCGCCGTCGGGAACAGCAGCCCCTGGATCGGCACCGCCGGGTGGCGTCGCCACCCGTTGATCAACCGACCCGCAAACACCAGGCTTTCGGTCAACCATGTCGACCGTACAGGTTGTGTCGCGGTCATTCCGTTCGCCTCTGCAGTCGTGTGGCGATGGTGCCGAACACCACCAGTAGCCCGACGCACCATGCCAGGGTGCCCAGCACGTGGCTGGCCTCGACGCTTCCGTCGGTGAGATCGCGCAATGTCTCGGTGACCACCGACACCGGCTGGGCACGGACAAACGGCTGCACCCAGTCGGGGAACGCCGCCGCCGGGGCCATACCGGTCGACAGCAGCACCAGCGCCAGCATGGGAATCAAGAGCAACTGACTGGAGGCGTCGATCCTCTTCACGAAGGTTCCGACCGCATCGGCGCCCAACGACAATCCCAACGCCAGGAGCAGGCAGACAGCAATAAAGGCAAGCGCGTGCAGCATGCTGCCGCTGAGGCGGAACCCGAACGGATACGCCACCACAAACGCCGTCACGATGACAACGGTCGACCGGATGAGGCAGTAGAGCATGCGGGCCATCAACGGAACCAGTGTGGGAATCGACAGCGTGTGGAGTCGGCGTCCGAAGCCTGAGGACGCATCGCGGGCGGCCCGGTCGGCGGTGGTCAGTGCACCGAACAGCACGGATTGCACGATGATGGCGGGCAAGACGTATTGGGCGTAAGTCATTGCGCCGGTGTCGATTACGTTTTGCAACACGAAGGTGAAGCCGATAAATGTGGCGACCGGGGCCAGCACGGCGATCAGTAGATCAAAATCGCGCAGTGTGCTGCGCAATACGCGCTCGGTCAGCGTGACCAGTGCATTCATGCGGTGACGGGCCGCTCCGTCAGGTGCAGAAAAACCTCGTCGAGGGAAGGTTTACGCAGTGAGATGTCGAGCAGTTCGACCTCGAGCCGCTCGATGCGCCGGAAGACCTCGCCGAGTGTCGAAACACCTTGCACTGCCGGTACTGAGACGGTGTTCATATCGCGGTCGATCTCGAGGCCATCGAAGTCCGCGAGTACTTCTGCGATCCGAGCCAGATCGTCGGGGCTGACAGGGGTGACCTGGCAGTAGGGAAAACCCAGGTGCCCCTTCAGTTCTTCGGAGGTCCCTCTGGCGACGATCTGGCCGCCGTCGAGGATGATGATCGAATCGCTGAGGACGTCGGCTTCCTCGAGGTATTGCGTCGTCAGCAGAACGGTCACATCTTGAGCGGACAGCTCCGACACCAGGGACCACACGTCACGTCGGCTCCGCGGGTCGAGTCCGGTGGTGGGCTCGTCGAGGAACAGCACTTTCGGCGCCACCACCAGCGAAGCGGCGATGTCGATACGGCGCCGCATGCCGCCGGAGTAGGTCAGGACCTGGCGATCTGCTGCGCGGGCGAGGTCAAACCGTTCGATGAGTTCGTCGGCGCGGCGACGCGCGTCCTTGCGTTTCAAACCACGCAGCCGTGAGAACAACACCAGGTTCTCGCGGCCGGTGAGCATGATGTCCAGCGATGCGTCCTGACCGGTGACCCCGATACTGGCACGCACCTGGTCGGGTTGCCGGGCGACATCGAAACCGCCCACCAGCGCTTGACCCGAGGTCGGGCGTAGCAAAGTGGACAGGATGTTCACCGTGGTGGTCTTGCCGGCGCCGTTGTGGCCGAGAAGTGCACAAACCGAGCCAGTCGGTACCGAAAAGGTGACGTCCCGCAACGCTTGGACACTCCCAAACGTCTTGGTGACTCCGTTCAGCTCAATCACGAGGCAACGATACAGGGGGGTTAGGAGCTTTCAACCTGTCCAGCTGCCGACCGTTGATTCGCGGTCCGAGAGGCCCGGCGGTGCGGTGATCGCGAAGCGCTACGGTAGTGACCGGCACCAACCGAGTAGACCGATCCAACGGGGGACACGTGACCACCTCGCCCGCACCCACATCGGTTGTGGCAGCAATTCCCAACTACAACATGGGTGAGTCTCTGCAGAGGTTGCTTCCGCAGATGCTCGAGCAGGGCTATGACCGCATCCTGGTGCTCGACGACGCCTCCACCGACAACAGCGCCGATGTTGTTCAGCAATTCGGCCCCGCGGTGGAATGGGTGCGGAGCCCGGTGAACCAGGGGGCCGGTGCGAACCGGAATCAGATCATCGGCCAGGTCGAGGACTCCGCGCTGATTCACTTTGTCGACGCAGATATGGATCTGGTCACCGACGGCATCGCGGCGACGGCACGGGAGCTGTTCACGCGGTACGCCGCGGACGGTGTCGGCGCGGTGGGTGGATTGGTACGACGGGCCGACGGCAGCCAGGAGCCTTTCAACTTCGGCCCGGTCTTCGCCCTGCGAACCAATCTCGTGGCGATTCCGCCGGTGCTGGACCACGTCAGGGACCGGCCGTGGGCGGTGCGGGCGATCCGCCGCGTCGGCACTCCCGGTCGCAAGCATTGGCCGGACATTTTCCAGCCACCGGTCCCACGAGAGACGTATTGGCTCCATGAAGGAAACATGCTCATCAATGCCGGGGTGTTCCGGTCAGTGGGTGGCTACGACCCGGGAGTGCGGTATCACGAGGCGCAGGACTTGGCGATCCGCCTCGCCAAGCTGGGCGTCAAGCGGCAGTTCGACCCGGCGATCGAGGTGATCCACCATTACGTCGATGTCCGCGGCAAGAGTCGCGGGTCCCAGGAACGCAATGCGGTGCTCTATCTCATCCGCAAGCACGGCGTGGTCCGGTTCCTGACCGAGGGCTGATCACAAGCCGTCAGGACAGTGCATCGACGGTGGTGTCGAGCCGGTCGAACTGGCTGTTCTGGTAGAGCACCACGCAGCTGGCCCGTCGGATCTTGCCGCTGGTGGTGATCGGAATCGCACCCCGGCCCACCAGGACGATGTCGGCGGCACTCAGGGCGTGTGTTTGGGAGATCGCGGCGGCGATCCGGTTCTTCAGCGTCGTCAGCTTTGCCCGTGACTCGTCGTCGTCGCCGCGCGTTTTGACCTCGACGACCACCACGAGTTGTTCAGCGCGATCCCGGTCCACCGAGATCGCGGCGACCCGTCCGCCGGTGATCTCCTGGACCGTCGACTCGATATCGTCGGGATAGTGGTTCACGCCCCGGACGATCAGGAGATCCTTGATCCGCCCGACGATGAACAGATCGTCGTCGGAGATGAAGCCGAGGTCTCCGGTGCGCAGCCAGGGGCCGACTTCGGTGCCGGCCGAGGGGTCGGCGATCACACCGCCGAACGTGTGTTCTGACTGTTCGGGTTTGTTCCAATACCCCGGGCATACGTTGTCGCCGCGCACCCAGATTTCCCCGACAATCCCCGCGGGTTGTTCCAGGCGGGACTCCGGGTCGACGATGCGCACCTGCGGTGACTCCGGTGTGCCGTATCCGACCAGCGGGGTGCCGGACTCGCTGCTGCACACCTCGGCGCGGCCGGCCGAGAGCTTCTCCGACTCGAAATGGACGACGTTGGGGGGTTGGCCCGGACGATCGGTGGCGACGTAGAGCACCGCTTCGGCCAGACCGTAGGACGGTCGCAGGACCTCTGGACGCAGATTGAACCGGGCGAAGCGTTGCGCGAACCTTTTCAATGTTGTGTCGTGGACCCGTTCGCTTCCGCTGATCACGGCCAGGACATCGCCGAGGTCGACGCCTTCCATATCGGCGTCTGAGGTTCGCCCTGTTGCCAGCTCGAATGCGAAGTTGGGTCCGGCGGTGAGGACTTTGGGTTGTTTGGACAGCAGCTGCAGCCACCGTGCCGGCCGCGCCAGAAATCCCAACGGTGTGGTGAACGTCGTCCGCCAGCCCCCGAAGATCGGGGCGATGACCCCGAGTAGCAATCCCATGTCGTGGTAGAACGGCAGCCACGACGCGACCGTCGTGCCTTCCGGGGCGACCCCTTGATAGTTGTGAAAATATGCCGCGACCTGCTGCTCGAAGTTGGCTGCCAGGTTGCCGTGGGTGACCATCACGCCGGCGGGGGTGCGCGTCGATCCGGAGGTGTACTGCAGATAGGCGACCTCGGGGCGCTGCAGGCTGCGCGGCGTCGGCTTCCGGCGTACCTCCCAGTCCAGCAAATCAACTTGAATAACTGCGGGTGGCTGCGCCGAATCGCGTGAGGATGCGTATTCGGAGACCGTCGCGGCGACTGCCGAGGTGGTCAGGATCGCGGTGGGTGTGGCGTCGGCCAGGACGGCGCTGATCCGCTCGTCGTGCTGACCGGGGATCGGTGTCGAAAGCGGCACTCCGATGACGCCGGCTTCCAGAGTGGCCAGGAATGCCACGAGGTAGTCGAGGCCCTGGGGCGCGATGATCGCCGCGCGGTCTCCGATTGTGGTGCTCTCGCGCAGCTCATGGGCCAAGCTCAGGGTGCGTCGATAGAGTTGAGCCCAGGTCAGGCTGGTTTCCGCGCCGTCCCAGTCATGGTCGTAATCGACGAAGGTGAAGGCGATGTCGTTCGACTGCAGACTCGCACGTTCCCGCAGAACATCGGGAATGGATGACGCAATCATGAAAAGGCCCCTCGCAGATACCACCGGCAGACGATCTTTCGAGCATAGGGCCAGTCCGGGGACAGATGCGCGCTAGGGGCTTGCGAAACACCGGAGAAAACTCACGCGCTGCGATGTGGGCGTGGTCTGGGTTGCGCCCGCTGCCGGTGGTGGGCGGCTGGTTGCGTCGGCGGTGCCGGGGCGGTCACTGGATTGCTCTCGGATCGCCGCCGTCGCGATGTTTGCCGAGTAAACGATTGAGGCGCACCGCAGGACTTGGATCCAGCTCAGTGGGTGAGGCGACTGAACCACTTGGTCTTGATCCGCCACGAGTGAGCCGCGGCGACCGCAAACACCGCACCGCACACACAGGCGAACAGCCATACAGCTTTGCCGTTCTCCCATTCCGCAAACTCAGGGACATAGGCGGTGACGATCCGGACCAGGCAGGCGATGATGCCGCTGGCGGTGGCGACGAGGTAGACGTCGGCCATCACCTTCGAGCGTGGGTCGCGGCGCAGGATCAGCAGTGCACGGGCGCCGTAGCCGAGGAGGTAGATGAGGGTGCCACACAACACCAGCCAGTAGGTGCTGAGCCAGAAATCCGTGGGTACCTGAAAGAAGTCCGGTCGATAGATGGCGGCGCCGTTACCCAGAGAGAAGGCGACGAGCAAGGCAGGAATGCAAAGAGTGGCTGGGCGTTCCACATATTGCTTGAAAGTCAGCTGCATCGTGTGGTCGTCCTGGAGCCGGCCGAGCGCGTTGTAGACGATTGCCGACGCCGCGACTATGTAGCAGTCGTGGGCGATGTAGTCCTCGAGATTCCACACTCCGGTGAGTCGATGCAACCATTGGCCGACTGTTTCGGAGGCCAGCGGCGACATCAGCAGGACCGCAGCGCCTTGTAGCGCAACATTCAGGGTTGCCGCCACTTCCCAACGGCACGACCAGGTGACACGGCGGATCCACAGGCTCCACGCGATACACCCGGTCGTGATCACGATGAGTACGGCTACGGCCATTTGAGAAAACGCTTTCGAACTGAATTGCGGTCAGCAAATTGTAGTGTCAGAGCGGCGGAGCATCTTGGCGCGGCGAGAATTCGGACAGCTTCGGCAGGTGATGCCGAGTGTCGGCGCGGGCCGCGGGAACCGTCTTGACCTCGACCTTTTCGGGAGCCGTCGCCACTGTCAGCGGAGCGGATTCGATGTACTGCCAGACCTCTTGGCGGCTCATCAGGCCAAACCGCACCTGGAGGTCCGGGTAGTTCAGGCCGAACCGGTCCGACACGAGGCGCAATTCCTCGGCATTGGGGTAGTCGTGTTCCTTCAGGCGGCGGTAATACGTGCTGCTCGAGACCCCCAAAGCGTCAAAGATGTTCTTGGCTTCGACATCGCCGTCAAGGAGGTAGTCGAGCAGCGCTTTGAGTTGTCGGCCGTTCTCATCCGTACGTGGCACCAACTCACCATAGACGGAATCCCTTTAATGGGCACTAGCAACCACTATTTAGACAACGCACGTTTTATTGACATGAACGTCACGATTTCGGGATGAGTCTCCCAATTCTGGGACATCCGTGTACGGTGACCGCATGGTCGCTCCTTCAGTCCCGTTGCTGCCCGGTCCTGCGGTTCGGGTAGCCGATCATGATGCCGCCGGCAGCCCCGGCCATGACGAGATCGTGCCGCTGTCGGCACCTCTCAGTGACGAGTTGAGCGACGAGTTCGACGGCGCCGTGGAGGCGTTGGGAGTTGTCGCCGATGTTTTGCTGCTGGCGGCATTGGGTCGTGCCGTGGAGCGCACCCTGGGTGCCGGCTACATCACCGTCGACATCGCGGACGGACAGTTTGCCGGCAGCTCGGTAGCGCTACGTTGCGCCGCGGCTCGGGATGTCGATGCCACCTCAACCCTGATCGATGTCGACCGGTTGCTGGCGTCGAGTGCGGGACAGGGTGGTGAAGTGTTGCCCAGCGCCGAGATCGCGTTGGCGCCGACCGGTACCGCACCCGTCGAGCTCAGCGTCACCCGCGCAGTCCAGGTGTGCGTCGCCCGCCATGACGGCATCGTGGGACTCGAGTGGTGGTACGACAGCCGGCGCTTCGACGGTTACACCATCGAGGAGCTGTCCGAGCAATTTTCGCTGGCGTTGATCGAATTG
Source organism: Mycobacterium sp. (assembly GCF_049647605.1). Taxonomy (GTDB): domain Bacteria; phylum Actinomycetota; class Actinomycetes; order Mycobacteriales; family Mycobacteriaceae; genus Mycobacterium. Next base: position 40,793 of record NZ_JBARXZ010000025.1, on the reverse strand, counting down.
TCCTCCGAGGCCGTTGCGCCGTTGCAGAGCAGCGATCCCGCGGCAGAGGCAACGTTGGTTCAAGTCGGCTGACCTTCCGAGGGCCGGCGATACACCCGGATTTGCGCCCGCCCGGTAGGATTGCGGCGCAGCAGTACCAACGGCGACGATCCGGCCATCACCGGGGAGCTTTCGGAAGAAAAGCCTTTTGGGCTCAGTAGAACCGAACGGACGGGCCCGTCACAGCCCACATCGAGCGGCCACGTCTTCGGCGTGTGCAAGCGGGGTGGTACCGCGGCGCTCGCGCACCAGCGCGTCGTCGTCCCCGTGCCAGGAAAGGCACGTGGTGCCCACGGCACCGGGACGCAGGAGACGACGAACGCAGTGACACCCAGTGGTGACGACGTGACCGGCCCGCAGGCTTATCCCAAGCTGGCAGGCGGCACCCCGAGCTTCCCGGCGCTGGAAAGCGATGTGCTTTCGTACTGGGAATCCGACAACACCTTCCGTGCCAGCGTGACACTCCGCGATGATGCGCCCGAGTACGTTTTCTATGACGGGCCGCCGTTTGCCAACGGCCTTCCGCATTACGGGCATCTGCTCACCGGTTACGTGAAAGACATCGTTCCGCGGTACCGCACCATGCGCGGCTACAAGGTTGAGCGGCGGTTCGGCTGGGACACTCACGGATTGCCCGCCGAACTCGAGGTCCAGCGTCAGCTGAACATCACCGACAAGGCCCAGATCGAAGAGATGGGTATCGAGAAGTTCAACGATGCGTGCCGTGCGTCGGTGCTCGAGTACACCGACGAATGGCGCAGCTACGTCACCCGCCAGGCGCGTTGGGTGGACTTCGACAACGACTACAAGACACTGGATCCCGATTTCATGGAGTCGGTGATCTGGGCGTTCAAGCAGCTGTGGGACAAGGGCCTGGCCTACGAGGGCGTCCGGGTACTGCCGTACTGCTGGAACGATGAGACGCCACTGTCCAGCCACGAGCTGCGCATGGACGATGACGTCTATCAAAGTCGGCAGGACCCGGCGATCACCGTGGGTTTCAAGATCGGCGACGGAGCGCTGGCCGGCTCCCACCTCCTGGTCTGGACCACCACCCCCTGGACGCTTCCGTCCAACCAGGCGGTGGCTGTCAATCCCGACGTCGACTACGTCCAGGTCGAGGCGCCTGACGGCGGCCGCTACATCCTGGCGGCTGCCAGGATGGGCGCCTACGCCAAGGAACTGGGGGAGGAACCCCAGGTCGTGTCGACCTTCCGGGGTGCGGACCTGCTGGGCCTGCGCTACCTGCCGCCGTTCCCGTACTTCACGGAAACCGACAACGCGCACAACGCTTTTCAGGTCCTCAGCGGCGACTTTGTCACCACCGAGGACGGCACGGGAATCGTGCACATGGCCCCGGCGTACGGCGAAGACGACAAGGCGACCACCGACACCGTCGGTATCGTCCCGGTGACACCTGTCGACACCCGGGGCCGGTTCGACGTCACGGTTCCGGACTACCAGGGCCAGCATGTGTTCGACGCGAATCCGAACATCATCCGAGACCTGAAGAACGGCAACGGTTCTGCAGCGGTCAACGGTGCGGTGTTGCTGCGGCACGAGACCTACGAACACTCCTACCCGCACTGCTGGCGCTGCCGGAATCCGCTGATCTATCGCGCGGTGTCCTCGTGGTTCGTGAAGGTCACCGAGTTCCGGGACCGCATGGTCGAGCTCAACCAGGAGATCACCTGGTACCCCGAGCATGTGAAGGACGGCCAGTTCGGCAAGTGGCTCCAAGGTGCCCGCGATTGGTCGATCTCCCGAAACCGCTACTGGGGAACCCCGATCCCGGTGTGGAAGTCCGACAACCCCGCCTACCCGCGGATCGATGTCTATGGCAGCCTCGACGAACTCGAGCGTGACTTCGGGATCCGGCCCGACAACCTGCACCGGCCGTTCATCGATGAGCTGACCCGGCCCAATCCTGACGACCCCACAGGTCAATCGACGATGCGGCGCATCGAGGATGTGCTCGACGTCTGGTTCGACTCCGGGTCGATGCCTTATGCGCAGGTGCATTTCCCGTTCGAGAACCGGGAATGGTTCCTCGGGGGAGAGGACTCGGCGGGAGAGGCCTCACAGACCGACCAGGAGCCGCATTTCCCAGGCGATTTCATCGTCGAGTACATCGGACAGACCCGCGGCTGGTTCTACACGCTGCATGTGCTTTCCACCGCGCTGTTCGACAAACCCGCATTCAAGTCATGTGTCAGCCACGGCATCGTGCTGGGCAATGACGGACAGAAGATGAGCAAGTCGCTGCGCAACTACCCGGACGTGACCGAGGTGTTCGATCGCGACGGCTCCGATGCCATGCGCTGGTTCTTGATGTCCTCACCGATCCTGCGTGGCGGCAACCTCGTTGTCACGGAACAGGGAATCCGCGAGGGTGTTCGTCAGGTGCTGCTGCCGTTGTGGAATGCCTACAGCTTCCTGACCTTGTACGCCCCGAAAGTCGGAACCTGGCGCACTGATTCGCAGAATGTCCTCGATCGTTACATCCTGGCCAAGCTGGCGGAGCTTCGCGACGGACTGACCCCGGCGCTGGACACCTGCGATATCTCCGGGGCCTGTGAGCAACTGCGACAGTTCACCGAGGCCCTGACCAACTGGTATGTGCGGCGCTCGCGCAGCCGGTTCTGGGAGGAGGACGCCGACGCCATCGACACGCTGCACACCGTGTTGGAGGTGACCTCGCGACTGGCCGCGCCCCTGCTGCCGCTGGCCACCGAGGTGATCTGGCGTGGGTTGACCGGTGGGCGGTCGGTACATCTGACCGATTGGCCGGAAGCCGACCTGCTGCCGCGGGATCCCGGTTTGGTCGCGGCCATGGACCAGGTGCGTGAAGTCTGCTCGGTCGGCTCGTCGCTGCGGAAGGCAAAGAGGCTGCGGGTTCGGCTTCCATTGCCGAAACTGACTGTTGCAGTGGACAATCCGGGCCAGTTGGCCCCGTTCACCGATCTCATCGCCGATGAGCTCAACGTCAAGGCCGTCGAGCTCACCGACGATATCGCTGCGTACGGACAGTTCGAGCTGGCGGTCAATGCCCGGGTGGCGGGGCCGCGGATCGGCAAGGACGTTCAGGCGGCGATCAAGGCGGTCAAAGCCGGTGCCGGCGTGGTCAATGCGGACGGAACGTTGACGGCAGGTCCGACGACCTTGTTGCCGCAGGAGTACACGTCCAAACTGGTGGCCGCCGATCCCGACTTCACGGCCGCGCTGCCGGACGGAGCCGGTCTGGTGGTGCTCGACGGCACCGTGACGCCGGAGCTGGAAGCCGAAGGCTGGGCCAAGGACCGTATCCGCGAGCTGCAGGATCTGCGTAAGTCGACCGGCCTGGAGGTTTCCGATCGAATCAGCGTGGTCATCGAGGTACCCACCGACAAACGCGAGTGGGCACGGACTCACGCCGAGCTGATCGCCGGCGAAATCCTGGCCACCTCATTCGAATTCGGAGACCGCCCCGATGCGGTGGAGATCGGCGACGGGGTGAAGGTCGCGATAGCGAAGGCCTGATGTTGCGCGAAGGCCGGGGCTGGAGTCGAGTTCAGCCCCGGCTGACGCGAGCGCTGCCGCCGGCGTAGGAGACCTCGTCGCCGTCCTGTAGCTGCCGACCGCGGCGCGTCTCCACTTCGCCGTTGACGCTGACCAGGCCGTCGCCGATGGCTGCCTTCGCGTCGGCGCCGGAGTCGATCAGTCTGGCCACCTGTAGAAACTGGCCGAGCCGGATGACGCCGTTGATCGGAACCTCAGTGCTCACCCGGTCAGGGTAGCGCCGGACCGGGTGAGCAGCCGAGCAGGTCAGCCCAGGCGAGGATCGATCAGGTACTTGCTACCGATGCCCTTGGACATGTCCTCGAGGCTGTCGACCAGTTTGTCGAGGGGCCGCACCTCGGTGATCAGGTCTTCACCGTTGAGCTGACCGGTCTCGATGAGCCGCAGAGCGCGCTCGACGTACAGCGGCTCGTGGTGGAAAACGCCGGTGACGGTGTACTCGAAGTAGTGCATGTCGTTGGCGTTGAGGGAGAACTGCGCGCCGACGGGCGGGCCGCCGAACATGACGGCCTTACCGCCGGGGCGCAGGCACTTGGCGGTCTGCTCCCATACTTGCGGGAGGCCGACGGCTTCGATCGCGACGTCGGCACCCTTGCCGTAAGGGGTCAGCGCCCGTACTGCTGCGGCGACCTCATCGATGCCGGGGTGGGACGAGATGTCGATGACTTCGACCGCGCCCATCTTCTTGGCGGCCTCGAGTCGGAACGGCGACTGATCGACGGCGATCACCCGGGCGCCGCGCAGCGTCGCCAACCGAATGAACATCTGGCCGATGGGGCCGGCCCCGTTGACCGCAACCACATCACCGAGTTCGACACCGCTGACATACATTCCGTGGACGACGGTGGCCAGTGGCTCCAGCGGCGCGACGGAGGCAAACGATGTGGTGTCGGCGATCTGGTAGGTGTTGCGCCGCACGATTGCGGCCGGGATGACAACTTCCTGGGCGAAGGCTCCGTTGAGGAATTCCAGGTTCTCGCACAGGCTCAGCCGCCCGGCCTTGCAGGCCCAGCAGCCGCCGCAGGGTGCGGTGTTGGCTGCGACCACCCGCATGCCGGGCTCGAAATCGGTGACACCGGCACCGACGCGGGTGACCACACCGGCGAATTCATGGCCGAACGGTGCCGGGAATGTCTTGAAAAGCTTGTGGTGGCCACGCCGGTAGGCCTTCAGGTCGGTGCCGCAGGTGGCGGCGGCATGCACCTCGACGACTACCTCGCCGGCCTCTGGGTCACGCGTCGGCACCTCTTCGATCCGCAGATCTCCGGGGCCGTAGAAGACGGCTGCTCGCATCAGGTGCTCTCCCTTGTCATAGGTTCAGGGTCCGGGTCGACAGTGCTGCCGCATCGCAGCGTGTCATAAATAACATGATTAATGTTTGATCTAACTTATTGTGCCACGAGCCTGGCCGGGGTGGCCGTCACACCGCCCGGGCCGCCACGGTGACGCTGCTGTGCTGCTGCCGCAGCGCGTCCAGGGTGGCTTCGGGAATGCCGGAATCCACGACGATGTGCGCAAATTCGGTGAGTCCACACAGTTTGAACAATGCGCGGTGCTCGAACTTGGTGTGGTCCACCAGCAGCACCGAGCTCTCCGCGGCGGCCATCAGGGCCCGCTTGACCGAAATGGTGTCCTGGCGCTGGTGGTAGCAGGCGCCCCCGGTCACCGCAGATGTGGACATGATCAGCACATCGGCCCGCAGGGCGGTGATGGCGTCCAGGGTCATCTGCCCCATGAAGGAGTTGCACCAGGCCCGGAATTCGCCACCGAGCTGGACCAGCTCGACTTCCTCGGTCCCGACGAGCCCGTTGATCACGCTGAGGCTGTTACTGGCCACCGTCAAGGGCGCTTTGGTGGGCAGCAGGTCCAGCAGCGGGAGCACCGTCGTCGAGTCATCGAGCATGACGGTGTACCCCGGCTGGATGAATTCCATTGCTGCAACGGCAAGGTCGCGCTTCTCATCTCGCTGTTGGCTGCGCCGGTAGGCGTCATTGGACTCGACGGTGCTCGATGGCAGGGCGGTGGCGACACCACGGGACTTGCGCAGCACGTTCTGCGATTCCAGCCGGTCGAGGTCGCGATGGATGGTCATCACGCTGACGTCGAACATGCGCGCCAGGTCTTCGATGGCCACCGACCCGGCGGCCATCACGGCTTCGGTCACCAGGCGGTGGCGCTCTTCCTGGCGTGCCGCTGCCTTGCCGTTCTGGTTCGGGTTGTTCATCGGCCCTGCTCCTTCGGTGGCTCGGGGCTCGGCTCGGCCCCACGATGGAGTCGAGCCGAGCCGAGCCTAGCCAGGACTAGTTTTCGTTGGCCATGTCGCCGGACTCGATGTTCCGGTCGATCACCTCGGGCAGGCGGTCGAGCAGTGCCTGCCGGTCGGTGACGACGTTGCGCAGCACCTCGTCGATGTTGCTCGCGTCCACCGGGGGCATGGTGTAGATGAACTCGCGGGACATGTCCTCACCCTCGGCGACCCGCTGGGCGACGGCCAGGCCGTCGGCGAGTTCGATGGTGCCGTGCTGCAGCGAGGTTCCGATGAACTCGCCGCTCTTGACGGCGTTGAGGCCGTCTTCGATCCCGTCGATCCCGACGATCGGGATGCTCAGGCCGGACTCCTTGATCGCCTGCAGGGCGCCCAGTCCCATGTCGTCGTTCTGGGCGACGATGCCGTCGATCTCCGGGCCGAACGCGGTGATCCAGTTGCGCATCTTGTTGACGGCGATGTCGCGGGTGTTGTCCGCGGTGTCCATCGCGAGCACGTTGATGCCGGGGTTGGCCGCCAGGATCTCCTGGTTGCCCTTGGTGCGGTCGATTTCGTAGGAGGCGCCGAGCTTGGTCTGCAGGATCACGATGTTGCCGCGGCCGCCGAGGTGATCGACCATCTGCTGCATCTGCTGCTTGCCCGCCGCGACGTCGTCGGGCAGGACCGTGGCGGCCAGCTTGGAGCCGTCGGAGAGTGCGGCGTTGACCGCAAGGACCGGAACGCCGGCGTTGTTGGCCGATTCGATCTGTGGCTGCAGTGAATCTGCCTGCACCGGAACGATGATGATGGCGTCGACGCCCTGCTGGACGTATTGGTCGACCTGATCGGCCTGGGTGCTGACGTCGCCGCCGGCCGACTTCCAGACCAGGTCGATGTCCCTGGCGGCTGCGTAGGTCTCCATACCGGACTTGCCGGCGGTGATGAACGAGCTCATGTCGTACACCGTGACGCCGATGGTCTTGCGGTCATCGGAGGAGCTGCTGTCTCCCGCGCCGCAGGCTGTCAGTGCACCGATACCGACGACCGCGGCTCCGGTGAGTGCCGCGAACCGAGTTCTGAAAACTGTCATGGCTTCCCTTCGCAGAGCGAGTTCTTCACATTCTGATGTGATAACTAACATGCTATCCGTGAGTTATCTCATGTCAAGCTCAACATGTGTTGGTGGTCACTGGGGTGTCGGCTGTCCGTAGGTGCCGAACTTCTCGACAACGCGGTCCAGCTCTTCCGGGCTGATCTCGCGCGGCGTGCCCACGGCCGCGGCGCGCAGCCACACGTCGCAGAGCCACTCGAGCTGGCTCACCTTGTCGAAGGCGTGCCCGAGCGAGTGAGAGAACGCGATGGTGCCGTGATTGGCCAGGATGGTGGCGCTGCGGTCCTGCAGGGCGGCGGCCATGGTGTCGGCCAGCTCCTGGGTGCCATAGGTGCGGTACGGGGCCACGCGGACCTGGCCGCCGAACATGGCGAGCTGGTAGTGCACCAACGGGACGGCATCCTGCAGTAGTGAAAGTGCTGTTGCCGCAGCCGAATGAGTGTGCACCACGGCCGTTGCGCCGAAATCGGAGTAGCAGCGCAAATGCATCGGCAGCTCGCTCGTGGGCTTCAGCGAGCCGGCTACGACGGTGCCGTCGAGCCGCACCACCGGCACGTCCTCGGGTTGCATGGTGGCGTAGTCGACCCCGGACGGGGTGACCGCGATCAGGTCGTCGACCCGCAGCGAGATGTTGCCCGACGTGCCGACGACGAGGCCGTCCGAGGTGAGACGGTTGGCGTACTTGACCACTTCGGCGCGTGCCGAGTCTAGGTTGGGTGTCACGGTGGGCCTTTCGTCAGGGTTCGACAGGACGGGATGGATAGCTCCGGGCACATATCTAACACATCGCATGTTATAACTAACACTGTTGCTTGGATCACTCTGTCGATCGCGATGCAAAACTAGGAGGATCGTCGAATGGCCGATACCCGTGATCTGGTGCTGGCGGTGGACTGCTCGACCAGCGGCGCCAAAGCCGTGGTGTTCGGCCCCGACGGCCGGTCCCTGAGCTCGGGACGGCGCACCTTCGCCATGGCGAAAACACCAGAGGGGCGTCACGAACAGGACGCCCACGACTGGTGGCGCGCCACCAGCGCGGTGATCGCCGAGGCCATGGCCGGGGTGCAGTCCTCCCGGGTGGCCGCTGTCACGGTCACCCACCAGCGCGAGACATTCGTCTGCGTCGACGGCGACGGCGAACCGCTGCGCCCGGCGATCGTCTGGGCCGACAACCGGTCGGTGCCGCAGGTCGCCCGATACGGTTCCGACGAGACCCACCGAATCTCCGGCCGGGTGCCGGACATCACCCCCGCCATCTTCAAACTGGCCTGGCTCAAAGAACACGAGCCCGAGACGCTGCGGCAGGCCGCCCGGATCGCCGATGTGGCGGCCTACCTGCACTGGCAGCTGACCGGTCGGTGGGTCACCAGTGCTTCCAGTGGTGATTCGCTGGGGCTGATGGACCTGGGCTCCCAGGAATGGTCGCCCACCCTGTGTGAGATCGCCGGCGTCGCTCCCGCCCAACTGCCCGACATAGCGGTCCCGGGCAGCGTCATCGGAGCCGTCGACGCACCGACCGCCGAGCAACTCGGTCTGGAGCCCGGCACACCCGTGATCGCGGCTGCCGGTGACGGGCAGTGCGCGGCGCTGGGTACCGGCGTGTCCGACGCCGACACCATGTACCTCAACGTCGGCACGGCGCTCGTCGCCGGCTACGTCTCGCCGGAGTATCGCTGGTCGCGTAAGTACCGGACGGTGCTCGACGCCTCCGGGCAGGGTTTCCTCCTCGAAGCCTTCACCCTGTCGGGCGCCTACCTGATCACCTGGTTCGTCGACACCTTCGTGCCGGCGCTGCTGGCCCAGGGCGCGGACCCGTCGTGCGCAGCGCGCGAGCAGGATCTGGAAGCCGGCGCGGAAACGGTGCCGCCGGGCAGCGACGGACTGTTCACGGTGCCGTACTGGAACGGTTCGCAGACCCCCTATTGGGAGGGCAATGCGCGCGGAACCGTGCTGGGCTGGTCGGGTATCCACACCGGTGCGCATTTCTACCGGTCGGTGCTCGAAGGTTCCGCCTTCGAGGTGCGACTGCAGGTCGAAGGTGTGGTCGCCGACACCGGCGTGCCGGTACGGCGTTTCCTGGCCACCGGTGGCGGCTCCCGCAGCCCGCTGTGGTCGCAGATCATCGCCGATGTGACGGGCATCCAGGTCGACATCTGTGCCGAAACGGAGACCACCGCGCTGGGCGCGGCCATGATGGCCAGCTGTGCGGTCGGGATCCATGCCGACCTGCGGGCTGCCGCGGCGGCGATGACCCGCACCGTGCAGTCGATCGTCCCCCGACCCGACATCGCCGAGCAGTATGGCGAACTCTACGAGCGTTACCTGCGGATCTATCCGACTGTGCGGGAGCTCTGCCAGCGCTGAGGGTCGGCTCGCGCCTCACCCGCAACGTCGGTCCGGCGACCTACCATCGGCAGTCGTGAGCGTACGGGCCCGGGAAGCTGACAGGTGGGTGCTGCACCTGGACATGGATGCGTTCTTCGCCTCCGTGGAACAGCTGACCCGGCCCACCCTGCAGGGCAGGCCGGTACTGGTCGGCGGGCTCGGCGGCCGGGGGGTGGTGGCCGGCGCCAGCTACGAGGCCCGAGTGTTCGGTGCCCGGTCGGCGATGCCGATGCATCAGGCTCGCCGGCTGGTCGGTGCGGGTGCGGTGGTGCTGCCGCCGCGCGGCGCCGTCTACTCGGTGGCGAGCCGGCGGGTGTTCCAGACCATCCGTGAGGTGGTTCCGGTCCTGGAGCAGCTGTCGTTCGACGAAGCCTTCGGAGAACCCGCCGCTCTGGCCGGAGCCGACGCGGCCGACGTCGACGACTTCTGTGAGGCGCTGCGCCGACGAGTCCGCGAGGAGACCGGGCTGGTGGCTTCCGTCGGGGCCGGCTCCGGGAAGCAGATCGCCAAGATCGCCTCGGGCCTGGCCAAACCGGACGGTATCCGGGTGGTACGCCGTGCCGAGGAGAAACTGCTGCTCGACGGGCTGCCGGCGCGCCGGCTGTGGGGGATCGGCCCGGTCGCCGAGGACAAATTGCACCGGCTCGGCATCGAGACCGTCGGGCAGCTCGCCGCGTTGAGCGACAGCGAGGTGGCCAGCATCCTGGGTGCCACGCTGGGTCCGGCGATGCACCGGCTGGCCCGCGGTATCGATGACCGGCCGGTGACCGAGCGCGCCGAAGCCAAGCAGATCAGCGCCGAGTCCACGTTCGCCGCGGATCTGATCACACTGGATCAGCTTCGTGAGGTGACAGGGCCCATCGTCGAGCATGCCCACCGGCGACTCCTGCGGGACGGACGCGGGGCGCGGACGGTCACGGTGAAGCTCAAAAAATCCGATATGAGCACGCTGACCCGCTCGGCCACGCTGCCGTACGCGACGGTGGAGGCGGCCACCCTGGCGGCGACCGCCCGCAGGCTGTTGCTGGATCCGATCGAGATCGGGCCGGTGCGGCTGCTGGGTGTCGGGTTCTCCGGGCTCTCCGATGTGCGGCAAGAATCCCTGTTCCCCGACCTCGACCAGCAAGAGGTGGCAGTAGGGGAGCCGGCCGCACGGACACCGGCTCCGGCACCGGCCGACGGCTCCGGTAGCTGGCGGATCGGCGACGACGTCAGACATCGAGATCTGGGCCACGGCTGGGTCCAGGGCGCCGGGCACGGTGTCATGACCGTGAGATTCGAAACGCGGGCCAGCGGGCGTGGGGTCGCGCGGACCTTCCCGATCGACTGCGCGGATTTCGTGAGTGCCAACCCGGTGGACAGCCTGGACTGGCCTGACCACATCATCGATGAAGACACCGATGACCCCGGCCCTGCCTCAGCGGTGTCAGCCGAGCCGGGCGATGACGTCGGCGGGCGGTAGACCGGCGGCAAACGCCGCCAACATCAGGACCCGAGCCTGTGCGGGCCGCAGCCGGGGCACCACGATCGCGCCCGCGTCCACCAGCGCCTGTCCGGGCCCGTAGCCCGGACTCACCGGCCCTGCAGGAACCCGCGTCGAGACCGCCACGGTGATGCCGTCGCCGCAGTGCCGGGCCACCCCGTCGATCACCGCAGCCCCGGCATTGCCGGATCCCAGCGCCGCCAACACCAGCCCACGCGCCCCCGCGCAGACAAAGGCGTCCATGGCCACCGCGTCGGATCCCGCGTATACCGAAACCAGGTCCACCCGCGGCGCCGCACCGGCGCCGAGACTGCCCAGAGCAATCGACTCGACGCCGTGCAGGTCGACCCGGCCGGCGGAGACGGCACCGAGCACCGAGCCGGTGAATCCGGCCAGCTCGGACGTGGTGGCCTTCTGCAGGCCCAGCGGGGACAGCACCCGACCGGCGAAGCAGACGCTGACCCCGCGCGCCCGCGGGTCCGCCGCGACGGCAAGCGCGTCGTACAGATTGGTGGGCCCGTCGGTGTCCGGGGCGTCGAAGCTGCGCTGGGCGCCGGTCACGACAACAGGGATCGGGCCGTCGTAGGCCAGCGCCAACCACAGCGCAGTTTCCTCCATGGTGTCGGTGCCGTGGGTGATGACCACACCGTCGGCACCGGCCGCGGCGGCCGCGTCGATGGCGGCCCGCATGGTGTCCCAGTCGGCGGGCCCGAGCATCGAGCTGTCGACGTTCATCAGGTCGACGGTGTCGACCGCCACGCCGGGTGGTGCCGCGCCGATCAGGTCGCCGGCAGTGCGTGTCGGCCGCCTCACACCGTCGGTGCCCGTACTGGTGGCGATCGTGCCTCCGGTGCTGATCACGACGAGCTGCGGCATCCGCTGATCATGCCTGATCGCGGGGTTCGCACCCGGTTGAGGGATGATGGTCCGGTGACTGACGAAAAACCCGGCTCCTCGGAGCCGGTGACCGAGGCCACCGAGGTCGGGGCCGGGGGGTCCGCACAGCCCGGTGCCGAACACGATTCATCACAATCCAGTGCTACCGACCCCGATCCGGCTCCGGCCGAAGCGCCCCGGAAGCGGCTGAAACTGCTGCTGGCGGTGGCTGCCGTGGTGTGGCTGTTGGACATCGCCACCAAGGTGCTTGCGGTTCGGCTGCTCACCCCTGGGCAGTCGGTGTCGATCATCGGAGACACCGTGACCTGGACCTTGGTGCGTAACTCCGGGGCGGCGTTCTCGATGGCCACCGGATACACCTGGGTGCTGACACTGGTCGCCACCGCTGTGGTCATCGGCATCGTCTGGATGGGCCGTCGGCTGGTGTCGCCGTGGTGGGCGGTGGGGCTCGGGATGATCCTGGGCGGTGCGCTGGGCAACTTGGTGGACCGGTTCTTCCGCTCTCCCGGCCCCTTGCGCGGCCACGTTGTGGACTTCTTGTCGATCGGGTGGTGGCCGGTGTTCAACGTCGCCGATCCCGCCGTCGTCGGCGGCGCGATCCTGTTGGTCGTGCTGTCGCTGCTCGGGTTCGACTTCGACAGGGCGGGACGGCGCACCGCCGAGTCCGAGCCCGAGCGGACCTGATGACAGAACGGTCGATGCCGGTCCCGGAGGGACTGGCCGGAATGCGTGTGGACGCCGGTCTGGCGCGGCTGCTGGGCCTGTCGCGGACAGTTGCAGCCGATATCGCCGAGGACGGCGGCGTGGTCCTCGACGGCACCCAAGCGGGCAAGTCCGACAAGTTGGTTGCCGGTGCCTGGCTGGAGGTGCGGTTGCCCGAGGCGCCGCCTCCGGTCGAGAACGTCCCCGAACAGATCGAGGGGATGACGATCTTGTACTCCGACGACGACATCGTCGCCGTCGACAAACCGCCTGGGGTGGCCGCACATGCCACCGTCGGCTGGCACGGGCCGACGGTGCTGGGCGGACTGGCGGCCGCGGGTTTCCGGATCAGCACCTCCGGCATCCACGAACGGCAGGGCATCGTGCACCGCCTCGACGTGGGGACCTCCGGTGTGATGGTGGTGGCCTTGTCCGAACGTGCGTACACGGTGTTGAAGCGCGCGTTCAAGGAACGCACCGTCGAGAAGCGATACCACGCGCTGGTACAGGGGCATCCCGATCCGTCCAGCGGCACCATCGACGCCCCGATCGGGCGGCACCGCGGCCACGATTGGAAGTTCGCGGTCGTCGAAGGCGGCCGGAACAGTGTCACGCATTACGACACCCTCGAGGCGTTTCAGTCGGCCAGCCTGCTCGACGTCCATCTGGAAACCGGCCGCACCCATCAGATTCGGGTGCATTTCTCGGCGCTGCACCACCCCTGCTGTGGCGACCTGACCTACGGTGCGGATCCGACGATCGCGAAACGTCTTGACCTGCAACGGCAATGGCTACATGCCAGATCTCTGGCCTTTGCCCATCCGGCTGACGGCCGCCGCGTCGAGATCACCAGCCCCTACCCGGCGGATCTGCAGCACGCGCTCGATGTGCTGCAGGGCAGCGATTGAGTGGGACGCATTCGGTAGCTCCCGCGAGTCGTTCGGGAGGGTTGGCCTACGGGTTGGGCGCTTATTGCACCTGGGGAATGTTCCCGGCGTTCTTCCCGCTGCTCCAACCCGCCGGTGCCGTCGAGGTGCTGGCGCATCGCATCGTGTGGACGGCGCTGTTCATGGCGGTGGTGCTGTTGGCGATGCGGCGGCTGGGGGATCTGCGCCGCATCTCGGGGCGGTCCTGGCTGCTGCTGGTGCTGGCGGCTGCGCTCATCTCGGCCAACTGGGGCGTCTACGTCTACGCGGTCAACAACAACCATGTGGTGGACGCCGCGCTGGGTTATTTCCTGACTCCACTGGTCAGCGTCGCTCTCGGGGTGTTTCTCTTCGGTGAGAAGCTGAACAGAGCCCAGTTGGCCGCGGTGGCGATTGCGGCCGCTGCGGTGGTGTTCCTCGCTGTCGAGGTGGGGGCTCCGCCGTGGATCGGGGTGGGGCTGGCCATCTCGTTCGGGTTGTACGGTGCGGTCAAGAAGGTGGTTCCCACCGATCCGCGGGTCAGTGTCGGCGTGGAATCGGCGATTGCCGCCCCAGCCGCGATCGCCGCCATCGTGGTGCTCGAGACGGCCGGGTACGGGCATTTCGTGAGCTCCGGGACCGGACACACGGTGCTGACCGTGCTGTCCGGCCCGCTCACGGCAATTCCGCTGCTGCTGTTCGCCATTGCGGCCCACCGGTTGTCGCTGGTGTCTCTGGGGCTTCTGATGTACCTGAATCCTGCGATGCAGTTGACGTGGGGAGTTGTTGTCGGCAACGAACCGATGCCGCCCGGCCGCTGGGCCGGGTTCGCGTTGATCTGGGTGGCGTTGGCGGTGTTCAGCGTCGACGCGCTGGTGCGGGCGAGGACGTCCACGGCAGCCGACTGATGCCTGCGTAACCGACGGGGCCGCGGCGTCGAGCGGGGCGGGTGTGCGCATTTGGTGTGACGGCGTGCGATGTGCGTCACTCGGACGTGATACACACATCGGGTGCACTGTCCGCGCAGCAAACGACAGAAGGACTTCCGCTTTTCATGATGGATGAGCGCGGCCGCACCGCGGCCAACCGCCGGCGCAAGATCCTGATCGCCGTCGTCGCGGCGGTCGTCGGGCTGGCGATCACGGTTCCTATCTCCGGCGCCCTGTTGCAGCAGCTGTTCGCCCCGGACGTCTCGGCCGCTGAGCGGGCGGCAGCGGGTGCGACGTCCACGGCGGCTCCGGTGTACACGATCAAACCTCTAGTGGTGCGTCCGGTGCTGGCAGTCGAAGGGGTGCTGCCGGACCAGTGTCCGCCGCCGGACCCGGTGCCGCCGACAGCGGAGTTGCGCACCTGCGACTTCGCCCGGTCGGCCCTGTACACGCTGGGGCCCGAAGCGGTGCAGCTGCAGCTGGTCCGCGTCGACGCGCTGCTGTCACCGATCACCAACGGTTACATCGTGCAGGTGTCGATGAATTCGGAATCGGCGACAGCGTTTGCCGAATTCACCGCGGGTCAGGTCGGCAACCAGGTGGCTTTTGTCCGGTCGTCGGTGGTGGTATCGGCACCGGCGATCTCGGAGGCGATTGTCGGCGACACCCTCCAGTTGTCGGGCGAATTGACCGAACAGCAGTCGCAGGAGATGGCCAGGTTGCTGCGCGACGAGTCCTGATCCGGACCCTGTTGTGACTTTCCCGCCACCCCGTTGTGAGACACGCCGCCGGGCTGTCGGCGACACGCCCGGCGGTGTCGGCAGGCCGTCCTAGACTGATCGGCCTATGGGTACCACCGCTTCTTCTTCCGGCTCCTTTGTGCACCTGCACAACCACACCGAGTACTCGATGCTCGACGGTGCCGCGAAGGTTAAGCCCATGCTTGCCGAGGCCCAGCGCCTCGAGATGCCTGCCATCGGCATGACCGACCACGGAAACATGTTCGGCGCCAGCGAGTTCTACAACGCCGCGACCGCGGCCGGCATCAAGCCCATCATCGGTATCGAGGCCTACATCGCCCCGGCGTCGCGTTTCGAGACCAAGCGTGTCCTGTGGGGTGATCCCAGCCAGAAGTCCGATGACGTCTCCGGCAGCGGTTCGTACACCCACATGACGATGGTGGCCGAGAACGCCACCGGGCTGCGCAACCTGTTCAAGCTGTCGTCGCTAGCGTCGTTCGAAGGTCAGCTCGGCAAGTGGTCCCGGATGGATGCCGAGATCATCGCCGAGCACGCTGAGGGCATCATCGCCACCACCGGCTGCCCGTCGGGTGAGGTGCAGACTCGGCTGCGGCTCGGTCATCGCGACGAGGCGATCGCCGCCGCCGCCAAGTGGCGGGAGATCTTCGGGCCGGAGAACTTCTTCCTGGAGCTCATGGATCACGGTCTCGACATCGAGCGCCGGGTCCGGGAAGGCCTGCTCGAGGTCGGTAAGAAGCTCGGTATCCCGCCGTTGGCCACCAACGACTGCCATTACGTCACCCGGGACGCCTCCCAGAATCACGAGGCGCTGCTGTGTATCCAGACCGGCAAGACCCTGTCGGATCCCAACCGGTTCAAATTCGACGGTGACGGCTACTTCCTGAAGTCCGCCCAGGAAATGCGGGCGCTGTGGGACGGCCAGGTGCCCGGGGCCTGCGACTCGACACTGCTGATCGCCGAGCGGGTACAGCCGTACACCGATGTGTGGGCGCCCAAGGACCGGATGCCGGTTTTCCCGGTGCCGGAGGGGCACGATCAGGGGTCGTGGTTGACCCACGAGGTGATGACCGGTCTGGCGGAGCGGCGGTTCCCGGGAGCGGAAGTTCCACAGGAGTACATCGACCGCGCGAACTACGAGATCAAGGTCATCTGCGACAAGGGCTTCCCGGCCTACTTCTTGATCGTCGCCGACCTGATCAACTACGCCCGTTCGGTGGGTATCCGGGTGGGGCCGGGCCGTGGTTCGGCCGCCGGATCGCTGGTGGCCTATTCCATGGGCATCACCAACATCGACCCGATCCCGCACGGTCTGCTGTTCGAGCGGTTCCTCAACCCCGAACGTCCGTCGGCCCCCGATATCGATATCGACTTCGACGACCGCCGCCGCGGCGAGATGCTGCGGTATGCGGCCAACAAGTGGGGTAGCGACCGGGTGGCCCAGGTCATCACGTTCGGTACCATCAAAACCAAAGCCGCGCTGAAGGATTCGGCGCGCGTTCATTACGGGCAGCCCGGTTTTGCCATCGCCGACCGAATCACCAAGGCGCTGCCGCCGCCCATCATGGCCAAGGACATCCCGGTGTCCGGGATCACCGATCCCAGTCATGAGCGGTACAAGGAGGCCGCCGAGGTCCGCGCCCTGATCGACACCGATCCGGATGTGCGGACCATCTTCGAGACCGCCCGCGGCCTCGAGGGCCTGGTTCGCAACGCGGGTGTGCACGCCTGTGCGGTGATCATGAGCTCCGAGCCGCTTATCGACGCGATCCCGCTGTGGCGCCGCCCGCAGGACGGTGCGGTGATCACCGGCTGGGACTATCCGTCGTGTGAGGCCATCGGCCTGCTGAAGATGGATTTCCTGGGGCTGCGCAACCTCACGATCATCGGTGACGCGATCGAGAACATCAAAGCCAACCGGGGCATCGATCTGGACCTGGAGTCGCTGGACCTCGACGACCCGTTGGCCTACGAGCTGCTGAGCCGCGGTGACACCCTCGGGGTGTTCCAGCTCGACGGCAGCGCCATGCGTGACCTGCTGCGGCGCATGCAGCCCACGGAGTTCAACGACATCGTCGCCGTGCTTGCGCTGTACCGACCCGGGCCCATGGGCATGAACGCCCACAACGACTACGCCGACCGGAAAAACGGCAGGCAGCCCATCAAACCCATCCACCCGGAGCTGGAAGAACCGCTCAAGGAGATCCTCGCCGAGACCTACGGCCTGATCGTCTACCAAGAGCAGATCATGTTCATCGCCCAGAAGGTCGCCTCCTACTCGATGGGTAAGGCCGACGCGCTGCGTAAGGCCATGGGCAAGAAGAAGCTGGAGGTACTCGAGGCCGAGTACAAGGGCTTCAAAGAGGGAATGACCGCCAACGGCTTCTCCGAAGCTGCCGTGAAAGCGTTGTGGGACACCATCCTTCCGTTCGCCGGATACGCGTTCAACAAATCGCATGCCGCGGGCTACGGCTTGGTGTCGTACTGGACGGCGTATCTGAAGGCGAACTATCAGGGCGAATACATGGCCGGTCTGCTCACCTCGGTGGGTGATGACAAGGACAAGGCCGCGATCTATCTGGCCGACTGCCGGCGCCTCGGCATCACCGTGTTGCCGCCGGACGTCAACGAGTCGGTGCAGAACTTCGCCTCGGTGGGTGACGACATCCGCTTCGGCCTCGGCGCGGTCCGCAACGTCGGTGCCAATGTTGTTTCCTCCCTGGTCAACACACGTCAGGAGCGGGGTAAGTTCACCGACTTTTCCGACTACCTGAACAAGATCGACATCACCGCCTGCAACAAGAAGGTGACGGAGTCGCTGGTCAAGGCGGGCGCCTTCGACTCGCTGGGGCATCCGCGCAAGGGTCTGTTCCTGGTGCACACCGACGCGGTCGACTCGGTGCTGGGCACCAAGAAGGCCGAGGCCATGGGTCAGTTCGACCTGTTCGGCGGTGGTGATGACGGCGCCGATTCCGCAGATTCGGTGTTCACCATCAAGGTGCCCGACGAGGAGTGGGAAGACAAGCACAAGCTGGCCCTGGAGCGGGAGATGCTCGGCCTCTACGTGTCCGGGCACCCACTGAACCGCA
This sequence comes from Mycobacterium sp., assembly GCF_049647605.1. Lineage (GTDB taxonomy): Bacteria > Actinomycetota > Actinomycetes > Mycobacteriales > Mycobacteriaceae > Mycobacterium. Next base: position 22,692 of record NZ_JBARXZ010000025.1, on the reverse strand, counting down.
TCGCTCATCTGCTGTCCGCCCAGGTAGACACGCAGATACCGGCGATCCTGGAAGGCGCCATCGCCAACGACACCCAGGTCCGGGTGGGTGGCATCCTGGCCTCGGTGAACCGCCGGGTCAACAAGAACGGCCTGCCGTGGGCGTCGGCGCAGATCGAGGATCTCACCGGTGGTATCGAGGTGCTGTTCTTCCCGCAGACATATTCGGCGTTCGGCGCCGATATCGCCGACGATGCCGTGGTGCTGGTCGGCGCCAAGGTGGCCATCCGTGATGACCGGATCTCGCTGATCGCCAATGAACTTGTGGTCCCGGACTTTTCGAGCGCTCAGGCGGACCGGCCGTTGGCGGTGAGTCTGCCCACCCGGCAGTGCACCATCGACAAGGTGAGTGCTCTCAAACAGGTGCTCTCGCGCCATCCCGGCACCTCGCAGGTGCATCTACGGCTGATCAGTGGTGAACGGATCACCACACTGGAGCTCGATCAATCGCTGCGGGTCACCCCGTCCTCGGCGCTGATGGGCGATCTCAAGGCGCTGCTCGGACCGGGCTGTCTGGGCGGCTGACACCGGCGGCGGTGCTGCGCCCGACGCTCAGTTCAGCAGGCTGACCGCACGGGTGAACACCAGTGCCACAGTGGACGTCGCGACCAGCGCCTGCACCGTCATCATCAGTTTCGCCCAGCGGGCCAATGGCATGGTGTCGGTGGGGGAGAAGGCCACCGAATTGGTGAAGCTGACGTACAGATAGTCGACGAAGGTGGGCCGCCAGCCGGGCTGGGCGAAGTCCGGGTCGGTCATCTGCGGGAACAGGAAGGCCGGATACGCCTTCGCGGCGGCCAATCGCGCCGCCGGTCCGCCGCGGTCCAGTTCCCAATACCAGACCCCGAACGCGATGACGTTGGTGATGTAGATGGCGGCTCCACTGCCGAGGAGTACCGCCGCGTGGTCACTGACCTGCCCGCTGAGGATCCGGTAATCCAGAACGATCGCCGACGCGGTGTTGTCCGCGGTGATCGCCGCGGTCAGTGCCCAGGCTGCCCACAGGCCGACCCGGGTTCGATTGTCGGGTCTGAGCGGGTTGACTGCCAGCATCACCACCAGCAGCAGCACTTCCAACACCACCAGCGGCCACCGGGGCACCGCGGTGTATCGGTCGGGGATCGCGACCTGCAGCGCGATGACCGCGGCGATGGCGAGCAGTACCGGGATCCGGCTTTCCGGGGTGCGTGCCTCATCGGCCAGTTCGACGGCGCGGGCCACCAAGTCCTCGGCGGGTCTCCGCGGTTTGGGGGAGTCGGTCATGGCTACACAGTGTGCGCGACGATGACGCAGCGCAGTGCCAACGACTCGGCTCGATCGACGAGGAGGGTGCGGGCTGGGACGGTCAGCGAAGCCGGTGCAGCAGGCTGAAAACCACCCAGACGGCTGAACCGGCTGCCGCGCCGCCGAGAACCGCAGAGGACACGGTCGCGGTCGCCAGCAGCGTCAATCCGAAGATGGTGAAACCGATCAGCAGGGCCAGCACCTTGTAGGCGGGCCAGGGCACGCCTGCGATGGAGATCTCCGAACGCGGATGCGTCACCGCTGAGCGGAACTGCTCTGCCGTGGTCATCCCATGACGATAGCTCGTATTGAAAGTTTCGGCTACCCGAAACGCGAGATCAGGCCGGGCAGCTTCCCGGGGTTCGGTACCTCGTCCGCGTCCGGTCGGACTGGGCCGACGATCGGACCGGGCGGTGCCCGGCGGTACTTCGTTTCGGGTAGCCGTTCTGTGCGTGGCACCATTGTTCGGTGTCTGCAGAACTGAGCCCTGACCCCCGCACTGTCGCGCCGCTGGCCGCGGCCGACATCGACGCGGCGGCTCAGCGGATCAGCGGTGTGGTGGAGGCCACTCCGCTGCAGTTCAGCGACCGGCTGTCGCAGCTGACCGGCGCGCTGGTCTACCTCAAACGCGAGGACCTACAGTCCGTGCGTTCCTACAAGCTGCGCGGCGCCTACAACCTGCTGATGCAGTTGACGCCGGAAGAGATCGCCGCCGGGGTGGTGTGCTCGTCGGCCGGCAACCACGCGCAAGGCTTCGCCCTGGCCTGCCGCTCGATGGGCATCCACGGCCGGGTGTACGTGCCGGGCAAGACCCCGAAGCAGAAACGTGACCGCATCCGGTACCACGGCGGCGAGTTCATCGAGCTGATCGTCGGTGGGGCCACCTACGACTTGGCCGCCGATGCCGCCCGCGCCGATGTCGCTCGCACCGGCGCCACGCTGGTCCCGCCCTATGACGACCTGCGCACCATGGCAGGTCAGGGCACCATTGCCGTCGAGATCCTGGATCAGCTCGACAGCGAGCCGGATCTGGTAATCGTGCCCGTCGGCGGGGGCGGCTGTATCAGTGGCATCACCAGCTATCTCACCGCACGGACAACACGGACCTCGGTGCTCGGCGTCGAACCGGCCGGAGCCGCATCCATGGTGGCTGCGCTGGCGGCCGGCGAGCCGGTGACGCTGGATCATGTGGACCAGTTCGTCGACGGTGCCGCCGTGAATCGGGCCGGCACTCTGCCGTTCGCGGCGCTTTCCGGTGCCGGCGACATGGTGACGTTGACCACGGTCGACGAGGGCGCGGTGTGCACCGCCATGCTGGATCTCTACCAGAACGAAGGCATCATCGCCGAACCTGCGGGTGCGCTGTCGGTGGCAGGCCTGCTCGAAGCGGACATCACGCCGGGCTCGGTGGTGGTGTGCCTGATCTCCGGCGGTAACAACGACGTGTCCCGCTACGGCGAAGTCCTGGAACGGTCGCTGGTGCACCTGGGGCTCAAGCAGTATTTCCTGGTCGACTTCCCGCAGGAGCCGGGGGCGCTGCGCCACTTCCTGGATGACGTACTAGGCCCGAATGACGACATCACCCTGTTCGAGTACGTCAAACGCAACAACCGGGAGACCGGTGAGGCATTGGTGGGCATCGAACTCGGTTCGGCCGCCGAACTCGACGGTCTACTGGACCGGATGAAGGCCTCCGAGTGCCATGTCGAGGCGCTCGAGCCGGGTTCGCCGGCGTACCGCTACCTCACCTGATCGGGTTCCCCAGCACCTCGTAGTACCACAAACGAATGCCCGGACAGTTCGGTGCTGTCGGAGCCCACCAGGGGTTCGTCCCAGGCGAGTAGCACTTCGCCGGATGCCGGCACGGTGACGGGGCCTGCGCCCAGATTGCAGGCGATCGCCAGGTGGCCGCGCCGGATGACGATCCAGCGGGCGTCCTCGTCGTAGTCCACGCCGAGATGATCGAGCCAGAAATCGGCCAGCTCGGGTTCGCGTTTCCGCAGGGCGATCAGGTCCCGGTACAGCCGATGCAGGTCGGCGTGCCCATCGGTATCCACTTCTGCCCAGGCGAGTTTCGAGCTGAGGAACGTTTCGGGATCCTGCGGATCGGGGATCTCCGCGGCGTCCCAACCGTGGGCGGCGAACTCGGCTTTGCGGCCGTTGCGGGTGGCTTCGGCGAGCTCGGGTTCGGGGTGCGAGGAGAAGAACTGGAACGGTGTCGAGGCCGCCCACTCCTCACCCATGAACAGCATCGCGGTGAACGGTGTCAGCAGCGCCAGCGCCGCGCTGACCGCCAGCTGGCCCGGGCTCAGATAGGCCGACGGCCGGTCGCCGACTGCGCGGTTGCCCACCTGATCGTGGGTACACGTGTAGGCCACCAGTCGGTACCCGGGAATCTTGCTGGTGTCCAACGGTTTTCCATGCCGTCGATGCCGGAACGAGGAGTAGGTTCCGGCGTGGAAGTAGCCACTTTTCAGGGTGTCCGCCAAGGTGGCGATCGAGCCGAAATCGGCGTAGTAGCCCTGTCGTTCTCCGGAGACTGCGGTGTGCAGCGCGTGGTGGATGTCGTCATCCCACTGTGCCGTCATTCCCAGCCCGCCGTCTGCGCGCGGCGTGATCAGCCGAGGGTCGTTCCGGTCGTTCTCGGCAACCAACGACAGCGCCCGACCCACGTCGGCCGACAGTACGGCGGTTTCTGCGGAGAGCTCTTCGAGAAGGTGGATCGCGGTGGTGTCCACCAGGGCGTGTACGGCGTCCAGCCGCAGCCCGTCGGCGTGGAAGTCCCGCATCCATCGCAGCGCGCAGCCGATGATCAGGCGGCGCACTTCGTCGGAGTGGGCGTCGGCGATGTTGATGCCCTCGCCCCACGGATTGGTCGCCGACGACAGGTAGGGGCCGTAGCGCGGCAGGTAGTTTCCCGACGGACCCAGATGGTTGAACACCGCGTCGATCAGCACGCCCAGCCCGCGGTTGTGGCAGGCGTCGATGAGGCGCACCAGACCGTCGGGACCGCCGTACGGCTCGTGCACCGCGTACCACAGCACCCCGTCGTAGCCCCAGCCGTGGCTGCCGCTGAACGCGTTGACGGGCATCAGTTGCACGAAGTCGACACCGAGGTCCAGAAGGTAGTCGAGTTTGGTGATGGCGGCATCGAAAGTGCCCTCCGGGGTGAAGGTTCCGATGTGCAGCTCGTAGATCACCGAGCCCTCCACCGACCGTCCCGACCAGCGGTCGTCGGTCCAGGTTGCAGAGCTGGGATCCCACAACTGGGAGCGGGCGTGGACGCCGTCGGGCTGACGGGGGGAGCGGGGGTCGGGCAGCACGGTGGGATCGTCGTCGAGCAGGAAGCCGTACCGCACGTCGTCGGCGACCTCGATGGTGGTTCGCCACCAGCCGTCGTCATAACGGGTCATGGCGGACGGTGTTCCCGCGACGTCCAGCCGGACGAGCTGGGGAGTCGGTGCCCAGACCTCGAACGTGTGCTCAGACATGGCTGCGCTCCAGCGCCACGACCGGCAGTTCGGCAAACAGTTGCCCGACGGCGACGGCGCCCTGCAGTGACTGCCCGGAGATCCGGTCGGTCCAGGTGCCCGGCGGCAGGGTCAGCCGGGTATCGCCCCAGCCGGTCTCCTCCAGGCGCACCGTCCACCTGCTGACTGCCACCAGTACGTCGGCGCCCCGCAGGAAGGCCAGTAGGTGTTCGGCTGCAGGACCGTGTGCCAGCACCGGGGTGTAGCCACCGTCCAGGAATGTCTCCGGGCGGTCCCGGCGCAGTCGGAGCGCGGCGCTGACGATCCGCATCTTGGGATGGGTCGAGTCGGCCAGGGCTTCACGGCGCGCGGTGAAGTCCACCGGTCGGCGGTTGTCGGGATCGACCAGACTGTCTTCCCACAGTTCGGTTCCCTGGTACACGTCCGGAACTCCGGGCACGGTCAATGCCAGGAGTTTCTGTGCCAGGGCGTCGTTGTGGGCATGGCGCGCCAGCCGCTGTGTCAGCGCAGTCAGTTCGGCGGCGACGGGCCCGTCGAGCACCCGGTCAAGCCAGTCGTGGACCGCCTGCTCGAATCCGGTGTCGGGATCGTTCCAACTGGTGTGCAGCGCGGCTTCCCTGATGGCTTTCTCCGCGTAGCCATGTAGCCGGGACCGTAGCGCTTCGGTCACCTCACCGTCCTCCGGCCATACCCCGAAGATGTTCTGCCACAGGAACAGTCCGGTACCGGCGTCGGGAGACTCGGCGTGGATCTCCCAGCCGGTGACCAGCTCGGCCCACAGCGACGGCACCTGTGAGAGCACCCCGATCCGGGCGCGGACATCCTCGCCTCGTTTGGTGTCGTGGGTGGTCAAGGTTGTCATCGCAGTCGGCCACATCCGCGCCCGGATCGCGCAGCTCTGATGGAACTCCGCCGAGCTGACCCCGAACCGCTCCGGCTCGCCTCCGACTTCGTTGAGCGAGACCAGGCGGGCGTCCCGGTAGAACAGACAGTCCTCGACGGCCTTGGCCGTCACCGCCCCGCAGAGCTGCTGCAACCGCGCCGAGGTCTCACCCGGTTGGTTCACTGCCGTCGCAACCAGATCCAGGGATCGGCTGAATTCGGGTCGTGCCGAAGCGGTTTCGGCGATAGCTGTGGGCAGCAACGCTGCCAGCCCCTGATAGTCGCTGCGGTAGACATTCAGATTGGTGAGCAGCCCCGCGATGACCTCCGGCAGCTGCGGGTCGTCGAAACCGGTGGCCGCCACGACGGCGCGTCGTAACCGGTTGAGCTCGCTGCCGAGGGTGTCGGTGGCGGCGCGCAATTTCAGCTCGGTCACCATGGCGGTCACCGCGGCATGATCGAATCCCGCCGAAGCCGACAGCGCGGTGAGCGCTTCTTCGCCGGTCGGGTCGACGAACAGGCCGCCGATGTCACGCAGGGCGTCGTAGCCGGTGGTGCCGTCGACCGGCAGGGTCGGCTCGAGGGACTCGTCGGCGGCCAGGATCTTCTCGATGACCAGATAGGACTCGGGTCCGATCAGCTCGCGCAGCCACACCAGGTATCCCGCGGGATCGGTCAACCCGTCGGGATGGTCGACGCGGACGCCGTCGATCAGGCCTTCGGTGAACCAGCGCCGCACTTCGGCATGATTGGCATCGAACACGGTGCGATCTTCCTGACGGATCCCGGCCAGCGAGGTGATCGAGAAGAACCGCCGGTATCCACATATCCCGGTGCGCCACCCGACCAGCCGGTAGTGCTGGCGGTCGTGCACTTCCGGTCCGGATCCGATACCGGTGCCGGGTGCGATCGGGAACCTCAGATCGCCCAGCCGCAGAACGTCACCGTCGACTTCGAGATCTGCGGTATCGGCATCAGAGCCCAGTACCGGCAACACAATTCGGCCGTCGAGGTCCACCGACCAGTCGATGTCGAAGTACGTTGCGTAGGTCGAGTCCCGGCCGTGTCGCAGCAGATCCCACCACCATGGGTTCTGACTGGGTTCAGCGACCCCGACATGGTTGGGCACGATGTCGACGATGATGCCGAGGCCGCGGGCGTGTGCGGCGGCCGACAACGCCGCCAGCCCTTCGGGGCCGCCCAGCTCGGCGGATACCGTGGTCGGATCGGTGACGTCGTACCCATGGGTGGAGCCGCGCACCGGCGTCAGGATCGGGGACAGGTACAGGTGACTGACACCCAGGTCGGCGAGATAGTCGAGCAGTTCGGTGGCGTCGTCGAACGTGAACCCGTCGCCACGCATCTGGAGGCGGTAGGTGGACAGGACGGTACGGGTCATGCCTCAGGTCACCTTGCGCAGGATGGTGACCGACCGGCCGGGCAGAGTGGCAGTGTCGCCGGCTGCGAGGGTCAGCTCGCAAGCGCCGGTGGAGCTCGAAGTCTCCAGCGCACCAGCCCATTCCGAGGCGTAGCTACTGTCGGGGACCACCATCTCGATCGGGTTGGAGTGGGCGTTGAAGCACAACAGGAAGGTGTCGTCGACGACCCGTTCACCGCGGGCGTTGGGAGAGGGGATCGCGTCGCCGTTGAGGAACATCGCCACGAACTTGAAGCCCGAATCCCATTCCGTGGAGGTCATTTCGGTACCCGAGGGGGTGAGCCAGGCGATATCGCGCACCTGATCGCCGGTGCGTAGCGGTTTGCCCTCGAAGAACCGGCGGCGCCGGAACACCGGGTGCTTGGTCCGCAAGGTGGTGACCCGACGGGTGAATTCCAGCAGATCGGCGTTGGTCTCGGCCATACTCCAATCCATCCAGGACAATTCGGAGTCCTGGCAGTACACATTGTTGTTGCCGTACTGGGTGCGGCCGAACTCGTCGCCGTGGCTGATCATCGGCGTGCCCTGGCTGACCAGGAGGGTGACCATGATGTTGCGCACCTGCCTGGCACGCAGCTCCAGGATCTCCGGGTCGTCGGTGGGTCCTTCGACGCCGCAGTTCCACGACCGGTTGTGGCTCTCCCCGTCGCGGTTGTCCTCGCCGTTGGCTTCGTTGTGCTTGTTGTTGTAGGAGACGAGGTCGGCCAGGGTGAAGCCGTCGTGGGCGGTGACGAAGTTGATGCTGGCACTCGGCCGCCGGCCCGTTGCCTCGTAGAGATCAGACGAACCGGTCAGCCGTGAGGCGAACTCGCCGAGTGTTGCGGGCTCGCCCCGCCAGTAATCACGCACAGTGTCGCGGTATTTCCCGTTCCACTCGGTCCACAAACCCGGGAAGTTGCCCACCTGGTATCCGCCCTCGCCGATGTCCCAGGGTTCGGCGATGAGTTTCACCTGACTGATCACCGGGTCCTGCTGAACCAGATCGAAGAACGCCGAGAGCCGGTCCACCTCGTAGAACTCGCGTGCCAGCGTTGATGCCAGGTCGAACCGGAAACCGTCCACATGCATCTCCAGTACCCAATATCGCAGCGAATCCATGATCAGCTGCAAGGTGTGTGGGTGCCGGGCATTGAGGCTGTTGCCGGTGCCGGTGAAATCTTTGTAGTTGCGTAGGTCACCGTCGGTCAGTCGGTAGTAGGCGGCGTTGTCGATCCCGCGGAAGTTGATGGTGGGCCCGAGGTGGTTGCCCTCGGCGGTGTGGTTGTAGACGACGTCGAGGATCACCTCGATGCCAGCTTCGTGGAACGCGCGCACCATGGTCTTGAACTCGGCGACGGCGCCGCCGGCGCTTTGGTTGGAGGCGTATTGATAGTGCGGCGCGAGGAAGCCGAATGTGTTGTAGCCCCAATAGTTTCGCAGTCCGAGGTCCAGCAGTCGGTGGTCGTGCATGAACTGGTGCACCGGCATCAGCTCGATGGCGGTGACGTTGAGCGACTTCAAGTGGTCGATGATCGCGGGGTGGCTCAGGCCGGCGTAGGTCCCACGCAGATTCTCGGGGACAGCCGGATGGGCCTGGGTCATGCCCTTGACGTGCGCCTCGTAGATCACCGTTTCGTGGTACGGAGTGTTGGGCGCACGATCGGACTGCCAGTTGAAGAACGGGTTGATAACGACGCTGGTCATCGTGTGGCCCAGGGAGTCGACGCGCGGCGGAACGCCTCCGGAGGCCGGGTCATCGGTGTCGAGATCGTACGAGTACAGCGCCTGACTGAAGTCGAAGTCGCCGTGGAAGGACTTGCCGTAAGGGTCGAGCAGTAGCTTGCTGGGATCACATCGCTGCCCGGCGCCGGGGTTCCATTCCCCGTGGACCCGGAAGCCGTAGCGCTGGCCCGGTGTGATGGTCGGCAGGTACGCGTGCCAGACGTATCCGTCCACCTCGTCGAGGTTGATCCGTTCTTCGGTGCCGTCAGGCGCAATCAGACACAGTTCGACCTTGCTGGCCACTTCGGAGAACAGCGAAAAATTGGTGCCGGCGCCGTCATAGGTGGCGCCGAGTGGATAGGGGGTGCCGGGCCAGACGGTGCTCACTTTGGGTGCGGCGATCAACGGAGGGTTCGCTGCGGGAGGGGTGCCTCCCGGCCGGGTTGGCGCGCTCGACGACATCGTTCGACCCTATCGGCGAGGCCGTCGCGATGCTCACTCGCGCCTGGTAACGCTCACCACCAACCGGTGGCCGGTCCCATCTGGCGGCCCAACTCGCCGACCATGCTCCGCATGTAGGTTGCGGTCAGATGATGAGAGTCGTGGTATAGCAGCACATTTCCCTCAACGGCGCGGCAGATGTCGTCCCGGCACACGGCGGCGCTCATGTCCAGTGGTTTCAGCAGCGGGAACCGTTTGACAAAATCGAGGGTGGGGTTGGTCTCCGAGAGTGCCATCGAGCGTTTCATCCCGCACGAGGTGGCATCACCACCGTCGGCCAGGCAGTCCGCAGGCAGGAAGGGGCGCCGGTCCTCATCCAGGATCCAGGGGGTGTCTCGCATACCCAGGATCGGAATGTTGCTGTCGGACAACGACTGCCAGATCCCGATATAGGTGGCCGGCATGACGTCGCCGTCTTTGATGTTCCACGGGCGGGTGGAGGTCGTGAACACGAAGTCTGGATGGTCGCTGATGAGTTGACTCATCACCTTTTCGTTCCAGTCGTGACAATTCGGGTATTCGCGGTTGCTGCCCATCACCAACGGCACTTCTTCAGTGGTCAGGGGGCAGCCCATCTTCAGATAGGTGACCACTTTGAACCCGTGCATCTTGCCCAACTCGTCCAGTGCCGTGAGCCAGTGTTCGGCGTGCGAGCCACCGGCCAGCGCGATGGTGCGGGTGGCGGTCTCGTCGCCGTAGGTGCAGTTGATGACGTCGGTGTTCTCAAAATTGCTGATACAGCCGTCGATGGTGGACTGCGGCAGATCGTCTTTGGCCTCCAGAACGGAGGGACGCATCGGTACCTTCGGCGCCTTGGCCCCGGTCAGCGGTGCCAGAGCGCCCGGATAGTCCTTGGTGTTCAGCACGGCCAGTTCGTTGCCGTTGTCGCGGGCGACGGCGACGTGTTCGCGCCAGGTGAACGAGGTGGCCGTCAAGGCGACTCCGAGCAGCATCACGATGGAGCCCAGTGCCATTGTGGGTCGGCGCAGTCGCCGGCGCCAGGTCACTTTCACCACGGGGGGTGCTACCGCCGGTACGGCTGCGCCCGGCCGGTAGCGCAGCGGCTCTTCGACGAACCGCATCGTCAGATAGGCGAGCACACCGGAGATCAGCAGGATCACCGCGCCTTCGCCGAAGTTCGCGTGCTCGTGACCGCTGTAGGCCAACCAGAAGATCAGCAGCGGCCAGTGCCACAGGTACAGCGAGTAGGCCATCCCGCCAAGGGTGATGAAGGGACGCCACGCCAGCACCCGGTTGGGCAGCGGGAGCTTTCCCGCGGTGTGGGGATCGGCTTGCACATTGGCGGCGGCCAGGATCATCAGCACGGTCGCGCCCACCGGCACCAGCGCCCAGGGGCCGGGGAACTTCTCCACGCCGTCGATCAGCCAGCCGCACGACAGGATCGCGGCCAGCCCCACGGTGGCCGCGACGACACGCAACCACATCGGCCAGCGGAGGTGGCCGACAAACGCGCCGGCAAGCGCCCCCAGGAGCAGTTCCCAGGCGCGGGCGAAGCTGTTGTAGTAGGCGGTCGTCTGGTCGGCGTTGTGCGCAATGATCGCGTACACGAACGATGCGATGGTGAGTGCGGCCAGCAGCACGATGAAGAAGACCCGGAGGTGCTTGCCGAGCGGCCGGCGCAGCAGGAAGGTCAGCGTCAGGACCAGGATCAGGAACGCGATGTAGAACTGCCCCTGCACCGACATGGACCAGATGTGCTGGAGTGGGCTGACGGTTTCGCCGGCACGCAGATAGTCCGCGGCGGTGTTGGCCAACTCCCAGTTCTGGTAGTAGCCAAGACTTGCCAGGCTCTGGTCGGCAAACGCCTCCCATCGGGTCTGCGGTTGGATCAGGATGGTCAGCACGGCGGATGCGGCCAGCACCACCACCAGCGCCGGCAGTAGTCGCCGCACCAGCCGGGTCACCTCACGGACCGGTGAGGGCAGTGGTCCCGGCGTCAGCGCGTTGCGCAGTAGGCGGCCGCCGAAAAAGAATCCGGACAGTACTAGGAAAACGTCGACACCACCGGAGACCCGGCCGAACCACACGTGGAAGACAGCAACCAACGCGATGGCCACACCGCGTAGTCCATCGAGATCATGTCGGTAGAAGCCCGATTTCCTGGACCCCGTCGCGGTGGGGGGTACAGGTTCCGGAGCGGCAGCCGGCTCCGGCCTGGTCGGGGTCGAGAACATCATGGTCGACAGACAATGTACCCAACCCGACTGGATGGTTCCCGACGCGCAAAGTCCAGTGTGCCTTGGTGATGTCCTCGGTTAGGCTCGGCGCCCGTGTCAGGCTATTCAGGTACGGGGCCGCGGTTGACGCCGGCAGAGATCAGCGCCATCGACGCTGCACACGTCTGGCACCCGTACAGCACGATCGGTGCGGGGGCGCCGCCGCCGACGTTGGTCGTGGCGGCCAGGGGCGCGTGGCTGACCGTCGTGCGCGACGGAACCGAATGCGACGTTCTCGACGGTATGGCGTCCTGGTGGACAGCCGTGCACGGCCACGGACACCCGGTGCTGGACGAGGCGGTGACCAATCAGGTGGCGGTGATGAGCCACGTGATGTTCGGGGGTCTGACCCATGAGCCGGCGGTCCGGTTGGCGCAGTTGCTGGTGCAGATCACGCCGGCGGGGCTGGAGACGGTGTTCTTCAGCGATTCCGGCTCGGTGTCGGTTGAGGTGGCCGTCAAAATGGCACTGCAGTACCAGCGCAGCCGGGGCCGGCCCGCCAAGTATCGGTTGATGACCTGGCGCGGCGGCTACCACGGCGACACCTTCACTCCGATGAGCGTCTGCGATCCCGACGGCGGCATGCACGAACTGTGGACCGGTGAGCACTCATTGCTGGCGAGCCAGCTCTTTGCGCCGCCGGTGCCGGGCGACTACGACGCCGCTTACAGCGCCGAATTCGAGCATCAGCTGGCTGCGCACGCTCAGGAGCTGGCCGCCGTCATCGTCGAGCCGGTGGTCCAGGGTGCTGGGGGGATGCGATTCCACGACCCTCGTTACCTGGCCGATCTGCGGGCGATCTGCGACCGTCACGACGTACTTCTGATCTTCGACGAGATCGCAACCGGTTTTGGACGCACCGGAGAGCTCTTTGCCGCCGACCATGCCGGCGTGAGCCCGGACATCATGTGTGTCGGCAAGGCGCTCACCGGCGGGTACGTCACGTTGGCGGCCACCTTGTGCACCGCTGAGATCGCCCGGGTCATCAGCCATTCTGAGGTGGGCGCGCTGATGCACGGCCCGACCTTCATGGCCAACCCGCTGGCGTGCGCGGTGTCGGTGGCCAGCGTGGAGTTGCTGCTCGGGCAGGACTGGCGCACGCGGGTGGCAGAGATCAATGCCGGTCTGGTGCGCGGTCTGGCTCCGGCACGGGAGCTGCCCGGGGTGGCCGATGTCCGGGTTTGTGGTGCCATCGGTGTTGTCGAGATGGCTGCTCCGGTGGACCTGGCGGTCGCCACCGAGGTGGCACTCGACCACGGAGTCTGGCTGCGCCCGTTCCGTAACCTCGTGTACGCGATGCCGCCGTTCATCTGCACACCTGAGGAGGTCGACCAGCTCACCTCGGCGATGGTTGCCGTTGCCCGTGCGTTAACCTGAACACCGTTCAATTTGTCGGTCGGGTGCGATTCCCGCGATCGGGTGAGGTGCTCTGGTGTCGACGCGCACGGGTGTATCGCCGTTGGCCTGGCTGGAGGCCACCGAGCGACAGCGGCGCGATGCCGGCCTGCGCCGCGGACTGAAACCTCGCCCGTCGGCAGTGCCCGAACTGGACCTGGCCTCCAACGACTATCTGGGGTTGTCCCATCATCCGCGGGTGGTCGAGGCCGGTGTCGACGCGCTGCGCACCTGGGGTGCCGGCTCCACCGGTTCCCGCCTGGTCACCGGCGACACCGACCTCCACCACACCTTCGAGCGTGAGTTTGCCGACTTCATGGGTGCGCCTGCGGCGTTGGTGTTCTCGTCGGGTTACACCGCCAACATCGGGGCGGTGGTGGCGCTGTCCGGGCCTGGCGCCCTGGTGGTGTCCGACGCCTACTCGCACGCCTCGCTGATCGATGCCTGCCGGCTGTCCCGCAGCCGCGTCGCCGTCACCGGCCACCGTGATGTCGACGCCGTCGAAGCGGCACTGGCCGACCGCGACGAGGAACGCGCCCTTGTCGTCACCGACTCGGTGTTCAGCGCCGACGGTGCGCTCGCTCCGCTGCGGCGGTTGCACGAGGTGTGCCGTCGCCACGGTGCGGTCCTGCTGGTGGACGAGGCGCACGGGCTCGGGGTGCGGGGCGACGGCGGTCGGGGACTGCTGCAGGAAGTCGGGCTGGCGGGGGACCCCGACATCGTGGTGACCACCACTTTGTCCAAAGCGCTCGGCAGCCAGGGCGGCGCGGTCCTGGGATCGGTGGCGGTGCGTGACCACCTGATCGACGCCGCGCGGACCTTCATCTTCGACACCGGGCTGGCACCCGCCGCCGTCGGCGCCGCACGTGCGGCCTTGCAGGTGTTGGTCGCCGAACCCGACCGGGCAGATGCGGTGCTGCGGCACGCACGGGAACTGGCCGGGGCGAGCGAGGTTGCCGAGGAACCGCAGTCAGCGGTCGTCTCGGTGATCCTCGGCGATCCTGATGTGGCGGTCGCCGCTGCCGCCGCCTGCTTGGAGCGCGGCGTGCGGGTCGGGTGCTTCCGGCCGCCGTCGGTACCCGAGGGAACATCGCGGTTGCGGTTGACCGCACGGGCGTCGCTGACCGCCGACGAGTTGGATTTGGCCCGGCGGGTACTGGTAGAGGTGTTGCGGGACGCGCGGGCCTGACCCGCGCGCCGAGAGATTGGATGGCCGTTCGATGGCTGTGGTGATGATCACCGGTACCGGTACTGCGGTGGGAAAGACGGTGGCGACGGCCGCGCTGGCCTGCCATGCGAGGTTGGCCGGCGTGCCGGTGGCGGTGTGCAAGCCGGTGCAGACCGGAACGGCTCCGGCCGAGGGCGCCGGGGATGACGATCTCCTGGAGATCGGGCGCCTCTCGGGTGTCGCTGACCTGGTCGGGCACTCGCGGTACCCCGAGCCGCTGGCGCCCGTTGCCGCTGCCGCGCAGGCCGGTCTGCCGTTACCCACCGAAGACGACCTGCTGGAGATGATCCGTTCGGTCGATGCTCCCGGGCAGCTGACCTTGGTGGAAGGTGCCGGCGGACTGCTGGTGCAGGTCGGCGCCGACGGAGTGACCTTGCGTGATCTGGCGAGGCGCTTGGCGGCCCCGACGGTGGTGGTGGCCGCAGCGCTGCTGGGCACGCTCAACTACACCGCGCTGACGCTGGAGGCGCTGGCGAACCACGGGCTGGACTGCGCGGGACTGATCATCGGCTCGTGGCCGGCGCAGCCCGGCGCCGCAGAGATCTCCAACTGGAGTGCACTCGAGGAGCTGGCGCCGGTTCGGGCCGCCTTGCCCGCCGGTGCCGGATCGCTGTCCGCCCAGGATTTTGCGACGCTGTGTGCACCTGCGTTCGACGCGGCATGGATCGACAGCCTGGTGGGCTGAGCGGTGGCGCATTCCATCGAGTTGCTCTTCGACGACGTCACCGATGGGGTGTTGCGCGGCCGGTGGGATGCGTTGGCCGCAGCCGGTCTGCCCAGCCAGGTGCGGGTGTCCTCGCCGACGAACCGTCCCCATGTCACGGTGACGGTTGCCGACGGGATCTCGGCCGCGGTCGACGCCGACCTGCGGGGACTGGCCGGGCTCCTGCCGCTGCCCTGCCTGCTGGGAGCCCCGGTGGTGTTCGGTCACCTACCGGCGCTCTCCACCGGGCGCGGCGGCGACGGTGCTGCCGGCCGGTTGCTCGAGCTCGGCGAGCCGCGCGGGCGGCGGCGTTTGACGCTGGCCCAACTAGTGGTGGCCTCGGCGCCGCTGCTCGAACTCCACCGCGCGGTACACACGATCTGCGTACCGCACCTGACGCCGGGTCCCGCTCCGCACAGCCTGCCGGGGCAATGGATTCCGCACGCGACGCTGGCCCGCCGGATGAGTGCTGAGCAGCTGGCGAGTGCCATTGCCGCGGTCCCCGGTATCAGCGCCGAGTGCCGGGGTGCGGTGGTCGGGCTACGGCGTTGGGACGGCGACGCCCGGGTCGAGCACGTCCTGATCAGCTGAGCGGGACGGATCCGCGGACCGACAGCCCGTCGATCAGCAGCGACAGGCCGAACCCGAAGCTGTCCGGCCGTGGCGTCTGGCCGTCGAGCACCGACTGTTCGGCGGTCAGTGCTCCGGCGGCATCCCATTGCAGGCGCGACTGTTCGTCGACGGTGAATCCGAGGACGTAGTAGACGATCGTGCGGGCGGCGGGCTCGGATTGGGTGGCGGGTACTCCCGCGTCAACGGCCGCACTGCCCAGGAGTCGCAGTACCTGCGGCATGGCCTGAGAATTCCCGGACGCGAAGCTCGCCGAGACCAGCTCGGCTCCGTCGGTGTGCGAGAGCAGTGCATCGCGCAGCCGGGTGCAGACTCCGGCGATGCGTTCGCGCCAGCCCATACCCTCGACCGGTCGGCATGCCGGGCCGAGGAGCTCGTCGGCAACGGCGCCGAGCAGTTCCTGCTTGTTGGCAAAATGCCAGTACAGAGCTCCGGCGGTGACGTCGAGCTCCCGCGCCAACCGGCGCATGGTCAAGTCGGCGATCCCGTAGTTGTCCAGGATCTCGATGGCTTTGCGAATCACGTCTCGTTTGTGCAGTTGCACATCGCTACCCTAACCTGAACACCGTTCAAGTTCGCGCGCAGGCCCGGACAACGTAGTGAGGATTGCCCAATCGTGACGTTGACTCCAGATACCACCGAAGGCACCGAGATTCTCGATCTTGCTCGCAGGCAGGTCCTCGAGGGCGGTGAAGGACTCACCCAGGAGCAGGTGCTGCAGGTCCTGCAGTTGCCGGACGAACATCTCGAAGCGCTGCTGGCGCTGGCGCACGAGGTTCGGATGAAGTGGTGCGGGCCGGAGGTCGAGGTCGAGGGGATCATCAGCCTCAAGACCGGCGGGTGCCCCGAGGACTGCCACTTCTGTTCCCAGTCGGGTCTGTTCGCCTCACCGGTCCGCAGCGCCTGGCTCGACATCCCCAGCCTGGTCGAAGCCGCCAAGCAGACCGCCAAGTCGGGGGCCACGGAGTTCTGCATCGTCGCCGCGGTGCGCGGACCCGACGAGCGGCTCCTGGCACAGGTCGCCGCCGGTATCGAAGCCATCCGCAACGAGGTCGACATCCAGATCGCCTGCTCGCTGGGCATGCTGACCCAGGAGCAGGTGCAGCGGCTGTCCGATATGGGTGTGCACCGCTACAACCACAACCTGGAGACGTCGAAGTCGTTTTTCCCGAACGTGGTGACCACCCACACCTGGGATGAGCGCTGGGGCACTTTGGAGATGGTCCGCGAAGCCGGCATGGAGGTCTGTTGCGGCGGCATCCTCGGAATGGGGGAGACGCTCGAGCAGCGTGCCGAATTCGCCGCCAACCTTGCTGAGCTCGATCCACATGAGGTTCCGCTGAACTTTCTCAACCCTCGCCCCGGCACACCGTTCGGCGATCTCGACGTGCTGCCCGCTTCGGAGGCTCTCAAGGCGGTGGCGGCCTTCCGCCTGGCGCTTCCCCGGACGATGCTGCGGTTCGCCGGCGGCCGCGAGATCACCCTCGGTGACCTCGGCGCCAAGCAGGGAATTCTCGGCGGTATCAACGCGGTCATCGTGGGCAACTACCTGACGACGCTGGGCCGGCCCGCCGAAGCCGACCTCGAACTTCTCGACGATCTGCAGATGCCTATCAAGGCGCTCAACGCGAGCCTGTAGAACTGCAGGTGATGGTTCACGATTTAGCGAGCGTGTTGCCCGAGCCGGTCGGCGCCGGGGTCTACAACGTGTACACGGGTATTGCGGCGGCCGACGCCGCGGGTGCGGCGCTGCCCACGGCGGCACAGTTGGGCCTGGAACCGCCGCGATTCTGTGCGGCCTGCGGTCGGCGCATGATCGTGCAGGTGCGTCCCGACGGCTGGTGGGCCAAGTGCTCGCGGCACGGCGACGTGGATTCCACTGATCTGGAGACCCGCCGGTGACCGTCCATGCAGCGCCGCCGCGGTTGTCGCGGGGTCGGGCCGCCGCACTGGTCGTGACCGGAATGGCCGGTGTCGGTGTGGTGATCGGCGGCCTGTGGGCCTGGCTGGCGCCTTCTGTCAACGGGGTGATCGCCCTGAACCGCTCTGGTGAGCGGGTGCAGACCTACCTGGGCGGCGAGGCCGACCACTTCTTCGTCGCGGCGTTCATGATGTTGGGGATGTTGTGGGCGGTGTCGGTGGTGGCTCCGGTGCTGGTGTGGCAGTGGCGTGCTCACCGCGGTCCGCTGATGGTGACGGCACTGTCTCTCGGCAGCATCGGCGCCTCGGCGGTGGCCACGGCCAGCGGGGGCGCTTTGGCCCGGCTGCGCTACCCGCCGGTGGACATCGACACTGCGCCGGTCAGCCCGCAGCGCCGTATCTACTACTTCACCGAGGCGCCCTCGGTGTTCTTCGGGTCCGGACCGCTGCAGATGGCCGCGACCTTGTTGGTGCCGGCGGCCACGGCTGCCCTGGTCTACGCGGTGTTCGCGGTCGCCACGATCCGCGATGATCTCGGTGGTTACCCACCGGTCGAGCCGCCCCGGCTACCCGCCCCGGTGGCGATGGTCCCGGTCGGTGAGCACTCAGCCCTCAGCGGAGACCCGATGGTCGGTGAGCCCTCAGCGGTCGAACCGCGAGAGCGGTAGCCGTTCCACCCGTCGCCCGGTCACGACCTTGGCGCTGATGACCGCCAGGCGCGCCATGCCGCGGTAGGTGGACGGATTCAGCAGGGTCGGCCACTTGGTGCGGACCAGATGATCCCGTAGCGGACGTCCGGCGAACCTGTCGCGCAACCACCGCAGCGTCATCGGCGCGGACATCGGGTGCAGCAGCATGTGTTCGCTGAACAGGTCCCGGTGGTAGGTGACGTCGGAACCGCCGGCCCGGTATATCTCAGCGAGCTCGTCGATGTCCTCGACCGACACCACCCGGTCGTGGACTGCCTGGACGATCAGCAGCGGCGGCTTGGGTGCGGCGGTACCGAGCTT
Source organism: Mycobacterium sp. (assembly GCF_049647605.1). Lineage (GTDB taxonomy): Bacteria > Actinomycetota > Actinomycetes > Mycobacteriales > Mycobacteriaceae > Mycobacterium. The sequence continues at coordinate 4,234 of NZ_JBARXZ010000025.1, read as the reverse complement.
GATCTCGGCGAATACCCGTCGCACCTCGGGGCTGTCGAGGATCTCCTGCAGCGGCAGGTCGACCAGGTCGTCCATGTCCTTGCCGATCGACTTCAGCACGGCGCCCATGGTTGTCAGGTTCTCGAGGTCGTGGAGCATCGCCTTGCCCTCGTCGGTGGCGTGTTCCTGGATCACCCGGTCGAGGTCGGGGTAGACGTGTGAGAGGGCGGCGACAACCATTGCCGGCAGCCCTGAGTAGAAGCTGCCGTTGAGCCGGCGGAAGGTGTGTCCGAGGTCGCCGACCGGTGAGCCCAGGACGGCGCCGACGATGTTGAGTTCCGGTGCGTAGTCACCGGCCATCTCGGCCGCCCAGGCGGTGGCGAGCCCACCGCCGGAGTAGCCCCAGATACCCATCGGCGCATCGGGTGTCAGGCCCAGTCGCGGCACACTGGTAGCGGCCCGGAGTCCGTCGAGAACGTGGTAGCCGGGTTCGACGGGCGCGCCCCACAGCCCGCGCAGTCCTTCGTGGTCGGGCACCGACACCGCCCAGCCCTCGGCGAGTGCCGCTGCGATCAGCAGGAACTCGAGTTGGGCCAGCGCGCCGATGGCCTTGGCTCCACGGCGCAGCGCATACGACGGGAAGCAGCGGTCGGCCACGGCGTCGATGGCGCACTGGTAGGACACCAGCGGACAAAGCTGGTCGGTCGAACGTTCCGCCGGCACGAGCACCGTGGTGACCGTCGCCTCTGGATCGCCGTGTAGGTCGGTGGTCCGGTACAGCAGCTGGGTGGTGGTGAATCGCTGCGGGATCAGTCCGAAGAACGCCAGTTCGACGTCGCGTGACCGCAGTACCGTCCCGGGTTCGGCGTGTTCGAAGCCGGTGGGTGGGACGTAGAACGGGTCGAGGTGCGGCAGCGTGGGCGTGACGCCGTGCTGCAGCTCCTGGTGTGGCGTCTTGCCGATCCATTCGGCATGGGTTGCCCTGGCCGCATTGCCAACGTCCATGTCAGGCTCCTCATCGTGGCCGAAGGGCACATTCTCTCTTACTGAACCCTTAGATACCAAGCTGAGATCAGTTTGGCGGACGGAATGCCGCAAACTCGTCTGTGACACGCAATTGGTTGTCGGTGAACTTGTACAGCGCGGCCGGTCGGCCTCCGCTGCGGCCGGACTGGGCCGTGGTTCCGGTGCGGGTGAGTACGCCCCGTCTGGCCAGGACGCGCTGCAGATTGGTGGCGTCGACTTGGTAGTCGAGGGCGGCGCTGTAGATGTCCCGCAAGGTGGAGAGTGCAAATTCCGTTGGGGCCAGTGCGAATCCGATATTGGTGTAGGAGAGTTTCGCGACGAGTCTGCTGCGGGCGTGGTTGACCATCGGGCCGTGATCGAAGGCCATCGGGGGCAGGTTGTCCACTGGGTGCCAGCGGGTGTCGGGCGGCAGGACCGGGGTCGCGGGGGAGGGCACCAATCCGAGGAAGGTGGTGGCGATGGTGCGGGTGTTGCCTGGCACCCGCTGGGGCTGTGAGAACACCGCCAACTGCTCCAGGTGGGCGATCTCACGGAGGTCGACCTTCTCGGCGAGTTGTCGCCGCGCTGAACTCGTCATGTCCTCGTCGTGCCGCAGTCCTCCGCCGGGCAGGGACCATGCGCCGCGCTGCGGTTCCAGGGCTCGTTCCCACAGCAGCACACTGAGCTGCGGGTTTCTGGAGTCGAGGCGCCGCACCTGAAAGACGACGACGAGCACTTCGACCGCAGTGCTAATATGTGGCATGTTTTCGATTGTAAGTCGAAAACCTCGACGCCGAAAGGAGCGGTCATGACTGTGCTGGACCTCGACACCCGCGTGGGCCAACTGGCAGCTCAGATCACCGACGGACCCGAGGGCTATTCCGGTGTGGCCGGAGACGAAGAATGGGCTGCCGAAGTCCGCCGTCTCCTGAAGCTGCGCGGTGCCACCCTGTTGGCGCACAACTACCAGCTGCCGGCGATCCAGGACGTGGCCGACCACGTCGGGGACTCGCTGGCGCTGTCCCGGATCGCCGCCGAGGCGTCCGAGGACACCATCGTGTTCGCCGGCGTGCATTTCATGGCGGAGACCGCCAAGATCCTCTCTCCGGACAAGACGGTGTTGATCCCCGATCAGCGGGCGGGTTGTTCGTTGGCCGATTCGATCAGCGCCGACGAACTGCGCGCCTGGAAAGACGAGCACCCCGACGCCGTGGTGGTGTCATATGTGAACACCACCGCTGCGGTGAAGGCTTTGACCGACATCTGCTGCACATCGTCGAACGCTGTCGAGGTTGTCGACTCGATTCCGGCGGACCGTGAAGTGCTGTTCTGCCCCGACCAGTTCCTCGGCGCCCATGTCCGGCGGATGACGGGCCGCAAGAACCTGCATGTGTGGGCGGGTGAATGCCACGTGCACGCCGGGATCAACGGTGAGGAACTCGCCGAGCAGGCGCGCAGCCACCCCGACGCCGAGCTGTTCGTTCACCCCGAATGTGGTTGCGCTACATCGGCGTTGTACCTGGCCGGTGAAGGCTCCTTCCCGGAGGAGCGGGTGAAGATCCTGTCCACCGGCGGCATGCTGGACGCGGCCCGCGAATCGAAGGCCAGCCACGTGCTGGTGGCCACCGAGGTCGGTATGCTGCACCAGTTGCGCCGGGCTGCACCGGAAATCGACTTTCAGGCCGTCAACGACCGCGCCTCGTGCAAATACATGAAGATGATCACCCCGGCTGCACTGCTGCGCTGCCTGGTCGAAGAAGCCGACGAGGTGCATGTCGACGCCGACACCGCACAGCTCGCAAGGCGCAGTGTGCAGCGGATGATCGAGATCGGACAGCCCGGCGGCGGAGAATGACCAGAGCGCCCGCCTGCGGCGGCACCGGCGTCTGGGAGCAACGTGCTGACGTTGTGGTGATCGGCACCGGCGTAGCTGGTCTTGCGGCCGCGCTGGCGGCACACCGGCAGGGGCGTCGAGTTGTGGTGCTCAGCAAGGCCCGCCAATTGGGGGACACGGCAACCTATTACGCCCAAGGTGGGGTCGCCGTCGTCATTCCCCGCACGGACGACTCGATCGACGCCCATGTCGCCGACACACTGGCCGCCGGGGTGGGTCTGTGCGACCCCGATGCGGTGCGTTCGATCGTTGCCGACGGCTACCGCGCCGTCACCGAATTGATTTCGTACGGAGCGCAGTTCGACCAGGGCGCCACCGGGGGTTGGGAGCTGACGCGCGAAGGCGGGCACTCCCGGCGGCGGATCGTCCACGCCGGTGGCGATGCCACCGGAGCCGAGGTGCAACGGACACTGGACAGCGCCGGTGCCGGGCTCGACATTCGCCGTGATCACGTCGCGCTGCGACTGCTGCGTGACGAGGACGCCATCACCGGAGTCGCGGTACTGAGCCCGTACGGGCCCGGAATCGTCCACGCTCCGGCGGTCATCTTGGCCACCGGCGGGGCCGGCCACCTCTACAGCGCCACCACCAACCCGGACGGATCCACCGGCGACGGCATCGCCCTGGCGCTACAGGTCGGGGTTCCGGTCAGCGATCTGGAGTTCATCCAATTCCATCCGACAATGCTCTATGACGGCAACACCGGCGGTCGACGCCCACTGATCACCGAAGCCATCCGCGGTGAGGGTGCGACGCTGGTCGACGCCCGCGGGGACGCGGTCACCGCGGGCGTGCACCCGATGGGAGATCTGGCGCCCCGCGATGTCGTGGCCGCCGCGATCGATGCGCGACTCCGCGAATCCGGTGATCCCTGTGTGTATCTCGACGCGCGCCAGATCGGCGGTTTCGCTCAGCGCTTCCCGACGGTGACGGCCGCGTGCCGCGCCGCGGGAATCGACCCGACCCGGCAGCCGATTCCCGTGGTGCCCGGTGCGCACTACTCCTGCGGTGGAGTACGCACCGACGTCCACGGCCGTACCGAGTTGCCCGGCCTCTTCGCCGCGGGTGAAGTAGCCCGCACCGGCATGCACGGCGCCAACCGGCTGGCTTCCAACAGCCTTCTCGAAGGAATGGTGGTCGGCGGACGAGCGGGAAGGGCTGCGGCCAACCACGCCGCGGAGGTCGGTGCACCTACTGCGCGGATATCCGGTGATCAGGGCGTCCGCGTCTTGGACCGCCACGTGCTGCAGCAGGCGATGAGCAGGTTCGCGTCGGTGGTTCGTGACGCCGACGGCCTGGGCTCGCTAGCCGAGGCCGTGCACGCCGCACCGTTGCTGGTCCCGCGGACTCGAGCAC
>NZ_JBARXZ010000024.1:0-65762 GCF_049647605.1 Mycobacterium sp. | reverse complement strand
GGGGCGGCGCGCGCCGCACCTCGCTGTGTGCCCACTCTCAGTCCCGTTAGCCGGGACTCCCGTGTTTCGGTCTTGTCGTTTCTGTCTCGACAGCACCCCACAGTACCTTTGCGGAATGCCTGAACAGCTTCCCGCCGACCGGCTCCCGTTGGACCGACTCGCCAGTGCCCGGCTCTACCTGTGCACCGACGCCCGGCGGGAACGAGGTGACCTGGCCGAGTTTGTCGACGAGGCCCTGACCGGCGGCGTCGACATCGTTCAGCTGCGCGACAAGGGTTCGGCCGGTGAGCAGCGCTTCGGGCCGCTGGAGGCGCGCCACGAGTTGGCGGCCCTGGAGATCCTGGCCGACGCAGCGGCCCGCCACGGCGCCCTGCTGGCGGTCAACGACCGAGCCGACGTCGCCAGAGCTGCCACCGCCGACGTGCTGCACCTCGGCCAGGACGACCTTCCGTTGTTGGTCGCCCGCGACATCATCGGAGCGCGCCCTCTGATCGGCCGCTCCACCCACGACCGCGCGCAGGTCGACCGGGCCGCGATCGAAGAGATCGACTACTTCTGCGTGGGGCCGTGTTGGCCGACTCCGACCAAACCCGGCCGCACTGCCCCAGGCCTGGAGTTGGTGCGCTACACCGCAGAGTCCGGGATCGAACGCCCGTGGTTCGCCATCGGCGGAATCGACGAGCAACGGCTGCCCGACGTGCTGGCTGCCGGGGCCCGCCGGGCCGTGGTGGTCCGGGCCATCACCGCGGCCGACGACCCACAGGCCGCGGCTAGGCGTCTGGCGTCGGCTCTGCGGTCAGCGGGATAGAAGTGGTCACCTCGCGCAGCCGCGGCCAGCTGGCGGCGAACCCGGGGTGCAACGGCAACGAGCCCACCTCCTCCACCGCCACCCACCGCAGCTCGGAGCTTTCCCGGTTGGGCACGGTGTCGAGCATCGCGGCAGCGTCGGCGATCACGGTGGTGTAGGTCCAGCCCGGCACCTCGGCGGTCACCACACTGGCCCGGACCGTGAGTGCGTCGGCGGTCAGGCCCGCCTCTTCCTCGGCTTCGCGCACCGCCGCCTGTTCGGGTGTCTCGTGGCTGTCGCGGGCGCCGCCGGGCAAGGACCAGGTGCCGCCCTGATGGCTCCACGGCGCCCGATGCTGCAACAGCACCGCAGTGGTTCCGTCCGGATGCGGGGCGCGTAACAGCAGTCCCGCCGCGCCGTGCCGGCCCCAAAAATGTGTACCGGAGTCTGACACCACCCAGCCGTCGCCGTCACCTCGCACGCGCTAACCATATGCGGCACACCTCTCGTGTGTGCCACCTCGCCGATCTCGCCCCATCCGTCACAGAAATGCTCTTAGAATTCACTTATAGAGTTGGAACTGGTCCGGGCAAATGCAAGCGGGAAACGAGGTCCGCACAGGTGACGGTTGAGTTGGCGCATCCGTCGACCGAGCCTCTGGCATCGCGGTCGCCCGTCGAACCCGCCCATCCACGGTGGTGGTTCCTGTGGACCACGCCCGGACGCATCCTCGCCATCGGCGCCATCCTCGCGATGCTCGGGGTGATCAGCGCCTTCGCCACCTCGACGACCATCGACCAACGTCAGCAGCAGTTGACCAACGTGCTCGACCACACCGAGCCACTGGCATTCGCGGCCGGGCAGCTCTACACCACCCTGTCGGTGGCCGACGCCGCAGCGGCCACCGCATTCATCGCCGGCGCCGAACCCCGGCCGGTCCGACAACGCTACGAACAGGCCATCACCGACGCCGCAGTGGCGCTGACACAGGCCTCCAGCGGGCTGACCGACGAGCCCATGCAGGAGCTGCTCGGCAAGATCAACGCCGAACTGGCCGTCTACACCGGGCTCATCGAGACTGCCCGCACCAACAACCGGGCCGGCAACCCCGTCGGCTCGTCGTATCTGTCGGAGGCGTCCTCGCTGATGCAGGACACCATCCTGCCCAGCGCGCAGCGACTCTACGAGCAGACCTCCGCACGGGTGGACGACGAGACCACCGCCTCCACCCGCATCCCCGCCCCGGTGATCCTCACCGTCACCGCGACGATCCTCTTCGGGGCCTTTGCGCACCGCTGGCTGGCGCGGCGGACCCGGCGCCGGGTCAACATCGGGCTGATCGCCGGCGGCCTGGCGATCCTGATCATGGTGGTGTGGGTGGGCACCGCCCTGACCATTTCCACCGCCGGCAGCCGAAGCGCCAAGAACACCGCCGCCGAATCGCTCAAGACCATCACCACGCTGGCGATCACCGCCCAGCAGGCACGCGCCGACGAGACGTTGTCCCTGATCCGGCGCGGCGACGAAGACATCCGCAAACAGTCCTACTACCAGCGCATCGACACCATGCAACACCAGCTCGCCCAGTATCTCGAACGAGATGACGCCATCGACAAGTCCGACCTGACCAACGCCGACCAGTTGCTGACCAAATGGCGTTCCGCCGACGAGCGGATCAACGCCTACATCTCGGTGGGCAACTACCAGGCCGCGACACAGGTGGCACTGGGCACCGGCGAAGACGACTCAACGCCGGCGTTCGACAAGCTGGAAGCGGCCCTGGCCGGCGGGATCCGGGAGAGCCGCAACCAATTGCGCACCGATATCGCCACCGCACGCCGCGTGCTCTCCGGTGCCACCGTCGGCGGTGTCGTACTTTCGTTGGGGGCGGCAGTGGCCGTCGCTCTCGGCATCTGGCCCCGACTCAGTGAATACCGATGAGGAACAACTACCCGACCATGCGCACGACACAACGGCTGGCAGCCATTCTCGTCGCGGTGCTGCTGCTGGCGACCGGCTGCGCCCAATCGACGGCCCCGTCCTCAGCGCCCCTGCTGACCCTGCCGCCGCCGACGCCGGCGGGCATGGAAGAGATGGCCCCGGAACAACCCACCCCGCCCAACCCCGACGAAGAAGACTGCGACCGCACCGCCAGCCTGCGCCCGTTCCCCACCAGAGCCGAGGCCGACGACGCCGTCGCCAACATCCGTAACCGGGGCAGGCTGATCGTCGGACTCGACATCGGCAGCAATCTGTTCTCGTTCCGGGACCCGATCACCGGTGAGATCACCGGCTTCGACGTCGACATCGCCGGTGAAGTGGCCCGCGACATCTTCGGCACCCCGTCCCAGGTCGAGTACCGCATCCTGTCGTCGGCGGACCGGATGAGGGCGCTGGAGAACAACGACGTGGACATCGTGGTCAAGACCATGAGCATCACCTGCGAACGCCGCGAACTCGTCAACTTCTCCACCGTGTATCTGAATGCCTATCAACGGATTCTGGCGCCACGCGACTCTGCGATCACCCAGGCCTCCGATCTGTCCGGGAAGCGGGTGTGTGCTGCCAAGGGCACCACGTCACTGGACCGGATCCGCCAGATCACCCCGGCACCGATCATCGTGACCGTGGTGTCATGGGCCGACTGCCTGGTCGCCCTGCAGCAACGTCAGGTCGACGCAGTGTCCACCGATGACTCGATCCTGGCGGGTCTGGTCTCCCAAGATCCCTATCTGCACATCGTGGGTCCCAACATGAACCAAGAGCCGTACGGCATCGGGATCAACATGGACAACACCGGGCTGGTCCGCTTCGTCAACGGTACTCTGGAACGCATCCGTCGGGACGGTACGTGGAACACGTTGTACCGCAAGTGGTTGACGGTGCTCGGCCCGCCGCCGGCCCCACCGAGCGCCCGGTACGTGGATTAGGTGAGTCAGATGGATGACCCCCGCGAAGAGTCGAACGGCCAAGACGGCACCAACCAGCACAACAAACCCGAGAACGATCGAGCCGACGACTTCGAATCCAAGAACGGCGAAGCCGACACCGACGGCAACTACTACGACGACGACGGGCCCGCCACCCAGGCAGCCCAGATCGACCTCAGCGATGACGGCCCCGATGACTGGAGCCCCGACACCGGGACCGACAAGTCCGGAATCGAGTACGAAGGCCCGGGTACCCAACCCTCCGAAATTCTCTTCGACTCGGCATCGACGATGCGCCCGATGGCCACTCAGGCCGTGTTCCGGCCGGACTTCGACGATTCCGAGAGCACCTACGCCACCGGTGCCGGCACCGAACCGCAGGATCACACGGTCACCCTGACCCGGATGATCTCGCCGACCAGGCGACTCGGCGGTGGCCTGGTGGAGATCCCGCGGGTACCGGAGATCGACCCGCTCGCCGCCCTGATGTCGAATCCCGTTGTGGCGGAGTCGAAAAGGTTCTGCTGGAACTGCGGAAAACCCGTCGGCCGCTCCACCCCGGACGGCGCGGCCCTGTCCGAGGGCTGGTGCCCGCACTGCGGGAGCGCGTACTCGTTCCTTCCGCAGCTGGGACCAGGCGACATGGTCGCCGATCAGTACGAGATCAAGGGCTGTGTCGCCCACGGCGGTCTGGGCTGGGTGTATCTGGCCGTCGACCACAACGTGAACGAACGACCGGTGGTGCTCAAGGGCCTGGTGCACTCCGGCGATGCCGAGGCCCAGGCCATCGCGATGGCCGAGCGCCAGTTCCTGGCCGAGGTCGCCCACCCGTCGATCGTGAAGATCTTCAACTTCGTCGAACACCCAGACTCCCACGGTGAACCGGTCGGGTACATCGTGATGGAGTACGTCGGCGGCACCTCGCTCAAACAGAGCCGGGGCAAACAGCTGCCGGTGGCGCAGGCCATCGCCTACATGCTCGAGATCCTGCCCGCGCTGGGCTATCTGCACTCGATCGGGCTGTGCTACAACGACCTCAAGCCCGAGAACATCATGCTCACCGAAGAGCAACTCAAGCTGATCGACCTCGGTGCGGTATCGCGGATCAACTCGTTCGGCTACCTGTACGGCACACCGGGTTACCAGGCGCCGGAGATCGTCCGCACCGGCCCCACCGTCGCCTCCGACATCTACACGGTGGGGCGCACCTTGGCGGCCTTGACCCTGAACCTTCCCACCCGTAAAGGTCGCTACGTCGACGGGCTCCCCGAGGGGAATCCGGTGCTCAAGGAGTACGACAGCTTCGCGCGACTGTTGCGGCGGGCCATCGACCCCGACCCCCGCCGCCGGTTCACCGGTGCCGAGGAGATGTCAGGACAGCTCCTCGGTGTGCTCCGCGAGGTGGTGGCCCGAGACACCGGGATACCCCGCCCCGGTCTGTCCACGGTGTTCTCCCCGTCACGGTCGACATTCGGTGTCGAACTGCTGGTCGCGCACACCGACGTCTACCTCGACGGACAACCGCACTCGGAGAAGCTGACGGCCGCCGACATCGTGACGGCACTACCCGTACCGCTGGTGGACGCAGCCGACGTCGGCGCCAAAGTGCTCAGCGCAACAGTGCTGTCGCAGCCGGTACAGACGCTCGACTCGTTGCGCGCCGCGCGGCACGGCACCCTGGACTCCGACGAGATCGACCTGTCGGAATCCACCGAACTGCCGCTGATGGAGGTGCGCGCCCTCCTCGACCTCGGTGACGTCGCCAAGGCCACCCGCAAGCTCGACGACCTCGCCGAACGGGTGGGGTGGCGTTGGCGGCTGGTGTGGTTCCGCGCGGTGTCGGATCTGCTGACCGCCGACTACGACTCGGCCATCAAGCATTTCAACGAGGTGCTCGACACCCTCCCCGGCGAGCACGCCCCGAAGGTGGCCCTGGCCGCCACCGCCGAACTGGCCGGCGACACCGACGAATCGCAGTTCTACCGAACCGTGTGGAACACCGACAACGGGGTCATCTCAGCAGGTTTCGGCCTGGCACGCGCGCAGTCGGCCAACGGTCAGCGGGAAGCGGCGGTGCGCACCCTCGATCAAGTACCACCCACTTCGCGGCATTTCACCACCGCCCGGTTGACCAGTTCGGTGACGTTGCTGTCCGGCAGATCGAACAGCGAACTGACCGAACAGAACATCCGGGACGCCGCGCGACGGGTGGAGGCGCTGCCCGAAAGCGAACCCCGAGTGCTGCAGTTACGCGCATTGGTCCTCGGCACCGCGATGGACTGGATCGCCGACAACGAGGCGGGCACCAATCACATCCTGGGATTCCCCTTCACCCAGCACGGTCTTCAGCTCGGGGTCGAGGCGTCCCTGCGGGCACTGGCCCGGGTGGCGCCCACCCAGGCACACCGTTACGCGCTGGTCGACATGGCCAATACCGTGCGCCCGATGAGCACTTTCTGAGGCACCGTTGCCGTCAGAGCGCGGCGATACAGGCCCGGGCGATCGCAAGCTCCTCATTGGTGGGGATCACCAGTACCGCCGTCGGTGACCCCTCGGCGGAGATCAGCCGCGCGCCACGGGCCGGGCTGTCGTTGAGATGTTCGTCGAGTTCGATCCCCAGCGGCGCCAGCCCCGTCAGCGCGTCGCGGCGGACCGCAGCGTCGTTCTCCCCCACACCGGCGGTGAACGTCAACACATCGGTGGTGCCCAACAGCGCCAGATAGGCGCCAATGTACTTGCGCAGCCGGTGAATATAGACGTCGTAGGCCAACTGGGCATCGGAGTCGCCGGCTGCGATCTGCTTGTGCAACTCGCGGAAGTCGGTCTGTCCACCCAATCCCAGAACCCCGGAGCGGCGGTTGAGCATCTCTTCGATGTCCTCGACGCCGAGCTGCGCGGTCCGCCACAGGTACATGACGACGCCGGGGTCGATGTCACCGCTGCGGGTACCCATCACCAGCCCCTCCATCGGCGTCAGCCCCATCGAGGTGTCCACCGGACGCCCCCCGACGATGGCCGAAGCCGAGGCCCCGTTGCCCAGATGCAACACGATCTGGTTGAGGTTCTCCAACGGGGTGCCGAGGAACTCGGCGGCCTGTTCGCTGACATATTGATGTGATGTGCCGTGGAATCCGTAGCGGCGAATCCGGTACTCACGCGCGATGTCCCGGTCGATGGCGTAACTGGCGGCCGCGGCCGGTAGGTCATGGAAGAACGCGGTGTCGAAGACTGCGACGTGCGGCAGATCCGGCACGATCCGGCAGGCCACCTCGATCCCCAGAACCGCCGGCGGATTGTGCAGCGGCGCCAGCGGCGCCAATTCGGTGATGGTGGCCAGCAGCTTGTCGTCGACGATCGTGGGCTGATACAGCTCTTCGCCGCCGTGCACCACCCGGTGGCCCACCGCGACCAGACCTTGTTGTGACAGTTCGGCCCCGGCCTCATCGAACAGTTCGAAAACCGTGCGCAGCGCTGCCTCGTGGTCGGCGATTGCACTGTCCCGACGTAACTCCTGCTCACCGACAGTGAGTTGGGCCGTCGAGTTGTCGTCCCCGATCCGTTCGACGATGCCGTGAGCCAGCGATGCGCCGGTATCCGGCTGGATCAGCTGGAACTTGACCGAAGAGGAACCGGAGTTGAGCACCAGGACGGTGCGCTCGGTGCTCACCTCCCCTGCGCCTGAATCGCGGTGATGGCAACGGTGTTGACGATGTCGGACACCAACGCTCCTCGGGACAGGTCGTTGACCGGTTTGTTGAGACCTTGCAGCACCGGCCCGATGGCGATCGCACCCGCACTGCGCTGGACTGCTTTGTAGGTGTTGTTGCCGGTGTTGAGGTCGGGGAAGATCAGGACCGTCGCCCGGCCGGCAACCGGCGAATCCGGCATCTTGGTCACGGCCACCGACGGATCCACTGCCGCATCGTATTGAATCGGCCCCTCCACCAACAGTTCCGGGTCACGCTTGCGCACCAACTCGGTCGCCGATCTAACCTTGTCGACGTCGGCGCCGGTACCGGAGGTGCCCGTCGAGTACGACAGCATGGCCACTCGCGGGTCGATCCCGAACTGGGCCGCCGTGCGCGCCGAGCTGATGGCGATATCGGCAAGTTGTTCGGCCGACGGGTCGGGCACGATGGCGCAGTCGCCGTAAGCGAGCACCCGGTCCTCCAGACACATCAGGAAGATGCTCGACACGGTGGCCACATCCGGCATCGTCTTGATGATCTCGAGGGCCGGTCGCACAGTGTGCGCGGTGGTGTGACTGGCGCCGGAGACCATTCCGTCCACAAGGTTGTTGTGCACCAGCATCGTGCCGAAGTACGAGACGTCGTGGATGGTCTCGCGGGCTTGTTCGACAGTGACACCTTTTTTCTTGCGGATCTCGGCGTACTGCTGCGCGAACTCGTCGCAGTGCTTGCTGGTGCGCGGGTTCAGCACCCGAGCGGCTGCCAGGTCCACACCGAGTTCGGCGGCTCGGCCCCGCACCTCTGCTTCGTCGCCCAGGATCGTCAGCTCCACCACGCCACGGTCCAGCAACCGGCCGGCGGCTTTGAGGATGCGGTCGTCGTCGCCTTCGGGCAACACGATGCGCTTCCGGTCGGAACGGGCCCGTTCCAGCAACTGATACTCGAACATCTGCGGCGTGGTCACGGCGGGGATCTCGATCGCCAGCTGGTGCAGCAGGTCGGCGGTATCGACATGGCGATCCATCAGTTCCAGTGCCGTGTCGATCTTGCGGGCCGAGTTGACCGTGACCCGGCCCCGGGCCCCCGCCACCGCACTGGCGGTGGCGAAGGTGCCCAAATCGGTTGCGATGATCGGCAGCCGCAGGCGCAGCCCGTCGACCAGGGCAGCGATCGAGGTGTGCAGAGCCAGCCCTCCGTTGAGGATCACCCCCGACAGCGACGGGAACCCTTCGGCAGCGTGGGCGCTCATCACCGCGAGCACCACATCGGAACGGTCACCGGGAGTGATCACGGCGACCCCTTCGGTCAGTCGCTCGACAACATGCTCGGCCGTCATTCCGGCGACCAGGACATCGAGCACCTCGCGACCGAGGAGCTCCTCGTCACCCTTGATCAATGTCCCATTGACGGCATCGAGCAGGTCTTCGACCGACGGGGCGACCAGTAGCGGCTCTTCGGGTAACACATATGACTTCGGTTCGAACCGGCTCAGGGCGTCCGCGACGGCAGCCATCTCGGCTGGATCGCACCGGTTGGCCACCACCGCTGCGGCGTGAGCGTGCTGGATACGCAGTTCGCCCAGGCACAGCTCCACCACCTGAGCCACCTCGGCGGGAGTGCGTCCCTTGGCACGGACAGCGAGCACAACGGGAGCTCCCAGGTTGACCGCGATGCGGGCGTTGACGCTGAGCTCGCTGGGGCTGGCGACATCGGTGTAGTCGCTGCCGACGATGAGCACGGCATCACAGCGGTCCGCGACGTGATGGAACCGGTCGACGATCTTCGCGATCGCGGCATCGGGATCCTCGTGCAGTTCCTGATAGCCGACGCCCACGCAGTCCTCGTAGGACAGGCCTGCCGAGGTCTGGGCCAGCAGCAGTTCGAGGATGTAGTCGCGGTCTTCGCCCAGCCGGGTGATCGGGCGAAACACCCCGACCGTGGGCACCGTTGCTGTCAGACGGTTGAGGATGCCGAGCGCGATCGTCGACTTACCGGTGTCGCCCTCGGGTGAGGCGACGTAAATGCTGGACGCAATTCCGGGGCCTTGGCGCACGGCCTACACCCTTCCCCATCCGGGCAGCCCGATCCAGTACGCCGGGCGAATCGCCGAAAGCATCAAAATGTGATCGAGCTCACATGTCTTTGTATTTGTTTGCTGTAATCGCCTGGGATAGCCTTTTTGCCAGTTCGTAAATATCTTGGATCGAAACTGCGGCGGTGCTGAACCCACAGCATGTCGTCAGAAGTTCGCTCGCCAACCTATCCACAGGAACCGCTTATGCCCGAGATCGACGACGTTCCCCCGCAGGACATCGCAGACAGCCCGGACATGCCCGCCGAACCGTAAGACACGCCGCTTCATCGCCTCGCTGTGAAAAAGCCCAGCTCGGCAGCGCCAAGCAACAGCGGACGTCGCCAATACCGGCAGATCAACTCACGTCACACCACCGGTCGAGGTACCACTCCGCCAACGTGGAGCTCAGTCACCGCAACGTTCGAAATCGATGTCATATCGACATCCGGTTCCGCTTCGCTGGACCACTGACGCCTCAGCCAATCGCGTATTGTGTGCCTTTGCCACGGCCGACCGTGGCTTATATACAGAACAGAGAAAAAGTCGATCGATATGCCCATATACAGTGCACGTTCAGCCGTAGCCGACACAGCCAGCGCAAACCTAGGTCACTCGCCGAACATTGCTGTGGCCTCCGCCACGCGGATCAACCCGGAACTGTGGGCACGAATCTGGTTTGTGCTGTTCGCCGGGTCGCTGGCGTATGTCGTGCAGCTCAGCGAAGTCGGTCGCAGCGCCGTCGCCGGCTCACAGTCGGTATACCTGGTCGTCGCCCCGGTGTTGGCGGGCCTGGTCGCCGCCGGCTACAGCCGGGTGCCGCGCGGCGTCACCGACGCCGAATCCGACTGGATCGGCGCTGTCCTGTTGTGTGTGGCGGGATTTGCCGCAATCTGGCTGGTGCAAGACCGCCTGCCGACCATGGCCGCACTGTGGCACCTCGACAACGTCGGCTTGCTGATCTGGGTCGCCGCATGTGGCATGGTCGTGTTCTCCGCGCGCCACGTGCTGCGGATGTGGCAGGTCTGGCTGCCTGGTTTGGTCCTCGCACCCGTGATGCCCTTCATGCTGATGACCTCGGCCGTCGGCGGTTCGGACACCGCCATCGCGCTGGTCTCGACCATGATCGCCACCCTTGCCGTGTACCTGGCGGCACGTTTCGTGTCGGTGCGGGTACGGCTGCTGGCCGCGACGGCCAACCTGGTGCTGTCCACCGGTTCGGTGCTGCTGCTCTCTGACCTGAGCCTCTACCTGCGCGTCATCGTGGGCTCCGCAGTCATCCCGCTGCTCGTGGTGCTGACGCTGCATCGCCTGACGTCGGGATCGCGCGCCGCGGCGGCAGCCACCGAACCCTCCATCGGGGTGACGTTGCCGAAGACCCAAGCCCGGTCGTACGCGGTGGTGCTGGTCGCCGCGATCGGCATGCTCTGCCTGCACCTGCCGTTCCAGCGGCCCGCTCCGGTGGAAGAGGTGCGCAGCGACTGGATCACCGCCTCGGCACTGGATTCGATCGCCGACTACCCCTTCATCACCAACTTCCTCGGGCCGGACGCCACCCTGACCCGGTATCGCGCGCCCGGTGGGGCCGGAGAGTTCCAGACCGTGGTCGACGTCATGACCTCGCCCGATCTGGCACGGCTGCAGGACTTCTCCAATGCGGTGTGGTACCCGTCGACCGCGCCGGTGAACTACACCCCGTACCTCGCCGAACCGGATGCTCCCGCGGGCATCAAGGTTGCGCACACCGATGCCGACACTGCGACCACCCACGACGTGGCGAACTGGAATGCGGTCACCTGGACGTGGCGCAGCGGTGCCGAATACCAGCGGGTCACGGTCATCACCAGCCAGTCCAGAGATCTCACGCCACCGGAGCCCAGAGCGCTGAACCTGTACAACAGCCTGGTGGAGCCCGCACTGTGGCTCGCCCGCCAGCAACCGTCGGAGACCGGCGTGGTGGATCCGATCGTCGAAGCCAGCACAAAAGTTGTTGTGCATCGAGTCCTCAATGCAGGTGAACCGATGATGTCGGGTGATCTCACTCCATGAGGAGTGATACACACCTGCCGCAGCTTCCACACCACCTGTCTGCACGATCCGTTCTGAGTCGACTCTCGATTCTGCGCGTCGTCTTGGTCTTTGCCGCGGTGGTGGCGGTGTTTGCAGCGGTTCCCTCCGACACGGTTGCCGCCCTCACAACGGTGATCGCAATCTGTTATCTCGCGATCTCGCTGGACCGAAACTGGTTACTGGTACGCGGTTTCCGATCCCCGTCACTGATCCAGATCAGTGACGAGGAAGCACTCGCCGTGCCCGACGACGAGCTGCCCTTCTACACGGTGCTGGTGCCCGTCTTCGGCGAGCCGACGATCATGGACTATCTGAACGCCGGGGTCGGCCGCCTGGACTATCCCGTGGACAAACTCGAAGTGTTGCTGCTGATCGAGGAGGACGACCTCCCCACCCAGCAGGCAGTCGTCGACATGTCGCTGCCGGCTGTCCGGGTGGTGCTGGTGCCGCCGAGCCTGCCCCGAACCAAGCCCAAGGCGTGTAACTACGGGATGTCGGTCGCCGACCCGCGCAGCGAGATGATGACCATCTACGACGCCGAGGACATCCCAGAACCACTGCAACTGCGGCGGGCAGTGGTCGCCATGCGGCAGGCGCCGTCCGATGTGGCCTGCGCGCAATGCCGTCTCGGCTACTTCAACGAAAAGCAGAACCTGCTGACCCGATGGTTTGCCCTCGAATATGACCAGTGGTTCGGTGTGGTCCTACCCGCAGTACAGGACGCCCGATGCGTCGTTCCGCTCGGCGGCACCTCCAACCACATCCCCACCGCGGTGTGGCGGGAAGTCGGTGGCTGGGACGAATTCAACGTCACCGAGGACGCCGATCTCGGGGTGCGCCTCGCCCGGTACGGCTACCGCACCATCATCCTCGATTCGGTCACCCTCGAGGAAGCCAACTCCGACGTCATCAACTGGGTCCGACAGCGATCCCGTTGGTACAAGGGCTATCTGCAGACGATGCTGGTCCATCTGCGGCACCCACTACAGCTGCGCCGCGAGATCGGGACAAAGGCGATCCTGCGACTCATCACGATGACCGGCGCCGTTCCGCTGGGCAACGCCTTCAATCTGTTGTTCTGGTTTGCATTGCTGTGCTGGGTCGCCGGCCGGCCGCCGCTGATCACCTTCCTGTTCCCGCCGACCACCTACTACCTGTGCCTGCTGCTGTTCATCGTGGTCGCGCCGATGGCGGTTTTTGTCGGCCTGGTGGTCAGTCACGCCCAAGGCAAGCCCTACCTGTGGTGGGCCGCGTTGCTGGTCCCGTTCTACTGGGTCCTGCAAGCCGTCGCCGCCATCAAAGCCATCTACCAGCTGGTGTTCCGTCCCTTCTTCTGGGAGAAGACGGTCCACGGCCTGGCCTCGAATCATTTTGTCCCGACTCATCAAAGCTCGAGCCCCGCAACACCCGCCATCCCCGACGGAGACCAAAAACCGTGAAACCAATCGTGCGTCGATCGAGCTCACTGCTCGCTGCGCTGGCACTGACAACCAGCCTGACGCTTCCCCACCTACCCGCTGCCTACGCGGCGCCCGGCACCTCCCCGGCGATCGGCTGGACCCAACTCGGCCTGTCCAATCAGCTCGAATTGGTCGGAGCCAACCAGGCCTACGATGTGTCGCTACCTGTGCCCCAGGAAGTCACCCCGGCACGGCTGACCGGCCAGATCGGCTCGGTGGTCAACACCGCCGGCCGGATCGACATCGTGGACAGCCGCGGCATCGTGATCGCCAACGTCCCGATTCCCGCGGACCTCCAGACGGCACCGTTCAATGTGGACATCTCCAAGGCCGAGGTGGTCAACGGTGTGGCCCGCCTGAGTTTCCGGATCCGGGACTACAACAACGCGCGGGTGGACAGTTGTGTCCAGGCCGCCGCCGTCACCCTGGGACAGCTGGCCGCAACATATTCCGGCGAGTCACCCGACCCGGCAACGATCGCCGACTTCCTGCCCGGCTATCTCGATCGGGTGACCGTCCACGTCGGCCCCGAACCCAGCCTCGATCAGCAGCAAGCGGCCCTGGACCTGGTGGCCAAGCTGACCCAGCTGTACCGGCCGATGCCGGTCCGCATCGACATCGACACCTCGGCGGCACCGCCGTCCAACGGCACGGGATCCGAACGCACGATCGTGATCCGGGAAACCGATACTCCCGGTCTGACGGTGGAGCGCCCCGGCACCCGGGATGCGGTGCTGGTGGTCTCCGGTACCGGACCCGAACTGCAGCAGCAGGTGGAACTGTTCGCCGACCGCCGCTTCGGGCTGGCGCAAACCCCGTCGGCAGCAGTGCTCACCGCCACCGAGCAGCGGGCGCAGCTGACCAACATCAAGACCTTCGAGCAGCTCGGAATGACGGGCCAGACCTCAGTTCTGGGGGCCGCGACGATGTACGCCGGCTTCGATGTCAGCGCCTTCGGCGTCGGATCGATCACCGAGGCCATAGTGCATCTCAAGGCCCGTTACACGCCGGTGGTCGGCGGTGAGGCGACCGTGGTGATCCGGTCCGGATCCGCGGTCCTGGCAACCCAGAAACTCGACGAGTCCGGCGTCCTGGACATCACCGGGACCATCCCGGCCGAATCGATCACCACCAATGTCGGAATGGCGATCGAACTCCGCTACGTGCCCCGGCAGGAGTGCGCGCCGCTGAACGACCGCATCACGTTCACCCTCGATCCACAGTCGACGGTCACCGTCACCCCCGGCAACCGCAACCGCGGCGGATTCCCGGCGCTGCCCATGGCTTTCAATCCCGACTTCGAGGTGGTGGTGGACGATCCCAGCCATCTCGATTTCGCCGCACAGGCGATCAACCTGATGGGTCAGCAGAGCACCGTTGCCCTACAACCGCGGGTGACCTCCTTCGATGAGGCCGCCCAGTCCGGTATCGGCTTGCTCGCGGTCTCGGCCGGGCCTCGGCTCACCGAAGCCGGCATGAATCCACCGATGACCCCGACCTCGGAAAATGAAGTGGATGTCCAGGGGAGCCCGGAGACCAACGTCGACCTGGGTGGCGCTGTCGGCGTGGTGCAGGCGTTCACCCACAACAACCGCACCGTGCTCGCCGTCTCGGGCACCGGTGACTGGTCCCTGGTCAATGACAGCTTCAACCACATCCGTGGCCTCCCCGGCCGATGGGCCTCACTCACCGGCGACGTGGTGGCCACCGGCCCCGCAGGCGATTCGATGAACCTCACCGTCCGAGAAGGCGGTGCAATGGTCAACGAGTATCCCGGTGACGGCTGGAAATGGTGGGCGTGGGTGTCGCTGTCCCTCGGAGCCGCCGCGGTCCTGGGTGCAGTGGCCTGGGTGATCGTGCGCCGGCGTGCTGCCCGCTGACCTGCTCACCGCACCGGCCCCGGTGCCACGGACACCCGTCGTCGCCACGGCGCCCAAACCCTGGGTGCCGCGGCGACGCTGGGGGCTGGCGCTCTTCTTCTCGCTGACCTGCTTCTACTTCGCGGTCGGCGCAGTACTGGTGTTGCGGTACAACATGTTCGACCCGGACGCCCCGAGCCGGGTGGCCAACGCCGGCTACGTCGTGATGAGCAGGCATCCGCACCTGTCGGCGATCGGCTTCGTCTGGAACCCGCTACCCAGCCTGGTGCAGATTCCGGTGCTGCAGCTCAGCCATTGGTGGCCCGAACTCAAGACCTACGGCCTGGCAGCAGTGGTGCAGAGCGCCCTGTTCATGGCCGCGGCCGCGCTGATGGTCCGGCGTATCGCGCTGGACCGGGGTGTCGGTACCGGGTGGCGGTGGCTCGCCGTCGGAGTCTTCGCCCTGCAACCGATGATCATCGTCTACGGCGCCTCCGGGATGAGTGAAGCCGCCCAGGCCTTCTTCCTGATCTGGTGTGTCCGCCACCTGATGCAGTGGCTGCAGTATGACCGGGTCGGCGATCTGGCTTGGGCTGGAATCGCTTTGGGACTGGGATATCTCACTCGGTACGAGGTGATCCCGGCAGCCTGCGGCGCCACCGTCCTGGTCGCCTTCGTCGCGTTCCGGCGTGCCCGGCGGGCACACGCCGACTCGACATTGGCCTCGACGCTGAACCCGACGATGCTGGCGATGCTCATCCTGCTGTTCCCGCTGGCATCGGTGTTCGTGATCTGGGCGATGAGCGGGTGGGTGGTCTCCGGTGAGCTGTTCGCCACACTGTCCTCGCAGTACGGCAACGAAAGTCAGGTCACCGCAGCGATGGACCGCGGTGGTCCGTTGGTTCAGGCTGCCTCAGATGACTGGGTGGTGATCTCGGCGCGGCTACTGGGCATGCAACCGCTGGCCCTGTTGACCGTCGCGGGCGCAGTGGCGCTTGCGGTGTTGCGCAAGAACATCGTTGCCATGGCTCCGGTGGCAGTGTTCGGCACCGTCCTGGTGTTCTCAGCCTGGAGTCAGTTCACCTCGATGACCTTCGGCTGGTTCCGGTTCTACCTGCTGGCCATTCCGTTGGTGGTCTGTGTCGCCCTGGCACTGTGGGAGCCCAACGGGGGAACCCGACCGACGCGCTGGCGCGCCGACACCACCTTGAGCCGCATCGGCGCCGTCATCTTGTCGGCGTCCCTGCTGATCGGCGTGCCGGTCACCGCCGTGGCCGCGACCGATCCCCGAATCGGTAACCAGCAATTGCAGTTCGGGTTCCGGTCACTGTTCTATCCGCAGCAGTACCCTCCGGAAGAGGAGTGGTATCGACGGCTGATGGTCAACGACCGCACCCTGGCCGACTACTTCGACCGCCGAAACCTGCCAGAGGGATCGGTGCTGATGGACACCTTCAACACCTGGGGTGTCTGGCTGGCCTCCGACAATCCCAAGCAATTTGTCATCACCAGCGACTACGACTTCAACGCGGTGATGAACCGGCCCTGGGACTTCGGCATCCGCTACATCGTCGCGAGCAACCCCCACATCAGCAGCGCCGACGCACTCAACGTGCGCTACCCGACGCTGTGGGATGACGGTGCCGGCATGGGCAGACTGGAACTCTCGATCTACGGCGCCACCGGCGACGAGAGACTCCGGGTGTACCGCTTCACCGGCAAGCCGGCGGAGCGGCAACCCGCAGCCGGCGGCGGCTAGGTGTACTGACCACGGACGTTAGGTACGGCGTGGCGTGGTGACATGAAGAAGACCTCCGAGTGGAGTGCGAGCTGTCTAGGAACGCTCACCGATCTCGGAGGTCTTCGTGTCCCACCGTAATGCCCCCTTGTCTGAAACCGGACGCCTGCGTCTGGCTCGTTGTGTGGTCGAGGACGGCTGGTCGCTTCGGCGAGCTGCCGAACGGTTCCAGGTCGCCGTGACCACCGCGGCACGCTGGGCCGGGCGCTACCGCGAATTGGGCGAGGCCGGGATGGTCGACCGCAGCTCACGGCCCCATCGCAGCCCGAACCGAACGCCCACGCGCACTGAGCGCCGCATCATCAAGGTGCGCGTCCTCCGTCGCTGGGGACCTGCGCGCATTGCCTACCTACTGGGCCTCAACGTCTCCACTGTCCACCGCGTCCTGACCCGCTACGGTCTGGCCAAGCTGCGCTGGCTCGACCGTGCGACCGGGCGCATCATCCGACGGATTAGGACCACTGCCTGCGGCGAGCTGGTCCATGTCGATATCAAGAAGCTCGGCAAGATCCCCGCCGGCGGCGGATGGCGGATGCTGGGCCGCACCCAAGGCAACCACAACTCCAGGGCCGATAAGAGTTCAGGACGTCGCGGCAGGCACGGCGATCCGCTGCGAGGGCATCACTTCTTGCACTCGGCCATCGATGCGCACTCCCGGCTGGTCTACAGCGAGATCCTGGCCGACGAACGCAAAGACACCGCTTCGGACTTCTGGATTCGGGCCAACGCCTGGTTCACTGACCGCGGCATCATCGTACGAAAAGTGTTGACCGACAACGGTTCCTGCTATAGATCGTTTGCCTTCCGCGACGCGCTCGACGGTATCGAGCATCGCCGAACCAGGCCCTACCGTCCCCAGACCAACGGCAAGATCGAGCGGTTCCACCGCACCCTGGCCGACGAATGGGCCTACGCGCGGCTCTACACCAGCGACGCCGAACGCTGCGCCGAGTACCCGATCTGGCTGCACACCTACAATCACCACCGCGGCCACACCGCACTCGGAGGCAAAACACCCGCTAGCTGTGTACCTAACCTCTCAAGTCAGTACAGCTAGGCCAGCTTCCGCAACCGGGGTTCCAGATCCCGCTGGAACAGCTCCAGGAAGCGTCGCTGATCGTGGCCTGGGGCATGGAACACCAGGTGGTTCAAGCCCCAGTCCACGTAGTCCTTGACCTTGGCGACGGCCTCGTCCGGATCCGAGGCGACGATCCAGCGCTTGGCCACCTGCTCGATGGGCAGCGCATCGGCGGCCTTCTCCATCTCGATCGGATCGTCGATGGAGTGCTTCTGCTCGGCGGTCAGCGACAACGGTGCCCAGAACCGGGTGTTCTCCAGCGCCAGTTCCGGATCGGTGTCGTAGGAGATCTTGATCTCGATCATCCGGTCCACGTCTTGCGGGTTCTTGCCCGCAGCCTCGGCACCCTCGCGCATCGCCGGGATCAGCTTGTCCTGGTAGAGCTCTGCCCCCTTGCCGGAGGTGCAGATGAAACCGTCGCCGGCACGGCCGGCGTACTTGGCCACCTGTGGCCCGCCCGCGGCGATGTAAATCGGGATACCGCCCTCGGGCACGTCGTAGATGGAGGCGCCCTTGGTCTTGTAGTAGTCGCCGTCGAAGTCGACACGGTCGCCAAGCCACAGCTCACGCATCAAGCGGACCGACTCACGCAGGCGCGCGTAGCGCTCCTTGAACTCCGGCCACTCCCCCTCATAACCGGTGGCGATCTCATTGAGCGCCTCGCCGGTGCCCACCCCGAGGAAGATCCGGTCCGGGTACAGACACCCCATGGTCGCAAACGCCTGGGCGATCACCGCCGGGTTGTAACGGAACGTCGGCGTCAACACCGACGTCCCCAAAATCAGTCTCTCGGTGCGCTCCCCGACCGCCGTCATCCACGCCAGCGAGAACGGTGCATGTCCACCTTCATGACGCCACGGCTGAAAATGATCACTGACCGTCGCACTGTCCATCCCGTGTGCCTCGGCCGCGACCGCCAGTTCCACCAACTCACGTGGTGCAAATTGCTCCGCCGACGCCTTGTACCCAAGTCTCAGTTCAGCCACAACTCTTTTGTACTCCCCACCATGGCGCAGGTCACCACCGCCCGCGCCAAACCTCGGTTTCGTCCTCGCACCCGCATCGCCGCCCGGCTCTAGACCCACCCACGCCGGCTCTCCTCCCCGGGCACTCGTCCCTCGCACCCGCATCGTCGCCCGGCTCTAGACTCTCCAAGCATGGCAACCGCCGCCTTCGATCTCCTTCCGGTGACCGACAGTGTGCATCTCGCCCGGACCCCACTGGTGAACTGGACACTTGTCGTCGACAGCACCGGCCTCATCCTGGTCGACGCCGGGTTTCCCGGACAGCGCGCCGAGGTGCTGGCCTCGATCCGGCAATTGGGTTATGGCGCCGAAGACGTGCGCGCAGTTCTGTTGACGCACGCACATATCGATCATCTCGGTACCGCGATCGAGCTGGCCGACGAATACGGCACGCCGGTGTACTGCCACGCAGGTGAAGTCGGCCACGCGAGACGCGATTATCTGGAGCAGGCCTCCCCGCTGGATGTCGCCAGGCACGCCTGGCAGCCACGATGGCTGCGGTGGTCCTGGGACATCATCGGCAAGGGCGCGTTTGTCCACGACGGGATCCCGGCTACGCAGGCACTCACCGAAGAAGTTGCGGCGGGGCTGCCCGGTCATCCGATCCCGATACCGACTCCAGGACACACCGGCGGACACTGTTCCTATCTGGTCGACGGGGTGCTGCTCAGCGGGGATGCGCTGGTAACCGGACACCCGACGTCTGCGCGGCGCGGACCACAGTTGCTACACAAGGTGTTCAACCACGACCAAACCGACTGCGTGCGTAGCCTGGCCGCGCTCGCCACGCTGGAGACCGACGTCCTGGTCCCCGGTCACGGCGACATCTGGCGGGGACCGATCGGCGAGATGACACAACAGGCGATGCCCCAGGTCTGACCGGGTCAGCCGGTCAGACCCCATTGCCTGGCGATCAGCTCGTGGCTTCGCAGCCGGTCCTGATGGTCGTGCGCCACCGAGGTGATCACCAGTTCGTCTGCACCGGTGACGCGTTGCAGCGCCGCCAACCGTGCCGCAACCTCCGCAGCGTCACCGACGAACTGAGTGGCGGTGCGGTCGGCGACGATCGCCTGCTGCTGGTCCGTCAGTGGTGCGACGGTGTCCGGGTCCGGATACGGCACTGCCGCACCACTGTCGCGGATGGCGTAGACCCAGTGCCCGTAACTCGACGCCAGCCGGCGCGCCGTGGCGCCGTCATCGGCGGCCAACACATCCGCGGACACCACCACATACGGCGACGACAGCCGTTCCGATGGACAGAACGCAGTGCGGTAGCTACTGATCGCGTCCAGGGCGGAAGCCGGCGTGATGTGGTAGCTGGCCACGAACGGCAGCCCTAACCGCCCGGCGACCTGAGCGCTCTGCCCGGCGCTGCTGCCGAACACCCATGGGGTCAGCGAGCTGCGGTCGCCGGGAACCGCGTGCACGGGCAAGCCTGCGGTGCTGAACGTTCCGTCGAACATCGCGACGATATCGCGCACCTGGTCGGCGAAGTCGGGGACCACCGCACCGGGCTGCAACAACGACGTAGTCACCCGGAGGCGCTCGCTGCCCATCAGCACGCTCACATCGAAGGGTGCCGGCACCACCACACCGTCGATCTCCCGCCACTGCGGCTGGTTCTCCGGATCGTGCGGCGCCCGGCGGCGCGCCTCGGCCCGCCGCTGACCCGAGCGGCCGACGCCGAGGTCGATACGGCCCGGATAGAAGGCCTCGAGCATGCCGAAGCTCTCGACCACCGCCGAGGCAGTGGTGAAACCCAGTTGAACTGCCGCGGCGCCGACCGCGATGGTGGTGGTCGCGGCCGCGATCTGACCGATCAGCACCGCGGGCGACGAGCTGGCCACGGCGGCGAAGTGATGCTCGGCGACCCAATAGCGCGAGAAGCCCCACTCCTCGGCCCGCCGGGCCAGGTCCACGGTGTTGCGCAGCGCGGTCGGCACATCCGAGCCCGCGCTGACCGGCGCCAGATCGAGCACCGCGAGCGGGACAGCCCCCGTCGTGGTGCGCGGCAGTCGGACACTCATCGCGGCAATTTTGCGGTCATCACTCCAGGATCCAACGTCGGATCGGGTTGCGCATTCCTGACCTGGACTTTTGCTCGCCGTGAGCAAAAATCCGCGGTGGTCGCCGCGCCCAGCCGCCCTTGTCGACCAAAACTTGACAGGTGTAAAGTTTTCGCTCATGGACAACATCAGCGGCAAGACGATCGTGATCACCGGCGCCGCCCGCGGCATCGGCCTGGCCACCGCGAAGGCACTCCTGGCGCGGGGCGCTCGAGTTGTCATCGGCGACCGCGACGTCGCCGTGCTCGACAGGGCGGTCACCGACCTCAACCGCCGAGGACAGATCAGCGGCTACCCCGTCGACGTCACCGACCGCGAGTCGTTCAAGACCTTCCTCGACAAGGCCCGCGCCGACGGCGGTGGCCACATCGACGTCCTCGTCAACAACGCGGGCGTGATGCCCATCGGGCCGTTCCTGGACGCCTCCGAACAGGCCATCCGCACCTCGATAGAGGTCAACTTCTACGGGGTGCTGACCGGCAGCCAACTGGTCCTGCCCGAGATGGTCAAGCGCCGCCGGGGCCACGTTGTCAACATCGCGTCACTGGCCGGTGTTGTCGCCGTCCCCGGACAAGCTGTCTACGCCGGCACCAAGTTCGCCGTCGTCGGCCTGACCACCGCCCTGGCGGACGAATTTGCACCCCAGGGCGTCAACGTCAGCGTCGTGATGCCCACCTTCACCAACACCGAACTCATCTCCGGCACAAAAGGAACGGGTGCACAAAAACCGGTGCAGCCCGAGGAGATCGCCGCGGGGGTCATCAAGGTGTTGGACCACCCCGACATCACCCATCTCTCGGTACCGGGTCCCCTGCGCTACGTCGGTATCTTGACCGCGCTGCTCTCACCCCGGACCCGGCGCTGGCTCACCAAGAAGCTCGGCAACGACACGGTTTTCCTGAACTTCGACGCCGGAGCGCGGGCAACCTATGACCAGCGAGCACAAACCGCCGTCGGTGTCGTCGACAACAACAACAGCTGAGTCGCCGAACCTGCACCGCCTCAGGTCATTCCGCCACGGCGCAGGATGCTGGCGAGTTCCTCCCTCGATGACGCTCCGACCCGCTGGCAGGCTCGGTAGATGTGCCCCTCCACCGTGCGCACCGAGCTGACCAACCGATCGGCGATCTGCCGGTTGGACAGCCCGGCCGCCACCATCTCCGCGATTTCACGCTGTCGGCCGGTCAACGGCGTCGGTGTCACCGGGGTCCGGGTAGCCGGGGTGGACAGGCCACCACAGTCCTGCGCCAGTTGTTGGGCGATCGCGGCCGCGAACAAACCTCGACTGCGCAGCTGCGCACCGGTCAGCGTGACGGCAGCCTGGGCGGCAGCGTCGGCGGCCGTTGCCCGGTCCCCCAGCGCCTGATACGCCGCCGACGCCGCCAGCAGACCTTCACCGTCGCGGCCCTCCAGCGATTCCGCGTGCAGCGCAACGGCATCGGCCAACGGCAGGTTCAGCCGGTCGGCCAGCTTCCTGGTGCGGCAGACAACTTCACCCAGCTCTTCGGTGGCACCCCACTGGATCGCGGCCTGCAGGCAGGCCAGCTCATGCGTCGGCTGCCCCCGCTCGGCCGCCATGTCCGCCTCGGCAAGAACGGTGCCGATCGCTGCTGTCAGGGACCCGGCGGCAGCCAAGGCCCAGCCGGTGGCCAACGCGAAACCCGTTTGCATGAACAAGAACTCCGGCCTGACCGCCCGCCGCGCCTGAGCCAGCATATCTGCCGCAGCGGCGGGCTCCCCGAGTTTGGCATGGGTCTCGGCCAGGGCAAACGTGCATGCGGGTCGCAATCCGGTGGTGACACCGTGGCGCTCGACGCCGGCCAGCGCCTCGTGGAGCAGCCGCTCGGCCGACCGCAGCTCACCGCGCATCAACTCGGCGTGGCCCATCAGGAACGCCAGGTTCGCATAAGCCAGCGACGGCATCTCCTTGGCCAAGCCATACAGGTGCTCGGCTGCTCGGTGACACGCGTCGATCGCGCCGGTGAGCCGGCACGCCCGCGCGTACACACCCCCGAACCAGAACCGCAGATGCGACGTCTCGTAGGACTGCGCCGCCCGGTCCAGCGCGGCGCGGGCCACCGGAGTGATGTCCTCGGCATGGCCCAACGCGCCACACGCCATCACCAGCGCCACCGAGGCCATCATCGCGTTGAGATCGGACAGCAGGCCAGAATCCAGCGCTTCCCGCGCCTTGGCGTCGGCATCCACACACCGCGCGAACACTGCGTCCACACAAGCCTCCACCGCCAGGCGAGCCGCCCGCTCGGTGGGCGTCTCGCCGTTGCGGGCCAGCGCCGCGAGGCCGCCCGCGGCGTCGGCGGGGCTGCCGAGCATCCACACCTGGTTTGCGGCGCGCAGCGTCGCCCAGCGATAGCGATCACCGCGCTCAGCTGCAGCGAGCCCAACCAGATGGGCTTCGGCTTCCGCTCCGCTGCCTGCCAGGAATCTGTTGACGGCCAACAGCTTTGCCGCCTCCTCTGATTCCGGTCCGGCTGCCTCGGCCAGGCGCTGCGCCAGATCCAGGTCCAGCAGGCGCATCGCGTGCCGGGCCGCGGCCAAGTAGAGCTCCCCGTCCCGGGGCAGATCCGACTCCAACGCCAGCAACGCCCGGCGGACCGTCCGCTGCGGGTCGTCGTCGGCATACTCGGACATCCGAGTGGCCAGTGCACCACGCAATTTCGACAGGTACATCTCGCCGGCGCCGGCTCGCCGCAACTCGCCGAACAGTGGGTGAGCCAATCGAGCGATCAGGCTGTCGCTGGTGCGCTCGACCGTGATCAGATGCAGCTGTTCCGCGGTTTCCAACTGCTCCAGCCCAACAAGATCTGCAAGCAGTTCGACGTCGAGTGGTTCACACTGCGACAGAAAGTCGACCACCAGGGCAAGACCTGCGGGCAGTTGGCCCAATTGGCTTCCGACAAGATCGCTCATGCTCTGCGACACCGCGACCCCGCCGTCCCAGCTCCACACCCCGGCCACCTGTCGAAGATTGCCCGCCGCCACCTGATCCTTGACCAGCTGCCGCAGGAACAAGGCATTGCCGCCGGTGAGTCTCCAGAATCGGTGTGCGCTAAGGGAATCGACAGGCCCGGACAAAACCGACTCCACCATCGAGCGGGTGTCCTCGGATGACAACGGCTCCAGATCGAACCGCGCCAACAGCCCGTCCTTCCACAGAGCCTTGATGGCATCGGGCGCTTCGGCCCCGGTGCGGACGGTGACAATCAGACGGGCCTCGCCACTTTGGGCCAACTGGTGCACCACATGGGCCGAGAACCCGTCGAGCAGATGAGCGTCGTCGACACCGATGAGAACCCGGCCCCGACGTTGGCTGGCGACAAGCGAATTGATGACCCGACGGACGCTGGGGGCCGCCTCGGCGGCCGTGTCGCCCAGGGTGATACTGAAGGCACCCAACGGTATCGGGCGCGCCGACGCGGTACCGACGACCCAGTTGGTCCGTACCCCGGAAGCGGTGGCCAACAACAGTTGTTCACGCGCCAGCCGCGTCTTGCCGACACCCGCAGCGCCAGCGATCACCACACCGGCGTAGTTCCCCACCCCGCTCAGTACACGGCGCATCTCGGCCAGTTCAGCGTCCCGCCCGGTCAGCGCGTCACCGCTGATCACGGGCCCAGCATAGACCCGGGAAATCCGATCTGGACCGGATCGGGAGAAGCTAGCGCAGCGCCTGCTCCAGGTCGGAGATCAGGTCGTCGGTACCCTCCAGCCCCACCGAGATGCGCACCACGCCGTCACCGAGCCCGATGGCCGCGCGGCCCTCCGGTCCCATCGCCCGGTGAGTAGTGGTCGCCGGATGCGTGATCAACGACTTGGCATCACCGAGGTTGTTGGAAATGTCGATGATCTGCAACCGGTCGAGCACCTCGAACGCGCGCTCCTTGGTGCCGCCCTCCAGCTCGAAGGTGACCACGGTGCCACCGCCGGACATCTGGCGTTTGGCCAGATCGTGTTGAGGATGCGAGTCCAGGAACGGGTACCGGACCCAGCACACCCGGGAGTGACCCTCGAGGAACTCCGCGATCCGGTGCGCCGAGGTGTTGCTGTAGCCGACACGCACCCCCAAAGTCTCCAGCCCCTTGAGCAGGGTCCAAGCATTGAAGGCGCTCAGCGCCGGACCGGTGTGGCGCATCAGCTTCTGCACCGGACCGTCGATGTATTCCTGGTCTCCCAGGATCGCACCGCCGAGCACCCGGCCCTGGCCGTCGATGTGTTTGGTACCGGAGTACACCACCACATCGGCACCCAGCGTCATCCCCTGCTGCAGCAACGGAGTGGCAAAAACGTTGTCCAGCACCACTTTTGCACCAGCAGCGTGCGCCATCTCGCTGACCGCGGCAATGTCGACCAGCGACTGCATGGGATTGGACGGGGTTTCGAAGAACACCGCCTGGGTGGGTGTCGACAGGGCCTGCTCCCACTGCGAGAGGTCTTCACCGTCGACGAACACCGTCTCCACACCCCACCGCGGCAGGATCTCGCTGCACACCACAAAACACGAGCCGAACAAGCTCCGCGCGGCCACCAGCCGGTCACCGGCACCCAACAACGCGCCCAGGGCAGTGAACACCGCCGCCATACCGGTGGCCGTCGCAAACGCCGCCGGGGCACCTTCGATGAGGCGCAACCGCTCCTCGAACATCGAAATGGTGGGGTTGCCGTAACGGGAGTAGACGTAGCGGTCGATCTCCCCGGTGAATGCCTTCTCCGCCTCGGCCGCCGAACCGTAGACGTACCCCGAGGTCAGGTACATCGCCTCGGCGGTCTCCTCGAATCCCGATCGCAGCAGGCCACCGCGCACCCCGATGGTGGCCTGGCTGACACCGTCGGGCAGCGGAGCCGGGATCCGGACGCTGGGCACCTGGGTCATGACTGCACCCACGGCAGACCGATGGCTCGCCATCCGCTGCCGCCGCGATGCCCGTTGCCGTCGAGATGGCCTTCGAAACCGTCGAGTACGTTGTACGACGGCCCGATACCCACCGCGGTGGCGGCCTCTGCGGCACCGATCGAACGGTTGCCGGAGCGGCACAGGAAGATCACCGGGCGCTCACCGGGAGCCAGCCCCGCGGCGGTCAGGTCAGCGGCGAAGTGCTCATTGCGGGTGCCGTCGACCCGGTTCCATTCGATCAGGATCGCCTGCCGCCCGAGTTCGGACAGGTCGGGTACACCCACGAATTTCCATTCGGCGTCGGTGCGACAGTCGACGAGGACAGCGTCGGGATTGTCGCTCAATATCTTCCACGCCTCTTCGGGAGTGATGTCGCCTGCATAGCTCACGAAGGCGAGTTTTCCACACCACGCAGCATCATGAGGCGGTGGTGCCCGTTGATCAGGGCCCGGGCGAACACACCTTCCAGACGCCGTCCTCACGCAGGAACGACGTCGCGGTGTCGACCGAGTCATCAGGGGTGTTGTCGAAGTGGTAGATCACGGTGCCGGTCGCCCGGTCACCGTCGATCGCCACTCCCGACACCCCGTCGACATAGCGGGCACCCCGCTGGTTGACCGAATCCTGTTGCCGGCTCAGCACATCGGCTTCTTCACCGGCGTGTTCGGCACAGGTGAAGGCGCGAAAATCGGTGTAGTCGGCCCGCTGCAGCGCGTCGTTCTGCCCGATCGCGGCCTGGGCCACCACGTCGACCTCGGGAACCTCGTCCTTGTCGAGCAGCGTGGCCCACCCGATGTAGCCGATCACCAGCACGATGATCACCAGAGCGCCTATGAAGGGCCACGGGGTGGACTCGGTGGACTCGTCGGAATTGTCTTTCACAGAAGATGCCTGCTCATTCTTGCCACAGCTCACGTAGCGCGGTGGACACCTGACGGACCCGGTCCCGGGCGGTGGTGACATCGGAGGCGGTGGACAGCGCCAACCCCAGACGACGCCGGGCCGAGGCCGGATACCCGTCGCGGCGGGTGTACACCCGGGCGTCACTCTCGGGGGTGCGCAACGCGCCGCCCAGGCCGGTGATCAGCCCGGCGCCGTCGAGTGTTGTCGGGGTGGTGCCGTACACCAGCTCGGCGGCCCCGGGCGAGATCATGATGGTGTCCACCGGCAGTCCCAGCACCGCACGCGCATGCAACTCGTACACGCTGAGCCGTTGCGAACGCAGCGTCACCACGCCACTGTCGGTGGGCCGGGCCGTCACATCGGAGAAGTACACCTCGTCACCGCGGACCAGCAGTTCGACGGCAAACACTCCACGACCGCCGAGTGCGTTCACAACCCGGGCGGCGATCGACGTCGCGGCATCCAGCGAGGCCGCGGTCATCGGTTGCGGCTGCCAGGATTCCAGCACCAGTTCACCGGAGAAGCCGTCGACCTGCCGGTGCCCGATCGGCTCACAGAAGTGCAGGGTGCCCGGGGCATCCCCGGTGCGCACCGTCAGCAGGGTGACCTCGTAGTCGATCTCGACGACGGTCTCGGCGAGCACCCTGTTGTGGGGAAAGCTGCCACCGGCCGAGATGGCGCGGTCCCAGGCCGGTTCGACGTCGTCGGGCCGCAGCAGCACCGACTGTCCCTCGCCCGGCAGGGCGACCAGCGGCTTGACCACCAGCGGGAAGCCGGCGTGGTCGGCGATCGCGATGAGTTCCTCGGCCGAGCCCGCGAACCAGAAGGGCGCCGTCGGCAGGCCGAGGTCGTCGGCGGCCAACCGGCGCAGGCCCTCGCGGTCCAGCGACAGCCGAGCACTGCGCGCGTTGGGCACCACGTCGGCGAGTCCGCCGTCGGCCGCGGCGGCCAGTGCGTCGGCAGCCACCGCGTCTGTTGCCGTCACCACGAAGTCGGCCTGCACCCGTTCGATCAGCGCCGAGAGCTGCTCGAAATCGGTCAGCTCGACCACCGCAGCCTCGTCGGCGACGGAATGCCCCGGGGCGTCGGCGTAGCTGTCGGCGGCCACCACCACTGCCGCAAGCTGCTGGAAGGCGCTCACCAGGTCGCGGCCGTACTCGCCGGCCCCGAGCAGCAGCACGGTGGGCGATCGGCGCGCAGGCCACGCCGCCTCGGGCAAGAGCACGACCTCTTTCGAGGGCTCCGTGGTTTCAAAGGACCCAGTGGTTTCCGAGGACTCGCCGGTTTGGGGTGGCTCGCTGTCTCCGGACAGCTCGGAAGGCTCCGTGTCTTCGGACTGTTCAGGGTCGTCGCCCTCGGCAGCTACCACCGTCACGTCCTCTGCTGTCACGTCCCCGCTCGTCACATCCGGTGCCGGCTCGTCAGTCACCGGCGATCCACTCCCACGCTCATCCACGCACCACTCGCTTGTCGGTCATGCCATCAACTCCAGGTCGACATAGCTCCAGCGACGGGTGCTCGACACCTGCGGCCGCCCGCAGGTGCACACAGCCGGCTTCGGCCCCGCATGTCCGGATGGGCCGGCGCGCAAGCTGCTGCCGGGAGAACCGCACCTCGAGCACCTCCTGGCTGTGATCCTGCATTCTGCTGTCCAAGGATAGGTTGCGGAGTGAGGAGGTCCGACGGACATGGGTACCCAGACGTTGGCGGTGCTGGTGAGTGCCGTGCTGGTAGCTGCGCTGGCACGGCGGTTCAACCTGTCCTCTCCGCTGCTCCTGGTGATCGCGGGTCTGGCCATCGGGCTCATTCCCGGAGTGCCGGTGATCAGCCTCGAGCCGGACGTGGTGCTGTTTGTCCTGCTGCCGCCGCTGTTGTGGTCGGCCGGGCTGGAGAGCTCCTATGTGAACCTGCGCCGCAACCGGCGCAACATCGGCATGCTGGCGGTCGGGTTGCCGTTGGCGACGACGGCCGCCGTCGGCATCGTCGCCTACCAGCTGGTGCCCGATCTCACACTGGCCGCCGCCCTCACCCTGGGCGCGATCGTCGCACCACCGGATGCGGTGTCGGCGACGGCGATCGGGCGCCGCTTGGGGTTGCCGCGGCGGATGATGACCCTGCTGGGCGGCGAATCGCTGCTCAACGACGCCACCGCGCTGACTGCCTACAAGGTGGCGTTGGCCGCGACGATCGGAGCCGCAACCAGCTGGGAGAGCGCGGTCGGCACCTTCGCCCTGGCGGTCGCGTGTGGAGTGGTGATCGGCATCGTGCTGGGCCAGCTGATCGTCTACGCCCGCGCGCGGTTGGAGGACCCGCTGGTCGAGAGCGCGATCGGCCTGGTCGCACCGTTCCTGATCTATTTGATCGCCGAGGAGCTGCAGGGTTCCGGAGTGCTGGCAGTCGTTTCGGCGGCGCTGGTTGTCGGTCAGCGCGCCACCCGCGCCAGCTACGCGACCCGGCTGCAGGACGACGCGGTGTGGCGCGCGCTGCAGCTGCTGCTGGAGTCGTTTGCGTTCCTGCTGATCGGTTTGCAGTTGCCGAAGGTCGTCGGTGAGCTGGCCGGGATTTCCGCGGCAACGCTGGCGGTGGCTTCCTTGGGGGTGCTGGCGACGGTGATCGGGGTCCGGATCGTGTGGGTGTTCCTGGTCGCCTACCTGCCACGCGTTTCCGGTGCCCGGAATGGGCCGAGCCCGCGGCCCGCACAGGTGTTCATCGTCGCCTGGGCGGGGATGCGCGGCGTGGTGTCGCTGGCGGCGGCGTTTGCGGTGCCGATGAGCACGCTGGCCGGCGACGCGCTGCCCGGACGGCCACAACTGGTGTTCCTGACGTTTGTGGTGGTGATCGGCACCTTGCTGCTGCACGGGTTGACCTTGCCCTGGCTGATCCGCCGGCTCGGCGTGCAGAGCGACGAAGTGCAGACCGATGCGATACGCGCTGCCGCCGCCCAGACCCGCGCCACCGCCGCTGCCGCCGAACGCCTCGATCAGTTGATCGCCGAGGAGCGCGAGTCCGGCGAGACTTCGTACGTGCAGGAACGGGCCGCCGAGGTGCTGCGGCGCTGGAACGCCAATCGTGGTGATGCCGGCTGGGACGGGTTGGGCAGCGACACCGAGGGGTTGGGCGAGAGTCCCGCGGCCGCGTTCCGCCGGCTGCGGCTGGAGATGCTGGCCGCCGAACGGGCCGCGCTGATCACCGAGCGCGATGAGGAACGCATCGACGACGAGGTGCTTCGTTCGATGTTGCACGGTCTCGATCTGGAAGAGGCGACGCTCAACCGGGATTGACCAGTCCGCCCTGAAAGGCCCGCATGGCATCGATGAGGGCGGCGAAGACCCGGTGGGCGGCCTCCAGATCGTCGTCGTGCAGCTCGGCCAGCGCCGTGTGCGTATGGTGCGCCAGCGGGGTGAAGAAGGCGCGCGCAACGCTCATCCCGGGCTCGTCGTAGCGCAGGATCACCTTGCGCCGGTCGGCCGGATCGGATTCTCGGCGGATGTGCCCGGATTCGATCATCCGCTCGACGAGGTAGGTGATCGCCGCCCCCGAGAGACCCATCCGGTTACGCAGGTCCCCCGCCGTCAACGGCGTGCCGCCGTCGTCGGCGACCAGGATGTGCAGCAGTGCCCGGAAGTCGGTGGCGGTCAGATCGTGCAACCCGGCGAACGACCGCCCGACCTGTTCCGACTCCGCCGACAGCGCGCGGACATCCGCGGCGATCAGGCCTTCGAGATGGGCGCGGTCCGTCACAGCTGTGAGCTTATCCCAACTAGTTCACTTGATTAATAATTCAGTTACTGAAATATTCGACAGTATGAGCTGGAATCGGTTGGCGAGCCTGGTCACCGCACCACGTTCGTGGGCGCTGGCCCTTCTGATCGCCGTTGCCTCCGGAACACTGCTGGTCCTGGCCGGCACCAGCGACACGGCCGGACAATCACCGGTGACGCTGCCGAGCACCGCCGAGTCGGCCGAAGTGAAGCAGCTGCTGACCGAATTCCCCGGCGGCGACCAGGCTCCCGCCATCCTGGTGGTGACCCGCACCGACGGCGGACCGCTGAGCCCCAGTGACCGGATCGCGGCCGACGACGCCCGCACTCGCGCGCTCGCCGGCGACAACGGCGCGCCGCTGGCGGTGTCCGAGGACGGTCGCGCCGCGCTGGCGGCGATACCGCTGAGCACCGAGCTCTCGGGGTTTGCGCTCGATGACGCCGTCGCCTCGCTGCGGACCCAAGCCGGCACCGACCTGCCCCCGGCCCTGCGTGCCCAGATCACCGGAGGACCCGCCTTCGGCGCCGATATCGCCAACGCCTTCGCCGGCGCCAACATCACGCTGCTCGCCGTGACCGCGTCCGTGGTTGCGCTGCTGCTGATCCTGACCTACCGCTCCCCCGTGCTGTTCCTGGTGCCGCTGTTGGTGATCGGTCTTGCCGATCGCCTGGGATCCGTTGCGGGAGGCTGGATCACCTCCCTGGCAGGGCTGACCGCCGACGGCTCAACCGGTGGCATCACCAGCGTTCTGGTGTTCGGTGCCGGCACCAACTACGCACTGCTGCTCATCTCCCGCTACCGCGAGGAGTTACATCGCAACCCCGACCACCGCAGCGCACTGCACACCGCGGTACGCACCGCCGGTCCGGCGATTGTCGCCAGCAATGCAACCGTGGTCCTGGCTCTGCTCACCCTGGTGTTGGCATCCTCACCGAGCACCCGCAGCCTCGGCCTCCAAGCGGCATCGGGACTTGTTGTCGCCGCGGTGTTCTCGCTGTTCGTGCTACCGCCACTGCTGGCAGTGTGCGGGGTCCGATTGTTCTGGCCGTTCCTCCCCCGCCAGGGCGGCCCGGACCTCACCGACGCCGGGGTGTGGCACCGCATTGCCACCGGCGTTGCGCGCCGGCCCACACAGATCCTGGTCGCCGCACTGGCTGTGCTCTCGGTACTGGCCTGCGGCCTGTTCGGTCTGCACGTCGGACTGTCGCAGACCGAACAGTTCCGCGTGAAAGCCGAGTCCGTCACCGGGTTCGAGACGCTGGCCGCCCACTTTCCCAGCGGGCTGACCGACCCCACCTCCGTCGTCGGCGCCACCAGCCGCGCCGCCGAGATGCAACGGGCGATCGACAACACCCCCGGCGTGGTGTCGGCCGCCCCGGCCGGCCGATCCCCGGCCGGACTCACCCGATGGTCAGTTGTCCTCGAGGCCGCACCCGCCACCGACGATGCCTTCGATACCGTTGCCGCCCTTCGCGATTCGGTACGCACTGCCGACCCCGCGGCCCTGGTCGGCGGGTCCGACGCCCAGGCGCTGGACGCACGCGATGCCGCCGCCCATGACCGGCTGCTGATCATCCCCGCCATCCTGGCCGTCGTGCTGGCCGTGCTCGTACTGCTGCTGAGATCGGTGGTGGCGCCGCTGCTCCTGGTAGGCGTCACGGTGCTCAGCTCACTGTCGGCGCTCGGGCTCGGTGGCTGGTTGAGCGTGCACGTGTTCGGCTTCCCCGGCCTGGACAACAGCACCCCGCTGTTTGCGTTCCTGTTCCTGGTCGCCCTGGGCGTGGACTACACGATCTTTCTGGTCACCCGCGCCCGTGAGGAAACCCACGACCACGGCACCCGGGCCGGCATCGTCCGTGCGGTGTCGGCGACCGGCGCCGTCATCACCAGCGCCGGAATCGTGCTGGCCGCGGTGTTCTGTGTGCTCGGCGTTCTGCCGCTGATCGTGCTGACCCAGCTGGGCATCATCGTCGGTCTGGGCATCCTGTTGGATGCCTTCCTGGTCCGCACCGTGGTCATTCCGGCCCTGTTCACACTCATCGGTCCGCGGGTGTGGTGGCCGGCGCGCATCGAACCCGTAGCTCGGCGCGGGCGCGCCCAGCACCGGCGCGCGTAGCGTCGATGACATGACAGCCGGCACCAGCCCCGCTCCCACCCTGCCGCCCCTGCACATGCGTCGCACCGACTTCAACCCCGTCCCCGAGTTGCGGGAGATCCGCGAGAGCACCGGGGTCCGCACCGTCATCAACGCCTTCGGAATGCCGGTGTACCTGGTGACCCGTCACGAGGATGTCAAAGCCGTCCTCGCCGACCCGCAGGTCTTCTCCAACGAACGTCCCCCCGGCTTTGTCTTACCCGGGGCCCCGCCGATGACCGAAGAAGAGCAGCGCGCGGCCCAGTCCGGAAACCTGCTGGGTCTGGATCCACCCCGGCACACCCGGCTGCGCCGCATGCTCACCGGCGAGTTCACCGGCCGCCGGATGAAACGGCTGGAGCCGCGGATCCAGCAGATCGTCGACACCCATCTGGATGCGATGCAGAAAGCCGGGCCGCCGAGCGACCTGGTGACCGACTTCGCCCTGCCCATCCCGTCGCTGGTGATCTGCGAGCTACTCGGCGTGCCGTACGACGACCGGGACGGCTTCCAGCACCGCACGGCACGCCAGCTCGATCTGTCGATCCCCATCGAAGAGCGGTTTGCACTGCAGCGTGAGGGCCGC
Source organism: Mycobacterium sp. (assembly GCF_049647605.1). GTDB lineage: Bacteria > Actinomycetota > Actinomycetes > Mycobacteriales > Mycobacteriaceae > Mycobacterium. The sequence continues at coordinate 32,632 of NZ_JBARXZ010000024.1, read as the reverse complement.
GAGTACATGGCTGCGCTGGTCACCCAGACCCGTCGCGACCCCGGCGAGGACATGCTCGGGATGCTGGTGCGTGAGCACGGCGACGAGCTCACCGACGACGAGCTGGTGGGCGTGGCCAACCTGCTGCTGGTGGCCGGCCACGAAACCACCTCCAACATGCTGAGTCTGGGCACGCTGGCGCTGCTGCGGCATCCCGATCAACTGGCCGCCGTCCGCGACGATCCCGATTCGGTGGGCCCGGCGGTCGAGGAACTGCTGCGGTGGCTGTCGATCGTCCACTCCGGAATTCCACGGATCACCACCGTCGACACCGAGGTCGCCGGGGTGCCGATTCCCGCGCACCAGCTGGTGTTCGTGTCACTCCCGTCAGCCAACCGCGACCCGGCATCCATCGACAACCCTGAGGATCTCGACATCAGCCGCGGGGCGATGGGGCATCTGGCGTTCGGTCACGGTGTGCATCACTGTCTGGGCGCACCGCTGGCCCGCATGGAGATGCGGATCGCCTTCCCCGCCCTGCTGCGCCGGTTCCCGTCCTTGCAGCTGGCCGAGCCGTTCGACGACGTGGCGTTCCGGTCCTTCCACTTCATCTACGGCCTGCAGTCGCTGCAGGTGTCCTGGTGAAGGTCTCCGCGGACCGCGACGTCTGCATCGGCGCCGGGATGTGTGTCATGCAGACCGAGGCGGTGTTCGATCAAGACGACGACGGCATCGTGCTCGTCGTGGTTGACGAGGTTCCCGTCGACGAGCAGGACAATGCCCGTCGGGCGGTGCAGCTGTGCCCGTCGGGCGCACTGCAGCTCGTGGACTGAGCGTGGACTGAAGAAACGCCCAAACTCACGTTTGGGCGACATTGTGCGAGTGCGACGCGCCATTTCGTCGAACTCGGCGAGGGTCAGTCGTCGTCGCGATGCAGATCGATGACCCCGGCCTTGTTCAGTGCCATCAGGCTGACGACCAGCACCCAGGACGGGAACGCCAGTGTCATCCACATCGACACGTCGCCGGCCACCAGCAGTATCACCGCCAACCCGTAGGTGAGAATCACCAGCCAGCGGGCCACCAGCCCGGTCTTGAGCCAGATGGTGGCCAACGAGATCATGAACACCGCGCCCATCCGCAAGGCGTAAGTCTTCGACAGCGTGATCATCAACGCCTGACCGAAGGTGCGCACCGCGGTGTCGTCAACACCGGCGCCACGGCTGGCCACCAGTGCCACCCCTACCGCCGAGGCCACGAAGATCATCCCCAGGAACAGCAGCCCGCTGCCCAGGAACACCGACCCGAAGAACTTGTCCTCGAACCGGCCCAGCCCGTCGCGCACCACACCGATGAACCACAAGAAGCAGATGCCGGCAAACGGCATCAGAATGGCAGCGATCCGCAATTGATCAGCCGACCCGTCCACCCACTGCGTACCAGGTCGGGCGCCTTCGGGAAGCGCGGTGTGGATCAGCGAGATCGCGGTGCCGAACAGCACCGCAAACAGCACACCGGCCAAGCCCGCGGCGCGCGGAGTCGACAGCCGTCGCAAAGACCGTGGTGCAGGTCGAGAACTCACCGGGTCATGGTGACAGAGGTTGCGCCCGTCGGGGCGCTGAATCACCGGTCAGGGCTGCCCGGCGAGCAGCCGCACCATCAGACCGTGGGCTTCGGCAAGCAAGGTGCCCTCGGAGTCGTGCAGCTCGGCGTTGACAAACGCTTTACGTCCCTGCGCTTCACGGATCCAGCCGCGGGCGGTCAACGGGGCGTCGATCGGCGTGACGGAGCGGTAGTCGACATGCAGGAATGCGGTACGGCTGATCGGCCTGCCCGCGGCGTGGATGACCATGCCGAACACCGAGTCGAACAGCAGTGGCAGCACCCCGCCGTGCACCGCGTAGTTACCGCCGACGTGGAAGCGGCTGAACTGCACGGCCAGCTCCACCCCGGCGGGTTCGAAGGTGGTGATCTGGAACGGCGGCATCAGCAGACTGCCGCCACCGGGCAGTTCTGGGACCCGGTTGGCCGGCCCCACTCCCTCGGCCGCCTCGAACGGGGCCAGCAGAGCCACCAAGGCCTCGGCCCGCTCGGCGGCGTCATCCCAGGTATCGCTGCCGGGGTCGGCGCTGACCGCCAGGTCCTGCAGCCGGCGCGCCGCCGCCAGGAAGCGGCCGAAGCCGGGCCCTGGATGCGCCGGCTCGAAGACCGGGAAGCCGCCGTGGCTGTCCAGGTCAAGCGGCGTCCGGTCTGTCACGAACGCGGCGCCAGGATGTCGCGCCGCACAATGGTCTGGTCCCGCCCCGGACCCACACCGATACACGAAACATGGGCTCCGGCAAGCTCTTCCAGACGCAGCACGTAGTCACGCGCCTTGGCGGGCAGGTCGTCGAAGGATCGGCACGAGCTGATGTCTTCCCACCAGCCGGGCATCTCTTCGTAGATCGGCTCTGCCTTGGCGATGTCGCTCTGCGTCATCGGCATCTCGTCGGTGCGCTTGCCGTCGACGGAGTAGCCGACACAGATCGGCACGGTCTCCAGGCTGGAGAGCACGTCGAGCTTGGTCAGGAAGTAGTCGGTGATGCCGTTGACCCGGGTGGCATAGCGGGCGATGACGACGTCGAACCAACCGCAGCGCCGAGCCCGTCCGGTGGTGACACCGACCTCGCCGCCGGTCTTGCTCAGGTACGCGCCGTACTCGTCGAACAGCTCCGTCGGAAACGGGCCCGAGCCGACGCGGGTGGTGTAGGCCTTCAGGATGCCGAGGACCGTGGTGATCCGGGTGGGGCCGATACCGGAGCCGACGGCCGCGCCACCGGAGGTCGGGTTCGAGGACGTGACAAACGGATAAGTTCCGTGGTCGACGTCGAGCAGGGTGCCCTGCGACCCCTCCAGCAGCACCGTCTCGCCTCGTTCGAGGGCCTGGTTGAGCAGCAGCCGGGCGTCGGCGATGCGGTGCTTGAAACCCTCGGCCTGGGTGAGCAGCGCCTGCACCACTTCGTCCGGATCCAGCGCCTTGCGGTTGTAGATCTTGACCAGGATCTGGTTCTTCAGCTCCAGGGCCGCTTCGATCTTCTGCGCCAGCAGCGTCTCGTCGAGCACGTCGGCCGCCCGGATGCCGATCCGGGCGATCTTGTCCTGGTAGCACGGGCCGATTCCGCGGCCGGTGGTGCCGATCTTCCGGCTCCCCATGTACCGCTCGGTCACCTTGTCGATGGCCACGTGATAGGGCATCAGCAAGTGCGCGTCCGCCGAGATCAGCAGCCGCGAGGTGTCGACCTTGCGCTCTTCGAGCCCGGACAGCTCCGTGAGCAGCACCCCCGGGTCGACCACCACACCGTTGCCGATCACGTTGGTGACCCCCGGTGTGAGGATCCCCGACGGGATCAGGTGCAGGGCAAAATTCTCGCCCGTCGGCAACACCACCGTGTGCCCGGCGTTGTTCCCTCCTTGATAGCGCACAACCCACTGCACGCGACCACCGAGTAGATCGGTGGCCTTACCTTTACCTTCGTCGCCCCACTGGGCGCCGATCAGGACGATTGCCGGCATGGCAGAATCCTTCGCATCTTTTGCGTACTTGCCTGATGACGTGTCAAGCCGGGAGATCACCCTATCGGAGATGGACCGTCGATGTTTGCGAGGAGTTGACTTGACACCCGTCGGCGCCGTCGTGCTGCGCTTCGGCAACGGGCCGATACCGCGGTCACTGGCCTCCCAGCCGACGGTCGAGGTGACCGATCCGGCGCTGCTGGACGAGGTGGTGCAGAGCGCATCCCGGGTGGTGGTGCTGGGCTCCGATATCGATCTGGCGACCGTCCTGACCCGGCTGCTGCGCCTTGACCGACTCGGCGTCGAAGTGGCCCACCCCAGCGGCCGGGGCGCCGCCCGACGCGCGTTATCGGCTGGGACACAACGCATTCCGCTGATCAGGGACGAGACCGGCCGGGTGCTCGTCGGGCGTGCCCGCTGGCAGGCAGCTGTCGAGGGCGAGCAACTCGAAGGGGAAGGCATCGTCGATGACACGGTGCTGTTCGACGGCGCCGTCACCGGGGTCCAGATCGAGGCACTGCCCGAGATGCCCGGCCTGCGGGCCCGGGTGGTGGGCACCGGCTGGCGCTCCGGTCCGTGGGTGAGCGGGCGCGCCGCCCAGTTGGGCACGCCGGGTGCGATCGTGGTGCGCGACGGCGTGGCGGCCTCTCGGCCGGTGCGGCGGTCGACGTTCTACCGCCACATCGAGGGCTGGTTGCGAGTCGGCTAGATCGAGGAGCCGGAGCTGGGGACCAGTAGTCTCGGTTGACGTGAGCAGACGCCTCGTGGGCCAGTCCGTTCGGCCCAGCCCGGTGTTCCTGGCCATCCTCGCGGTCACCGCGGTGGGCGGGGTACTGGCGTGGCTGGCCGCCGGGACGGTGTCCACGCTCGCCTATGTCGGGGTTTTCCTCTTTGTGATCGCCGGTTGGGTGGTCTCGCTGTGCCTGCACGAGTTCGGCCACGCATTCACCGCCTGGCGGTACGGCGATCATGACGTGGCTGTCCGCGGCTATCTGACCCTGAATCCACTCAAGTACTCCAGCCCGCTGCTGTCCCTGGGGCTGCCGCTGCTGTTCATCGCCCTGGGCGGGATCGGCCTGCCGGGCGGCGCGGTGTACGTCCGCACCTCGTCGATGACCCCGCGCCAGCGCAGCGTGGTGAGTCTGGCCGGCCCGCTGGCCAACCTGCTGTTGGCCGTGGGGCTGCTGACGGCAATCCGGCTGTTCTACGACGACGCACACGGCGTGTTCTGGTCCGGTGTGGCGTTTCTGGCTTTCCTGCAGGTGACAGCGCTGCTGTTGAACCTGCTCCCGGTGCCGGGTCTCGACGGGTACGGGGCGCTGGAACCTCATCTGAGTCCCGATAGCCAGCGCGCGCTGGACAGGTTCAAGCCGTGGGGTTTCCTGGTGCTGGTGCTGTTGCTGCTGGCCCCGGCGCTCAACCAGTGGTTCTTCGGCGCGGTGTACTGGGTGTACGAGTTGTCCGGGGTGTCGAACTACCTGTCCGCCGTCGGCGGACAGCTCACCAGGTTCTGGTCGCCGTGGCTCTGATCCGTTTTCAGCGCTAGGCCGTTACCCGGAAGCGATGCGTGGCGCCTGTGACGGTGCGCCAGAAGTGTCATCGGACCCCTCGCCGGCACACACGACCCCCTCCATCGTGCCGCCCTCACAGATGTCACCTCGTACACCGCCACAGGCGCACACAAACATACAGTCCTGCATGTAAGTGGTCCAGTCCCGCTTAACTCGTACGCTGGGCACCAGCTTGGACAACAGCCCACTCGGCGATCTCCGGGGCGACGATCCGCCGCAGGTTGGTCGCGGCCCGCTCCCAGCGGCGCCGGGCCCGGGTCGAGTCACTGTCGACGAAGCTCGAGATGAGGATGCCGCGCAGTGCGTCCATCGCGGTGTACACGAAGTCGGCCATCGCATGGTGGATACCCTCGGGCGCAAACTCCGCGACCACCGCCATCAGCGTGCTGTTGGCCACCGATTCGAACTTGGCGACCTCGCGGCCCAGGGCGGCATCGGTTCGGCCCGCCACCCACAGCTCGACGATGGGGACAAAGATCGGTGCGCTGTGAATATCCCAGACCAGCTGCAGAATGGCGTCGATCGGGTCATCGGCCGAGCCGAAGTCCAGCGTGAACCGGGCGACCTCGGTGGAGATCCGCTTGGCCGTGAGGTGCTGCAGCGCGGCGAGCATCAGGTCGTTCTTGGTGCCGAAGTGATGAACCTGGGCCCCCCGCGTCACCCCGGCCAGTTCGGCAACCCGTGGCGTGGTGGTACCCGCATAGCCGTAGCGCAGCAGACACTCGATGGTCGCATCGAGCAGGCGGGTGCGGGTCTCGGCGCTGCGCTCCTCCTGGCTGCGCCGCCGCACCTTCTGCCGGATCACAGATCCCACATTACATTCCGACGCGTATGCAACTTCGGCGCCGCAGACCACCCGTTGCGATACATGCGGTAATGCGCATATATTGCTGCAATGAGTGCCGGACACAATCACAGTCACGCCGACACCCGCGTCAGCCGCATGCTGATCGGCGCAGCGATCCTCACCGTCTTCTTCATCGTCGAGCTCGTCACGGCCCTGACGATCAACTCCATCGCCCTGCTGGCCGACGCCGGCCACATGCTCACCGATCTGGTGGCGATGTTCATGGGGCTGACCGCGGTACTGATGGCCCGGCGCGGATCGGCGTCGGCAGCCCGTACGTACGGCTGGCACCGCGCCGAGGTCTTCACGGCCGTGGCCAACGCGGTGCTACTACTGGGCGTCGCCGGATTCATCCTCTTCGAGGCGTTCGAACGTCTCGGTGACGCCCCGGAAGTCCCCGGTGTACCGCTGATCGTGGTGGCGTTGGTCGGCCTGCTGGCCAACCTCGCGGTGGTGATGTTGCTGCGCGGGGACTCGAAGAACAGCCTGGCCGTCAAGGGTGCGTACATGGAGGTCCTCGCCGACACGGTGGGCAGTGTCGGCGTCCTCATCGCGGGCATCGTCACCGTGACGACCGGCTGGCCCTACGCCGACGTGGTCGTTGCAGTCTTCGTGGCCATCTGGGTCCTGCCCCGGGCCTTCTCCCTCGCCCGGTCCGCGCTGCGAATCCTGTCGGAGTCCTCACCCGCGCACATCGATGTCGACGAACTACGGCAGGCGCTGGCCGCCATCCCCGATGTCACCGAGGTGCACGACCTGCACGTGTGGACGCTGGTCCCCGGCAAGGACATGGCCACCACCCACTTGACCAGCAGCGCAGATTCAGCGCGGGTGCTCGACGATGCGCGAGCCGTACTGGCCGCGCGGGGCCTGGCCCACGCCACCGTCCAGGTGGAACCACCCGGCTGCACCGCGGACTGCCAGTCCCCGCCCGACACCGTGACCGAGCACAAGCCCGGCCACAAGCACTGAGACCGAGGTCAGGCCAGACCGAGCTGCCCGCGGGCCGTGGGGTCGCAGTCGTCGAGCAGATCGAGGCACCGCGCGTACTCGGGTGTCTCCCCGATCGCGTCAGCAGCCCGTGCCAGCGCCGCCACGCACCGCAGGAACCCCTGATTCGGCTCATGCGCGAACGGCACCGGCCCGAAGCCCTTCCATCCGTTGCGACGCAACTTGTCCAGACCGCGGTGGTAACCGGTGCGGGCGTAGGCATAAGCGGTGATCGCCTTGTCATCGTCGAGCGCCTGCTCGGCAAGCGCCGCCCACGCCGCCGACGCCGACGGATGTGCGGCGGCGACGATCGCCGGGTTCTCTCCGGCCGCCAGATCGCCCTCGGCCTCGTCGTCAGCCGGCAGGAACACCGGATCCGGTCCCAGAAGATCACCCATGCGAGTCATGGCGACTATTGTGCCGTGCGGGGAGTGGGCAGGATGTGCGGGCCGGTGGCCGGCCCGAGCACTAGTCTCGAATGCACTCGATCCGCATCAAGAAACCACTCATCAGTAGGTACGCAGCACGGGAGGACCGCAGATCCATGGCAGACCCCACAGGGCCCGACCAGGACGCCAATCCGACCGTCCCCACCGGCGCCGCACCCGATCCGGACACCGAGGTCAACCAGGCTCACGACGAGCCCGCCACCGAGGTGTTCGCCACCACCGACGACACCGCTACACAGCAGACCGAACCCGCGATCAACCCGGGTGAACGGCGCTTCACCGCGCCGTCGGGCATGGATGCGGGCTCCACGCAGATCATCGGCCGCACCCCCGAGCCGGCCACCGAGATCTTCGCGGTGCCTCCCGGCGGCGCAGGTGCCACCGACCCGGCCTTTGCCCAGACGCCCGGGGTACCGCCGCGGCCGGCCGCCCCGCAATCGATCCCGCCCCGCTCCGATGTGCCCAAGCTGCCCGGCAAGAAACGCAGCTGGGGCTGGTTGGTGGCGGCAATCCTGGTGATCGCGGCCCTGGCGGCGGTGGCCGTCCTCGGCACCATCCTGCTGACCCGGGGCGAGGACACTGCCGCCAGCCAAGAGGACCTGGTACGGCAGACCATCGAGAACTTCGACACCGCCATCCAGAGCGGTGATATCGCGACCTTGCGCAGCATCACCTGCGGCCAGACGGCCGACAGCTACGTCAAGTACGACGATCGTCGGTGGACGGACACCCACACCAAGGTGGCTGCCGCCAAGCAGTACCCGGTCGTCGCCAGCATCGACCAGGTGGTCGTCAACGGCGAACATGCCGAGGCCAACGTGACGACCTTCATGGCCTTCGATCCGGCGACCCGCTCGACGCGCAGCCTCGACCTGGAGTTCCGCGACCAGCAGTGGAAGATCTGCCAAGCCGCGCAGTGACGATTTCGGCGCGCTCAGCCGGCTGGAAACGGCTGTGAGCGCGCCGAAATCGTGAGCAAACTGCCTGGGGTCAGCCGGCGGTGACGCTGCGGCCCGCGCTGTGCAGGTCGTTACAGGCCTCGATGATCCGCTCGGCCATCGACGCCTCCGCCTTCTTCATGTAGCTGCGGGGGTCGTAGACCTTCTTGCTGCCGACTTCGCCGTCGACCTTCAACACGCCGTCGTAGTTGGAGAACATGTGCGCGGCAATGGGCCGGGTGAAGGCGTACTGGGTGTCGGTGTCGACGTTCATCTTGACCACGCCGAACTTCAGCGAGTCCTCGATCTCCGACTTCAGTGAGCCCGAGCCGCCGTGGAACACAAAATCGAACGGCTTCGAGCCCTCGGCGAGACCGAGCTTGGCCGCCGCCACCTTCTGGCCCTCGGCCAGGATGTCGGGGCGCAGCACCACATTGCCCGGCTTGTAGACGCCGTGCACGTTGCCGAAGGTCGCTGCCAGTAGGTACCGGCCGCGTTCGCCGGCTCCCAGCGCCTCGACGGTCTTCTCGAAATCCTCAGGCGAGGTGTACAGCTTGTCGTTGATCTCGGCTTCCACACCGTCTTCTTCGCCGCCGACCACACCGATCTCGATCTCCAGGATGATCTTGGCTGCTGCCGACAGCTTCAGCAGCTCCTGGGCGATGGTGAGGTTCTCGTCGATGGGCACCGCCGAGCCGTCCCACATGTGCGACTGGAACAGCGGGTTGGCACCCTTGGCCACCCGCTCGGCCGAGATGGCCAACAGCGGACGAACGTAGGTGTCCAGCTTGTCCTTGGGGCAGTGGTCGGTGTGCAGCGCGACGGTGATCGGGTACCTGTCGGCGACGACATGGGCAAACTCCGCCAATGCCACCGCGCCCGTCACCATGTCCTTGACGCCCAGGCCGGATCCGAACTCGGCGCCACCGGTGGAGAACTGGATGATGCCGTCGCTACCCGCGTCGGCGAAGCCCTTGAGCGCGGCGTTGATGGACTCCGAGGACGTGCAGTTGATGGCCGGGAACGCGTAGGACTGTTCCTTGGCACGGCCCAACATCTCGGCGTATACCTCGGGTGTGGCGATAGGCATGAAAAACTCCTTCTTGCTGCTTGCGGCGGCTTACCTGTCTGCCCCAGCAGTATCTCAAGGAGCTCCTGCAGGTACCAGCTTGGACCGGGTCAAGGGTGTCTCGCCGGTACTCTGGTCGCCGTGACAGTGTTGGCTTCGACCGAAACCGTGACCAATCTGGCCCTTTTACCGGGGTTCTTGGAGCCGGTGACGCTGCTCAACTCGTTCGGCAGCTGGACTCTGGCCGGGTTGCTGCTGGTGGTCTTCATCGAATCCGGCCTGCTGTTCCCGCTGCTGCCGGGCGATTCGCTGCTGTTCACCGCGGGTCTGGTGGCGGCGGGCGGTTCTGAAGAGGTTCCGGCCTTCGCACCGCTGTGGGTGCTGATGCTGACCATCCCGGTCGCCGCGATCTTCGGTGATCAGGTGGGCTATTGGATCGGGAAATCGGGCGGCGAACGACTCTTCAAAGAGGACGCCAAGGTCTTCAAACAGAGCTACCTCGACGAGGCCCACGCGTTCTTCGACCGCCACGGTCCGGCCATGATCTTCCTGGCCCGCTTCGTCCCGATCGTGCGCACCTATGCCCCGCTGGTCGCGGGTGCCGCCAACATGCGCTACCGCACCTTCATCAAGTGGAACATCCTGGGCGGCATCGTCTGGGGCGCGGGGCTGACCGCACTCGGTTACCTGCTGGGCCAGATCAGTGTCATCAGGAACAACGTCGACTACATCTTCATCGGGATCGTGCTGGTGTCGATCATCCCGATCGTCCTCGAGGTGGTGAAGCGGTCCCGCGGCCGAAGCCAGGCACCTACCGACACCGCCGTGAACCCGACCGCGCTGCCCGAGCAGCCCTAGCTCACACATGGCCCGACGCGGGTCCGCCCTGACGGCGTCCCGGTGATCGCAACCAGGAATTCACGCAGTCCCTCGATCGAATTGGCCGGCAGAAACACATCGCAGTACGGCAGTGCGGCCGCCATCGATCCGGCCAATGGAGCGAATCCGGCGGCGGCAACCCTCGGATTCAGCCACACCACGGTGTGAGCCCGGCGCGCCAATCTGGCCATCGCTTTCTCGAGCACCTCCGGCGGGTCGGAATCCCAGCCGTCGGAAGCGATCACCACAACCGCGCCGCGCACCGCCTGACCGTGGGTCGACGTCAGCATCTCGGCGACGCTCGCCCCGAGGTGGGTGCCGCCGTACCGGTCGACGACTGTCGCATTCGCCCGGGCCAGTGCCGCCTCGGCCGAACGATGAGCCAGCACCGGCGTGATGCGGTGCACGGAGGTGGCAAAGACGAACACCTCCGGCCGCAGCGTCGCGGCATTGAGAACGGCGGAGCGCATCAGGTGCAGGTACACGGTGGCGTAGGGACGCATCGATCTGCTCACATCGCACAGGAACACCACCCGGCGCGGCCGCTCGCACCGCCGAACGGTGGCCAGCTGCACCGGTTCCCACTCCGTGGCACGCGACGCCCGCAGGGTGCGGCGCAGATCGATCCTCGAACCGTGCCGGCTGCGCATCGAGCGCTGGCTGCGTCGCCGCGGCCAGTTGACGCTGGCCCGTTCCAGCCAGGTGCCGATGAGCCGGAGGTCGGCGTCGTCGAAGGAATCGAAGGGCTCCTCGGCGCGGGCCCGTAACCTGCTCGGCAAGACCTCGGGAATGGTGATCGTCGAGTCCGACTCCGACCGCACCGACACCGCGGCCGCGGCAGCGGCCGAGCGCGTCACCCACGGGAGGCCGCCGCCGACCTCGGGTGCCCCGGAATCGGCGTGCCCCTCAGCGGGTGACACCGTGTATTTCAGTGACGATCGCAGGTTCGGCGGGTCCAGGCCCAGCACCGCGTCGCCGAACACCGCGGCAAAAACCGAATCGAAGTGGGCCAGGTCGTCGGCCCGGTTCACCAGGGTGAGACGGGCCGCCCAGTACAGCTCACTGCGGGTGCGCGGTGCCAGCCGGCTCAGCGACTCGACGAACGCCGCGGAGCCACTGGGTGACACCACAACGCCCTCGGATCGCAACCGCGCCACCAGCCCCACGGCGAAGGCGGCGCGGTCCACTCCGCGCAGCAGCACCGCGCCGGTCATCTGCGGCAGCCCTTGCGGGCCACCACCCGCCGGCCGACGAGGAACAGCGCGGCGGCCGCGGCAAAAGCAGCCAATACCGGGGGCAGATACTTCCGCAGCGCGGTGCCGCCCGCCAGGTCCAGCAAGTCGATCGGCGCGGGCTCGGCCGCCGGAGGTACCGGAGCCAGGGATACGGCAGCGGGCTCGGATTCGGGTTCGGGGTCCGGCGCGTGGTCGGCAGCCAGCTTGGCCTCCAGCGAATCGACGAACTGACCGAGCAGCTTCTCCGAGACCTGCTGGAGCATCCCGCTGCCGAACTGAGCGAGTTTTCCGACGATCTTCAGGTCGGTGTCGACAACAACGCGGGTGGCCTCACCGGTCGCGTACAGCTGCGCGGTCACCGTTGCGGCCGCGTTGCCGGTGCCACGGGCCTCCTTGCCCTTGGCGTCGATGACCGCGCGGTAGCCGGCACGATCCCGTTCGACGAACCGCACCTTGCCGCTGAACTCGCTGGTGACCGGGCCGACCTTGACCTTGACCCGACCCAGCACGTCCTCACCTTCGTGCCCGACCAGTTGCGCACCCGGCATCAGCGGGATCACCTGGTCGAGATCGTTGAGCACATCCCAGGCCTGATCGATCGGTGCGCTGACGGTGAACTCGTTGGCGATCTTCATCTGCAGGTGGTCCTTTCATAGGTCAGAGCTCGGGTCGCTCTGGGTCAGAACTGGGCGAACGCGTCAGCGATGAGGTCACGGTCATCCGGGGTCTTGGCCAGCGCGCCGAGGCTCACCAGTGCCGCGGGTGCGGTCTCGGGAACGAGGTCGGCGACTCCGAGCACCACCAGTGCCGCCACCCAGTCGATGGTCTCGGCCACTCCTGGCGCCTTGTCGAGATCCAGGTCGCGGACCCCACCCACGAACTGGGTGGCGCGCTCGATCAGCGCGGTGGTCGCACCCGGCACCGTGCGCCGCACGATCGCCGCCGCCCGAGCCGGGTCCGGGTAGTCGATCCAGTGGTACAGGCAGCGGCGGCGCAGCGCGTCATGCAGGTCGCGGGAACGGTTGGAGGTCAGCACGGCGATCGGTGGTTGCTGTGCCACCAGGGTGCCGAGTTCCGGGATGGTGATCGCGGACTCGGCAAGGAACTCCAGCAGCAGCGCCTCGAATTCGTCGTCCGCGCGGTCGATCTCATCGATGAGCAGCACCGGCGGTGCGGGGCCGACGGCTCGGACACATTTCAGGATCGGCCGGTCCACCAGGTAGGTCTCGGTGTACAGATCCTCCTCCGTGATCCCGGTGCCACGGGCCTCAGCCAGCCGGATCGACAGCAACTGGCGCTGGTAGTTCCAGTCGTAGAGCGCCTCCGCAGCGGTCAAACCCTCGTAACACTGCAGCCGTATCAACGGCGAACCAATCACGGCAGCAAGAGTTTTGGCCGCCGTGGTCTTACCCACCCCCGGCTCCCCCTCCAACAGCAGCGGGCGACCCATCGTGGCCGCCAGATAGAACGCCGCCGCGGTGCCGTCGTCGATCAGGTAGTCACGGGAGTCGAAGCGCCGCACCACATCCTGAACGTCGGCGAATACAGTCATATGTCCACACTCGCGGCCGCAAACGCCTCACGGCAGCCCACGCCACAGAACCAGTGTTCGACGCCGGCCACCAGCAGGTAGGGGGTGGCGGGACCGATGACGACGGTCATGCCGCACACCGGATCTGTCGTCTCCACCGCCGCCGGGTGGGCAGTGGCGCCGGACAGACCCTCCACCCGGATACCGCGAATCACCTCTGCCACAATCGACACCGCGATCTCGGCCGGCGTCCTGGCTCCGATCGACAACCCGACCGGAGTGTGCACCCGAGCCCGCTGCTCCTCCGTCAGCGCCATCCCGGCCAGTACCGCCGCGCCGCGAACCCGGCTGGCCACCAGTCCGATATAGCCGACTCCCGCGTTCAACGCCGTGGCGATGGTCTCGGCCTCGGCACCTCCGTGGCTGGCGATGACAACCGCAGTCGCATCGGCGAACCGGTCGCATTCCGGGTCGCTGTCACGAGTCACGGCATATCCCAACGTGTTGCACAGTTCCACCAGCGCATCGGCGATCGGCGTCGCGCCGCAGATCCGCACCAGCGGAGCCGGCATCTCCGGAACCAGGAAGATCTCCAGTGCACCACCCGAGAGGCAGGGGTTCACCACAACGCAAGCGCCGGCCGCCTCCGGGAAGTGCACGTCACCGTCGGGCAGCACCCGCAGCAGCACACTCTCCCCGGCCTGCAGCGCTCCCATCGCGGCGCGGCGCACCGAAGTCTGGGCGCACTGACCGCCGACAAACCCTTCGATTGTCCCGTCGGGCAACAGGATCGCTTCATCGCCGGCATGTGCCGAGGTGGGCTGCTCCGCCCGCACCACGGTGGCGTGGACAAAGGGCGTCCGGTCCCGGCGCAACTGCTGGGCACGCTCTCTCATGGCAAGCACGGATCTCATCGCAGCCCTGCCCGTTCAGATCGGCGGGGTGGCTCGGCCCTGCATGGCCTCCCACACCCGCGACGGGGTCAACGGCATGTCGGCGTGTCTGACACCAAAGGGCGCCAGGGCATCCACCACCGCATTGACCACTGCCGGCGGGGATCCCACCGTGGCCGATTCGCCGATTCCCTTGGCGCCGATCGGATGGTGCGGCGACGGTGTGACCGTGTGGCCCGTCTCGAAATGGGGCACCTCCATCGCGGTGGGGATCAGATAGTCCATCAGCGATCCGCCGAGACAGTTGCCGTCCTCGTCGAAGCCGATCATCTCCATCAACGCCATGCCGATACCGTCGACGAGCCCGCCGTGCACTTGGCCCTCGATGATCATCGGGTTGATCCGGGTGCCGCAGTCGTCGACGGCCAGGAACCGCCGCACCTTGACCACAGCGGTCCCGGGGTCGATGTCCACCACGCAGAAGTAGGCACCGTACGGGTACGTCAGATTCTCGGGGTTGTAACAGATCTGGGCGTCGAGGCCGCCTTCGATGCCGTCCGGGAGATCACCCGCGCCGTGGGCGCGCATCGCGATATCGGCGATCGTCACCGAGGCCGTCGGATCACCTTTGACGTGGAAGCTGCCCTTCTCCCATTCCAGATCGGCGACCGACACCTCGAGCATGCCGGAGGCGATGATCTTCGCTTTGTCCCGGACCTTGCGCGCCACCAACGCTGCGGCGGCACCGGACACCGGTGTGGACCGGCTTCCGTAGGTGCCCAGCCCGAACGGCGTCTGATCGGTATCGCCGTGCACCACGTCGATGTCGTCGGGGGCAATGCCGAGCTCCTCGGCAACGATCTGAGCGAACGTCGTCTCGTGCCCCTGCCCCTGCGTCTGTACCGACAATCGGACAACGGCCTTGCCGGTGGGATGTACCCGCAGCTCACAGCCGTCGGCCATGCCCAGCCCCAGGATGTCCATGTCCTTGCGAGGTCCGGCGCCCACCGCCTCGGTGAAGAACGACATGCCGATTCCCATCAGCTGACCGTCGGCTCGCTTGCGGGCCTGCTCGGCTCGCAGCTCCTCGTAGCCGATCATGTCCATCGCCAGCCGCATGGTGGTCTCGTAGTCACCCGAGTCGTAGGTCCACCCGGTCTTGGAGTGGTAGGGGAACTGCTCTGGTCTCAACAGATTCTGCAGCCGCAGCGCTGCCGGGTCGAGCTTCATCTCGTAGGCCAGGCAGTCGACCAACCGCTCGACGAAATACACCGCCTCGGTGATCCGGAACGAACAGGCGTACGCGACACCACCCGGCGCCTTGTTGGTGTACACCGCCGTCATGTGGCAGTACGCGGCCTCGATGTCGTAGCTTCCGGTGAACACACCGAAGAATCCGGCCGGGTACTTCACCGGGGCCGCCGTCCCGTTGAACGCCCCGTGATCGGCCAGCACGTGCGACCGGATCGCCAGGATCTTGCCCTCGGAGGTGGCGGCTATCTCGCCGACCATGATGTAGTCGCGGGCAAATCCGGTCGATGTCAGGTTCTCGCTGCGGTCTTCCATCCACTTGACCGGCTTGCCCAACAGCAGGGAGCCGACGATGGCACACACATAGCCGGGGTAGATGGGCACCTTGTTGCCGAACCCGCCGCCGATGTCGGGGGCGATGACCCGGATCTTGTGTTCGGGCAGGCCCGCCACCAATGCGTAGAGCGTGCGGTGTGCGTGCGGGGCCTGGGTGGTGGACCACAGTGTCAGCTTGCCGCTCACCGGATCCAGATCCGCGACGGCACCGCAGGTCTCCATCGGGGCGGGGTGCACCCGCGGATACACCATCTCCTGTTTTACCACGATGTCGGCTTTGGCGAAGGCCGCCTCGGTGGCCGCCGCGTCGCCGGTCTCCCAGTCGAAGCAGTGATTGTCGGTTTTACCCTCGAGGTCCGTGCGGATCACTTCGGCCGACGGGTCCAGGGCGCGCCGGACGTCGATCACCGGATCCAGCGGGTCGTAGTCGACGTCGATGAGCTCCAGTGCATCTCGCGCCGAGTATCGGTCCTCGGCGACCACAAAGGCCACCTCTTGTCCCTGGAAGCGCACCTTGTCGGTGGCCAGCACCGCCTGCACATCGTTGGACAGGGTCGGCATCCACGCCAGCCCCTTGGCCGCCAGGTCGGCGCCGGTCACCACGGCCCTGACCTTCGGGTGTGCCAGCGCCGCGGAGGTGTCGATGGAGGTGATCCGGGCATGCGCATAAGGCGATCGCAGAATCGCCAGGTGCAGCATGCCGTGCAGGTTCACGTCGTCGACGTAGGTGCCGCGGCCCCGGATGAAGCGGGGATCCTCCTTGCGCAGCATCCGGCCGTAGCCACACGGCTTCTTGTTGTTGTCGGCCAGGTCCTCCGGGGATTCCAGGATGGTCACGACTGGCTCACCTCCTGGGCGTCCTGGTGCTTGGCCGCCCACTGCACCGAGCGGACGATGGTCGTGTAGCCGGTGCACCGGCAGATCTGCCCCGAAATCGCTTCGCGGATTTCGGCTTCGGTCGGATCGGCGTTGTCCCGCAACAACGCTCGGGCGGTGATCATCATGCCGGGGGTGCAGAATCCGCACTGCAGGCCGTGGCATTGCATGAAGCCCTCTTGCACCGGGTCCAGCTTGCCGTCGACTTCCAGACCTTCGACGGTCACCACGGAGCGCCCGTCAGCCATCGCGGCGAGCATCGTGCAGGACTTGACCGGTTGGCCGTCGACCTCGACCACACAGGTCCCGCAGTTGGAGGTATCGCAGCCCCAGTGGGTACCGGTGAGCCGTAGCTCGTCACGAAGGAAGTGCACCAACAACATTCGTGGCTCTACGTCGGCGCTGACCTGGTCACCGTTGACGGTCATCTTCACATGCATGGTCGGGCAGTCTCCTTCAGTTACCGCTCGGCATCGAGGCGCTGCGCACCCGATCCACCGAGCTGCGCAGGGTACGGATGGTCAGCTCACCGGCAAGATGCCGCTTGTAGTCGGCACTGCCGCGCATATCGGACACCGGTGTGCACGCTTCAGTGGCGGCGCGGCCAGCCTCGGCGAAAGTGTCCTCGGTGGCGGGTTTCCCGATCAGCGCGGCCGCCAGTTCTCGCAGCGCTTCGGCGTCGGGTTCCACCGCGGTCAGTCCGACCCGCGCCGCCGTGATGAGACCGTCCTCGACGGTGACGGTCGCCCCGGCGGCGGTCACCGCCCAGTCCCCCACTCGCCGTTCCACCTTGGCGTAGGCGCTGGAGGTGTTCGGTCGCAACGGAATCCGAACCTCGATCACCATCTCGTTGTGTGCCAGCGCCGTTTCGTAGGGACCGACCAGGAAATCGTCGATCCCGATTTCGCGTTCACCGGCCGGCCCGCGCGCCAGGACGGTGGCGTCGAGAACCGTACACACCGTCGTCAGGTCTTCGGCGGGATCTGCCTGACACAGCGATCCCCCGACGGTGCCACGGTTTCGCACCACCGGGTCAGCGATGACCCGCTCGGCATCCCGGAAGATCGGGCACCGGGCCGCCAGCGGTTCGGAGTCGAGCACTTCCCGGTGGCGGGTCATCGCACCGAGCCGAATCCCCGCAGACCGGTCCGGCGAATTCGGCGTGGCAGGGCCGGTGATCACGTAGGACAACTCAGGCGCCAGGTCGTTGATGTCGACCAGGTACTCGGGGTTGGCGATGCGCAGCTTCATCATCGGCAGCAGGCTGTGCCCGCCTGCGACGATCAGCGCCCCGTCGCCCAGGCGGTCGAGAAGGCCGATCGCCTGGTCGACGCTGGTGGCTCGCTCGTACTCGAAGGGGCCGGGAACCTGCATGTGATGGGCCTCACAATCGTCGGGATGACGTCAGTGTCGGCCCACGCGACAGCGCCGTCAATAGGGGGTTAAGGAATCACTGAACTCACGCGGTATGCCCTGCTCATGATGGATTCGGCCGTCCGTTTCAGCGAGTGGGCGGCCTTGGCCACCCCACCGCCTGGCGACGATCTCCGCCGCGATGGACACCGCCGTCTCTTCTGGGGTACGGCCGCCGAGATCAAGTCCGATCGGGCTGGACAGCCCCGCCAGTTCCGCGTCGGTGAGACCCGCCGCGCGCAGTCGCTCCAGTCGGTCGACGTGCGTGCGCCGGGACCCCATCGCGCCGATGTAGGCCACCTGCGGGAGACGCAGCGCCACCTCGAGCAGCGGGACGTCGAACTTGGGATCGTGGGTGAGCACACAGATCACGGTGCGGGCGTCGATCGCGCCCGACTCGGCCTGGACGGCCAGATAACGGTGCGGCCAGTCCACCACCACCTCGTCGGCGGTGGGGAATCGCGCGGCGGTCGCGAAGACTGGGCGAGCGTCACACACTGTGACCCGGTAACCCAGGAACGTCCCCTGCGCAGCCACTGCGGCGGCGAAGTCGATCGCACCGAACACCAGCATTCGCGGCCGGGGCGCATAGCTGGCGACAAACACTTCCATGCCCTCGCCGCGGCGTTGCCCGTCCGGGCCGTACGTGAGCACGTCGGTGCGTCCCGCGGCCAGCAGCCCCCGGGCGTCGTCGGCCACCGCGTCGTCGGCACGCACCGAGCCGAGGCTGCCCAGCACTTCATCTGATCGCACGATCAGGCGCCGACCGAGCCGTCCGGGGTCCGGATGTGCAATCACCGTAGCCACCGCCGTCGGGCGATGGTCGGCGATATCGTCAGCCAGAGAGGCCAATTCGGGGAAGGTCACCTGCGATATCGGCTCCACGAACACGTCGAGCACGCCGCCACAGGTCAGCCCCACTTCGAACGCCTCGTCATCGCTGACGCCGTAGCGCTGCAGCACCGGCACACCGGTGGCGGCCACCTCGGTGGCCAGTTCGTAGACCGCACCCTCGACACACCCGCCGGACACCGACCCACTGACAATGCCGTCCGGCGTGACGACCATCGACGCCCCTGCCGGGCGCGGGGCCGACCGAAACGTTCGCACCACGGTGCCCACGCCGACGGTTGCACCGGCGCGCCACACCGCGATCAGCTCGTCGAGTACCTCACGCACCATTTCAATCTAAGCCCAACTCCGGTTTTGTGTGGTCGCCGTGAAAATCCGTCGCATCCAGGGAGCGGGCGGGACAAGGCTGCCGTGGGCCGTGACATCAATTCAATCCAGACCGGACCGTGCTTCGTCGTAGTCTCGACGGCGTGACACCTGCGCAGCTTCGTGCCTACTCGGCGGTGGTTCGGCTGGGATCGGTGCACGCCGCCGCCGAGGAACTCGGCATGTCCGACCCCGGGGTGTCGATGCATGTCACGGCGCTGCGCAAGGAGCTCGACGACCCGCTGTTCAGTCGTACCGCCGCCGGGCTGGCGTTCACGCCCGGTGGACTCAGGCTGGCCAGCCGCGCCATCGAGATCCTGGGGCTTCAGCAACAGACGGCAAAAGAGGTCACCGAGGCCGCTCATGGTCGGCGACTGTTGCGCATTGCCGCCTCCGGCGCATTCGCCGAGCATGCCGCACCAGGCCTGATCGAACTGTTCTCGGCACGGGCCGACGATCTGTCCGTCGAGCTGTCGGTGCATCCCACGAGCCGATTCCGCTATCTGATCGAGTCACGTGCGGTCGACGTCGCCTTGGGACCGGTCGCCGACGGGATGGCAGATGCGGGCGCCACCATCGCCATCAGACCATTCCTGAAGTATCAGATCATCACCGTCACCGCACCGGACCATCCGCTTGCCACCGCAAACCCGACGGTGGCGCAGCTTCGTGAGCAGCAGTGGATGTTGGGACCGTCAGCCGGCAGCGCAGACGGCGAAATCGCGGTGATGCTCCGCAATCTCGCCATCCCCGAGGCTGCCCAGCGGATCTTCCAGAGTGAAGCGGCCGCCTTGGAAGAACTGCAGCGTGTTGGCGGTGTCGCCCTGACCGTCGGCTTCACGGTCGCCAAGGACCTTGCCGCCGGCCGGCTGGTTCAGGTGAAGGGTCCAGGGTTGCAGCTGCCCGGCGAATGGTCGGCCATGACGCTGCCACCGGCCTCGCGGCAACCCGCGGTCTCTGAGCTGATCCGGTTCATCACCACTCCGCGCTGCACACAGGCGATGATCCGTGGATCCGGCGTGGGAGTGGCCCGATTCCGCCCGAAAGTGCATGTAACACTGTGGAGTTGAGCCAAGCTCTCAAAGGTCTTTCTCCAGGGCCCGGATCAGGCTGGCGGCGTCCCACGGCCCCTTGTGCCGTCGCCCGTTGACAAAAAATGTCGGCACCGACTGCAGGTCCATCAACTCGGCGTCCTGTGCGTCGTCTTCGACCCGGTGCAGCACCTTCGACGACTGCAGGTCCTCGTCGAACTGCCGGATGTCACAACCGACGCTGTCGGCGTAGCGGTACAGGTGTTCCCATTCCAGGTAGTCCTGGAACTCGAACATCATCGCGCCCATCTCGAAGTACTTGCCTTGTAGCCCGACTGCTTCGGCGGCCAGCGCAGCGTCCATCGCGC
The DNA here is from genome assembly GCF_049647605.1 of Mycobacterium sp. Taxonomy (GTDB): domain Bacteria; phylum Actinomycetota; class Actinomycetes; order Mycobacteriales; family Mycobacteriaceae; genus Mycobacterium. Next base: position 12,206 of record NZ_JBARXZ010000024.1, on the reverse strand, counting down.
GGGGATGGGTCTTTTCCAACGGCAGGTGCCGCCACACGTAGCAGAGTCGATCGCCGAAGTACTCCCGTACTTCGTCGATGGCTCCGGTGGCGCGGCTACAGAAGGGACACTCGTAGTCGCCGTACTCGACCAGTGTCAGCGGTGCGTCCGGGTTTCCCCGGATGTGGTCGCGGGAGGCCTGGACAGGACGGATCAGGGTGGCGCCCACGGCCTTCGGTGGGCTGAGCCGGTCGGTGACCCGGAAGATCGCCCAACCCAGGGCAAATGCCGTGAGCGAGGCCGCCAGCACCCCGACCCGGGCCTCGTCCTGTTTGACGGGGTCCTCGATCGCCAGGTCGATGATGAACAGGGAGATGGTGAACCCGATACCGGACAGTGCGGCACCGCCGGCGACCCGCCGCAACGTCAGACCCGGTGCCAGCTCTCCGACGCCCAGGGAGCGGACCGCGGCGGTGGCAGCGGTGATACCGACGAGCTTGCCGAGCACCAGACCGACGATGATGCCCCAGGTCAGCGAGGAGCCCAGTGCCGCCGACATGGTCTGCCCGTCCAGCCGAACCCCGGCATTGGCCAATGCGAACAACGGCAACACCAGGAAGGACACGTACGGTCCGAAGCCGGTCTGGAGCCGCTCGTTGATGGAGATGGACTCGCGCAGACTGCGACTGGCCTCGCGGGCGTACTCCGAATTGGGTGACTGCCGGAACGCGCGGATCACGTCGACGGCGGCCTCGACCCGTTGCCGCTGCGGGGTGAACACCGGGATCAGCAGTGCCACACCCACTCCGGCGAGGGTGGGGTGCACTCCCCCGTTGAAAAGCGCCACCCACAGCGCGAAGGCCAGCACCAGGTAGACCGGCCCCCGCCCCTTGGGCAGGTGTCGCACCAGTGCGATCGCCCCGAGCAGCAGTACCGCGATCACCAACGGCACCACCCTGACCTCATCCGAGTAGAAGAACGCGATCACCAACAACGCGCCCACGTCGTCGACAACGGCCAGCGTCAACAGGAAGGTCCGCAATCGGGCCGGGAACTTGGGGCCGATGATGGCCAGCGCACCGACCAGGAATGCGGTATCGGTGGAGATCACCACCCCCCAGGCCAGTGCGTCGTCGCCACTGGGGTTGAAGGCCAGGAACACCACGGCGGGCAGGACCAGCCCCGCGAGTGCGGCCACCACCGGCACCACGGCCCGGGCCCGATCGGTCAGTTCGCCGATCTTGAACTGGCTGGTCACCTCGAGCCCGACGATGAAGAAGAAGAACGCCATCAGGCCGTCGTTGACAAGATGTTTCATGGTGAGTTCGACGTGGGCGTCACCGAAGTTCAACCCGACGTCGATGTCCCAGAACGCGGTGTAGGAGTCGGCCCACGGCGAGTTGGCCCACACGATGGCTGCGACGGTGAACACCAGGAGCATTGCCGCAGCGGTGTTCTCACCATTTCGCGGCGCTGTCGGGTCCTGGCCGAAGCGGCGCGGAAGCAACCGGATGAATCGGGAGCCGCCTGACGAGTCGGACTGATCGGTGGTATCGGTCACGCGGGCGCTCGACGCGACTGGATCCAGCTCCCGGTTTCAGCCATCGATCTCGCTCTCCGTCTCAGCCGTGAGGGTGTGCGCGGCTTCCATCAACATCCAGCCCGACAGTTGCACCGACAGATCTCGCTCGGGCTGCTCCGAAGGATTTACCGCACCTTCGACGAACTCGGCTTCTTTGCCGCCTTCGGTCGGAATCACTGCGGCCCGATCCCAGGACGGGCCGAACAACGGCAACCCGTCGACCGTCTGTCGATATTCCCATGCCGATTCCGCCGAGCGCAGCACCAATGACCCGGCCAGTTCGCGGGTCGCCTGGTCGGCGTCGGTATCTCCGGGCAGTGTGGTCGCCGCCAAGGCCAGGTATCGCGCCGTCACCCCGTGGAACAGGCCACCGTCGCCGCCGCCGGCACCTTTGAGGATCCCGGCCGGTGCCATCTCGGCGGCAATCGCCGCGACCAGTCGGCGCACCCGGGCCGCGTGCCGGTCATCTCGGGTGCGCACTGCGAGCTCGGTCTCGAGGCCGACGACAACACCCTGGCAATAGGTGTACTGGGCGCGGACCAGAGAGCCGGCTTTGATGCCGTCGAACACCAGGTGGGACTCGGGATCGATGAGCGTCTGGTCGATCCAGTCCGCCATCTGTTGGGCGCGACGTAGCCGGTCCGCGTAGCGGGCCAGGAAGATTCCGGCCGGCCCGTTGGCGGGGGCGTTGAAGAACTGGTCTTGTTTTCGCCACGGGATACCGCCGCCATCCTCGGGCACCCAGGCATTCACCAACTGCCGCGAAAGTGTTTCCAGCGCTTTGGGTTTGGAGACTCCGACGAGTCGTCCCGCGCGTTCGAGCGCCAGCGCCAGCCACGCCATGTCGTCGTAGTAGTCATTGGTCCACCGCAGGATGTTGCGGAGGTGGTGGCTCCGGACCTGGCGGGCGATCCTGGTCACGCGCTCCGGGCCCGGGTTGCGGACGTGCGCGTCGACCAGACAGTCCAGCAGGTGCGCCTGCCACCAGTAGTGCCAGGTGAGGAAGCGTTTGTCGCGTGCTGTCGGCGGCCAGGCGACAACACCGAGCTGAGTGCCCGGCAGGCGCAGGAGCTTCTCGAGGTGGCGGGTGGTGACAGCGGCTTCCGCGGACGCCGCGCGGTTGGCCCATACCTGGTCCATACCTGGCATCTTCCCCTACCAAGCGCGTTCGATGTCACCCCAACGCCGGATCCAGGAGTGCATGGCGATACCGGCGGCGACCGACGCATTGATGCTGCGCGTCGAACCGAACTGCGCAATGGAGACGACAAGCGCGGCGCCGTCGCTCGCAGCCTCGGTGATCCCGGGCCCCTCCTGGCCGAAGATCATCAGTGACCGCTGCGGCAGGTCGGTCTCCTCCAGCCGGGTGGCGCCGGGCACGTTGTCGACGGCGACGACGGTCAACTCGGCGGCTGCGGCGAATTCCAGCAGGTCGGCGGTGCTGTCGTGGTGTTGCAGTCGTTGGTAGCGATCGGTCACCATGGCACCTCGCCGATTCCAGCGGCGGCGGCCGACGATGTGCACGGTGTCGACCGCAAACGCATTGGCGGTGCGCACCACCCCGCCGATGTTCGAGTCGTTGCCGAAGTTCTCGATCGCGATGTGCAGCGGGTGTCGACGACGATCGATATCGGCGACGATGGCTTCCCGCGTCCAGTAGCGGTAGGTGTCGACGACGTTGCGGGTGTCTCCGTTACGCAGCAGATCGTCGTCGTAGCGGGCGTCGACGGGCCATGGCCCCTCCCAGGGGCCGACGCCGCCGGGTGAAATGCCCCATTCGGTGGGGCCGGGTTCGGTCATTTTGTCCACACCGCGGCGCGAGTGCCGACCACTGTGACGGTCGAGTAGAGCAGGGCGGCGTTGATCTCCCCCTGGGTGCACAACGAGACATTCATGTGCACCGAGTTCAGCGAGGCGTCGGGCAGCACCAACACCGACGACCCGTAGGTCGAGCAGGCCGGGTTGATTCCGGGCGGCGGCAGCGTCGGGGAGACAACAATCATCATCGGGCCCTCTCGGCTCGCGGATTCGTCGCGGTACGCGGCGGCCACCGCATCGATCTGCAACCCCAACAGCATGTAGCCGTTGCCGACAAAGGCTGTCGGGTCGCCCAGCGACTGCGCGGTGAGCGCGGCACCGTCGGCCCGCCACGCCTCGACGCTGGTGGTGCTGATCTTCAACCCCGTGTCGTTGCTGTTCGTCGGCGGCAGTCCCACCGGGAACGCAGCCGCGTAGGCCGCGGCCGTGCCGGATAGCCGTTCGGCGGGTGAGTAGGCGTATACCCCGCGGACCTGCGATTGATCACGGATCGGACCCAGGCATACCGTTCCGGTCAGGCCTTCGGGTGTGCGCGTTGCCAGCGGCGTGATGGCGGCACCGAGCACCCCGTCACAGCTGCCGAGTCCGGTTCTCTCGATCGGGTGGACGAGCGCACCGTAGAGGCCGAACCGAAAGTCCGGCGGCGCCGCGTGGGGTTCCGCGTCATCAGTTGGAGCGGCATCGATGTCGACCAGCACGTGGTCGGCTTCGAAGCGCAAGTTGGCCACGGAGACATTCCAGCCCAGCAGGGTCTGTGATTCCCCGAGTCGGACTTCACCGGCACCATACGGTCGCGGCGCGGCATCGCCGCTGCACCCGGCCACTGTGAGCACCGCGACCACCAGGCTGAGCAGCACCGGCAGGAAGCGGCGATGCAGTACTCGGAAAGCGTGCACAGTCCTCCAGCTGCAGATGGGTTGGTCGGGCTCGTTGGTCTGGTGGACGAGATCCCCGTTGCACTGTACGGTGCTCGCCGATCGACCGATCTCGCGCCCGGCAGGCAGGTAATTCGCTAGATGCAGGCGACCACGTCACGTTTCGGCGCCGAGCCGAACTCGAGAGCCGCTGCGCTCATACCCAAAACAGCAAACTCTAGCCCGTACCGAGCCCACTGTCCGGCACGCCACGGCTCAGCCGCGCCGATACCACCGGTACCACCCTAGGGAACGGACTCGCCGCGCGCTCGTGCAGCGAATGCGCCGTATCGCACAACCGACGGAACTGCGTCGGCCGGACAGGGATTGCGGATGCGCCGAAGCGTCCGCGCGCCGGTCCCGACGATCCATTTGTTGACGCTCCCGCAAATTACGAATTCGCGTCTTGCAAGTTGCCGGTCCACCGGCCTTGGCATCGCCTACCCACTACTTCAGATGGCAAACACACAAGAATGAACGCAAATCCTTTGGATGAAATACCGCCGGACATGCACAAAGTGGCTTGAACTGCACTAACACTCGGATATCAGACACCACCCGGGCAATAATTGATTCAGCACATTGACGTACCGAAAGTACGCGCAAACCCCATACAGCTTCGGCAAACCCCTGGCCGCAGCCCAAACGAAACGGATTTCACCGTGACCATTCAGTACGATGTTGTCAACACCGAGTCGCTCCGCATGCCGACGAGTCCGAGTTGGTACGACGATGAAACCGACTGCACGATTGTGGTCTCAGAGCCCCACGTGGAACGTGAACTGTGGGCCGAGTACCTGCTCGGTGCAGAACGTAGCTACCAGAAATACGGCGTGGAGGCGGCATTGGACTGGGACGAGATCGCCGATGGCGGCGACACCGCCTTGTTCTTTGCCGCAATTGACAAATCCGGCAAAGTTGTCGGCGGCACCCGAGCCAAAGACCCGTACTACACCGCCGACCAATCCCACGCTGTTCTGGAATGGGAGGGCCAGCCCGGCCACAGCACTGTATGCAAAATGATCGGCGACCGGATCCCTTTCGGCCTTTCCGAGATGAAGACGGCATGGGTGTCCGACGACCCGGGCCGCAGTCGCGCACTGACCACCACGCTGGCCCGCACGGCTATGCACACCATGTCCATTCTCGACATCCAGTTCATCATGGCGACAGCAGCGGCCCATGTCCTCGAGCGTTGGCAGTCCTCTGGAGGCGTTGTGGTGTCCCGCATCCCGGCGACCCCTTATCCCGATGCGCGGTACCGCACCAAGATCATGTTCTGGGATCGCCGCACGTATGCCAACCACGCCGAACCGCACCAGGTGGCCAAGGTGCTCACCGAGGCCGCGTACCTTGCTCCCGTGAGCCATCGACTGCACTCGGTCCCAACAACCTCCGCCGGATCTCGCCAGTGAGCCGAAGCCCAGGCACCATCGACATCCACGAACAGCCGCATACGGCAACACTTCTCGACGAGCGCGATCAAGAGGACCGGCAGCTGCTCGAGAAGCTGCGCGCCGACGCCGGAATCGAATTCATCGACACCCTGGAACAGCAACGGGAATCCCTGGCCCGGTTACGCCCCGCGGTGTCCGAGCAGCTCCGAGACGAACCACACCGATGGGCCTACTATCCGTGGCGGCGCACCGTCGTGAGCATCCTGGGGCCGGCCTCGTTCGCCCTGTTACGGCTCGACCGAAACCGCAATCTGATCACGGCCGCCGAACAGGACCGTCTCGGGCAGCTGCGAGTTGGAGTCGTCGGACTCAGCGTCGGCCATGCCATCGCGCACACCATCGCCCTACAGGGAGTGGCCGGCCGGCTGCGTCTGGCCGACTTCGATGAGTTGGAGCTGTCGAATCTGAATCGGGTTCCGGCTACGGTCTTCGACCTGGGCGTCAACAAGGCGATCATCGCGGCTCGGCGGATCGCCGAGCTGAACCCGTATCTACCGGTGGAAGCTTCCACCGGCGGACTGTCAGCGGACACCGTGGACGACTTTCTCGACGGTCTCGACGTGGTGATCGAAGAGTGCGACTCACTGGACATGAAGCTTGTCGTCCGCGAAGCCGCCCGGGCCCGTCGTATTCCGGTGTTGATGTCCACCGGCGACCGTGGACTCCTCGACGTGGAACGGTTCGACCTCGAGCCAGAACGCCCGATCCTGCACGATCTGTTGCGGGGACTCGAGTCGGCCCACCTGGCCGGGCTGTCCACCCGTGACAAAATCCCACACTTGCTCCGCTTCCTCGAGGTATCGCGCTCATCGGCACGCGGGGCGGCATCCATGCTCGAGGTGAACTCGACCTTGACCACATGGCCTCAGCTGGCGGGCGAAGTGATTCTCGGCGCCACCTCGGTTGTCGAGGGTGTCCGGCGGATCGGGCTCGGCGAAGACCTGCGATCCGGCCGGATTCGCATCGATATCGGGGCGGCACTCGATAACCTCGAGCAACCCGAGATGCCGGTCGATTTCCCCGCTGCCGAGCCGGTCTCGGAACCCGGCGGCGCCGGTGGCAACGAGGCAGGCGACCCCGACAGCAACGACGTTGTAGGGGTCCTGGCAGACGCCGCGGTCCGGGCCCCCTCGGGCGGCAATACCCAGCCCTGGCGCATCACGGCCTCCCCGGGCACGCTCACCGTGGCAATCGCACCCGAGCGCACGTCGCTGATGGACGTCGAATACCGCGCCAGCGCGGTGGCACTGGGTGCATCGGTGTTCAATGCGCGCGTCGCTGCCGCAGCTCTGCAGCGCACTGCGACAGTCGAATTCACAGAACCCTCACAGGACGACGACAGGTGGCCGCTGTCGGCCACCGTCCGGTTGTCCACCAGTGCCGACACCGGGCTGGCAGCGCTGTACGAACCGATGCTGGCGCGGAGCACCAACCGGCATCTCGGCACGCCCCGCAAACCGTCCGCCGGCACCGCCGAGTTGCTGGCGGCAGCGGCCACCGGCGAAGGAGCCGCGTTACGGTTGCTCACCGACCGCGACACCATCACCGATGCCGCCAGAATCCTGGCCGCAGCCGACCGGATTCGCTATCTGACCGGTAATCTGCACCGCGACATGATCTCCGAACTGCGCTGGCCCGACGATCCGGATCCGAACCGGGGTATCGAGGTGATCAGCCTCGGCCTGGACCGCAATGACCTGGTGATGCTGGATATCCTGCGCCGCCACGATGTGATGGACTGGCTGGCCGCCTGGGAGGGTGGTTCGTCGTTGGGCGACGACACCTTCGACCGGGTGACGTCGAGTTCAGCACTGGCCGTGGTCACCATCGACGGGGACAGTCTCACCGACTACGCCCGTGGCGGCGCGGCCGTCGAAGCAGTCTGGATCGCCGCGCAACAACTCGGCTTCGGCGTGCAGCCGGTGTCCCCGGTGTTCCTGTATGCCCACGACAACAGCGATCTGACCACGCTGTCACCACAATTCGCCGAGCAACTGGGTCACCTCCAAACGGCGTTTCAGACCGTCGCCGGCACCACCGGTAGCCGTAGCGCGCTGGTGTTGCGGCTCTCCGACACCCCACGTGCGCCATTCCGCAGTCGCCGGGAGGCCTACACTAGGAAAATGGTCGAGGCGTAACGAATATGTCCAGACGCTTAGACCTCTTGGTGACTTCCGTCGCGACGCGACTGATGGGGGCCAACGCTGAAACCTCCGCGGAGATCAGCACCCAGGTCCTGGCTCACTTGGTCGAGTACCTCGGTGTCGACATCAGTTTCCTGCGCTACAACGATCACGAGATCCGCGCCACCAAGTTGATCGCCGAGTGGCCACCCCGGCCCTCGATTCCCGATCCGGACCCCATCGGCCTGGTGTATTTCGCCGATGCGGACCCGGTGTTTGCGCTCGCCGAGACCGCCAAGGAACCGTTGGTGATCCGGCCACCCTCGACGCCGGATTATCAGAAGACCATCGAAGAGGGCAGCGGCATCGTCGCCACCTCGGGGGCATTCGTTCCGCTACTTTCTGGCGATATAACCACCGGCACAATGGGTTTCATCAAAATCGGCGATCGCGAATGGAGCACCGAGGAACTCAACGCCGTCAAGGCCATCGCGTCGCTGTTCGCTCAGGTGCAGGCGCGCATCCTGGCCGAGGACCAATTGCGTTACCTGGCCGATCATGACGATCTGACCGGCGCTTTCAACCGCCGTGCGCTGATCGCACATCTGGAGCGGCGGCTGGAGGCGGGCCGACCGGGGCCGGTGGCAGTGTTGTTCCTGGACCTGGACCGGCTCAAGGCCGTCAACGACTATCTCGGTCACAGCGCCGGCGACTGGTTCATTCGGATCTTCGCCGAGCGGCTGCGCGCCAAAGCCGGTGGCGACAGCCTCATCGCCCGGCTGGGCGGCGACGAATTCGTGGTCGTTCCCCACGAACCGATGGGGGTGTGTGCCGCTGAGGAACTCGCTCACCAGCTGCAGTCCGCGCTGCGCGAGCGTGTCGCGATCGACGGTGAGATGCTGACCCGCACCGTCAGTGTCGGTGTGGCGCTGGGCGAACCGGGTCACGACTCTGCATCCGATCTGCTACGCAAAGCCGACCAGTCCGTGCTCAACGCCAAGAGTGCCGGCGGCAACAGGATCAGCGTCTTCTCGGAGGACATGTCGCTCAAGACGGCGTTCCGAAACGATATCGAACTCCATCTGCAGGGCGTCATCGACAACGATTCACTGGTACTGCATTATCTTCCGGAGATCGACATGCGGACCGGCGAAGTGCTGGCCGCCGAGGCGCTGGTGCGCTGGCAACATCCCACCCGCGGCCTGCTGTACCCCGATTCGTTCATCGGCGTCGCGGAGTCCATCAACCTGGCCGGCGAGCTCGGCCGCTGGGTGATGCGGACCGCCTGCGCCGAGTTCAGCCAGTGGCACTCGCGCGGCGTGGCGCTGGATGCGGTACTGCGCCTCAATGTCTCACCGGTGCAGCTGGTCGCCGACGGCTTCGCCGAAACGGTCGCCGGCATCCTCACCGAGTTCGACTTGGCCGGCGAATCGGTGTGCCTGGAGATCACCGAAAGCGTTGTCGTGCAGGACATCGAGACCACCCGTATCACGCTGGCGGCATTGAAGGCGGTCGGAGTGCAGATCGCGATAGACGACTTCGGCACCGGTTACAGCGTGCTGTCGCACCTGAAGTCCCTGCCGGTCGACACCCTCAAGATCGACAAGAGCTTTGTCCGCGATTTAGGAAGCAGCGCAGGCGATCTGGCGATCGTACGTGCCGTCATCGCCCTGGCGGAGGCCTTCGACCTGGAGTTGGTGGCCGAAGGTGTGGAAACGGAAATGGCCGCCCGGACGCTGGTACAGCACGGTTGCAATCGGGCCCAGGGCTACCTGTTGTCCCGCCCGTTGGTGGGCTCGGCCATGGAGGCCATGTTCGCCAAGAAGCGAATCGTGGCCCCCATCCTGTCGCACTGATCAGCGCGACTCGCGGACCAGCAACTCCAGCCGACCGAACCGGCTCGCCGGGCACGACACCAGGGCCACTTCACCGGTTTCGCAAAGGTTGAGGTCGGCTCCGGCGACACCGGGGTTGCTGTCATCGGTGAGCGCAAACATCACCCCGTGGCGCACGCGAACGGTGCGGGGGCCGTCGGCCCATTCCACAACCGCTCCGACCACCGCGCCGGCGTTGTCGAAGACCAACCGCTGGAAGGAACCCGGCTCCTGGTCCGGCTCCAGGGTGGCCAGCCAGCGTTCCAGGCTGTCGGCGGGGTGTAGCGGATCGATGTCAACGGTGTCCACGATGGTGATCTCGACCGGGCCCGCCGCCGACGTGTACGACGCCTTCAGCTGGTGATCGGTGGCCCGGGTATAGAGCGATCCGTACGGGGACGACACGCAGGACCTCCCCCAATCCCGTAGGGCGACACCGTGGAATGTGGCGATCCGGCTCTTCGCCAACTCCCGGCGCAACGGCCCCTCGACGTGGCGTACCTCGACGGCAGGGGCGGGCTGCGGCTCGAAGTCCTCGCTCAGTGCACGCAGGTAGGTGGCGGTGGCCTCATCGGTGCTACCGAGCGCAGCTACCAACGGATTGTCCGGTTCCGCGGGTTCGGCGGGTACGGCCGCTTCCGCCGATTCGGCGGGTGCGGCGGGTGCGGCGGGTTCGGCCAGCAGGACGTCGAGACCGGCCCGCGTCGCTGCCAGGGCAACCGCGGTGCGGAGCCTGCCGTGGCCCACACAGACGATGTCCACATCGTCGTCCCAGTCCCAGCTGTCGACGCCATCGGCTGCGTCCCAGTCGGCGTCCGCATCCTCGGGAGCGGACGCGGTATGCCGGTCCCCGGTCGAGGAGGTGCGCGCGTCGTGTTTGCGGTGTGTCCGGCTACGCGCGGCCCTGCCTGCACTCATTCCAGCCCCAGGTCCCCGAGCCCCAGTGCACTGCGGTACGGAACCCCTTCGGCTTCGATGATCTCGGCGGCGCCGGTGGCCCGGTCCACGACGGTGGCCACTCCGACCACCACGCCCCCGGCGTCGCGCACGGCGCGGACCGCTGTCAGTGGAGACGCGCCGGTGGTGCTGGTGTCCTCGACGACCAGCACCCGCTGACCGGCGACGTCGAACCCTTCGATGAGCTTCTGCATGCCGTGGGTCTTCGCAGCCTTACGCACCACAAACGCGTCGATCGGCCGGCCTGGCGCATGCATGATCGACGTGGCCACCGGGTCGGCGCCGAGCGTCAACCCGCCCACGCCCGCGTAGTCCCAGTCGCTGGTGAGCTCACGCAGCAGCGATCCGATCAGGCGCGATGCCCGATGTTGCAAGGTGGCCCGGCGCAGGTCGACGTAGTAGTCGGATTCCTTGCCGGAGGACAGCACGACGTGGCCTCGCACCACGGCCAGCTCGCGCACCAGGGCGGCGAGTTCCGCGCGGTCGGTTTCGGTCATTTCGGGTGCTGCCATTACCTGTGCCTCACGTTGGTCGGTGCTTCACGTTGGTCGGTGCTTCACGTTTGTCGGTGTCTTGGTTCGTTGGTGTCTCAGGTTCGCCCACGGCCGTTTCCCACTCGGTTGGCGAGCGCCCGGACCAGGTTCCGGGGTATCAGCCGGCCGCCGCCGGTCAGTAGCTTGTACTGCCAGCCCGGCACGATCACCACCGCCCCCTTGGCGACGGCGGCGAGGCTGTTGTGCACCACATCGTCTACCTCGAGCCACCACAGTGACGAGGTGCCGGACATGTCGATCCCGGCGCGTTGATGGAACTCGGTCCGGACGAAGCCGGGACAGACGGCGTGCACACTGACGCCGGTGCCCGTCAGAGCACCGGCGAGGCCCTCCGTGAACGACACCACCCAGGCCTTCGATGCCGAGTAGGTCGACCCCCGGCCGGGTACCAGGCCCGCGACGCTGGCGATGTTGATGACGGTGCCGGCGCCGTTGTCCAGCATTGCCGGCAGTGCGGCCCGGGTCAGTTCCATCACGGCGGTGACGTTGACGTCCAGCTGTGATCGGAGCACCGCGGGGTCGGCAGACCAGAACTCCCCCGACGTGCCGAAACCGGCGTTGTTGACCAGCACCCGGACGCCGGCGGACACCCGTTGTGCGACAGCGGCCCGGTCCGCGGCGACGGCCAGGTCGGCCGGCAGTATCTCGACATCGCGACCGAATCGATCAGTCAGCTCGGTGGCCAGCGCCGTCAGTCGATCGACATCGCGCGCCACCAGGACGAGGTCGTAGCCGTCGGCCGCAAAGCGGCGTGCGTAACCCTCTCCGAGTCCCGACGTGGGGCCGGTGATGACTGCGGTGGGTGGACGGTGTGGAGTTTCGGGGGCCACTCCAGCAAGCCTAGTTAGCGTTGATAGTGCGGAGCCTGGTGCCCGGTGCGGGGTGCCGTGCGACGCACTGTTTCCGGACGGGCGTCGCGGCGCACGGCCTCGGGTGAGATGTTCGGGG